>DATAXF010000061.1:0-11996 GCA_036273095.1 Steroidobacteraceae bacterium | reverse complement strand
GCCGTGACGCCGGCAGTCTCCGGCCAGTGCGTCATGGTCGCCGCCTCCATGGGCTGCCTCGTCGCCTCGTTCGTGGCCAACGACTTCTCCGTCCAGTACGTCGCGGAGAATTCCAACTCCGCGCTGCCGCTCTTCTATCGCGTGGCGGCGGTGTGGGGCTCACACTCCGGGTCGCTCATCCTCTGGATCTTCCTGCTCGCCTGTTGGTCGGTGGCGGTGGCGTTCGGCACGGCGCGGCTGCCGAAGGCTTTCGCCTCGAGAGTAATCGGGGTGCTCGGCCTCATCAGCTTCGGCTTCCTTCTTTATACCCTGGCCACCTCCAACCCCTTCCTGCGATTGGATCCCCCATGGCCCGACGGCGAGAGCCTGAATCCCATCCTGCAGGATCCGGGACTCGCCGGCCATCCGCCAATCCTCTACACCGGCTACGTGGGCCTCGCGGTGGCTTTTGCATTCGCGGGCGCTGCCATGCTCGAAGGGCGGCTCGACCGGGATTGGGCGCGCTGGACGCGGCCCTGGACCGTGGCCGCGTGGGCGTTTCTCTCCTGCGGCATCGCGGCCGGGAGCTGGTGGGCGTACTACACGCTGGGCTGGGGCGGGTTTTGGTTCTGGGACCCGGTGGAGAATGCGTCCTTCATGCCGTGGCTGATGGCGACGGCGCTCATCCACTCTCTCGCCGTCACTGAAAAGCGCGGGCTCTTCAAGAGCTGGACACTGCTCCTCGCCGTGCTCGCCTTCTCGCTCAGCCTCGTGGGGACCTTCCTGGTGCGCTCCGGCGTGCTGGTCTCCGTGCACTCGTTCGCCGCGAGCCCGACGCGCGGCACCTTCATACTGGCGTTTCTCATCGTGATGATCGGCGGTGCGCTTGCGCTCTATGCCTGGCGGGCGCCGCTCTTGAAGTCCGAGGCCGGCTTCGAGCTCACCGCGCGCGAGTCGTTCCTTCTCTTCAACAACATCCTGCTGGTGACGGCATGCGCGACGGTGTTCGCCGGCACGATAGCGCCGCTCATTTCATCGGCGCTCGGTCTCGGCAAGCTCTCCGTCGGGCCGCCATATTTCAACCCGACGTTCCTCCTCTCGATGCTGCCGCTGCTGGCTCTGCTTTCACTGGGCATTCATGCCCGCTGGAAGCGGGGCAAGCTGAGTGAGCGGGCTCGCCCGATCGTGCTGACTTTGATCGCCGCCGTGGTGATCGGCTGCGCGGTGGTGTTCGGCCTCTTCACCGGCGGCCGCGTGCTCGCCCCGATAGGCGTTGCGCTCGGCGCATGGATCATCCTCTCCTCGCTGATCGATCCCATCGACCGGCTGCGCCGTCACATCACCATCCCGCGCGCGGTGCTCGGGATGACGCTCGCGCACATCGGGCTCGGCATCTTCGTCATCTCCATCACATCGGTGGAGGGATTCACCGCGGAGCGCGATGTTGCGCTCGCGCCGGGCGGCACGGCGCAGATGGGCGCCTATCAGTTCCAATTCGAGGGCGTGCAGCCTATCCAGGGGCCCAACTACAGCGGTGTCGGCGCCACCGTCGTCGTCACCCGCAAGGGTTCGCCGGTTGCGGTGATGCACCCCGAGAAGCGCCAGTACTGGGTGCAGCACACTGTCACCACCGCATCCGCCATACGGATGTACTACACCAGCAACGTCCTGGTCGCGCTCGGACAGGACCTGGGCGAGGGCCACTGGAGCCTGCGCCTGCAGGTGCGGCCGCTGGTGAGCTTCATCTGGCTCGCGGCCTTCATCATGGCGACTGGCGGAATGCTCGCCATCTCGGACCGCCGCTACCGGTTGGCGCGCAATGAGGAGCCGGCGATCGCGCCCGGCGCCGCAGTCACGCGGAGCCAGGCCTGATGCGCCGCCTGCAGTTCATCGTTCCGCTGGCGGTCTTCGGGCTGCTCGTCGTGGTGCTGGCGATCGGCATCAGGCAGTCGCCCGAGAAGGACCTCATTCCCTCGCCCCTCATCGGCAAGCCGGCCCCTGAGTTCTCGCTGCCGAGCCTCACCGATCCCACCCGCAGAGTCAGCACCGATCAGCTTCACGGCCACTGGTACCTCTTCAACGTCTGGGGCACCTGGTGCGTCTCCTGCCGCGCGGAGCACGAGATGCTCCTCAAGATCAAACAGTCGGGGATCATTCCTCTGGTCGGGCTCGACTGGAAGGACGACAGGGGAGATGCGCTCTCGTTCCTGAAGGACGCGGGCGACCCTTATCAGACCATCGCGGTGGACCGGGACGGGAGTGAGGCGATCATGTGGGGCGTGTACGGCGCGCCGGAGACCTTTCTGGTGAATCCGCAGGGAATCGTCGTCTACAAGTACATCGGCCCGATCACCCAGGACGCCTGGCAGCAGCAGATCCTGCCGCGGCTGCCGATGAGCCAATCGCCGGGTACCGCCTCGAGCTCCTGATGTCAGCCCGTACCGTCTCGATCTTCATCGTCGCCTTCATGGCCGCAGTCCTGCTCGGGGCCTCGGCCGCGTACGCCATCGCGCCCGAGCAGATGCCGACACCGCAGCTCGAGGCGCGGTATCTCGCGCTCATCCAGGGATTTCGCTGCATGCAGTGTCAGGACGAGTCGCTCGCCGACTCGCCGGTGGACCTCGCCGCCGACATGCGCCGGCAGATCCGCGACATGTTGTTCGCCGGCAAGTCCGACCAGCAGATCCGCGACTTCATGGTGTCACGCTACGGCTACTTCATTCTCTTCAAGCCGCCCTTCGTCGCGAAGACGGCGTGGCTCTGGCTCACCCCGGGCGTTCTGCTTCTCGTCGGAGTGATCGCCGCGGTGAGGGTCATCCGCCAGCGCGCGGCGCTCGCCGCGACGGACATCGAAGACAACGACCTGACGGATGTGTAGCGGATGATCGTTTTCATCGTACTTGCCGCGGCCCTCGCGGCGATGTGTGTGGCGCTCATCGCCGTGCCGCTGCTGCGGCCTATGTCGCAGGCCGACTCGGCGCCCTGGACCACCGCTGCGGTGACGTGCCTGTTGGTCATCGGCTCAGCGGCGCTCTACCCGACCTGGAGCAACTGGTCGTGGCGAAAGTCACCGGGCATCGCTTCGCCCGAGGGAATGGTCGAGCGGCTGGTCCATCAGCTCAATGACCATCCCGACGATCTCGCCGGCTGGCTCCTGCTCGGACGCTCCTACGCGCAGCTCCAGGAATATCCGCTCGCCGTGCGTGCCTTCGACCGCGCGGATCGGGTCGCGGGCGGACACAACGCCGAGGCGCTCATCGGCGAGGCAAACGCTCTCGTGCTGATCGATGACTCCCAGCTCAAGGGCCAGGCCGGCCAGCTCATCGAGCGGGCGCTCGCGCTCGAACCCACCTCGCCGCAGGCGCTCTTCTTCGGTGCGGCCGCCGCCATGCGTCGGGGCGATCTGCCTCTCGCGCGCGCGCGCTTCACCCGGCTTCTCGGCCTCAATCCACCGGCCGACGTGAAGGCGATCCTGCAGCAGGAGATCTCAGGCATCGATCGCCAGCTCGCCGCCGTCCACCCCGACCCCTCCCCAAAGAGCCCCTGACCCCCTACTAAAGTAGGAGGGAACCTTAGACCCGGATGGCCCACACTAACCGGAGTGGGCTGCGGCCGGCATGGCTCTTGCTGTGTCATGGGTGCTCGCTGGCCAGGATGTTCTCGACGAAGTCCTTGGGCCGCACATCGATTGCTGCCGCTGTGGGTGCCCGCGAGCTCCGACGAACCCAGTTTGTGGAGGAGGTTAGTGATGGCTCAGGTATCAGGTCACGATGGACGCATCTCGGAGGGCCGCACATCCAATCGGGGATTTGCCTCGATGAATGCGGAGCGGCAGCGCCAGATCGCCAGCATGGGCGGTAAGGCTGTGCCCGACGAGAAGCGTAGTTTTTCGCAGAATCGCCGACTTGCCGCGGAGGCAGGCCGCAAAGGCGGGCAGAGCGTACCCGGCGCGAAGCGCAGCTTCTCGCAGAATCGCGAGCTTGCCGCGACGGCCGGCCGCAAGGGCGGTCAGAGCGTACCGGATGAGAAGCGCAGCTTCTCGCAGAATCCGGAGCTTGCCGCCGAAGCCGGCCGCAAGGGCGGTCAGGCGAGTCACGGAGGCGGAGCAGAAGCTCACCGCGAATCAAGGTCCTGACGATTCCCTGCTAGGGAATTGATATTGCCGGCGGCCATCGAGCTGCCGGCCTCTTCTTCTTTTTGCAATCTCTTGCAAAGATTGCCCTTCAGATTGAAGTTCTTACCGATCCGCTTGCGCTCAAGGTGTATCTTGACCCCCGCGCACCTGTGGACTATGTTCCTCACCAGCAGAAACTAGGGGAGCCCCGGCAAGGGGCTGAGAGGCCAGTGGCACCGGCAACGGCGCGGCATGGCGACCCTCCGAACCTGATCCAGTTCATTCTGGCGTAGGAAAGTTCTCCGTCCGCTTCCCACTTTCTCACGGCCTCGCTGGATCTTCCGCGGTCCCAACCGCTCGAGGAGCATCCACGATGAGTGCCGTTCCCCTGACCGTCGTCTCAGACCCGCTGCCCGCGTCCCGTAAGGTGTTCGCGCCCGGCCGCATCCACTCGCAGGTGCGCGTTCCCATGAGGGAGATCGCGTTGCATCCGTCGGCGGGCGAACCGCCGCTCGTCGTCTACGACGCCTCCGGCCCCTACACCGATCCGGCCGTGCACATCGATATCGACCGCGGACTCTCGCGCCTGCGGGAGGAGTGGATCCTCGCGCGCGGCGATGTCGTGACGGGCGAGGGTCGGCCCGTGCAGCCGGAAGACAACGGCTTCACGGAAATCGGCGCCGCCGCGGCGCCAACATTCCCCATGAGGCGCGCCCCCCTCAAAGCGCGAGGCGCTGCCGCCGTCACTCAGATCGCCTACGCGCGCGCCGGCATCATCACGCCGGAAATGGAGTTTGTCGCGATCCGCGAAAATCTCGGCCGCGAGCGCCAGCGCGCCGCCGGTACCCGCGACGGCGAGTCCTGGGGCGCCTCGATCCCGGACTTCGTCACCCCGGAATTCGTGCGCGCCGAGGTTGCATCAGGCCGCGCCATCATCCCGGCCAACATCAACCACCCGGAGTCGGAACCGATGATCATCGGCCGCAACTTCCTGGTGAAGATCAACGCCAACATCGGCAACTCCGCCGTCACATCCTCGACCGCGGAGGAAGTGAACAAGATGGTCTGGGCCATCCGGTGGGGCGCGGACACCGTGATGGACCTCTCGACCGGACGCAACATCCACACCATCCGGGAGTGGATCCTGCGCAATTCCCCGGTGCCGATCGGCACCGTCCCCATCTACCAGGCGCTCGAGAAAGTGGGCGGCATCGCCGAGGACCTCACCTGGGAGGTTTTCCGCGACACGCTGATCGAGCAGGCGGAGCAGGGCGTCGACTATTTCACGATCCATGCGGGCGTGCGGCTGCATTACGTGCCGCTCACCGTCAACCGTGTCACCGGTATCGTCTCCCGCGGCGGCTCCATCATGGCGAAGTGGTGCCTGGCGCACCACCGCGAGAGCTTCCTCTACGAGAACTTCGCGGAGATCTGCGAGATCTGCCGCGCCTACGATGTCAGCTTCTCCCTGGGCGATGGCCTGCGCCCGGGCTCCATCGCCGATGCCAACGATGCCGCTCAGTTCGCGGAGCTCGAGACCCTGGGCGAGCTCACCCGCATCGCCTGGAAGCGCGACTGCCAGGTGATGATCGAGGGACCCGGCCACGTGCCCATGCACAAGATCAAGGAGAACATGGACAAGCAGCTCGCCACCTGCGGCGAGGCGCCGTTCTATACCTTGGGCCCCCTCACCACTGACATCGCGCCGGGCTACGACCACATCACCTCCGCCATCGGTGCGGCGATGATCGGCTGGTACGGGACTGCGATGCTCTGCTACGTAACGCCGAAGGAACATCTGGGACTTCCAGACCGCAACGACGTCAAGACGGGCGTCATTACCTACAAGATTGCCGCGCATGCCGCCGATCTTGCCAAGGGACATCCCGGCGCCCGCGAGCGCGACGATGCACTGTCGCGGGCGAGGTTCGATTTCCGCTGGGGCGATCAGTTCAACCTCTCCCTCGACCCGGACACCGCCTGTTCCTTCCACGACCAGACGATGCCGAAGGAGGCGCACAAGGTCGCGCATTTCTGCTCCATGTGCGGCCCGAAGTTCTGCTCCATGCGCATCTCGCACGAAGTGCGAGCCGAGGCGAAGCAGCAGGGCATGCAGGAGATGGCGGAGAAGTTCCGCGCCGCGGGCAGCGAGATCTACGTGTCCTCGGACGAATCGCAGAGCTGAGCATGCGCGCCATCGTCCTCGGTGCGGGCGTAGCGGGGCTCGCCTGCGCGGTGGAGCTTGCCGAGCGCGGCGCGGCGGTGGAGGTGTTGGAGCGGGGGGAGCGGCTGGGCGCGGCCTGCTGCTCCTGGTACGCGGGCGGGATGCTCGCGCCGTGGTGCGAGCGCGAGAGCGCGGAGCCCCTGGTGACGACGCTCGGCGCGGAGAGCCTCGCCTGGTGGGCGGCGAGATTCCCGGACACCGTGCTGCGCGGCAGCCTCGTCGTGGCCCATGGGCGCGACGCCGGAGAGCTGCGCCAGTTCGCTCGCCGCACAGAGCGCTACCAATGGGTTGAGAGCCAGGGCATCGCGGAGCTCGAGCCCGATCTCGCGGGCCGCTTCAGCCAGGGGCTCTACTTCCCGGAGGAAGGGCACCTCGACCCGCGCGCGGCGCTCGCCGCCCTGGCCGCGCGGCTCGCGGCGCTCGGCGCTCCGATCCGCTTCGGGACGGATGCTCAGGCCTGTGAGGAGAAGACGCTCGCGGCACAGGCCGCGGGCACCACGGTCATCGATTGCCGGGGCCTCGAGGCGCGCGATGCTTTACCGGACCTTCGGGGCGTCAAGGGCGAGATGCTGGTGGTGAGGCTCGCTGATGTCAGCCTGTCGCGGCCCGTGCGGGTGCTGCACCCGAGGGTGCCCGTATACATCGTGCCGCGGGGCGACGGTCACTACATGATCGGCGCGACCATGATCGAGAGCGACCAGCCGTCGCGCATCACGGTGCGCTCCATGCTGGAACTCCTCGGCGCGGCGTATGCGCTGCATCCGGCGTTCGGTGAGGCGGAGATCGTCGAGATCGGCACCGGCGTGCGGCCGGCTTTTCCCGACAACCTGCCGCGCGTATGCCGGATCGGCGACACGGTCCATGTGAATGGTCTCTACCGGCACGGTTTCCTCCTGGCTCCGGCGCTCGCGCGCCAGGCGGCGGAGCTCGTTCTGGCAGCGGATGATTCTCTCGAGGTGATGCATGCGGATTCTCGTCAACGGCGCCTCGCATGAGATCCGGGCGGCGGATCTCCGCGGCGCGCTCGAGGAGCTGGGTTATGGCGGCGCCGTCGTCGCGACGGCCGTCAACGGCGAGTTCGTGGCGACAGCGGAGCGGCAGACCGCTCGCCTCGCCGACGGCGACCGGATCGAAGTGCTGGCGCCCATGCAGGGCGGTTAGGAGCAGGAGCGGCCATGTTGCGACTCTATGACGCCGAGCTCTCCTCGCGATTGCTGCTCGGCACCGCCCGCTACCCGTCGCCGTCCATCCTGACCGAGGCGGTGAAGGCGAGCGGGACGCAGGTCGTCACCGTGTCGCTGCGCCGGGAATCGGGGGGCGAGCGTGCGGGACAGGGCTTCTGGTCGATCGTCCGCGACCTCGGCGTGCGCGTGTTGCCCAACACCGCCGGCTGCCACTCCGTGAAGGAAGCCGTGACCACGGCGCAGATGGCTCGCGAGGTCTTCGGGACTTCCTGGGTGAAGCTCGAGGTCATCGGAGAGGACGACACGCTGCAACCGGATGTCTTTGGTCTGGTGGAAGCGGCGCGCATCCTCTGTAAGGAAGGCTTCGATGTATTCCCCTACACGACCGAGGATCTCATCGTGGCGGAGCGGCTGCTCGAAGCCGGTTGCCGAGTGCTCATGCCCTGGGGCTCGCCCATCGGCTCCGGCCGCGGGCTCAACAACGTCTTCGCCCTGAAAACGCTGCGGGCCCGGCTTCCCGAGGTGCCGATGGTGGTCGATGCGGGTATAGGCGTGCCGTCGCACGCTTCGCAGGCACTGGAGCTCGGCTTCGACGCAGTGCTCATCAACACGGCCGTCTCGCAGGCGCGCGATCCCATCGGCATGGCCGGCGCTTTCGCGCAAGCAGTGGCAGCTGGCAGGGCGGCCTATGAGGCCGGGCCCATGGAGCCGCGAGATCTCGCGGCACCCTCCACGCCAGTCATCGGCAAGGCTCTCCTGCGATGATGCTGGCGCCTGTCTACCCGATCGTCGACAGCGCGGTATGGATACGCCGCCTGCTGCCCGCAGGCATGCGCCTGGTGCAGCTTCGGATCAAGGGCCGGTCCGCGGAGGAGGTCAGAGCCGAGATCCGCGAGTCCCGGGATCTCTGCGCGCACGCCGGCGCGCAACTCATCGTCAATGATCACTGGCAGCTCGCCCTGGAGGAGGGCTGCGATTTCGTTCACCTGGGCCAGGGCGATCTCGACACCGCGGACGTGCCGGCGCTGCGCCGCGCCAATATCCGGATCGGCATCAGCACCCACGATGACGCCGAGCTCGGGCGCGCTCTCGCTCTCGCACCGGACTATGTCGCGCTGGGTCCCATTTACCCAACACTGCTCAAGGTCATGGCGTTTGCGCCGCAGGGGCTCGAGCGCATCGGTGAGTGGAAGCGCCGGATCGGCGCCATCCCACTCGTGGCCATCGGCGGCATCACGCTCGAGCGCCTGCCAGGCGTGCTGGCGGCAGGGGCGGACTCCGCGGCGGTGGTGACGGATATCGTTCGCAATCCGGTGCCTGAGGAGCGCATGAGAGGTTGGGTCCACCAAGGCGCCGCCGCATGAGCGACCGCTACGCTCGCCAGATGGTATTGCCGGAAGTCGGCCCCCAGGGCCAGGCGCGCCTGGCCGCGGCCACTGTGCTCGTGGCCGGCGCCGGCGGGCTGGCCTGCCCAGTGTTGCAGTATCTCTGCGCGGCAGGCGTTGGACGCCTATTCATCGTCGATCATGACCGGGTGGACGAATCCAACCTGCAGCGCCAGCCGCTCTATCGCATGAGCGATCTCGGCGCGCCAAAAGCGTGCGCCGCGGCCGCCGCCATGCGGCAGCTGAACCCGGAAGTGACGGTAGAGGATGCCGTGGAGCGGTTGACCCCGGCGAATGCCGCTGAATGGGTCTCGCGAGCGGACGTCATCGTCGATGCCGCGGACAGCCTCGCTCTCACTTACATTCTCAGCGACGAGTGTCTCCGTCAGCGCAAACCCCTGATCAGCGCTTCGGTGTTGGGCCTTTCCGGATACGTGGGCGCCTTCTGCGGGGGCGGCCCCAGCTACAGGGCGGTATTCCCGGAGATGCCACGCCAGGCCGGATCGTGTGCGCAATCCGGTGTCCTCGGCACCGCCGTCGGAGTGATGGGGACATTGCAGGCGCATATGGTCCTCGCGATTCTCCTCGAGCTCACCCCGACGGCGCTCGGCCAGCTCGTCAGCGTCGACTTCCGCACGCTGCGCTTCAGCGGATTCTCCTTCGCTTCCGCGCACGAGCCGCCGGCTCCTGCACTGCGCTTCATCGCGCCCGAGGAGGTGAGCGACGCCGATCTCGTGGTCGACCTTCGCAGTCTCACCGAAGCTCCGGTATCACCGTTCCCGGGCGCACTGCGGGTGAGCGTCGAGGAAGTGGAAAGAGCAGGGCTACCCGACGCATCCGCCTCCCGTGTGGTCCTCTGCTGCCGTTCAGGCATTCGCGCCTGGCGCGCCGCGCAGGCTCTGCGCCAGGCAGGGCGCGCAAACCTGGCCCTGATCGCATTCGGAGACTGAGCTCTTGAGCCGCCGGCCCGCCGTCCTCGTGATTGCCGGGTCCGACTCGAGTGGGGGCGCCGGCATCGTGCGCGACCTCCAGGTGCTGGCCGACCTCCACGTGGGGGCACTCTGTGCCGTCACCGCGGTGACCGCTCAGACGCACAGCCGCGTGGTCAGCGTGCACCACGTGCCAGCGGAGGTCATTCGTTCTCAGATCCGCGCCGCCCTCGAATCCAGTGTCGTCGGCGCGATCAAGATCGGCATGCTGGGCACCGGCGCATCGGTGAGTGCCGTAGCGGACGGCCTGCCTCGCGACGGCGCGATTCCCATCGTTCTCGACCCGGTGCTGCTCTCCTCATCCGGCGGAGTGCTGCTCGATGAGGAGGGTCGCGCGGAGATGCGCACGCGGCTCTTTCCGCTCGCAACCCTCCTGACTCCCAACATCCCGGAGGCCGCGAGTCTCTGCGGCATGGCGCCTGCCGCGAGCCGCGAGGAGCTGCTCGATCAGGCCCGCTCGCTTCTCTCCATGGGCGCGCGCGCCGTGTTGCTCAAAGGCGGCCATGCCGGGGGCCCCGAGTCGGTCGACCTGCTTCTCAGCGCAGAAGGCGCACCGCAATGGCTTTCTTCACCGCGCCTCGAGGCTCGAGGCCGCGGCACCGGGTGCGCGTTGGCATCGGCAATCGCGGCGGGACTGGCAAGCGGTCAGTCAGTGGAAGACGCCTGTCGTGACGGCAAGCAGTACGTAGTTTCCATCTTACGTAAAATCGCATAAACGCGCCGCGCCGCAGCGCCGTGGGCGGCGGCGGCTCGGGCGGCTTCATGTTCGCCGGCGACAGCTTATTCGCCTGGGGCCTGTCGGATGCGCGCTGGGCCGATCCTGCCAACCCCTCCGGGTGGACGCTGCCCTGGACGGTTCTGGAGCCGACGCCGCTGCCGCGCGGTACGGTGGTGACGGGCCTGGCCAACAACTCCTTCACCATGACGCTTTCCGGTGGCACGACATCCGGCACGGTCGACATCAGTGCGGCCTCCGGCTCCGCCACTCTGGTCTATCAGGTGGATCGCTCCAACGGCATCGTGTCGATCAGCCCGATCGACATCACGACCGCCAGCGGCCTGAGCACGCTCATGAGTGCGCTTGCCGCCGGTACGCAGGTGAAGGTCTACGGCACCCCGCAGACGGACGGCACCTACAAGGCGTATGTGCTGATGTACTTCACGAATACGGAACCTGCTGACTGAGAGGAGTTGCGCGGTACGGTCTTTCGGCTATAGTGCGAAGACCGACAAACGGACGGCGCCGCGGCGGCCCAGATGGGCTCCCGCGGCGCCGCGTTGCTCTGGGAGGTCAAACGTGTTGGGGGTCGGACGATCACGGGCAGCGCGCAATGCGCGCTGGGTGCTGCCGCTGGCAGCGCTTGCAGCCCTCTACGGTTGTGGCGGGGGCGGCGGTAGCAGCTTTGCCTCCCCAAGCGGCAGCAGCGGCAGCAGCTCCAACGCGAATACTTCCAACTGGACTCCCGGAGTCTTCGATCCGCCTGCCAAATTCGCGGCGCTCTGCGCAGCCCCGCGCTCCGGTACCGATCCTTACACGCAGCAGCCTTATCCCGACAGCCAGGGCACGGCCACGGACGAGAACAACTGGCTGCGCTCCTGGACCCATCAGCTTTACCTCTGGTACGACGAGGTGCAGGACGCAAATCCCGCGCTGTCCACGACCCCGGACTACTTCCAGCTCATGAAGACGACCGAGACGACGTCGTCCGGCGCTCCGAAAGACCGGTTCCACTTCACCTACCCGACCTCGGTGTGGGAGTCGCTCTCGGAGGCGGGGGCGGAGGTCGGCTACGGAGTCGACTTTGAGATCATCGCCGCCACGCCACCACGCAACGTCGTGATCGCGTACCTGGAGCCGACAGCCAGTCTGCCGTCGCAGACGGTTGCCGCGAATTTCGTGCGCGGTGACACGGTACTTCAAGTCGATGGTGTCGATGTCGTCAATGCCGACGATCAGGCGAGCGTCAACACCATCAATGAGGGCCTCGCGCCTTCCACGGCTGGAGAGACTCACACACTCGAAGTGCTCGACCCCGGCTCGAGCACGCCGCGCACCGTGCAGCTGCAGGCCGCCAACGTCACCTCCACCCCGGTTCTCATGGAGACCACCGTCACGGGTCC
>DATAXF010000060.1:0-2638 GCA_036273095.1 Steroidobacteraceae bacterium | reverse complement strand
TTCTGGGCAATCGGGGGACTCGCGGGCGAGCAGGCGGTGTGGCCGCTAGGTGATGTCACCCTGCTCCTCCTCTTCGCCTGCTACGCCGTGGCCGGAAGGATCATCGCCTGGCGCTCGCGCGCGCCAGGCGCGGCCGCTGCCAGGGCGCGGGCATGAGGAAACTGCTGCAGCTCACCTTCGGCGATCAGCGCAATGTCGCCTCGGTGGCGGTTGCGCTGCTTGCGGCCTACGGAGTCTCGCGGCTCGTGCCGGCCGCCGCCGGTGCGGCTCTCGCCGTGCTCCTCATTGTGGCTGCGGCTCTTCAGGCCCTGTAGAACGAACAAAGGTACGATTTGCCGGTCGAATATTCATCGAGCACATCACAGGTGACCGTATCGTGGACTACCAGACAGCCGAGAATCAGGCCATTCAGCTGCAGCAGCAGGCGGACCAGGTCGGACAGGCCATCAAGACCCTGGCCGAGAAGCTGCAATCGAAGATCAGCGACCCTACCCTGGCCCGCGAGCTGATGCTCGACCTCAGGGAGACCGCCCTCGGCATCCAGAGGCAGAATCAGTCGGCGCTCATGCTCATCCAGCAGATGGCGGAGTACATCCATTCTCTGGAGACGCACGTCACTTCGATGCCGCAATCGACCTACCAGACGCGCGGCTGGGCGGCGCAGCCCTACGCCGGCACTGGCGGCGGATTTATGAGCAACGTCGTATCCGGCCTCGGCATGGGAGCGGGCTTCGGCCTCGCCAGCGACCTGGTGAGCAGCATCTTCAGGGCGTGGTAGCCCCGGTCAAAAATAGTATTTGAGCTGCCCCTGCACCTCGCGGCCGAAGATCGGCCGCGCCATCTCGAATCCGGTGGAGATTCCGGCGGTGAGGCTCCGCGAGTTGCCTTCCGTAAGGCCGAGCGCGTCGGTGAGATTCGTGCCCTGCAGCCGCAGCTCCACGTGATCGCCGAAGTCGCCCACGATGCCGGCATCGAGGGTGGTGAAGGCCGGCAGGATCTGAGTGTTCCCGGGATCCGAATAGCGCAGGTCGATATAGCTCACCGCCGCGAATACGCGGATCGTGCCCCAGGCCGTTGGCATCTCGTACGTCGGCGTGAATCGCAGTTGCATCCGTGGCTGGCGCTGCAGGATGTTGCTGTCGTTGTCATACGCCTCCGTCCCGCCTCCCGCGAAGGAAGCGAAATTCGTGTAGACGGAGTGTTGCCAGTCGCCGGTCAGGCCGAGACTCAGGCGCTCGAGCGGAAACCAATCGACCTGGAAGTCCGTGCCCCAGGATGCCGCGCCGTAGGTGGCGACTACCTGCATTCCGCTACCGAGGAACGCCTGGAAGGGTACGCCGTAGAAGAGTCGGTGGAAGACGTCGACCGAGGCATATAGCGATCTCGTCTGTACCTTGTATCCGACCTGGTAGTTCTCAATCCGCTGTGAGTCCGGCGTCCCGTCGCGCACATCATCGAAGCTCGGGAAGTGCACGCCCTCGTTGATGCGGCCATAGACGCTCATGTGCGAGTTGAGCTCATAGTTGGCTCCCGTGCTCCAGGCGCCGAGCGTGTGATCGTAAGTAGACGGCTGCCACTGGCCCGTGAGCACGTTCGTGCCGTCGTTGTAGAGCGTCAGCGGATCATCATCCAGGTCGACATTCGTCGTCCCTTCCACTATGCCGGCAATCCTCTCGTTCTCGATCCGATACTCGGCATCGAGCAGCCACGGCCCGATGCGCCACTGATCGGAGACGAAGGCAGCCGCGTTGCGGCCGTTGTAATGGTCGGCGAGCGCAGTGGTGGCGCCGCTCAGGATGCCGTTCCGGGTCACCAGGCCCACCGGGCCGGCGGCGCCTGCGGCCGTGAGGAGCGAGAAGTTGATGAGTTGCGCGTTCGGCGTCGCCGTCATCAGCTCGTTGTTGCCGAGGTACCAGCTGTCATCGGATGAGTAATCGGCGAAATAGCCGCCCGCGGTCGCCGTGTTGCCCTGGAACAGCGCGCGGCTGAAGCGCAGGTCATCGGTCAGCGCCTGAATCTTCTTGTCGACGATCCAGAAGCCGACGGAAACGACGTCCGTGGCGGGACTCACGGCGCCGCCGCCTGCCACGTAGGTGGGCGTCCCCGTCACGAACGGCGAGCCTCCTGTCGCGGTCATCACCGATGCCTCACTATCGACGCCGGCGATCTCGCTGGCTATGGCGCTCGCCATCGTCTCCGGCGGGAAGTTGTTGAAGAGCGCGTTGGTCGGCATGTGGCCGGCGGTGAACCCCAGTTTGTCGCTGACCGACCATGGTCCGAGCTCGAGGTCGAGGTCGGCTCCCAGCAGCCGCAGGTCCGATCCCCTGCCGTCGGCGAGATTGGCGCTTACCGTGCCGGGGACGCACCCAGGAGTGCCGCACGGGAATTCCTCGACGGTGATGTCCCGGGTCGCATTGCCCGCGAAGGTCCCGGTATTGGGATTGAATCCGGGGAACGGCGAGATGTCTCTGCCGTTCGGGCTCACAGCCACCGGAATGTCGGTGATGAAAAGGTTCTTGTCGCGCAGCCGGCGCGCCCAGATGAGCAGGTTGCCGCTCGACATCGTGTGGTAGAGGGTCGCCGTGAGCTGGCCGCCGTCATCGGCCGGAAACTGCGGATTGCGGATCCCGTCGGAGAC
>DATAXF010000059.1:0-16112 GCA_036273095.1 Steroidobacteraceae bacterium | reverse complement strand
CTCGATCGCAACGTCGGCATCTTCATGTCCTTCAACAGTGCGGGCAGCGAAGGGGCCTCCGACAGTGCGCGCACGGCCGTGTTCAGGGCGTTTCTCGATCGCTACTTCCCGTTTTCTCCGCCACACGAGTCGACAGTTGCCCATCCGCAGGTCGATGCGGCCCGGGTGGCCGGATGGTATGAGTCCTCGCGCCGGATCACGAGCGCGCTGAGCGTCATCAACAGCTTCCTGCAGACGAAAGTGGTGGCCTCGCCGGATGGCACGGTGCGGGTGGCCGCGCTCACGGATCTCAGCGGTACGCCGCTGCGCTGGCGCGAGGTCGGCCCGCTCACTTATCGCGAGATCGGCGGCCAGACGCATCTCAAGTTCGTCGCGGATCCCAAAGGACGGATCCTCTATTGGATTTCCGACGACTTCCTGCCGGTCCTGATATTCCAGCGCGCCCACGGCTTGGGGCAGACCGGCGACATGATATGGATGATGTCCGCCTTCTGCGTGATATTGCTGCTGGCCATCATCCTCTGGCCGGCCGGCTGGGTGACGCGGCGACGTTTCAAGGCTGGCCTGGCGCTCTCGCCGGAACGAAAACGCCTGCGCCTCGCCTCACGGGTGGGTGCGGTGCTGCTCATTGCCATGGTGGCGAGTTGGGCATCGATAGTCATGCTGCTGCTCAAAGGCAGCTGGGGCCTCGATGGGGCCATGATCGTCGCTTACTGCGTATCGGTACTGGGGTTCCTCGGCGCGCTGGCGATCCTGGTCGAGACGGTGCCCAGAGTATGGCGCGGGCCCGGCGGCTGGCTGGTGCGCAGCGGTGAGGCGCTGCTCGGGCTCGCGGCGCTCTACGGTGTGTGGTTGATCTTCGCCTACGGCTTGATCAACTTCAGCCTGCGCTACTGAGTTTCGCTGCGCACAATGGGCATGGCAGGAGACATCGGGCCGGCGCCGGGTGCCGGCCCGGCCGCGGGGACGGTGGCCGCATTCGGCTACCGGCAGGAGCTCAAGCGCTCCCTCGGCGTCACTGATCTTCTCGTCTACGGCCTGCTCTACATCTCCCCGACCGCCCCCTTTGCCACCTTCGGCATCCTTTACAACGCCAGCGCCGGGATGGTGCCGCTGGTATACATCATCGGGTTCGGCGCGATCCTCTTCACCGCCCTCTCCTACATGGCACTCTCGCGGGAATTCCCGCTGTCAGGATCCGCCTACGCCTATGCGAAGCTGAGCTTCGGAGAAAGCGCCGGATTCCTTGCGGGTTGGGCCGTGACGCTCGATTACCTGTTGGCCCCGGCGCTCATCTATATCGCGGCGGCGGTGGCGATCGATGCGGTGCTGCCTGGCGTCCCGCTGGCGGTGTGGGCGGGCGCGTTGGTGGCGCTCAATACGCTGGTCAATCTGCGGGGCATCGCATCCGTCGCCCGCGCGAATGCCGCGCTGCTCGCCCTGCAGGTGCTGGCGGTCACGCTTTTTCTCATATTCGCGCTGGCAGCGGTCGTCCATGGCACGGCAGGCGCGCACTTCTCTCCGGCGCCGATCCATGGCGGTGGACGGATCTCATCCGCGCTGGTTGTGGGCGCCCTATCCATCGGCATGCTCAATTTCCTCGGGTTCGACGCCATCTCGACGCTTTCCGAGGAAGCCAGGGGCGGCACTTCCAGCGTTGCAAAGGCAACACTGCTGTCACTGCTCCTGGCTTCGGCATTCTTCATCAGCGAAAGCTATCTGGCATCTTTGTTCGTGCTTGGACGCAAGGCGTTCCCCCCGGGCATCCCGACCTATGCCGCCTTCTATGACATCGCTGCGCTCGTGGGCGGCTCATGGTTGAAGGCGACCCTCTCGATCGCTGGAGTGTTCCTCGCCAACGTCGGCGCCGGGCTTACCGCGCAGGCGGCGGTCTCGCGGCTGTTCTTCAGCATGGCGCGCGACGGTCGCTTGCCGCGCGCACTGAGCCGCGTGCATCCACGGCGGGGCGTTCCGGATCGGGCGACGCTGCTCGTGGCGGTGGTCACGCTGGGGCTCATCATCTTCTTTGCCAGTCGCCTGGAATTGCTGGTGTCCATCGTGAGCTTCGGCGCGCTCACCGCGTTTCTATTCGTGCATGCGTCGGTGGTGAAGCATTTCCTGTGGGACCGCCGCAGTCGCAATTGGGTCCGTCACCTGCTCGCACCGGCAATCGGATTCGGGGTGGTTGCCGTCGTCATCTGGGGGATGAGTGGCAACGCCAAGATCATGGGCGGATGCTGGATGGCCGTGGGCCTGGCGGTCGCGATGGTTCAATACATGAGGCGGCCCGCCCGGGCGGCTCAATAACCGTTCTCTCCGCGCAGGGCTGACAGCGCGCCTGCTGCATTTCCTTTGAGCGCTGCGATCCACACTCTGACGGTCGGCGCGATCGGCACCATGATCCTCGCAGTGATGACGCGCGCGACCCGGGGACATACCGGGTACAAGCTCTCAGCCGACCGGCCGACTGCGCTGATCTATGTGCTGGTCGTCCTGGCCACCGCGGCGCGCATCATCGCGACGTTTGCTGTACGGGCCGGGCTGGATTGGCTGCTCGTCGCCGCACTGCTGTGGATCGGCGCGTTCGGGCTCTTCGTGCTTCGCTACGCGCCGCTGTTGCTTCGGCCGCGTCGTCCCTGATTACCCCTGACAATCACAGATCGTGTTGTCGCGCGAGCTCGATGGCGCCGGCGCGGGTATTGACCCCGAGCTTGTTGAAAACGCTCTTCAGATGGAACTTGACGGTGTTCTCCGTCATCTGCAGCGTCCGTGCAATCACCTTGTTCGAGGCGCCGCGCGCGAGTGCCGCGAGTACTTCCGTCTCTCGCGGGCTCAGGGGCAAGGGACTGCCGCGATCGCCGACCCGGAATCGCTCCACCGCCGAGCTGAGCGCGGACAGTGCGTGCCTGACGCGGATGCTGGCGGTTGATTCGCTGGCCTGGATTCGGGTCCGGGCGGTACGCAACAGGGGTGCGATCACGGCACCTAGTCGTGCGATGCCCTGTACGTCGTCTTCCTCCATGCGGGCCTCGATGACTTCCAACAGAGCTTGGCTCGCTCCGGCGGCATCCCCGCGGCGCAGCCGCAACACCGCCTGGAGTGCGCGCGCCAGCGTCAGCGGCGCTTCCCGCCGGCCTGCCTCGGCGGCCTGTGACAGGTCGCTGAGGGCGGCCTCGGCGCCCGTCAGGTCCTCGCGAGCGAGGGCGAGCAGAGCCACGGCGAGCGCGGCCTCATCGTGCACCCGCCACCAATAGGGATGATCACGCCACCTGCCGGGAAGGTAAGGGGGTGAGAGACGAGCGAGCGCGGCCTCGGCCGCCGGGTACTCGCCGCGGAGGATCGCCAGCCGCGCGACCAGCGTCTCCCGCAGCGCGGTGAGCCGGCGCAACCCCCGCTCCCGGGCGGTTCGCTCCATGCGCACGAGGACATCGTCCACGGCGTGCAGCTCCCCATCGGTGAAAGCAATGGCGGCGGCCGTCTCGTAGCCTTCGAGGTACACATCTATCCAACCGTCGCCTGACTCCGCCTGTCGGAGGGCGGGATCGAGCCGCTCGCGCGCCCCGTCAATGTCGCCGCGGGCGTAGAGCGTCACGGCGAGCAGCACATCGGAGCAGGCCCGCAGACCGCTGTCAGCACCGAAATTCTCCTCGGCCAGCGCGCTCGCCTCGCGGAATACCGCCTCGGCATCGCGCAGCTGGCCGAGTCTCAAGTGAGCGGTCCCGAGCTGCAGATAGCAGTGGTTGATCCCCACGACGGAGCCGACGTGCCGCATCGCTCGGCCCGCCTGGTGGGCAAGATCGAGAGCGGTGGGCATGCATCCGAGGCCGTGAGCATAGAAGGCCGCCACATTGAGCAGCACGGCGCGCACCACGCTCGCACTAGCTGGCTGCTCGGCGATCAGCCGGTGGACGCTCTCGAGCGTGTCCGGACCGATCGGCAGGTCGCAGTAGCCCCCCACCACGTGGTACACGAGCTGAGCGTCGCGTCTCGTCGCCTCGATCTCATCAGGCGCGAGACGCGAGAAGCCCCCGGTGGCCTCTTCGATGGCTTTGAAGAGCTGCAGCGCCTCGAGCGGTCGCGAGCTCTTGGCCAGAAGAATCGCCCGCCCGAGCTGCACGCGGGGATATTCCCGAGCGCGCTCCGCGGGGATCGGCGCGAGCAGACGCTGCAGCAGCGAAATGCCGCCGTATTGCGTCAGCTCCCAGATGCCCTGACGCTCGATCACTTGCGCCGCGTGCTTGAAGTCCCCGGCCGCGCTCGCATGGCGCACTGCCTCCGCCGGCATGCCATGCGCTTCGAACCACTGCGAGGCGCGGCGATGAAGCGCCGCGACTTCCTCCAGGGGCTGATCCCGCAGACGCCGCCGCAGGATCTCGCCGATGAGATGCTGATAGCGCAGCCAATAGCGGTGGTGATCCAGCGGCACGATCAGATACTCGAGGGCACGCGCCCCGATCACTTTGGACCAGGCGTTGCCGTTGCCGGTGACGGCAGTGACCAGATCCGGATTGAACGCGTCGAGAATCGATATATCGCGCAGCAGCGCGGCTTCCCGGTCGCTCAGGTTGGCCAGCACCTGCTCCGTGAGGTAGCTCGCGATGACATCGACGCTGCCGGACAGCGCATCCGGCGCAAGAGCGCTTGCGGGATGGGTCTGCAGCCAGCTGCGCAGCAGCTGCAGGACGATGGGCCAGCCCTCGGACTGCTCTGCGAGCCGCTGTGCCTGTGTAGGCTCGAAGCCGGCCAGGAGCTCGCGCGCTTCGTCGCGAGTGAAGCGGAATTCCGCCGCATCGAGCCGCACCAGCAAGCCCCGTCCCTCGAGCTCCGGTACGTTGAGCGGCGGCGGATCCCGGCCGCTCAGGACGACATGCATCAAGTCCGGCGGCGCGCGCAGCAGGGGACCCAACACCGAGACGAAGGCCGCCGGCGAGACCCGATGGACGTCGTCGATGATGAGAACGAGCGGACGAGCCTCCTGCGCAATAGCCTTCGTCAGTCGATCGACGACCGACCCGGTCGGCAGGTCAGCGAGCCCGTCTTCCGCGAGTCCTGCCAGCCGGCCGAGACTGCGGCCGGCGCGCGTAATGGCCAACACGAGGTCGCCGACTAGCGTCTGCGCGTCCGTGCCCTCATCGACGATGCTGAGCCACGCGACATCAGTGCCTCTTTCGAGCTGATCGCAGCGCCACTGCGCGAGCACCGAAGTTTTTCCATAGCCAGCGGGAGCCGCGATGGCCGTCAATGGATAGCGGAGCGCGACATCCAGGCGCCGTCGCAGCTCCGTGCGCGGCAGCAACTCGACGCGGTAGAGAGGTGGGTGAAAGCGGTCATATGCACCCACGGAAGAGAGTTCTGTTGCGTGCATACAACGAGCGCGGGGGAAAGCTTCGCTCAGCATCCTACCCGATGGTGGGCGCCGAGCGGAACACCTACCCGAAATCGCAGCCGCGCCCACACCATCGGAGCTGCTGCGGTCGTGGCCGGGCCGATAGCATCTGGTCACCCTGTCCCATTCGCATCACCGCCTGGTGGGATTCGGGCACGCGGGTCTCGCAAAAGACCCCCGTCGTGTCCGCGGGGTCGCTCGCGGATGGGGGAGGCGGTACGTCGAAAGAATGAACCGCATGACAACGCGCCACAGCCAATTGCGTCGCCGCGACGGATCGAGAGCAAAACGAGGGATCGTCTGTCTGCTCCTCGCCTCCGGTGTCCCTCTAGCCGCCGTCCACGCCGCGGGCGCTGACGCGGCGCAATCCGCGGATGGCGACCAGAACGCCCCGACACTGCTGCACGAGGTCATCGTCACGGCGGAGAAGCGCGCGGAGCCGCTGCAAAGGGTCCCCGCCCAGGTGGAAGTGTTTACGTCGCGGCAGATCGAGCAGCGCGGCATCACGGACACGGCGGACTACATCGCCGATATCCCGAACATGACCTTCGACCGCGCCGATACCTATAACAATAGTTGGGTCGTGGTGCGCGGCATCGCTTCGGTCACCAATGCGGATCCGCCGATCGCGGTCGTGGTGGATGGAGTGCCGCAGGTCGACCAGTTGCAGCTCAATCAGCAGATGTTCGACATCGATAGCATCCAGGTGCTAAAGGGGCCGCAAGGGACCCTCTACGGCCGTGATGCGCTTGGCGGAGCGATCGTCATCCAGACGGCGCCGCCGACGCCGGAATTCTCCGCCACCGGCGATCTCACTTATGGTAACGGTGGCATGGCCGACGTGCGGGGCGAGGCCTCCGGGCCGATGGGGTCGCAGGCAGTCGGTTACCGGGTCGCGGCCACCTACCTGACTCAGACAGGTCTGATCCCGGACACGTACCCTGGGGCGGGCGCCCACTCCGACTTCATCCACTATGACTACGACACGCGCGGCAGCATCCTCGCGCATCTGCCCGCGGATTGGACGTTGGCGCTGACCGGGGACTTTGGACGGCACAGCGCCGCGACTAACCAGTACAGCTGGATCCAGTCCGACAATCCGAACCAGTTCCTCAATCCCACCTACGCCTTCTACCCGGGCGATGTCGGCATGACGGGTGACATGAGCGCGAAGCTCGAGGGCCCGCTGTCGTTTGCAACCCTCACCTGGATCAGCGGCTACGACCGGATGTACGAGGATAACCGCGCCAGCATTTCCTACAGCAATCCCGTACAGGATCCTCTCGGGCTCTTCAATCTCGGATTCCAGGCGGCACAGGGCCAGGATCTGGGGCTCACGAGCTACTTCCAGGAGCTGCGCCTCACCTCACCGTTCCAGCAGCGCCTGCGCTGGGTGACCGGCGTCTCTTATCAGTATCTCGACAAGTCCCTGCTGACACGGGTCTTCATCAACGAGAACGGCAGCCCGAGCCAGTTCTGGAATCCGGGTCTCACCATCGCGAACTCCGATTACGATTGGGTCGAGAGCTCCTTCGGAGCCTATGGCCAGGCCGACTACGACCTCCTGCCGGACCTGACGCTCACCGGGGGCCTGCGCTACGACTTCGACGACCGGACCCAGCAGAATCTGCTGACCGGCTCGTTCCTGCACAGCGATTTTCTCGCCTGGCAGCCCAAGGCCACCCTGAGCTGGCGCCCCACCGACCGGCAGACTTACTACATCACGGCGAGCACGGGCTATCGCCCGGGCGGATTCAACCCTACGGGCAGTCCGTCGCACTTTACCAGTGAATATCTGCGTAACTACGAGGCAGGATGGAAGACTCTGTGGCTCGCGGGAAGAGTCCACGTCGACGGCGCCGTGTTCTACGACACCGACCATGGCTATCAGTACTTCAATGTCTTCAGCTCACCCGGCGGCGGTTTCACACAGGTCAACCAGAACATCAACCTGGTGGTGATCAAGGGCGCCGAGCTCGAGACCCAATGGTATCCGATCCCGCAGTGGGAGCTGTTCGCCAACGCCGGCTTCACCGATTCGTCCATTGCCAAGCTCGACGGCGTACCCTCTTGCTCCGGCCTCTCCGCCTCGCAGGTCGCGGCGGCGGATTACGGATGCTACGGATCCTATACGCCCTACCTGACACCATGGAGCGGCCAGATCGGCACGCAATATCACCGCCCGATCAGCTCCAACCTGAGCTTCTTCGGCCGTGCGTCGCTCGACCTCTACAGCAAGAAGATCTGGGAGGTCAACAACATCGCGGTGCAGAATCCGAAGCAGTATCTCGATCTGCGGGCCGGCATCGAGAGCGCCCGCTGGAGCGTGTGGCTGTGGGGCAAGAACATCACCGATACCCGCGCCTACAGCCAATACGTGCGCGCGAATCCCTTCGGCATCGGCGTCGCGGGGATCGGATACCTCGTGCCGCCGGCGACGTACGGTGTCGAGCTGAGCATGAGATATTGACCCAGGGAGATGGTGATGGCTCGAAAGACGAATGCCCCCGGTGAGACGCGTCTCGTCCTCGGGATAGACGTCGGAGGTACCAACACCGACGCGGTGTTGATGAGCGGGCGCGAAGTTCTCGCGAGCGCCAAACGGGCGACCACGGCAGAGGTCGGCGACGGTCTGGTCGCCGTCGTGGAGGCCCTGTTGCTCGATGCGGCAGTCGCCGCGCCCTCGATCGGCTCGGTCATGATCGGCACGACCCAGTTCATCAACGCGTTCGTGCAGCGGCGCGGGCTGTCGCGGGTGGCAGCGGTGCGCGTCTCGGCTCCCAAAGGCGATGGAGTGCCGCCCTTCGCCGCGTGGCCCCGTGACCTGCTCGCTGAAACCGGGGAGGAGAGGTACTTCGCGCAGGGCGGCGCCTTCTTCGATGGCAAGGAGTATGCGGCCCTCGACCCACAGGAGCTCGAGCGGATCGCACTCGATATCCGCGCCAAGGGGATTCGTGGCATCGCGGTAACGAGCTGCTTCGCGCCTGTGCGTCCGGACATCGAGCAAGAGGCCGCCCGGATCTTGCGCAAGGCCCATCCGGAGGCGGACATCACCCTGTCGGCGGAGCTCGGCGGCCTCGGGCTGGTCGATCGGGAGAACGCCGCCATCATGAACGCCACGTTGCGCGAGATGGCACGGCGCGTCGTGGACGGACTTTCCGAGGGTCTGCGGCGGGTCGGCATTTCCTGCCCGGTCTTCTTCAGCCAGAACGACGGCACGCTGGTCTCGGCCGAGTTCGCCAGCCGGTTCCCGGTGATCACCTGCTCGGCCGGTCCCACGAATAGCCTGCGCGGCGCCGCCTTTCTCACCGGTCTCGAGGACGCCCTGGTGATGGACATCGGCGGTACCACCACCGATCTCGGGTTCCTGGTGCACGGATTTCCGCGCGAAAGCGCGCTGCCGCGTGAGATCGGCGGCGTGCTCACCAACTCACACATGCCGGACCTCCTTTCCATTGCGCTCGGCGGCGGCACCCTGGTGCGCGAGAGCGAGACGGGGTTGAAGATTGGTCCCGAATCGGTGGGATACCAGCTCACCGAGCGGGCGCTCGTGTTCGGGGGCTCCGAGCTCACGGCGACCGACATTGCGGTGCGGGCCGGTCAGGCGAATATCGGCGATCCCGCACGGGTGAGCTCGGTGAGCGGCGCGGTGGTGGAGCGGGCGATGGGCCTGATCCATACGCGCATCGAGGATGCGATCGACCGGATGAAAACCAACAGCAAGCCCGTGCCGGTGATCCTGGTCGGCGGCGGACACATTCTCCTCAGCCGGCCGTTGCGCGGCACGCTCGAGGTGCACCGGCCGCGTCATGCGGAGGTGGCCAATGCGGTGGGTGCGGCGATCGCCATGGTGAGCGGCCGGGTGGACAGGCTGTATGACTACTCGAGCGGCCGGGAGGCGGCGCTCCAGCAGGCGAAGGACGAGGCGTGCCAGGCAGCGCGTACGGCGGGCGCCGATCCGGAAACCATCACCATTGTCGAGATGGCCGAGCTGCCCATGACGCACATTCGCACCAACCTCGTGCAGGTGCGGGTGCGCGCGGTCGGCGAGCTCGCTTCGTTGAGGAATTGAGCATGTATCAGGTCGAATCGGAGATCGATGTACGGGACATGGCCCGGGGGGCCGTGTTTCTGGGCGGTGGCGGCGGCGGCGACCCGCGGGTAGGCGCGCTCTTTCTCATCGACCAGATGCGCCGTGGCCGCTATCCCCGGGTGATCGATGCTGCCGACCTCGCCGACGACGCATTCGTCGTCTCCATTGCAGGGGTTGGTGCCCCGACGGTGCTCGAGGAATACCTGGTATCGGCGAAAATGCTGCGGCGGCTCCTCAAGGCGTGCACGGAATTCTACGGGAAGCGGATCGACGCGCTGATCAGCGCGGAAATCGGCGGATTCAACTCGCTCATGCCGCTGGCTGCGGCAACCGAGGTGGATCTGCCCGTCGTCGATGGCGACGGCATTGGACGCGCGGTGCCACACATAGAGATGACGGCATTCTCGATTTATGGCTGCCGGGCTACGCCGAGCGTCGTCACCGATGATGCAGGAAACCTCTCACACATCTTCGCGGTCGATGACCGCGCGGCCGAGGCGATCATTCGGGCTGCCTGCGTCGGCATGGGCAGCAGCGTCGCCGGCGCTTTCTATCCGATGTCAGGCCGTCAGGTGAAACACGCCGCCGTTCTCGGCTCGCTGATGCAGACCCTGGATATCGGGCGCCGCATCCGCACCGCTCGCGAGCAGCAGTCGGACCCTGTGCAGGAGCTGCTGACGTACCTGGATGTCCCCTCGAAGCAGCGCTACGCGCGACTCCTCTTCGAAGGACGCATCGTGGACGTGCAGCGGGAAACGCGCGACGGCTGGCACTGGGCACGGGCGCTGCTCAGCGGCTCGGCGGGCGGTGAGCCCGAATTCTCGCTCGAGATCCAGAACGAGATCCTGGTCGCCCGCAATCGGGGCCGCATCGTCGCGACCGTCCCTGACATCATCACCGTCGTGGATTCGGAGTCCGCCGAGCCCCTGCCGGCCGAGCGGCTGAACTACGGTCAACGCGTGCACGTCATCGGCTACAGCGCCGATCCGAAAGTCCGCGGCCCCGAAGCCGTGGCCGTCATAGGGCCGCGCGCCTTTGGATTCGATTTCGACTTCGTGCCGATCGAGCAGGCGCTGGCATAACGAAACGAGGCCTGGCATGAAAGAGATCATATCGGCGATCTTCGGTGCCGGACTGATCATCAACGCGGCGCTCTTCGTGCCGCAGGCGTGGCATCTGTGGAAGGCCAAGCGCGCCGACGGTGTGTCCGTTCCTTCCTTCCTGGGATTCTGCGCCATCCAGTTCGTCGGCCTGTTGGATGGCTATTATCAGCACGATAACGCGTTGCTCGTCGGCATGGCGGCGACGCTCCTCACCTGCGGTACGGCGACAGGCCTCGCGATCTACTATTCGGTTGTCGGCCGCGCGGCGCGCCGCAACGCCGCCGGCGAGGAAAAGCAGCCATGATCATCGTGTTTTCCGACGTCAAGGTATTCGATGGCGACTCCCCGGACATTGGCGATCCTCGACACGTGATCATCGAGGATGGGCGCATCCGCGAGGTGGCGACCAGCCGCCCGAAGGTTTCGGGAGCGCTCGAGATTCCCTGCGGGGGGCGCTACCTGATGCCGGGTCTCATCGACGCTCATTTCCATGCGTGCTCGCCGAGCTGGGATATCCGCGGCGCCGACCGCATGCCTCCCTCGCTCATGGCATGCCACGCCAGCCGCATCCTCGCGGATGCATTGGACCGTGGCTTTACCACGGTGCGCGATGCGGCCGGCGCCGACGTCGGCCTGGCTCGGGCCCTCGAGTTGGGTGTCATCCAGGGGCCCCGCCTGCGGTATTGCGGCCGCGCGCTGTCGCAGATCGGCGGCCACGGGGACATGCGCACCGCTGACGAGGGCGAGCAGTGCGGCTGCCACGGCTACGGGGGACTGCTGTCTCAGACGGTCGATGGACCCGATGAATTGCGCCGCGCCGTGCGCGAAGAGCTGCGTCGGGGTGCACACCAGATCAAGCTCTTCGTTTCGGGCGGCGTGCTGTCTCCCACCGACCCCCTCCGGATGCGGCAATTCTCCGACGACGAAGTCCGCGTCGCCGTGGAGGAAGCAGCCTCGCGTGAGAGATATGTCATGGCGCACTGCCACACTGACAGCGGATCGGCGCGCTGCGCCGCCCTCTGCGTCCGCTCGATCGAGCACGGCACGCTGATCGAGCGCGACGAGACCGCCCGGTCCATCGCCGCGGCGGGCGCCTTCGTGGTGCCGACGCTGTCGGTGGTCGACGCTCTCGGCCGGGCAGGCAGCGGTAAGAGCCTGTCGCCGCCGATGCGGGAGAAGCTCGACTCGGTGGGCGATGGGGCATTCCGCGCGATCGAGATCTGCCGCCGCAACGGAGTCAAGCTCGGGCTGGGGACGGATCTGTTCGACTATGCGTCGCATCCGTTGCAATCCGGCGAGATGGAGCTGCGGGGCCGGGTGGAACGTCCGATCGACGTGCTGCGCTCGGCCACCTCGGTCAATGCCGAGCTGTTGCAGATCGACGATGAAGTGGGGCGCATCGCCGCCGGGATGCGCGCGGATCTGCTCGTGTTGGATTTCGATCCCCTGCGGGAATTGAGCGGGTTTCGCGACAAGGCGCGGATCCCGGTGCTCATGCAGGCGGGGCGGCTCATCCGCAACACGCTTTAGACCGCCGAATCGCTACCTGACGTCGGCGCTGCGCACGTATTGGGCCAGACTCGAGGCCGCAAGCCTGAGGTCGCTTTCCGTGATGTCTTGGGGCTCGCGCGCTATGAACGATGCCAGCGCCTTGGGCTCGAGCACCCAGGGAAGCTCGGGCGACCGACGCCAGTTGGGACTCATCCGCTCGATGAACCACCCTGGAAAGAGTACCGTTCCGCGTACGGCAAATCGCTTCCCCGTTGAGTCTTCGAAGAAACGGGCGAGCCATTTCGCCGCAGCTTGGGCCTGCGCGAGGGGATCGCGACCGGGGCGGCGGCCGTTGGCGACGATGCCTGCCTGCGTGAGGTGAATCCGAGCGTCCCCTGTTTGCGGTTTGCTCCACGTTTTCGTCTCGATCGCGTAAAAGCCTCGACGGGATAGCACGACGTGATCGATGTTGAATCCAGGAGCCGGCACATCGTGTATGACGTCGGCGCCGTCCGCGCGGAGCTTTTCGAGCTCTTCGGCCACCACCCGCTCACCGTCCCGTCCGAGCACCAGACGCCGGAACCGGGCCCGAAGCCGCGCGAACTTTTGTGCGGCGTAGAGCGACGCGGCGACTGCGAAACCGGTAAAGAACCAGGGCTGCGGCGGCACCCGCGTGAGGTAGATCAACCACTCGAAGCCCGCGAGAACGGCGAGGATGAAGGCAAAGAGAAGAGGAGGGCCGAGCTCATCCCAGAAGAGCGTCTCGATGGCCTCGTCCAGGGACTGTCCTGGGAGACGCCGGGGCTTTCGTTTGAGAGGAGACCGTAATCGCGGAATTTCCATTGAGCGACCGCTGTCCTGAATCCTGGCCGCGAGCATAGAGCGAGCGGGGGAAGAATTCCGTCGAGCGAATCACGCGGGAGCTTGGGAAAGGGACAGCTCGATGTCCTCTATAAGGGACATATCAGTCATGTCCCTTATAAGGGATATGTACTTTATAATGGACACGTGGCACAATGTCCTTCATGAAGGACATACACTGGCAAAACCCCGAGCAGCTCGGAAGAGCGGTCCGTCTGAAGCGGCGGGAGAAAGGCCTCTCGCAAAGTACACTGGCGGCGCAACTCGGCGTCGAGAGAAAGTGGGTCATCCGCCTGGAGTCCGGCAACCCAAAAGCGGAGCTGGGCCTCGTCTTGAGGGTCTTGGATGCGCTCGATCTGCGGGCATCCCTGGGCAATGAGAAGCTGCCCTCATCTGGAAAAGACAGCCCTTCGGGGCCATCAAGGCTTGACGAGGTTTTCCGTCAACTGCAGCGGTCCGAGCGCAAGTGAGCGAGCTCCTGGTTTTCATCGAGGGCGAGCCTGTTGGACGCGTCCTCGCCGATAAATCCGGCCGCCTCTCTCTGCGCTACGAGAACGCGTGGCGAGAGTCGCCGCAAAGCTACTCCCTTTCCGTCACCATGCCACTGGCGGAGATCAGCCATCCCCAGAAATCAGTATGGCCGTACCTCTGGAACCTCTTGCCTGAGAATCCCAACGTTCTGCAACGCTGGGCACAGGAGTATCACGTCTCAGCCGCCAATCCCTTCAAACTCCTCGCGCACGTGGGTGCTGATGTTCCCGGCGCCGCCCAGTTCATTCCGCCAGAGCAGCGCGCTGCGATTCAGTCAGAGCAACACCCCATTATCGACTGGATCAGCATGGACGAGCTTCGCGAGCGGCTGATCCAATTGAGAGCCGATGTCGCGGCTATACGACGACCCGGGGATCCCGGCAGGATGAGTCTCCCGGGGGCGCAGGCCAAAACAGCTTTCTACTGGGACCGGCAGACTGATCGCTGGGGTGTCCCCGGAGGACGTACCCCGACTACCCACATCATCAAACCCTGCGTTCCTGGCTTCGATGGCCTGGTTGAAAACGAGCACTTATGCCAGGGCATCGCCGCCCGGCTTGAAATGCCCGCGGCCCGGTCGTTCGTGCTCATGCTCGACCAGCCCTATATTGTGGTTGAACGCTACGACAGACTGCCGCCGGCACCTGGAACCCTGTTACCACAACGGGTTCATCAAGAGGATATGTGCCAAGCCCTCGGCTTGATGCCAACAAAAAAGTATCAAGAGGACGGTGGCCCCGGCATCTCGCAGATCACAACGCTCATCCGGCGTGTGAGCGCGGCTTCGAAGCTCGACGTGGAACGGTTCATCAAAGCAAACATATTCAATTGGCTGATCGGAGGTACCGATGCGCACGCAAAGAACTATTCATTCCTGATCAGCGCGGGTGATGAGGTACGGCTCGCTCCGCTCTACGATCTATCGAGTCAGCTGCCGTACCCGAATCTAATTACACAACGTGTCGCAATGAAGATCGGCGATCACTACGACTTCGCTCTCGTGACCCCAGCGGATTGGCGGACCCTGGCGCGCAGCTGCGCTCTGGACGAGGAGCACGTCATCGGCATGGTGACTGATATGGCGCGAGCGTTACCGGATGTAGTCTCCGCCGCTCATGCCCAGGCGCGCGCCGACGGGTTATCGGAACGCGTTCTCGGACCCTTGGCTCAGCGCCTCATCGCACACACCGGAGAGCGACTCGCGTCCATCACAGCCATCAGGTCCAGCGGACCTCCCCGCAGAAGGGCACGGCCTAAGCAGGCGTGAAGCCTATGTGCGTGGGACGTCGACCATCGCCGGCGAGACGTTCCTGTTTACCGGTCCGTGCCTCGCCAATCGACCGCCCCGAGATCTTCCTCGCCAATGAACACGTACCCGATGTTCAGGGTCTCCACCCGCTGGTGTGAGTTCGGCTCATCGACGTATCGTCCATCGCGATTCGATATTCGATAGCGCACGAAGATGCCGTGCGACTTGTACACGCGCAGCGTCAGCCCCAGGTCGACTCGCTCGATGGTCTCGCTGCCCGTGCTTTCCGTGGCGCCGACCTTGCTGATGTAGTAGCTGCGTCCCGTAACCTCGAGAGCTGCCCGGTCCGCAAAGATCAACCGTAGCGCCAGCAGCGACTCCGGTGTGACGCCATAGTGGTAGTTGCGCTGGCCTCCACCCAGTGGACTCGGGGCTCTGACGCCGCCGCCGTGTATCACCCCGCCTCCCGCGTAGCCGATGCCGAGCAATGCCGTGTCCTGCAGCGCCACGTGTTGCGATAGCCACCATTGACCGGTCGTTCCGAACGCCCCGGCGGTACTGGAGACACGGAAGATGTTCGGCGCGGCGTAGTCGTACAGCCCGTACAGCCCCCAGATGCCGCGATAATTCCGGCCGCTTGCGTACGCGGCGCCGTAGAGCAATCCGCGGCTGAACACGGACTCGACGCCGGTCGCCGTGTCGGTCTCGAAATCCAAGTTGAAGTAATCGAATGGGCGGTCGTAACTGTAGTCAGGCTTCCCCGGCAGCCCGTAGGCCATCGTGAAGCTCGCGTCCGCCCTAGCGCGCTCCAGAGTCTGATTCGCGGGCGGCGCGCTCGGATCAGCATTGACGTTGACATCGGAGGTGTAGTGCGTAAACGCATTCGCACTGACCGCGAAGCTCGTGAACAGAGCCGGATCGTTACTGGGGAAGATAGGTGTGAAGCGATCGCCGAACGCGAGGCGGTTGAGAGCTGTCGGTGGTGAGACGATATCCGCCGTGAGCTCGCGCCACCAGTGCGGGTCGTCCGCGTCCCGCTCCAGGAGGAGACTCGCGATACGAAACAGCGGCTCGCCGAGAAAATTGCCGCCGATGCCCGTCACGATCTGGTCGTTGATGGAGGGCGCCGTATTCTCGCCCGCCTCCTCCCACATCAGGCTGCCTGCAAAGGTGTAGGCCGAGGCTTGCCAGAAATCCAGTCCAGCCGAACGCGCGAAGCCCTGATAGATGGATCCCGAATAGGGGTGCAGGAACTGATTGACCGAGAACTTATCGTTGTCCACGACCCAACTGCGATGCTGGTTGACCCTGAAGTTCGTGATCGGAGAGGGGTAAGTCGCCGCATCTTCGAAGTAGTGATCGAAGCGGTTCAGGAGCAGCTCATAAATCGGGATCTCG
>DATAXF010000058.1:0-57559 GCA_036273095.1 Steroidobacteraceae bacterium | reverse complement strand
AACTGCGATCCTGGTACGAGAGCGTGAGCAGGCCGCCTACCTTGCCGATCCCCGTATCCCAGATATTGCTCAGGAGGCCGGTGAAGGATGGCTTGGCCTGGCCGATGAGGCCGCCGTACTGCTCCTCGCCGCTGCCTTCGAGCTCGAGGCCCTTGAAGTCGAACGGCTTGTGGGTGCGCAGGTCGACGGTGCCGGCGATGCCGCCCGCGAGCTGGTCCGCGGTCGGGTCCTTGTAGACATCGATGCCGGCGAGCAGCGCCGAGGGGATGTCGGTCAGGTCCAGCACCCGGCTGCCCTGGGCGCTGAAGACCTCGCGCCCGTTCAAGGGGGTCTCCGCCTGCGGCAGACCGCGGATCTCGTAGCCGCTCATGACCGCCGAGCCGCCGATCGTGACCGTGCCGCCGCCCTCGCCGAGCTGCCGGCTGATCTGGATGCCGGGGATGCGCTGGATGGCGTCGATTGCAGTGATGTCCGGCAACTTACCGATATCCGAGGCGACGATGGAATCTTCGATGGTGTCGGCGAATTCCTTGATGTGCAGCGCGCTCTCCATGCTCTGACGGATTCCGGTCACGACGACTTCCTGCAGTTGCGCAGGGTGCTGGCCGGTTGACGCCTGACCGGCGGAATTCGCGGCCTGCGCCGCGGCGTCGGCCCAGGCGGGGACGCTGCCCGCCATCGCGAGGGCGACGGCCCCGGATATGAGCCTTGACGTAGCTTTCATCATCTTTCCCCCTCAATCGGTTACTGCAAGGTAGCCAACCCGCCGATCTTCGTTTACAGGCGGACGAAGCTTTTGTGTATAAATATCACTACTGCTCCGGATGGCGCAAGCGGAATCCCATATGGTGAAATTAGTTACAGTCGGAGCCGACGGGGGAAGCTCCCCGGGAAGTGGGCGATGACGTCTCGACGGGCACTGTTGCGGCTGGTTGCGGGCGCCTCACTCGGGCCTACGCTCGCCAGGAGCAGCCTCGCGTGGGCCGGCGCAGCCATAACGCACGAGACCGGGGCCGCGGCCGACGTCCGCCCTCGGAACCTGCGCGTCGAATGGCTACGGGCGCCGCTCGGTATCGACACACCGCGCCCTCGCCTGACCTGGACTCTCGCGGCCCGTTCGCCGCAGATGCGCTCGCTCGAGCAAAGCGCCTGCCAGGCGATCATTGCCTCGTCGCGTGCCGCCGCCAGCTCCGGCCGAGGCGACGTCTGGGATAGCGGTCGATTGGAGACCGCCGCGCCGCGGGCAGTGCCCAACCACGATCTGCCGCTCTCCTCTCAGACTCCCTACTGGTGGGCGACGCGCGTCTGGGATGGGAGCGGACGCGCCAGCCCATTCAGTGGGCCCGCAAGCTTCACGACGGGACTCATGAGCGCGGCCGACTGGCGCGCGCGCTGGATTGCGGCTGGCCCCGACTGGGCCCCCTCCCCCGAGCCGCCGCCAGCCGTCAACCGAAGTCCGCCGCTGCAGCCGCGGCCGATGCCGCTGCTGCGCCGCGAGTTCCGCATCGACAAGCCCCTGCGGCGCGCCGTCCTTTCGCTCTGCGGCCTCGGCCAACACGAGCTCAGAATCAACGGCCGCCGCGCGAGCGCGAGCGTGCTCGATCCGGGATGGACGGATTACCGGAAAACCGTCCTCTACGACACCCTCGATGTGAGCCGCCTGTTGCGGGTGGGCAGGAATGCGCTCGCGGTGCTGCTCGGCAATGGCTTTTATAACGTCGAGAAGTATCCCGGCCGCTATACCAAGCTGGTCGGATCCTTCGGTCGTCCGCGGCTCATCCTGCAGCTTCGGCTCTCATTCGCCGACGGCACCGAAGCGGCCATTGTGAGCGATGCCGAATGGCGCGCCCATTCGGGACCGATCGTGCTCTCCTCTGTCTATGGCGGCGAGGATTTCGATGCGCGCCTCGAGCCTCACGGCTGGGACGGCCCGGGCTTCGCCGATGAGCGCTGGGTAGCCGCCACCGAGGTGGCGGGGCCGGGTGGGTCGCTTCGCGGCCAAGGGACTCCCGGAATAACAGTCGCGCGCACGTTGGCGCCGGTGGCCTGCACGATCCCGCGGCCGGGCGTCTTCGTCTACGATCTCGGCGAGAATTTCGCCGGCTGGCCAACCATCGCCGTGCGCGGGGCCGCCGGGCGCAGAGTCAGGTTGCTGCCGGGCGAGCTGCTCGATGCGGCGGGCCTGGTCACTCAGCGCAGCGCGAACGCGAGCCCGGGCAATGAGGTGTCCTTCTCTTACACGCTGGCGGGAACCGGCGTCGAGCGGTGGCGTCCCCGCTTCAGCTATTACGGGTTTCGCTACCTGCAGATAGAGGGAGCGGTACCGGCCGGAATCGCGGCGGCCGGCGAGCCGGAGCTGCTCGAGGTGCGCGGCGAATTTCTGCATGCCCGGCTCGACCGGGCCGGCGTGCTCGAGAGCGGCAATCCGCTGCTGCAGCGCGTGCACGGGCTCATTCTGCAGGCGCTGCTCAGCAACACCTTCAGCGTGCTCACCGACTGTCCGCACCGCGAGAAGCTGGGATGGCTGGAGCAGACCTACCTCAACGCCGACACCGTCTTCTATAACGAGGACGCGATAACGCTCTACGAGAAAATGCTGCGCGACATGATGGACAGCCAGCTCCCGGGCGGACTGGTGCCCGCCATCGCCCCGGAGTACGTCGCCTTCCTGGATGCCGACGGCGCCAACTCTGCGTTTCGGGACTCGCCGGAATGGGGTGCGGCCATCGTGCTGAGCCCATGGGCGGCGTACTGCTATACGGGTGACCGGCGCATCCTGGAGATCGGCTACGGCGCCATGCGCCGCTACACGGACTACCTCACGGGCCGCGCCGTCGGAGGTCTTCTCGATTACGGCCTCGGCGACTGGTACGACATCGGCCCGAAGCCCCCCGGTGAATCCCAGCTCACCAGCAAGGCGCTCACGGCGACCGCCACCTATTGCCGCATCCTGATCACGCTCGCCGCGATCGCCCGGCTCCTCGGGAAAGGCGCGGACGCGCGCCGTTACAGCCGCCTGGCCGCGCAAGCCCGCCGCACGCTCAACGCCCGGCTGCTCGATCCTGACAGCGGCAGCTACGACCGCGGCAGCATGACCGCCAACGCGATGCCGCTCGCGATCGGTCTCGTGCCGCATCGCCACCGCGGTGCCGTGCTGGAGAAATTGCTTGCCGACATCCGCGCCCGCCGCAATCACGTGACGGCGGGCGACATAGGATTTCACTATGTCGTGCTCGCCCTGATGGAGGCGGGCCGGGGTGATGTGCTCTACGGGATCCTGACACGCAGCGACCCGCCGAGCTACGGCGCGCAGCTCGCCCGGGGCGCGACCGCCCTCACCGAGTCCTGGGACGCGAGCCCGCAGCACTCGCAGAACCATTTCATGTTGGGTCATGCCGAAACCTGGCTCTACGGCGGTCTCGCCGGCATCAGGATCGACATGCATCGGGCACCGGAGGAACGCATCCGGATCGCACCCCAGCCGGTGGACGGCATCGCCGCGGCGGCGGCTCGCTACAACTGCGTGCTCGGGACGGTGGCGAGCGCCTGGAGAAAGGAGAACGACAAGCTCCTGCTGCGCATCGAGGTGCCGCCGGGAGCCAGGGCCCGCATAGAAGTGCCGGCGCTCGCCGCGGCCGACATTCGCGAGAGTGGAATCCCGCTGCATCGTGCCCGCGGCATTCACCGCATCCGGGAAGCGGCACCGAAGGTATTCATCACGGTCGGCTCGGGAGTGTTCGAGCTCGAGCTGCCTCTTCCTCCTAAGGCTGCTGCGGCAGACGCTTGATCCACTTGTAGACGCGCGCCGAGTTCTTCCAGAGGAACTTCTCCGCCGCCGCTCGCGTCCGGGTGGCCATGAAGCGCCTGGCGAGCGAGACTTCCTGCGAAATCGTCGCCACGCCGTAACTGTTCGGATAGTCGCTGCCGAACATCACCCGGTCCTCACCGAAGGCTTCGTAGAGGAACTGCAGGCGGTCGCGCAGGAAGGCGTAGTCCCTGACGATCACGCCGTTGGCGCGCGGATGATAGGCTTCCGTCAACTTCACGAAGATGTTGGGACAAGCCGCCATCCGCTTCACCAGCGAGTCGTACGCCGGCCGGTCTGCCGGCGTCGGATCGAACGCCGGCAGGTGATCCATCACGATCCGCAGGCCTGGAATCGCTTCCGCCAGGAGAACGTTCGCCTGCATCAGATCGACACTGGGATTGGCGGTATCCAGCGCGAGATCCGCCTGGGCCAGCAGCTTGAGGCTCGCAACCTGGCCGGGCACGAGCCGCACCGTGCCGCCGTCGGACTCGTAGAAGTGCCACACGCGAATGGCGCGAAACAGCGGGTCGTTGTGGAAATGCTCGACGTAGCGGCCGAAATCGGCGGCCGCGGGGTCGAGAGTGCCGCACACCCCGACCATGATCGGGCTCGCCCGACACTGCTCGAGGTACCACAGGTTCTCATCCACCCAGAAGCTCGACTGCACCACGATCGCGCCCACGATGCCCGCGGCGCGCGCCAGCGGCGCGTACATGGAAGGAAGGGATCTGTTGTATCGGGCCGCATAGGCGCGCGATCCCAGGTAGCCCTTGCCGAAAACCGGCCGCGTGCCGTCGAAGAGATGAATGTGCGAGTCGATGATCGGAATCGGGTCGACAGCGGCCGGCTGCGCGAGCGCACCGCCCGCCGCGGCGGCAGTGACCGCTGCCGCGGCGCCCGTCAGGAAATCACGGCGATCGAGACCCGTGCGCCTGCGGTCGCTCTCGCTCATTGCGCCCTGCCCTTCGGATGCGCGGCCGAGCGCCGCACTAGTTGGGATGTTATTCCATATTTTAGACAGGTGGCAAGTCAAGCGCGTATCATGCCCTTCCCTGCCTGACCTGAGGTTCCTCCATGAGCCGACCCCTCGCTCTGGTTTCCGTGCTGGCCGTCAGCCTGCTCGCCGCGCTCGCGCCCGCCGGCGCGCAGCAGGTCGGGCCGCGCCTGACACCGGACACGCCCGGCGTCCGCATCTCCGCAGCGGAGCTCGCCGGTGCGCTGCGCGCCTCAGGCGTGCAGCATCCCGAGCTGGCCCTGGCGACAATCGGCGTCACGGATCAGTATCAGATCCACGAGGTTCGCCGCAGCAAGCCGAGCGGTGCGCCTGCGATTCATCACGGATGGACGGAGCTGCAGTTCGTTCTCGCGGGCGGCGGCACGCTGATCACCGGCGGCAGGATCGAGGTGCAGCCCGGCAAGCCGCAAGGCGTCATCGTCGGCGGCAAGAGCCAACGCCTGCACGCGGGAGATGCGATCATCGTTCCCCCTGAGACTCCGCATTGGTACAGTCAGATCGGCCGCAAGGGTCTCACTGTCCTCGAGGTGCGCTTCGCCACGCCGGCGGGCGCCGCGCCCTAGCGTCAGCCCGCCCTACGCTTCACCTGCAGGCGATAGCTGTGCAGCAGCGGCTCGGTGTAGCCGTTCGGCTCCTGAGCCCCCTGGAAAATCAACGCGCACGCGGCCTGAAAGGCGAGGCCCGCCTCGAACCCGGGCGCCATGGGCCGGTAGGCAGGATCGCCCGCGTTCTGGCGATCGACTTTGACGGCCATCCGGCGCAGGGCCTGCTCGACGTCCGCTCGGGTGCAGATTCCGTGCATCAGCCAGTTTGCGATGTGCTGGGCGCTGATGCGCAGCGTCGCGCGATCCTCCATCAGGCCGACATCGTTGATGTCCGGCACCTTGGAGCAGCCGATTCCGAGGTCGATCCAGCGCACCACGTATCCGAGGATGCTCTGGGTGTTGTTTTCGAGCTCGCGGTGAATCAGCTCCGCGGTCAGTGAGCCGTCCGGCGCCAGCGGGATCGTCAACAGCTGCTCGAGCGCCGGGGCGGCCTGGCCCGTGAGCTCGCCCTGCCGGGCGCGCACGTCCACCTGATGATAATGCAGCGCGTGGAGCGTCGCCGCGGTCGGGCTGGGGACCCACGCCGTGTTGGCCCCCGCCTGCGGATGCGCGACTTTCTGCTGCAGCATGTCTGCCATGCGATCCGGCGCCGTCCACATGCCTTTACCGATCTGCCCCTGCCCGTTGAGGCCGCAGGCGAGCCCGATCGCGACGTTGCGCGCCTCATAGGCTTTGATCCAGGCCTGGTTTCGCATCTCGCCCTTCGGCACCACCGCTCCGGCGCGCATGGAGGTATGGATTTCATCGCCGGTGCGGTCGAGGAAGCCGGTGTTGATGAATACGACCCTGTGCTTCACGGCGGCGATCACCGCGGCGAGATTGGCGCTGGTGCGCCGCTCCTCGTCCATCACGCCTACCTTGATGGTATGGCGCGGGAGACGGAGCAGATCCTCCACCGCGTCAAACAGGCGGTTGGTGAAATCGGCTTCCGCCGGTCCGTGCATCTTCGGCTTGACGATGTAGATCGATCCCTTGCGGCTGTTGCGCAGGCGATTGCGCTCCCCGCGGTCGTGGAGCGCGATGAGCGAGGTGACCGCGGCGTCGAGAATGCCCTCCGGCGCATCCGACCCATCGGCCAGGCGCACGGCCGGAGTCGTCATGAGGTGGCCGACGTTGCGGACGAAAAGCAGGCTCCGTCCGGGCAGCTCGAAAGGCCGCCCCTGCGGCGAGACATAGGCGCGGTCGGGCTCCAGTCTGCGGGTGAGGCTGCTCCCGTCCTTGGCGAAGGTCGCCTGCAGCTCGCCGCGGTTGAGTCCGAGCCAGTTGGCATAGGCCGCCGTCTTGTCCGCGGCATCGACCGCGGCAATCGAGTCTTCGAAGTCGATGATGGTCGTGAGGGCGGCTTCCACCACGATGTCGGCGAGGCCGGCGCGATCCGTCTTGCCCACGGGGTGCTTCCGATCGAGCAGCAGCTCGAGGTGAAGCCCGTGATGCCGCAGCAGCACCGCCTGTGGATTTCCAGGTTCGCCCCGATAGCCGACGAATTGCGACGGATCGGCGAGCGCAGGTGCGAGCTTACCGTCAGCTATCGCCCAAGCTGTGACGTCGGCGTGCCGGCCGGCCGCAAGCGGAACGGCGTGGTCGAGGAAGTCCTTCGCGTAAGCGATGACCTTCGCGCCGCGTGCCGGATCGTAGCCGCGCGACCCTGCCGCAGGCGGAGCGATCGCATCCGTGCCGTAGAGAGCATCGTAGAGACTGCCCCAGCGTGCGTTCGCGGCATTAAGCGCGAAACGCGCGTTGAGCACGGGCACGACGAGCTGAGGCCCGGCGCTCACGACTTCGTCGTCGACGTTTTTCGGCTCGACTCGAAACGGCGGCGGCTCGGGGACGAGATAGCCGATGCTCGTCAGGAATGCGCGGTAGGCCGCACTGTCGAGGCGCTGACCGCGGCGCTCCTCATGCCAGCCATCGATCCTGGCCTGCAGATCGTCCCGGATCGCCAGCAAGCGTCGGTTCTCCGGCGAGAAGCGCGCCATGAGCTCGCTCAGCCCGCGCCAGAAGTCGCCGGCGGCGAGACCCAGGCCGGGAAGCGCCTGTGCCTCGATGAAGTCCGCCAACACATCCGCGACGGCCATGCCGGCGCGATCGACCATGGATGACATCAAATGCTCCGTTCAGCCGGCGCGCGCGGCAACCGGCGGCGTCCGCCGGCTAGTGTTGGCTCGGCATCGTGAGGATCGCGACCTCCAGGCCACTCACGGTGACCGTGTCGGAGCCCGCCACGCGCTCCTTGTACATCGCACTTGCCATATCTCCCGCGACGTAGTGGATCCGGGCGCCCTTGGCATCCGGAATGACCGCAGCATACGGTACATCACGCTCGTTGACGATTAGAACCTTGCGTGTCCCGTCCGGCGTCACGTACGGCTCGACGTAGATCGGAAATGGATTGCGCCAGATGCCAACCCCGGTGTATGAGGCCACCACCCGGGAGCCCGGAGGAAACTCGGTCATCAGCAGCTTGGCAACCTTGAACCGGGCATTGGGCAGTGCTTCCGACGTGAGCAACGGATCCGCGACATATGCACCGACGCGGCCCCCCGAAGCGCTCCCGACTCCGAACGAGGACTGTCCGGCGGATTCGACGCCGAGCGGCGCCATGTTGCCGTACAGGAAACCGTACATCGCCGCATTGAGCCTGATGTGGAACGGGACGTCGGCCCGCCTGTCCTTTGGCCACGGCACCTGCGGCGCCTCGGTCCCTATGATCGTCCCCAGCTCGTCCACCATGATCCTGGTCGCGGGCGACAGCAGATCGCGGATGGAGTTGACGTACTGGATGGTATTGATGAACTTGATCGCCTGATCGAAGGTGGTGGCCACCTGCACGGCCGGAGGATCGTCGGGGCCGTACTTGGCGTAAAAGTGCAGAGAAATGGCGTTCAGCGGCACGCCGGGCGCGTGGTTCTTCGGGTTCAGAAAGTAGGTGATGTACTGCGGGTACTCCCACGCGTGCGCGAGCGCGAGACCCACGAACTGCATGTCGGGGTCGATTTTCCGGATCGCGAGAACGGTGGCGTCGTAGAGCCTGGTGTACTCCGCCGGGCTCTCGCCGGCCATGTTGCGCTCGTTCAGCACCTCCCAGTACGGGATCTTGAAGTGATGACCCGAGGGGTGCCACTTGCCATATTCATCCGTGAATCCGCCCTTCTCCCACCAGCTCACGACACGCGCGTAATAGTCCCCGAACACCTCCGGCGTGACCGCCAGCTGTCGCCTGGTGTGTACGCGCGCGAGAGGTCCCAGCGTGCTTTCCGCTATCGCGCTGTTCGGCACGTACATCCAGTCCGGCGTCACCTCCAGGTCGACGAGGTACTGATGTCCCTGCACCGTGTTCACGAACTCGACGAAGCCCGGGTCGATCCTGCTGAAATCCCAGTGGCTCACTCCGTTCGCCGGCGGCAGCACTTCGGCGTTGCCCAGGTTCGGATCCTTCGAGCCGCCGCCCCAGAGCTGCCAGCGCGGATACTCCGGGTCGAACTGCCGCAGCTCCCGGTACACCTTGTCATGCAGCGGACCCGGTCCCGCGCTGCCGATCTGAGTGGTCGCATTCACCTCCGAGGTCGCGACGACATCGTCCCACCCGATCGCCATGACGGGGGGCGCGGAGCTCATGGCCGTGATCCGTGGCGGCGGCAACTCTGATTTGACGGGCGCCTGCCCGATGGGGACCTGCGCGGACGCAGTCGCCACCACGGCCAACGCCGTCAGGACACCCAGAGTCCAGGCACACGGTCTCGCTGCGCTTCCCATTACGCCCTCTCGATTACGCCCGCAACTCTACCACTGCTTCCGCAGCGTCACCTGGAACATCCGGCCGATCGGGTTCGCGGTCTCCGCGGAGAAGCCGCCCGCCTCGAGCAGGAGCGGCGGATTCTGGTCGAAGGTGTTGTAGACGTTGACCCCTACGTCGACGCCGCCCCCGAGGAAGTTGTCGGGAAGCTGATAGCTGGCGAAGAGATCCACGGTCGGGAAGGCGTTCACGTCCTGGACTGCCGACGTGCCCGTGGAAGTCACGTAGCCGAACTTGTACTTGCCGACGTAGTTGAGGGCAATCTGCGAGTTGAACGAGCCCATCTGCCAGCCGACGGTTCCCCGCAGGTGAAACGGCACCACCGCCACCAGGTTGATGTAGCTCTGTCCCGAGGTGAGGTTATCGACGTACGCGGATCCCGGCGCCTGCTGCGTCTCGTACTGTGTCAGGTCCTCACCTCCGAGCGAGAACTTGAGGGTACCCATGGGCAGCTGCTGGGCATACTTGAAGTTGAAGTCCCAGCCGCCGACCTTGGTCGCCGCTATGTTGTAGCGCCGGAAGTCCAGGATCTCCCCGATGGTCGGCAGCGGCCCGGACCAGGTCTCGCGGATGCCGGCCAGAGAATTGGCCAGCTGCGTCGAGGTCGGATTCATGATGACGTAGTCCGCGTCCAGGATCGGATTGATGAATACCTGCTCATTGAGCGGCGGGGTATTGATCTGATCCTGATAGTGGATCGAGAAGTAAGTCACGCTGGCCTCGAAAGTCGGCAGGAATGCCGGCACGTAATCGACGCCGATGGACTTCGTGGTCGCGGTCTCCGGCTTGAGGTTCGCATTGCCGCCCGCCAGGATGATGCCGTTGAGATTCGGCGAGCCTGGAGGCACGAGGCCGGTGTTCGTCGCGAGGATCGCGCGCGTGTCGACGGCGTCGAGGTCCGACAGCTGCGGCGCGTGGAATGAATGTCCGTAGCTGCCGCGGACGCTCACGCCACCGACCGGCGACCAGGTGAAGCCGTACTTCGGGTTGGTCGTGCTGCCGAAATCGCTGTAACGGTCGTAGCGGCCGGCGACCGAGACATTGAAGCTGTTCACCATGGGCACGGCGTTGTTCTTGCCCACGACCGGGACGAATATTTCGCCGAATCCCGAATCGATGTTGCGCGACGTGGAGACGTTCGCGGCGCTGTAGCCGGCGGCTCCCGACAATCCGGTGTCGTTCGAGCCCGCATACGTTTCCTTGCGCCAATCGGCGCCGACCGCCAGCTTCACGTCACCGCCCGGCAGCGCGAACAGCGAGCCGTTCGCCGTGACATTGAACTGATAGAGCTTCTGCGTGGCGTCGAAGGTCGTCGGCCAGTTCAGGATCGCCGCCGCCACGGCCGAGTTCGTCCGGGTGCCGAAGGGATCGAGAGCAGTCGCCGGATCGGTGCTGGCAAGCGCCGCATTGAGCAGCGTGGAGCTGTAGCCGTCGTCGACGGCCGTGCTCTTGCTCCAGCCGTAGTCGAAGTCGGTATTCAGCGTCCAGGTGCTGGTCAGATCTATCGAGGCGCCGCCATCGAGCATCCCGGACTTGTCCGTGTAGGGATCCTGCTGCGCGCCGAGCTGGCTGGTGTTGTAGAGAATATTCTCCGACGTCGCGTTGCTGCCCGCCGGCGCCACGAAATACGGATTGGCGTTGGTGATGGTGCCGCCGACCGAGTTCGAGGCGATCGCCTGCTCCTCCGAATCATCGGAATACTTGGCGTCGAATGACAGCAGCACGTTGGAGCCGATCTCCTGCCGCACCGTGCTCACCAGGCTGTAGCGCCTGTTCTGATTGATGATGTCGGCATTCGCGGCCGTGTTGCACAGCGTGTAGCCGCCGGGCAGGAGGTTGGGCGAGCTGTACTCGTCCGTCCCCACCTCCACGTTCGCCGGGGCACAGCTCGAGGTCAGATTGTTCTTGCCGCCGTACGGCAGCAGGTTGTCGAGGTAGAAGCTGCGCGAGCTGTTGGGCAGATCGGAGTTGCTCTGGTAGTTGACGGTGGCCATGGCCGAGCCGCCGTCCCAGGTCTTGCCGAGCACCTGCTCGGCATTGACGGTGTTGTAACCGCTCGCACCGCCGTAGGTGACGTCGGTCTCGGCGCCGTTGTAATTCTTCTTGAGGATGATATTGATGACACCGGCGACGGCGTCCGAGCCGTAGATCGCCGATGCGCCATCCGCGACGACTTCGACGTGATCGATCGCTCCGGGCGGGATCGACGACGGATCGGGATAGGTGGCCAGCGGCTGGTCACCGACGATGCGATGCCCATCGATGAGGGTCAGGGTGGCATCGGGCGGCAGGCTGTGCAGGCTGGGAGGCGTGGCGCCGCTGGTGGCGGAGGTGACCTGCGGCCCCTGGGGCGCGGCACCGAAGGTGCTCATCTCCGGCACCGTCTCCAGCAGGCCAGCGGTGGTGGTGACACCGGAAGCGACGATGTCGGGAGTTCCGATCGCGATCAGCTGCGAGCCCGTGGGGCCGGCGCCGCGAATCAAGGTACCCGTGACGACGACTTCCTTGAGCTGCGTAGTCAGCGCGACTTCCTGCTCGCCGCCACTCTGCGCGCTCTGCGCGCCCTGGGTATTCTGAGCGACGGTCGCATTCTGGGCGACTGCCGCGAGTGAAGTACCGCTCAAGGTTGCGATCAACAATAGCTTCTTCATATTCCCCCCAAAACCTCTCACTTGCGAAGATAAAGGCTAAATTGCACAGTGTGAACACTTATACCACATTGTACTGAGCGGACAAGTCCTTTGCGCGATGCGCCTGCTCGGAGAGGCCTTGGAATACTATATTTCCGTATACCGTCCCATCGTCATGAGCGGGGCGGAGTGCCGGCGCGCTACCGTTGCAGCGCTGCCACAGTGCCTGCCGTCGCGGCATCCGCAATAATATGGGATTGTATCGTAGTATATAAAACAAAGACCTGGCAGACTGCCAGGCTTACGCCCGCCGCACCCCGATGTTCCAATCACTGAGCATTTCGAGATTCCGCCTCGGCGCGCTGGGAGCGCTGACGACCGCCCTGCTCGTCCGTGGGCCTGTCGTCCTCGCACGCGACGCCGTATCGGACCGCATCAGCGACGCCGCGATCGCAGAGGTCATGCATCCCAAGATGGGAAACTGGCCGACGTATTCGGGCAATGTCACTGGCAATCGCTTCAGCGCTCTCGCGCACATCAACGCGGGCAACGTCTCTTCACTCGGACTCGCATGGGTGCGGCCGCTGCCTTACAGCCCGCTGGAAACGACGCCGCTGGTGCTCGATGGAACCATGTACGTCACGGCCCCGAACCAGATCTACGCGCTCGATGCGCGGACCGGCAGGGTGATCTGGCGCTACTCCCGGCCGCGCAGCGCCGCGAAGACGGTAGCAGTGGACGCCGCGATCGGTGCCAATCGCGGCGTTGCGGTACTCGGTGACCGGCTGTACTTCATCACTGACAATGCGCATCTGATCTGCCTGCAGAGATTCAGCGGCGCGTTGTTGTGGGACGTGCGGATGCCGCCGCCGGGCGCACCGGGAGTGTATGGTGGAACGGCGGCACCGCTCATCGCGGGCCGGGTCGTGATCGCAGGAGTCTCGGGGGGCGATCAGGGCATACGCGGTTTTCTTGACGCCTACGATCCGATCACCGGCCGGCGGGTATGGCGATTCTGGACCGTTCCAAAGCGCGGCGATCCCACTTACCACACCTGGGGCGGTGATCCTTTACCTCAGGGCGGACCCACATGGTCCGTCGGCAGCTACGAGCCCGGAACCGGCACCTTGTACGTCGGGATCGGCAATCCCTACCCGGACACGGATGGCGATCGCCGGCCCGGCGACGATCTCTACACCGACAGCGATGTGGCTCTGGATGCCCGCACGGGCAAGCTACGCTGGTACTTTCAATTCACGCCCCACGACCTGCATGACTGGGACGCGAATCAGCCCATCGTGTTGACCGACGCGTCGTTCAACGGCAGAACGCGTCACCTGCTGCTTCATGCCAATCGCAATGGGTTCTTCTACGTGCTGGACCGTACCAACGGGAAATTGCTGCAGGCAACGCCTTTGGTGAAGAGGCTGAATTGGGCAACGGGCATTGCCTCCAACGGCCGTCCGATTCTGGCGTCGGCCGCTCAGACGACTCTGGGCGGGACGAAGACCTGTCCGGCAGTGCGCGGTGCCACGAACTGGTACGCCACGTCCTACGATCCACTGACGGGGCTCTACTATGTGATGACGGTGGAAGACTGCACCCTCTACCGCAAGTCGCAGAAGGGAGGCGACTACACTTCGATGGAGGATCCGCAGGATCCCGCAATGAAAGTATTGCGCGCCATTCGGGTCGACGGCGGCGCCGTCGCCTGGCAGATCCCGCTGCTCGGCAATCCCGAGCACAACTACTCCGGTGTCCTGGCGACGGCGGGAGGCCTCGTCTTCTTCGGCGAGACAACGGGCGCATTCGCGGCGGTCGATGCCAGGACGGGGAAGCATCTCTGGCACTTCGATGGCAATCAGCAGTTCAAAGGCTCGCCGATGACCTACATGGTGGGCGGGCGGCAATACATCGCGATCGCCTCAGGCCCCAACATCCTGTCGTTCACGGTGCATTAGCCGGGCGCCGCAACCGGCCTGACCGCCGCCCGACGACTGCAGTCGACGAGTGAGAACACCAGGCCCGACGCCATCACGATCGCCGCCACCACGCGCAGCGGCGCCTCGTAGCTGCCCGTTGCAGTGACGATGTAGCCGAATCCGAAGGCGCAGAAGAACCCTCCGAGATTGCAGGCCGTGTTCATCAGGGCCGTGGCGGTCCCCCCCGCCTCTGCTCCAATTGCCATGCACATCGACCACGCGCACGGCAACATGAGGTCCATGACCCCGAAACCGATGCTCGAGAGCACGACGATCGCCCATTTCTCCTGTGCCACGCTCAACGCGAGCATGAAGACACCCGTCAGGAGCAAACATAGCGCGGCCATCCAGGCGTAACCTCGCCTCACCCCGAAGCGAGCGGCCAGCTTGTCGGATAGATGTCCGCCCACCAGGTTGCTCACGACGCCGAGGAAAAACGGCAGCGCTGCGAAAACGCCCATCTGGGACTCGGTAAATCCCCCGGACTTGATGAGCCAGATGGGGAACCAGCTGAAATAAAACCAGGGGCCGGCTCCATAGAGCCCGTAGGCCAGAGTGACCAGCCACAGCTGCGGCGATGCGAAGAGCTGACGCCAATTGACTCCGTGTTCCCTGATCGGTCCTTCGCCGATCTCCGCGAGCTCGGCGGCGGAAATGCCGGGTTGCTGCGACGGATATTCCTTCACCGTCCGGCTCCATACCGCGGCCCAGAGGAAGCCCAGCGCGCCGAGCAGGAGAAACACCGCATGCCATCCGAACTCGAGCTCGAGTGGCACCAGCAGTAGCGGCGCCAGTCCGCCTCCGAGGCGCCCGGCGGACCACAACACTCCCTGGCTGCGGGCACGCTCGCTGGCAGGCATCCATCGATAGAGCACGCCCGTCAGGTTGGGATAGACCCCCGCGGCGCCGAGGCCGAAGCAAAACCGGGCACCGATGAACTGCCAGACCGTGCGGCAGAAGCCCGTGAGAGCGACGAATGCCGACCACCAGAGGGAGATGCGGGTCAGCTCGCGCTGGTAGCCGCGCCGGTCACCCATTGCCCCGAACGGAATCTCGAAGACGCTGTAGGCCACCACGTAGGCGGAAAGAATCCAGCCCCACTCGACCGCCGAGATGCTGAACTGCCGGCGCACCGCCGGCCCCACGACCGCGATCGAGATCCGATCGAGAAACGTGAGGCACGATAGCAGCGCCACCAGAATGAGAACCAGGTGGCGCCGTTTCATGATCGCGTCATTGCAGGATCGTGAGCACGGCAACATCGAGGCCGCGCAAGGTGATCGTGTCCGAGGCCGCCAGCCGCTCCTCATACGGGGCGTCTTCGGAGCCGTCGCCGATGTCGTGAATGCGCGCGCCCTTTGCGCCTGGAATGACCACCGAATACGGCGCGTCCTGCTCGTTCACCAACAATACCCTGCGCTTCCCGTCTGGCGAGATGAACGCCTGCACGTAGATGGGAGGCGGATTGCCCCAGTAGCCGATGCCTGTGTAGGAGTCGACGACCTTCGACCCCGGGGGAAACTCCGACATCAGGAGCCTCGCCGCCTTGTAGCGTACGTTCGGAGCGCCAACGCCGGGCGTCAGCATAGTCAGGGCCACGTAGGCGCCCACGTTGCCGCCGCCCGCCACCCCGGCATTCATCCCCGTCTGCCCGATCGACGCCACGCCCATCTGCGCGAAGCTGCCATAGATGTAGGCGTACATCGCCGCCGAGAGCCGCAGGTGAAATGGGATCTGGCCGCTCAGCTCCTTGGGCCACGGCACCTGCGGCGCCTCCGTGCCGACGATCGTGCCGAGCTCATCCACCATCACCTGTGTCGGCGGCGACAGCCGGTCGCGAATCGCGCTGACATACCCGATGTCACCAATGAAGGCTTTCGCCTGGGCAAAGGTAGTCGCCACCTGGGCAGGTTGCGCGTCCCAGGGACCATATCGCCCGTAGAAATGCAGCGTGATGGCATCGAGCGGGGTCCCCGGCGCGTGATGCCTCGGATCGAGGAAATAGATGACATCTGCCGGGTGCGCCTCGGGAACGCCCATGACCAGCCCGACGAACCTGATATCGGGATCGACCTTCCGCACTGCCGCGACCGTAGCGTCATACAGTGCCGTGTACTCCTTCACCGGCATTCCTGACATGTCGGTCTCATTCAGGACTTCCCAGAGCGGGATCTTCAGGTGTGATCCGGAGGCGTGCCACTTGCCGAATTCGTCCCTGAAGCCGCCCTTCTCGAGCCAGCTCACGATGCGCGCGTAGTAGTCCGCAACCTGCCGCGGGCTGACTACCAACCTGCGCCGGGTGAACACCCGGGCAATCGGTCCCCTCGTGTCGCTGGCGATGGCCGGATCGGGCGCATACATCCACTCCGGGATGACAGGCAGGTTGACGATGTACTCCTGCCCTTTGACCGCCTGCACGAACTGCGACAGCGAATCATCGATGGTGCCGAGGTCCCAGTGGCTGACGCCATTCGCCGGCGGCAGAGGCTCCGCGCTCCCCAGGTTCGGGTCCTTGGCGCCACCACCCCAGATCTGCCACCGCGGATACTGCGCATCGAACGCCGTCAGCTCCTGATAGATCTTCTGATGCAGCGGCCCAGGTCCTACGGTGCCGAGCTGCGTCGTCCCATGGACCTTCGACACCGCGGCGACATGACCCCAGTCGATGGCAATCACCGGCGGGGTGCTCTTCATGGATGTGATCCGCGGCGGCGGCAGCTGCGACCTGATCTGCACCTGTGCGCTCGCGACCGTCGCGACGCCGAGCGCGATCGCGCCGAGGACTGCGCGGGCTCTGAGGCTCATGGCAACCGCCGGCGGCTAACCCTGCGGAAAGACGATGGCTCGAGTCGACTCAGCGATGGACTTGGGGTCGAACACATGCTCGAGCCAACCGTCCTTGAAGATCTGGGGGGTCGCCGCCTTGATCGCCATGATGGCGCCGTCGGAGAAGCGGCCCGGATAGAAGCCGAATATGATCGACAGCTCGATTTTCAGATGGCCGAGGAGGAAATCGTAGGCGGCCTCCTTCGGCACGCCGCGACGCACGGCCTCTTCGGTTGCATCCTTCAGCGCCTGACAGAGTGTCGCACCCACGGTCTCGGAGAGAGCGGGCTCCAGTACGGCCATGTTCTCCAACGTCACCCGATGACTGCGGCTGACCGGCTTGAAGATCGTCCTGGCGATCTCCTCACAGAGCGCGTAATGCTCCTCGGGGCCCTGCATCAGGCAGCACACGATGGCCTGCTTTGCGGCGACCCCGCCGAAATAGTCCTGCTGGCCTTCGGGCGTGGTCTCGCCTCCGAATATCGAGGGATGGCAGGGATGAGTGATGAAGTAAGTCACGTCCGGCCGGTCGGGCATCTGGCCGCAATGCGGCGCGGCGGCGTCGAGCGCGATCACCGCCGCGCCGGGGCGCAGCCGCTCGATGATCGAGCCGGTGATCTCGCCGATGAGCCGGTCCGGAACCGCGAGCACCACCACGTCCGCGCTCTTGAGGGCGGAGTCGAGGTCGACGCAACCGAGGCCCGTCTCATCCTTCAATCTCTTGCGGGCAGCTTCCGACGCCTCCACGTGGCTCACGTCGAATCGCGACCCTTTGAGATTGCTGGCGAGACGCACACCCATCTTTCCGCCAGCACCGAGCAATGCAATCTTCGTCATGTGAAACTCCGTCGTCAGGCGGACACGCCGCCCATACTGATTTGGCCGAAATAATCGATAGCGCCCATCTGTCCGCCCTTGAGGGCGATTTCCAGACCGTCGAGCGCGGGGTCGTTCGAATGCGCTTTGAAGAGAGCCGCCCCCGGGGTCGTCGCCGCGAGCAGCGTGATGGCATGGACATCCAAGGCCTGGGCTGCGTAGCTCGAGGTGTCACCGCCGGCGATGGCGACCCGCCCGACACCACCTTCGCGCACCAGAGTGTTGAGTACGCGGCCAAGCCCCCTGCTCACGGCCTCGGTCGCCGCGGCCAGGCCGAGGCCGGCTGTCGCAACGGCGCCGCGAAATTCGGCGATTGCAGGGTCCTCGGCGCCGCTGGCGGTGAAAAGCAGCGGATTCCCGCCGCTCCCGAGCGCCGCCCGGGCGAGGCCGCTGACTCTGTCGAGCTCTGCTTTCCAGCTCGACGCGTCAACTGCCTTACAGACGTCGACTCTGATCAGCGTGAACCCGTGCTGCCCGGCCCACTCGATCTGTGCGCCTGTCACGGGCGAGCACGACCCGGAAACGGCCGCGATTTGCCGCGGCCCGGCGCAGATCGGGGGTGTTGGCGAGGCGAGCATGCCGGCGCGGCGAAAATAGGCGGCGAGCGCATAAGCGACGCCCTGTGATCCCACCGCGAAGATGCGCTTGCCGCGTCGCTCCCAAATAAGTGCGCCGGCGTCCGCAAGCGAATGCTCATCGATGACGTCGAGGGCGATGATGCGCTTGCCCGCGGCAAGCTGACCCGCCAGCGCCTGCGGGCCCTGTCCGGAGCTGAGCGCGACATAGTCCACGAGGCCGATCGGGGCTTGCGTCTGCTTCGCGAGGTGAATGCGTACGTCCGACTCGTGCATGGGCGTCACGGGGTGACGGCTCATGGTCGGATGCCGGTCGAGGCGATATATGGTCTCGTTCGCGCGGGCGAACAGATTGCCAAAGAGCTGGTAGCGGCCGATCGGCGGCGCGGCGGTGAGAAACGGTATCCAGTCCCCGTCGAGATACGGCAGACCCACCTCCAGCGCCACCCCGATGGAGCCGATCTCGGGCGAGGAATCGAGTGTGGAGCAGATCTTGTACAGCGACACGGGCGCGCCGGACTCCGCCATGGCCCGATAGAAGCGCGGCAGGTTGTCCCGCATCCAGGCCGGTGTCTGCGCCCGCGCCACGCCCGCCATGCCGAGGCCGCGATAGTGCGCGAACCTGGCTTTCTGCTGCGGCGTTGGAACGTCGAAAAACAGTACGGCAGGGAGCCCTGCCGCCGACATGGCTTCCATGACCGCGGAGGAGCCGGTGAAATCGTCGCCGTACCAACACAGTAACGGCCCGGCGGGAAGCGATCCTGCGCTCATCCCCCGTAAGCCTTGAGTGCCCGGGCCAGCTCGCTGTGGCTGCGCGCGTACTCCGCGAGTGAGATGCCGCTGCGGGTGGCGGCGAACGCCTGTCTCAGGCTTTCCACTCCGGCTTTCGCTCCGTCCGGGTGCCCGAGAATCCCGCCGCCCGCCGCGTAGATGAAATCGGCCGACTGCAGCCCGGCGACGGTGTCGGGGATCTGCGCCGCCGTCTGCCCCGATGAAAACACGGGCACGATGGTACAGGGCCTGTCGGCCCAGATGGGCCGCAGGCATTCGCGCGCCGAGGCCATCACGCTCTCGTCCGACTCCGAGAATTTGTTCCTCAGCCCGTTGACGTGCATGTGATCGACGCCCGCGATGCGCCACAGCTTCTGCCACGCCACATAACTGAAGCCCAGCAGCGGATCGCGGCTGAGATAGCCCCAGCCGTTGCGATGAGCGTGAATCGGCAGCTGCGAATGGCGCGCCAGCTCGATGATCCCGACCATGCCGACCGAATTGAGGCTCGCCATGACGCAGGTGCCCCCCAGTGCCACGATGAGATCGTGCCGGCGGCGCATCTGCTCGAGATCACCGGTCAGGTTGAAGGCGAACATGACCTTCTTGCCGGTCTTGTCGGCGTGCCGGTTGATGACCGACATCACCGCGCGCGCGCGACTCTCGAACGGGCAGACCCGTCCGTCGGATTGCAGCTCATCGTCCTTGATGAAATCGATGCCGGCCTCACACAGCTGGGCGACCAGGCTCGCGGTATCTTCCGCGGTCATGCCGATGCTCGGCTTGACGATCGTGCCGATGATCGGGCCATCGTGCACTCCGGTCAGTCGGCGGGTGCCCTCGACGCCGAATTTTGGGCCCGCGTAGCCCTCGGCAAACGCGCGCGGCAGACGCAGCTCCTGCAGCCGCAGTCCCGAGAATTGCCGCAGCTCGAACAGATTCCCGGCCACGGTTGCCAACAGGTTCGGCAGCGAGCAGCCGATGTTGTCCATCGGCCACGACAGGGTTACCGCCGCGCGCCTGATGACTCCGGAGCCGCCGGGCGGTCGTTTGGCACCGGGCAATGACGGCGCCGGGACCTCGCCCAGGACATCGAGCCGTACCACTTTGGCGGCGGACCGCTCTTTGAGCTCGGGCGTCTCCCCCGGCACCGCGACGAAGGTGCCGCTGGATTGCTCGCCCGCCATGGCCTCGACGGCTTCCCTCGGGTCATACGCCGTCTCGATCAGATAATCGGCCTCTATCCTGGCCGCGCTTGCCGCAGTCATGCCCTACTACTCCAATCTCGCCCATCCGGTTGATACACGACCGGAGTGCATCTAATATTAGCACTGTCTCTATATTTGGGAAGCTGTCCCGCATTTAGGAGATTCGTGTGAGCCGACGCAAGCCTGTCACCGCCATCGCCTTCAGCCTGGGCTGCCTCCTCCTGGCGAGCGTCCCCGCCGACGCGCGCTATCACCCGGCACCGCCCGCGACTGCGGCGAACATGCACGTCGTGCGCCTGAATCCGGGACTCGACGCCATTCTGGCGAAGAACACGGTGATCCGGCGGGTCGCAACCGGGTTCGACTTCACCGAAGGGCCGATGTGGTACCTCGACAAGCTGTGGTTCTCGGATTGCCGCTCCGGCAACCTGTACACCATGACCGCGTCCGGCAAAGTGACCCTGGTGATGAAGAATGCCGGCGGCGTATTCGCTCCCTTTCCGAACAATCAGGGCCCGGAGGCCATGGAGATCGCCCCCGACGGGACGATTCTGCTCGAGCAGCAGGGCAGCCGCAGCATCCAGGACCTGGACCCCGTCACCCTGAAGCTGACGCCGCTGCTGACCGCGTATCACGGCAAGCGATTCAACAGCCCCAATGACATCGTCTATGCTCCCGACGGCACGCTCTGGTTCACCGATCCGCCGTTCGGGCTCATCGGCCAGAACACCAGCCCGGACAAGGAGCTGGCCTGGAACGCGGTCTTCAGCTTCAAGAAGGGATGGCTGACACCCGCGGTCACCGATCTCTTCACGCCGAACGGCATCGGATTCTCCCCCGACGGCAAGGTCCTCTATGTCTCGAACTACGAGCCGGACATGTTCGTCCGGGAATGGGACGTCGCCGCGGACGACACGCTGTCGAACCCCCGCTATCTGATCAAGTACTCCGCACCGCACGTGGAAGAGGCTCCTGACGGGCTCAAGGTCGACTCGCGAGGCAACATCTGGACCACGGGTCCGGGCGGCATTCGCATCATCAGTCCGAGCGGTGTCGTCCTCGGCCAGATCAAGCTGCCGGAGATTGCCGCGAACATTGCCTTCGCCGGCGCGGATCACCGCACCGTGTACGTCGCCGCCTCACACAGCATTTACGTGCTGCACAGCCTGATACCGGGTGAGTCGCCCGCCTACTATCGGGCTCATTATCGTCCCTGAGCGGCGACCCGATGGAACGGATCGACGAAGATCCACGCCACCGCGCCGACCAGACATACAGCCGCTGTGACGGTAAACGACGCCGTCCAGCCGAAAGATCGCGCAATGACCGGTGTCAACGCGGCGGTGCACACGCCGCCGAGCTGACAGCCCATGTTCATGACGCCCGAGACCAGGCCGGCGGAGTTGCCGCCGAAGTCGGCGCTCAGCGCCCAGAACGCGCTCTGAGCGAGATACAGCGCCCCCGCGCCGCTCGCCAGCACCAGCGCGGCAACGTGCACGTCGGTGACGTTCGTGCCCATCCAGACGAAGGCGCTTGCCAGCAGCAGGCTGACTCCCGCGACACCGCAGCGCGCCACACGCTTGCCGAGCACTGGCAGCAGCTTGTCGGAAATCCAGCCTCCGAGCATCGATGCGACCGTCATCGCCACGAACGGCAGGGTCGTATAGAGCGCGCTCGCTTTGAGATTCAGCCCGCGCACGTCCGACAGGTACTTGAAGAACCAGGTGAAGAAGATGTATGCGACGTAGCCGTAACAGAAGTAGCTGAGCGTCAGCGCCGCGACCTGACGATCGAGGATCACCTCGAGCCAGCGCACCGATTGCGCGCTCGGCGCGGTGCCGGGCGGCATCCCGGCCTGGATGTACGCCCGCTCGGCGGCGCTCGTGCGTTTCTGCTCGGCCGGACTGTTGCGCACCACGAGCAGCCATATCAGGCCGGCGGCGAGGCCGATGAGGGCGCAGATCCAGAACGCCGCGCGCCAGCTCTCTCTGATCATGATGTAAGTCATCAGAAGCGGCGCGATGCTGCCGCCCAAGCCGACGCCCGCGAAGATGATGCCGTTCGCGAGGCCGCGCTCCCGCGACGGAATCCAGTTGGCGACCAGGCGGTTGCTCGCCGGAAAAATGATCGCCTCACCGATGCCGAGCAGCAGCCGCACCGTCACGATCAGCCCGAGAGCGCCGCTCATACCGGCGGGGATGGCCGGCAGGAGCGCGGTGAAGACGCTCCACCAGATGATCGCGATGGCGATCGCGCGCGAGGCGCCGATGCGGTCGGCGATGCGTCCGGCCACAGGCTGGGTCAGCGCGTAGCCGAGGATGAAGGCGCTGAACACGCCTCCGAGGCGCACGTTGTCGAGGTGAAACTCCCGCTGTATGGCCGAGGCAGCCATTGCGATGTTGTTGCGATCCAGATAGGAGATGGCGGCGATCGCGCAGGTCGCGAACACCACCACCCAGCGCGCCATGCCGACCGGTTTCGCGTCCACGGCCGGCCTCAATTGAAGAAGATGAGTCTGGCTTTTTTCCGCAGCGCGGCCGCGTCCGTCCCCGCAACGGACTCGAGATCGGCCAGGCTGGTGAATTTCCGTTGCGTCCGTCTCCTGATGATGGCCTGCGCGGCCCGGTCGGAAACGCCGAGCACGATCTCGAGCTCGCTCGCATCGGCGTTGTTGACGCCGATCGTGGTCAGCGTGCGGTGCAGGTAATCCATGAGGTCCTCGAACTGCTGGTCGGTTCCCGTCGCGCCGCGGTCGACCATGGACTGAACGGTATCATGCCACTCGCCGTAGCTCCTGGGAGTATCCCTCACGAGCTCGAGGCCATGGCACCGGGTACAGACCATCTGCAGCGAGTGATATTCCTGCGTGAGTGAGCGGCCGCCTTCGGTGCCCGTGGCGCTCGCGACGAGGGGGAAGCCACCCGCGAGAAGCCACGCGACACCAAAGGCGGCAGCTGCACCAAACCGCAGCCCCGGCACACGACCATTCATGCCGTGCCGGCGCAAACTCAGCGGCCGGGCTGAACCGGGCCCAGGGTGACCGGCGCAGCGCCGGGCATCGGTGTGACGCGCGGAGCGACACCGTCCTCGAAGGCCGTCTCATAGTCTCCGAATTGATTCGCGAACTGGTTCGAGACGCGCTGCAGGTGGCCATCGATGAACGTCATATCGAGCAGCTTCTCGCTGTACATCGGATGGCCGTACTCGTCACGCATCTGGCCGACGATCTTGTGGGTCTTGATGTCGATGATGTCCCCGGAGGAGGCGAACGCATACTTCGCATCGAGACCGAAGGTGATCCAGAAAGGACCCTTCCCCGTCGAATTGATCGTGTCGATCTCACGCGGATGATCGGTGTTCGAGAAGATGTGGATCTTGTTGAAGATGCCATCGTCCACCCAGATCTCCTTGCCGTCCGGCGTGATCGCGATGCCGTGGCTGGGACAACCGTGCGGCACGCGTGGCCGCGGATTCGCGAACCACTTCGCGCGCCAGGGCACGCTCGTGACTTCGACCGACTGGATGATTTTGCCGGTCTTCACGTCGGCGACGCGATAGCCGAGGAAATTGTTGTTGTTGGCGTAGATCCGCGTCGAATCCTTGTTGAGGACGAACACCCGGATGTTGTCCGGGAAGCGGATGGTCCTGATGATCTTGCGCGTCCTGACGTCGGAGATGGTCATCACCTTGTTGTTCGGCGACATGAACGCGGTCCTGCCGTCCGCGCTCAGATTCAGGTTGTGCGAGTTCTGGCTTTCCGGCGCATGCAATATCCCGATGAGCCTGCCGGTCGTGCCATCGACCTCATACCAGTAGTCCTTGAGATCGCCGCCCACCACCACGATCCTGCCGTCGGGAGTCACCTGCGGCCGCTCGCAGCATTGGCCATCCAACGTCACCGACCAGACCATTTTGTCGGTCGCGAGATCGATGGCGCCGAGCCGCCCGCGTGCGGCGACGTACATGAGGTTGGTGACGGGGCTGGCGGCGACGCCGGATATCTGCTCCGGGCTCATGCTGGCGGCATAATTCCAGGTCGGTATCCGCTTCACGAAGATGTAGCCGTTGTCGGGGTCGAGCACGATGACGCCGACGCCGTTCAGCCAGCCCGGGCGCTCGAGGGAGCCGGGCATCACCACGTAGAGCAGGTGCCGGTAGCGCGGCCGGAAGCCGCTCGCCAGACTCTTCTGCGACACGGCAGCGGCAGCAGCCGCGGGTGCGGCCTGCGCCACTTGCGGCGAGCGCATCTGCACCATGACGCACAGCGCCGCGAGGAGCAGTGCCGCAAGCAGCGAAATCGGTTTGAGTCTCATGATCGAACCTTCCGGAATAAGTGGTATGCCGCCTTCAGGCGACCAGGTATGGCTTCATGTAGTCATTCAGCACGCGGCGGATCTCCGCCTTCTCGGCCGCGGTGATCGGACCGGACGGCGCGTGTTTGGCGGCACCTGGCTTCGGCGGATTCGCCCGCATGATGTCTTCCTCCGGGAAGACACCGCGGGCCACGAGGACGTAGTCGTTCGACCGCGGGATCGCATTGAATGCAAGGAAGCGCCCGAAGACGTCATAGGCCTGCTCCTTGCGGCCCGCCCCGTAAAGGTCATAACAGCGCTGCAGCACATCCGCCATGCCGACGAATGGGCAGGTGCCGACGAAGCCTTCCTCCAGCTCCGCGAAGAACGTGTAGCCGCCGTTGCCGGAGAAGTTCTCCAGCCGGCCGTGGGTTCCGGCTTGCAGCCGCGGCGCGCGCTGCAGCGGATCTCCCGCTTCATCCTTGACGGCGACCACCGTCGGTACCGCCTCGGACAGGCGGATCAGGGAGTCGACTGTCACATCGCCCACGGCCTGCGCCAGCAATGGCAGATGGGATGCGGATGCCAAGGCCTTGAAATAGGCAATGACATCTGCGTCGGACGCACCCGGCGGCGTTAACGAGATAATGGCGTCCGCTCCCTTGGATGCGGCGTAGCGTGCGTATCCCGTTGACTTCTTGATGTCGAATCCAACGGTCTGTACTCCGAGCACGACGGCGCCGCCACCCTTCACAGAGAGAAGAGCATCCGCGCCCTCATGCCACTCATCCCGGGACAAGGTCTGCCAGCCGCTCGCGTTCTGCGGCCACGCGACTCCCGCGACCCTGCCGCGATTGAGGAAGGTGCGCTGGGCCGCCATCGCCTGCGGATCGAGCTTGCCGTCAGGGCGGCAAGGCGTCCAGGCGATGGGGAAAACTCCCGCCAGAGGCTTGCCGTTGGCCGAACGGGCGAGCTTCCGGGCGCTCGCCGCACTGACACGAAGCGCCATCGCGCCGGCGACGGCACCCGCACCTGCAAGAAAATCCCGCCGATTGGTCACGCCGGTCTCTCCGCGAATGCTGACTCACGGTTCCACATTGTACAATTCTCTCCCAAAATCGAAATCACCGCTCACCGCCGGCCAGAGTGAACACGAGAATGTTCGAGCCCGCTGCAATCGCGACATACTGGCGCCGGTCGATCGTATAGGTCATGGGCGACCCCTTGATGGGCTGATTGGCCTCGAAGTGCCAGAGATATCTACCGTCGCTCGCCGCGACGGCCGCAAAGGCGCCGCCGGTCTCGCCGAAGAAAACCACGCCGCCGGCGGTAGCCATTGCGCCGGAATAGTTCAGGTCCGGTGCGCCGAGCAGAGGCACCTGCCAGGCGATCTGACCGCCATCCACCCGCAGGGCCCGCAGCACCTTCTTGGAGGGATGCAGCGGATCGGTGATCCAGGTGTAGCCGCCGTCGTGGGCCTTGCGATAGATCGAGCAGTCTTCGACGCTCATCACGTAGTAGAGCCCGGTGGCGGCATCGTACGAGGTCGAGTACCAGTTGGCCGCGCCGCGAACGGCCGGACACGTCCTGACGCCGCCGAGCGTCGTCTCGTTCGCAGGCAGCAGGATCGGACGGCCGTCTGCCGCGATGCCCTTCGCCCAGTTCAGATCCTCGACGAAGGGCGTCGCCTGCAACAACTTGCCGTTGGTCCGATCGAGCACGTAGAAGAATCCGTTCCGATTGGCGTGCAGCAGGAGCTTGCGCGTGCGGCCATGGAATGTCGCATCGACCAGCGCGAGCGGCTGCTCGGCGTCCCAGTCGTGCAGGTCGTGCGGCGTAAATTGAAAGTACCAGCGGAGCTTGCCCGTCCTGACATCGAGGGCGAGATCGCTCTCGGTGTACAGGTCTTTGCCGATGCGATGGTCGCCGTCGGTGTCGGGGTACGGGTTACCCACAGCCATGTACAGCAATCCGCTGCCGGCATCGTAGCTGCCGGTCGTCCAGGTGGCGCCCCCTTGCGGCGTCGGGTCGTCATGCCAGCTGTCGTATGTTGGATCTCCGGGCCTGGGCACGGTCCAGAACCGCCATACCTGCCGGCCGCTCACGGGGTCGAATGCGGCAATGAATCCGCGTATCCCCTCATCTCCTCCCGAGACGCCCGCGATCACCAGATTGCCGGCGACGAGCGGCGCGGAGGTGCCGCCATATCGGCCGGTCGCGCCGGCGCCCGGCATGTCGACATCCCACAGCAAGGCTCCCGTGACTCTCTGCAGGCAGATGAGATGCGCGTTGTCCGTGATGAAAAAGAGCCGGTCGCCCAGCACCGCCACGCCGCGCTGCGCGCCTTTGGCGGCGTCGCTGGAAATGGTGGTGGCGTCGCTTCGCGGCCGCGAGTAGCTCCAGATCTCGCTGCCGGTACGCCCGTCGAGCGCATAGATCTGATTCGGGCCGGTGACATACATGATGCCGCCGATCACCAGCGGCGTCGTCTCCAGCGGCGAGTACGGCAGCGGATGCACCCACGCCGGCCGCAGCGACGATACGTTTCTGACGTTTATCTGCGTCAGCAGACTGAAACGGTTGCCGTCGACGCTCCCGGAGTAGGTAGGCCAATCACCGGGCTTTGGATCGACGATGGCTGCGGCGGCCGCCGGACTGACGCTGCCCCGGGCCGCTCCATTCGGACCGACAGCAACGCCGTTCTGCCGGCTGAGATACGCGATGAGATCGCGAAACTCCGCGTCCGACCCCTGAAACGGGGGCATCAGCGAATTCTGCTCGGCGGTGATGTGCCGATATTGAGTGTCGCTGAGCGGAAGCAGCCGCCCGTCGAAAGTCTGCAGATCGAGGCTGTGCTGGGTCTGGTTTCGTGCGAAGCCGCGCAGCGATGTGCCGTCGCTCAACGTGACCGACACGACGCTCCATCCCGGTGCGGTCCAGAAATGCGGGTGGCGGAGCGCATCGCCGAGCTGGGCAAGCGTCATCACCCCGGCAATACCCGAAAGATCGGGGCCGTTGCTCCCCCCCAGCCCTTCGACGCTGTGGCAGTCTGCGCAGTGACCGCCGCCGAAGAAGATACGCCTGCCGTTCGCGACGTCGCCCACCGGCTGCATGTCGAAAGCATCCGCATTCAGCGAGCGTACGTAGGTGGCAAGTTCCCGGATCTCGGACGGAGGCAGCGCGGCGAAGGACGGCATGCCGCCGCGACCATGCTCGATGATCGCAGCGATGTCATCGGCGCTGAGTCCGCGCAACACCCGGTTGCCGACCAGCGAGGGTGCGCGGTCGGTGCCCTCGGCGTCGCCGCCGTGGCACAGCGCGCAGGTTTCGCCGAAACGCTGTGGTTGCGGCACTGCCGCCGGCTCGGCGCCGTGGACGGCGGCGGAGCCGCAGGAAAGCAGAGCGCAGGCGCCGTAGAGAGTGATCCGTGTGAAGACGCTTTTGAACACGGGTTGCCGCTAATAGGTGAGACGCCCACCCGAGCAATCGAAGGCTGCCCCCGTGGTGAACGAGCACTCGCGGCTCGACATCCACACGATCATCGCGGCCACCTCCTCGACCCTGCCGAAACGGCCGAGCGGAATCCGCGACAGCATGAAATCGATGTGAGACTGCAGCATCTGATCGAAGATCGGGGTCTGTACGGCCGCCGGTGCGATGGAGTTGGCACACACACCGGTTCGCACCAGCTCCTTGGCGAGAGACTTGGTCATGCAGATGACCGCGGCCTTGGAGCTGGAATAGGCCGAGGCATTGGGATTGCCTTCCTTTCCGGCCACGGAGGCGACGTTGACGATCCGCCCGTAGCCTCTCGCGACCATCGCGGGAACGATGGCGCGATTGACGAAGAACGTGCCGTTCACGTTGACGTCCATCACGCGGCGCCACTCATCGACAGGATACTCGACGAGCGGCACGTTCGGCCCCGTGATTCCGGCGCACACGATCAGGGCATCGACCGCGCCGAACTCGCGCAGTGTGGACTCGGTGGCCGCGGCGACCGACTGCTCGCTCGCCTGGTCCATGACGACCCGATGGGCGAACTCCCCGGCGACCGCATCGAGCGCCGGCTGCGAGATGTCCCAGGCACTGACCTTGGCGCCCTCCGCGGTCAGTCGGCGGGCTACGGCGAGTCCGATGCCGGAAGCAGCCCCTGTGACGACCGCGAATTGACCGGCGAATCTCCCTGCAGTGCTCATTGCGAAGCCCCCTGACCCACATATTGGTACGAACTCTTGTATTATGATATTAGAGATTGAGCGGCCGCGTATAGGTTTTTTGGCCGCGACGCTCGATTCGGCGCAGAAAGCGGCGCTGAGCGGGCGCGGAGGCGGCCGCGGAAGCCGGTCGGCCGAGTATCTTAAATAGTGATTGTATATTGAACAATATGAGAAGGGACGGATGGCGCGCCGCTTCGCAGCAAGGGTGCACTATAATTTGAGTCTGCGGGCGTACGCTGAAACCAGGCAAGGCTGCTCGCTGGCTCTACGGGAAGGTTTATGACAAAACGATCGAAGAAAGGCACTCCACCGAGGAAAGACCCCGCAGATGGGCAGCCGGTGACGAAGTCCTCCATGGCGGGTACGCAGACACTGGTCCGGGGGCTCGAAGTCATCGACGCGGTTGCTAGCGGTATCACTTCGCTGGACGACCTTGCCGGCGCGCTCAGCCTCACGCGCAGCACCACTCACCGGTTGGCCTCGACGCTGGTCGAGCGCCGTTACCTCGAGTTCACCCGCGGTCGCGGCTACGGACTCGGAGCAAAGCTCCTGGAGCTCGGCCATTTGACCGCCGGCAAGATGGATCTGACGCGGGTGGCGCGTCCCTATCTCGAGGAGCTCGCGACCAGTACCGGCGACGCCGTGCACCTCGGCGTGCTCGATGGGTCGAGAGCTCTCTATCTGGACAAGATCCAGGGCGGCCGCCGTGTGGAAGTGAGCTCGCGGATCGGAGAGCGGCAGCCGCTGCGCTCGACCGGCCTCGGCAAGGCGCTAATCCTCGACGCCGACGACAAGCAGTGGCGCGAGTTCTACGACTACGAAGCGCGCCTGGGCGCCGGTTACGACGTTCCGCTGGAATCATGGCTCGCCCGCATGCGGGAATACGCGTCCCTTGGATACGCCTTCGATCTCGAGGAAAACGAGGATCGGATCCGGTGCGTCGCCGCACCCATCCGAGGCGTCAATGGGCGCGTCGCGGCCGCGATAAGCGTGTCGAGCGCCGCCCAGTACATGGACGATCTGCGCATGCGCGGCTTGTCTTTCCAGGTCCGCGATGTCGCCGAGCGCATCAGCACGGCACTCGGATACAACCCCGCTACGGCCGGCCGCACCGCCGCACCGCCGAAAGCGACCGCGGAGCGCGCCACCGGCAAGGGCGCGAGCCACACAGGGGCGACGGCGCCGAACGCCTCCACCGCCTCGCGCTAGATCTCCACTCTGGCGGTGGTGCCGTGCCGCCGCGGCTAGACGATACCGCTGCGTGGAGCGCCAGCGGCGGGCCGCTGCTCTGCCATCGCCTGTCGGTAACCGCTGCGGCGGTATGTTGCGATCGGATCGATGGCGGCGCCACGCGATTGGCGCGCCATGGCGAGAATCGGCGCGACGTCGGTGGTAAAGGCGCGCTTCAGGGCCTGCGCCGCTCCCAGCGCGTCGTTCTTCTCCTGCAGCCGCGCCAGCTCCTCACGATCGACCAACAGCGCCTGCGCGTAGGCCCGCTGCAGCTCGATGGCGCTCGCCATGAGACTTTCGATCGGGTCGGTGACGTTGTGCGACTGATCGAGCATGTGCGCCAGCGCGAGCGGCACGCTGCGGTGCGCCGCATCGACCAGCTCGTTGAAGATCAGAAACAGGCGATACGGCTCTATCGAGCCGGCGTCGAGATCGTCGTCGCCGTATTTCGAGTCGTTGAAGTGGAAGCCGCCGAGCCTGCCGGCGTGAATCAGCCGCGCCACGATCATCTCGATGTTGACGTTGGGCGCGTGATGGCCGAGATCGACCAGACAGAAGGCCCTGGGCCCCAGCGCCTGCGCCGCCATGAGCGAGCTGCCCCAGTCCTGGATGACCGTGGCGTAGAACGCTGGCTCGTACATCTTGTGCTCGAGCAGCAGCCGCCAGTCCGGCGGCAGCGCCGCATAGATGCGGGCGGCCGAGTCGGCATAGCGCTCGAAGGCCCGCGCCAGGTGTTGCTGGCCCGGGAAATTGGCGCCGTCACCGATCCACAGCGTCAGGGCTTTCGAGCCCAGCTGCTCGCCGATGCGGATGACCTCGAGGTTGTGCTCGACCGCCTGCGCGCGCACGGCGGGGTCCGTGTGGGTCAGGCTGCCGAACTTGTAGGAATGGGGCTGCCCGCGCTGATCCTGAAAGGTATTGGAGTTGACGGCATCGAAGCCGAGACCGCGCCCGGCCGCGTAGGATTTGAGCTCCGCGTAATCGTCGGCCTTGTCCCAGGGCAGATGGAGCGACACTGTGGGTGTTGCCGCCGTCAACGCCCGGATCACCGCGCAGTCATCGAGCTTCTCGTGGACGTTGCGCGGCTCGCCCGGCCCGGGGAAGCGCGCGAAGCGCGTGCCGCCCGTGCCGACTCCCCACGAGGGGATCGCCACGCCGAATGTCGCGACGGCCTTCACCACCGCATCGATGATCGACCCGCGGCGCGCGAGCTGCCGCCCGAGCGCGGCGTAGTCCGACTCCAGATCGCCCAGCAATGGCAGATTGCTCTGCCGGATGTAATCCTCGTCCCGCGGGTTCGCTTCAAGATGCATACCGCCCCCTTTCGATCGGCTTCAGCGCTGGAAGGCCACCGGATTGCCGGCATCCACGTTGATGATGTTACCTGTCGACTTGGCGGAGCGCTCGGAGGCGAGAAAGGCGACGGCTTCGGCGACATCCTCCGGATACACGCTGCGCTTGAGGAGGCTGCGCTCCCGGTAGACCGCCTCCAGCCCCTCGGGCGTCGTGTTGTTCTGCCGGGCGCGCTGCTGCGCCCACTCGCCCTGCCATATGCGCGAGCCGCGCAGCACGGCGTCCGGATTGACGACGTTGACACGGATTCCGGCCGGCGCGCACTCGAGCGCGAGACAGCGCGCCAGATGCAGCTCCGCGGCCTTGGCGGTGCAGTAGGCCGTGGCGCCCGGCGAGGCGGCGAGCGCATTCTTGGAGCCGATGAAGACGATGGCGCCGCCGAGATTCTGCGCTTTGAGGAGCCGCACCGCCTGGCGCGCAATCAGGAAATAGCCGGTGGCGAGCACACCGATGTTGCGGTTCCAGAGCTCCAGCGAGGTTTCCTCGATGGGCGCCGCCGAGGCGATGCCCGCATTGGAGATGCAGATGTCGACGCCGCCATAACTCCAGGCGGCATCGCGATAGAGCGCCGCCACCGCGTCTTCGTCCGTCACATCCACCCAGAATGCCGCGGCGCAATCCCGCCCGTACTGCTTCTGCAGCGCCTCCGCGGCTGTGGCCAATGCGGCGCGGTCGAGATCGGCGAGCACGGCACAGGCTCCCTCCTCGATCAGGCGCCGCGCGCTCGCCAGGCCGATGCCGCCGGCGCCGCCGGTGATCAGCGCCACCCGGCCGGCGAGCGGCTTGGGCGGCGGGAGCCGGCGCAGCTTGGCCTCCTCGAGCGCCCAATACTCGATGTCGAAAGCCTCCTGCTCCGGCAGTCCGCGATAGCTCGAGACGCCCTCCGCCTCCCGCATGACATTGATGGCGTTGACGTAGAATTCGGCCGCGATCCGTGCCGTGGCCTTGTCGCCCGCGAAGGTGATCATGCCGACGCCCGGGATCAGGTACACGACCGGATTGGCATCGCGCTGCGCGGGAGAGTCCGGCCGCCGGCAGCGCTCGTAATAGGCCCCGTACTCCTCGCGGTATTTGTCGATGGCCGCGGGCAGACGGGCCGTCAGTGTCTCCAGGCTGTCGCGCCCGGCTTCAAACGGCAGCAGGAGCGGGCGGATCTTGGTGCGCAGGAAGTGATCGGGGCAGGAAGTGCCGATGGCGGCCAGCCGCTCGCAATGCTCACTGCCCACGAATTGCAACACCGCCTCGCCGTCGTCGAAATGACCGACCTTGTGCGCCGCGCTCGAGATCAAACCGCGGATGCGGGGCATGAGCGCAGCGGCGATCTCGCGCCGCCGCGGCGCCGGCAGGCTGGCATGGCGTTGCCGCCCGAGCCCCGGGTTGCCGGCGTTCCTGCCGGCGAGCCACGCGATCGCGCGGTTGATCACCTCGAGCGTGTTGCGATAACACTGCTGCGAAGTCTTTCCCCAGGTGAAGAGGCCATGCGCCTCGAGCAGCACGCCCTTGGCATCCGGATGCTGGCGCACGAACTCGCCCAGACGCAATGCCAGCTCGAAGCCGGGCCGCAGCCACGGCAGCCAGCCTACCTCGCCATTCCACACCTGGCGCGTCAGCTCCCTGCTGTCGCTCGAGGCCGCGATCGCGATGACCGCATCCGGATGCATGTGATCGACATGCGCCCGATCCATCAGGCCGTGCAGCGGCGTGTCGATGCTCGGCGCGCGCGCGTTGAGGTTGAAAGTGCAATGCGGATAGAGACCCACCATGCGGTCCTCATCCTGCGCACCCCGGTAGCTCGACCGCAACGACAGCAGCTTCTCGAGGTACAGCGTCGCGAAGCCGTCGAGGCCCATGGTGCCGAGATCGCCGCCGGATCCCTTGACCCAGAGTACCTCCGCCTCCCCGCCGGTGAGCGGGTCGGTCATGCGCAGCTTCGCGGAGGTGTTGCCGCCGCCGAAATTGGTCACGCGCTTGTCGGCGCCGAGCAGGTGCGATCTATAGAGGAGCAGCTCCTGCGGGCTCATGGCCGCGGCCTGCGCCTCGTCCCAGCGGTTCTCGATCAGGAGGCCGGTCGGGGTCTCTGTGTGCGCGCTCATGGCTGAATTGTGGTCCACGAACTTTCATTGTCAAGCATTTTCGATCATACTCGATCAAATCCGGGAATGGGTGCTGCGAATATGCTCGAGGCTGAGAGACGCCGAATGATCCTCAAGCTCCTGCGGGAGCGCTCCGTGGTATCGGTCCCGCAGCTGGTAGAGATGTTCTCCGTCTCGGAGGCCACCGCGCGCCGTGACATTGCCGCACTGGCCGATGAGGGAAAGCTGCGGCGGGTCTGGGGCGGTGCGGAGTCTCTGACGCCGCACCACGAGACGCATCTCGCCGGCCTGCCCTTCGCCATGAGCCTCGGCATCGCGGCGGCTCAGAAGTCCGCCATAGCACGTGCGGCCGCCGCCCTCATCGAGGATGGCGACAGCATCATCATCAACGGCGGCACAACCACCTATGGCCTGGTCGAGCATCTCGCCGAGCGGCAGCTCGACATCCTGACCAACTCGCTGCCGATCGTCACCAGGCTCCTGGCGAGCGGCCACAGCCGCGTGACCATGCCCGGCGGCACGCTCTACCGCGAGCAGAACATCGTGCTGAGTCCCTATGAGAACGATGCGATCGGCCATTTCTGCGGCCACAAGCTCTTCACCGGCTGCCACGGTCTCAACCGCTTCGGGCTGATGGAGACCGATCCGCTGTTGGTCCAGGCGCAGCTGAAGCTCCTCGGCCGCGCCGAGCAGGTCATGGTGTTGGCTGATAGCCGCAAGCTCCGCCAGCGCTCCTCCATGGTCGTCGCGGGACTCGAGCGCATCCACACTTTCATCACCGACACCGGAGCAACGGAAGAGGAGCTCGAGCCGCTGCGCAATGCGGGCATCCGGGTGATCACCGTCGAAGCCGGAGCAGACAGCGTGACTGTGCCCCTACGCCGGCAGACACGGTAACAACACAGCGAGCAGGACACCCGTGGCGAACGATCTGCTGGGCATCGTCGACATTGGTAAGACGCACGCGCGCCTCTTCATCGCGGAGCCGGGCGTCGGTGTTCTCAGCACGAGCCGGCGCGAGCTCGCCGGCGGTGACGATTCGGCCCTGCTCCGGCAGCTGGATATCCGGGGGATCGAGCAGTGGCTGATCGATACTCTGCGGGGCCATCCCCTGCGGCAGCGCATTCGCACGCTTGTCCCGATCGCGCACGGAGCGGCCGCCGTACTGATTGATGACGATGCCAACGTGCTCTTTGCGCCCGACTATGAAGATTCCCGCTTCGATGCGGTAGGTGAGGCATACCGGCCGTTGCGCGATCCGTTCGAGCTCAGCTACTCGCCCTTTCTCCCGTTGGGACTCAATCTCGGACGACAACTCTTCTATCTCGAGAGCCGCGCGCCGGACCTGCTCACCGGCGCGCACCAACTGCTTTTATATCCTCAGTACTGGGCGTGGCGGTTGAGCGGCGTAGCCGCAAGCGAGCTCACTTCTCTCGGCTGCCACAGCGATCTCTGGCGGCCTCTGACGGGTCATCCCACCGACCTGGCGGTGTCTCGCGGCTGGGCGTCGCTGCTACCGCCTCTGCGCGCAGCCGGCGACACCCTGGGGCCGGTCTCGGCGCAACTGGCACGGCTGACCGGAGTCAGCGGCGATTGTCGAGTCCTGACAGGCCTGCATGACTCGAATGCCTCATTCCTGGCGCATCTTGCCGAACACGACGGCAGCCCCTTCGCCCTGGTATCGAGCGGCACCTGGACTGTCGTCATGGCCCGGGGCGCAAGTCTGCAGCAGGTGCGCGAGCCTCTCGACATGCTCGTCAACGTCGACGCCACCGGCAGTCCCGTCGTGACCGCGCGCTTCATGGGCGGTCGCGAGTACGAGGTGATTGCGGGCCCCTCCGGGCTACAGGCGTTACCGTCTCATGACGATCTGGCAGCGATCATCGCGACCCGTTCGCTCGCGTTGCCCTCCTTCTCCCGGGCGGGCGGCCCGTTTGCGAGCGTAACCGGTCGACTCATTGTCGCCGAGCGCCTCAGCCCGCCGCAGCTCGCAGCGCTCGCCACTCTTTATGTCGCACTGATGAGCGACTACGTCCTCGACCTGATCGGCTTCGATGGCGACGTGTTCGTCGACGGCCCGCTCGCTCAAAACGGCCTCTACCTGGATCTGCTCTCGGCACTGCGCCCCGGCCGCAAGGTCCTCGCGAGCCGCGGCAGCGCGGCGGTTGCCGCGGCGGCCCTGCTTTGCGGCACCGCCCCCTTTGGTCGCGAGTACGCCGCGCCGGCAGGCCGGGTCGACCCGTCCCGGCTCGCGGACTACCGCTCGATGTGGCGCCATGCACTCGCCGAGCACTGCCCGGCTGCCATCTGGCCGGGCGGCCCTCCTTAGGGGACCTGGCCCCGGACGTGTTAAGCTCCGGGTCGTCGCTCCAACTTTTACATGGCCGGGCGGTGATCCCCGCGACGGCCGAGGCGACGATGAACCTGCTGGTCCGGTTAAACGTGGTGTTCGTCATCGCCTTTGCGGTGGTGGGCGTCATCGCGTACGAGGTTTGCGCCTCGCTGCAGCAGAGCGATGCCCGCCGGGAAGTCCTCACCACCGCGGGGCTCATGCTCGACAGCGCGCTCGCGAGCCGCGCCTACACGGCCGACGAGATCGACCCGCTGCTCGAGGCTCATATGCAGGACAGCTTTCCGCCTCAGGTCATCCCCTTCTACGCAGCCACACAGACGTTCAACAATCTGCGCAAGCTGCACCCGGACTTCACCTACAAGGAAGCGACGCTGAACCCCACCAATCCGCGCGATCGGGCCACGGATTGGGAGGCGGACATCATCGATCAGTTCCGCAATCACGCCGGCTCCACCCAGATCGAGGGCCAGCGCGCCACGCCCATGGGTCGATCGCTCTATCTGGCACGGCCCATCCGCGCCCAGCCGGAATGCCTGGCATGCCACGGGCTGGCGACCGCCGCGCCCGCCACCCTCATCGCGCGCTATGGCCACGACAACGGCTTCGGCTGGCAGGCGAACGAGGTCATCGGCGCGCAGATCGTATCGGTCCCGTTCTCGGACGCCGCGCTGGGCGCGCAGCAGCTTTTCTCCGGCATCACGAAGGTTATAGTGGGGGTGTTGGTCGCGCTGCTGGCCATCATCAATGCCACGGTATATTGGACGGTGATACGGCCTTTGCGGCAGATGACCCGGCACGCGGACGAAGTGAGCCTCGGTCAGGCAACTGCAGTGACATTTACCGGCGGGAGTGATGAGATCGGTGCATTGGGAGAGGCCTTCGAGCGCATGCGCAAGAGCCTGGACAAGGCGATGAAGCTGATTGGGGGCTCAGGCCGTGGCACGTGAGATTTTCATCAGCTACTCGCAGCCGGACCGCGACTGCGCGTACGAGCTGACGCATCACCTCGAGGCTAGCGGGTTCACTGTCTGGATCGCGCCGCGGGACGTCTCCCCCGCCGCGGAGTGGGCCGCCGAGATCATCGACGCGATCTCCGCCGCGAAAGTGATGGTTCTCGTCTTTTCCTCGAGCAGCAACACTTCGCCGCAAGTGCGGCGGGAGGTCGAGCGCGCCGTTCACAAGGACCTGCGCATCCTGCCGTTTCGAATCGAGGACGTGCTCCCCTCCCGAAGCCTGGAATACTTCCTGAGCGCGCAACACTGGCTCGACGGTTTTCCGCCGCCGCGCGCGGATCATTACGAGCGACTGCGCGCATGCCTGCGCCAGTGGATACCCGCGGCGCCCGATCAGGCCGGCCGGCCCGAGGCAGCTGCGGCGAGCGCCCCACCGCCGGCCGCCGATGCCATATCCAACACCGGTGTCATACACGGCGTGCGCGTCTCTGCCGAGCAGCGGCGCGACCTCGAGACGCGGCTCGTCCGCATCCTGGGACCGATCGCCGGCATCCTGATCGACCGCATGGCCATCGGCGCCGCCGACTGCGCCGACCTCGAGCGCCGGCTCGCCGCGGAGCTCGACTCCGACGACCGGCAGCGCTTTCTCCAAGCCCGGCTGTGACCGCGACACCCGCTCCAGCCAGCGCCGCAGGCTCGGGGCCCGGCGCCACGACCGCGGCACCGGATGGCCGACTGCCGATCGTCATCGGCGTAACGGGACACCGTCACCTGCGTCCCGCCGACGTGCCCAAGTATCGCGAGTACGTTTGCGAGCTCTTCACGCTTCTGCGCCGGCGTTATCCGTCGACACCCTTGAGGATCGTGACGGCGCTGGCGGAAGGCGCCGACCGTCTGGTCGCCGAAGTGGCGCTCGAGGGAGGCCATGAGCTGCTCGTGCCGCTGCCGCTCGCGCCGGCCGATTACGAGCACGACTTCCCCGAGACCACCGCGGAGTTCCGCTCCATCCTGAGTCGCGTGCCGCCGGAACAGGTGTTCGTGCTGCCGCAGGATGAGGACTCCGAACCTGGGCTGCCGACTCCCCAGGACGGGCGCGAGAAGCGCTACCGCGCCGTTGGCATGCTCCTCGCGCAGCATACTCATGTGTTGCTCGCGCTCTGGGACGGCCGGCCGGCCGAGTCGAACGCGGGAACCGCCGCGGTCGTGCGCATGAAGCTCGAAGGGCCCTCAGGCATTCCCGAGGCCGGCTTGCGGCCGCTCGATGCCGAGGACGGTGGCCCTGTCTACCACATTCACGCGCGGCGAGCCGGCGAGCCGGCGGAGCACACGCTCAACAACCCGGAATGGATGTTTCCCCAGGAGGGCGACGAGGCGCTGTTCCGTACGCTCTGCGGCCGCATCGAGCGCTTCAATGGCGAGCCCCTGCGCCGCTCGCTCGCCTCGAGCCTCCCGCAGGCGGCCCGAGCGCTGCTGCCCGACATCGATTCCCGCACCGCCGGCGGACGCACTCTGGCGTACGCGTTCGCGGCCGCCGACCTGTTGGCGCGCCACTACCAACGGACCACCCGGGTGGTGCTGCGGCTCGCCCTGCTGTGCGCCGCGACACTCGCCCTCATCTTCGAGCTCTACGCGGAGATCGTGCACTCGCGCCTGCTGCCCGCGGCCTATCTCGCCGCGTTCGCATCGCTGACGATCATCCTGCTGTGGCAGGGCCGGCGCGACGTACAGGGCCGGTATCTCGACTATCGCGCGCTCGCCGAAGGCCTGCGCGTACAGTTCTACTGGCGGCTCGCCGGCCTTCACGACAGCGCCTCGTCCTCCTACCTGCGCAAGCAGGCCGACGAGTTGCGGTGGATTCGCGAGGCGCTGCGGGCCGCGGCGGCGCTGCCGCCGCCGGACACGGCGCACCCGGAGCTCGCGCTCGAGCACTGGGTGGGCGGTCAGGCCGCGTATTACGCCGATCGCGCGCACTCGCAGCGCCACCGGCTGCACATTCTCGAGCGGCGCTCGCGATTCTTCCTCGGCGCCGGCCTCATCGCCAACTCACTGCTGGTGGTCTTCTGGACCCAGCTCGAGGCCCTTCCCACCTGGCACCGCTGGATCGTGGTCCTCATGGGCTTCGCGCCCATCGCCGCCGCGCTGTGGGAGACCTATGCCGAGCGGCTCGGCCTGCGGACTCAGGTCAATCAGTACGCCCGCTTTGCCGGCATCTTCCGCCGCGCCGGGCGTTTTGCGGAGCGCCTCGAGCGCGAGCCCGGACGACATGACAGGCATCACGCGCTGGTCGCGTTGCTGCGCGAGCTCGGCCGCGAGGCGCTGATGGAAAACGGAGACTGGGTGCTGCTGCTGCGCGAGCGGCCGATCGTCCTGCCCAAGGGTTGAAGAGAGTCATGCACGGAACCGCGCCAACCGCCGCTGGCAGGCGATTGCTCGTGGTCATGCTCGCCCTGCTCGCGTCCGCCGGCGCGCGCGCAGCCGCACTACAGCCCGCCCGGCACGGCGACTTCGCGCACTACACCTTTGCGCTGACCTGGCAGCCGGGATTTTGCAGCACGGACGGCGGCTGTCTGCCGGATCAATCGCACAGCGTGCTCATCGGGCTGCACGGGCTGTGGGCGTCGCGGCCGCAATCGCTGATCCAGCGTGGCATCAGCGCACCGCAGTGGTGGAGTCGCGGCTGCGACTATTATCGCCACAGTGACCACAGTGACAGCGCGCCACGGCTGCCGCCGGCAACGCTGCTGCGCCTGAATGCCGTCATGCCGCGCCTCAGGGACAGTCTGTTGACGCACGAGTACGACAAGCATGTGCAGTGCTTCGGCTTCGACCCGCAGACGTTCTTCCAAACCGAGCTGCAAATGCGCGTCGACGTGATCGACAGCGCCTTCGGCCGCTACCTGACCGACACTGCCCTGGGCCACGGGGTCAGGCGCGCGGACGTGATCCAGGCTTTCACGCGCGCATTCGGTACGGACCAATCTGCGGCACTTCAGCTACGCTGCGATCGCGACGCGCAGGGCCGTGTCGTCCTGACCCAACTGTGGATCACACTGCACAAGGACGCGCTGGCGCGCTTCCCGCGCAATGGCGCCCTCATGAACGCGCCGATCGCACAGGATAACTGCCCCGCCCGCTTCCAGGTGCCCGGCTGGCAATGATGCGTAGACCCGCGTAGTAGATGAGCGTCACGATCAGAGCGGAGCACACCTGCCACGGTATGAAATGGACCGCGGCCTGGGGCAGCAGATTTTCCGACTGGCCGAGCGCCACGCCGACGACCAGCATCGTGATGGCCCAGGGAGCGGGCCATGAGAACCACTCCCGGAAACGCCTCGCCCGCCGGTAGAACGAGGACACCGGGTCGGCGTAATACCGGCCGTGAAACCAGTCCACGACCAGGATGAAGCTGAACGGAAACAGGAGCGAGCCGAGAAGCGTCAGAAACCCCTCGATGACGCCGAGGATGCCGACAATCGCCAGAATGGTGGCGAAAACACCCAGTACGACCACCACCGCAGGCTGCAGCATGCGATGCGATTTCTCGCCGGCGACATTGATGACCGCGAGCAGGCTGGTGACGGCGGGATAGAGATTCATCGCATTGCAATGCGCGATGGCGAGGATCACGCCGATGGCGGAGATCTCTCCCCACACCGGCAGGCTCTTGCCGAGCATGGCGACATTCCAGTCGCCGGTCATCTGCAGCGTGATCAGGCCGAGCGCCCCCATGAGCAGGACGGCCGCCATGACACCCACGCTCGGATTGAGGAGATAGAGCGCACGGTCGCGCGGCTTCTCACCGGCATGCGGCGGCGGACAGAAGCGGCTGACCGTCGGGAAGATATAGGCCCACGCCAGCAGGCTGAAGCTCAGGATGAGATCGATGTCCTTGCCCCAGGCGACCGGCCCCTTCTGCAGCGGCATCGCGAAAGGATAGCGGGTGAAGAGGAAGTACGACAGCACGGCATAGCAGAGGAGAAATACCAGCGCGGTGTAGTTGTAGAATTTCTCCAGAACCTCCATGCCGAAGAACACCAGCGCAATCTGCACGACGCCCAGGATCACGTACCAAGTCGCGCCGTAGCCGGGAAATATCGTCCCGAGGATTTCCCCGCCGACGTCGGTATTCAATCCAAACCATCCGGCGCCCACGATCGTATAGAGCACGGCGAGCAGCGTCGCCCCGCCCACACCGTAGGTCCGGCGAGCCATCACCATGGAGATGATCGGCACCTGGCGGCCCATGTGAGTCAGCAGCAGGGACGGCACCAGCCCGACTGCCAGGGCGAGGACATTGAGCCAGGCGAAATTCCACAGGCCGGTGCCTTTCAACACCAGCCCGATCACCGGTGTCGTTGCCGACGCCGATGCCAGCCCCCAGATGACGAAGAGCGAGCCCGGGCGCATGGTTCGCTCCGAGTCCGGGACCGGAGCCACCCCCAACGTCTCGAAGCCGTGTGTCTCCAGAGCCACCGCCTCGTGCTCCGACTGAGTTCGCGTCTGCATGATCTTCGGCGCTCAGCCCTTGTTGAGCCGTGATGCGGTAAAGCCGTGCGGCAACAGCTCCGACACGGTCCAGCAGCGGAGCAGGCCGCGCGCGTCGCAGTAGACAGGAACCTCGGGCGCCGCGAATTCCGCCAGTACCTGCCGGCAGGCGCCGCAGGGTGACAGCAGTTCCGCGTCGCTGCCGGTGATGGCCACGGCGGTGATACGGCGGGCCCCGGCCGCAACCGCGGAAAATATCGCAACGCGCTCGGCGCACATGCTCAGGCCGTAGGAGATGTTCTCCACGTTGACGCCGGTGAACACCCGCCCCTGCTCGTCGACGACGGCTGCCGCGACGTGGAACCGGGAGTAAGGCGCGTAAGCCCGATCGAGACACTCCCGGGCGCGAGCGATGAGAGCGTTCGGATCAGGTGCCATGCGCTATGACTCCAACGGCCTACTCGGCCGCCGTCAGCCGCCCGTAGAGATCCGGCCTGCGGTCGCGGAAGAACTGCCAGCGGTCACGCACCTCGTGCACCAGTCCCATGTCCATGTCGTGCACCAGCAGCTCGTCCTTGTCGCGGCTCGCAATCGCCTCAATCTGGCCGCGCGGGTTGACGAAATAGCTTTGGCCATAGAACTCACCGATGTCCCACGGCTGCTCGCGGCCGACACGGTTGATCGCACCGATCCAGCAGCCGTTGGCGGCGGCCGACGCCGGCTGCTCCAGCTTCCACAGGTACTCCGACAGTCCGGCTACCGTCGCCGACGGGTTGACGATGTACTCGGCGCCATTCAGCGCCAGCGCGCGCCAGCCCTCCGGGAAATGCCGGTCATAACAGATGTAGACACCGAGCTTGCAGTAGCGCGTCTTGAACATGGGCCATTGCGACGCCCCGGGCCTGAAAAAGAACTTTTCCCAGAACCCCGAGAGCTGCGGAATGTGAGTCTTGCGGTATTTGCCGAGGTAACTGCCGTCGGCATCGATGACTGCGGCCGTGTTGTAATAGATGCCGGCTACCGGATCAGCCTCGTAGACCGGCGCCACGATCACCATCCGGTGCTTGCGCGCATGAGCCTGCATCTCCTCGGTGGTCGGGCCGGGAACGGGCTCCGCCGCGGCGTACCACTTGGTGTCCTGACTGGGACAGAAGTAGGGCTGGGTGAAGACCTCCTGGAAGCAGAGCACCTGCACGCCGCGCGCGCCGGCCTGCTCGATCAGCGGGCGATGCGCCTCCAGCATCGCCTGGCGGATCTTCTCCGGCGATTGATCGGTGGGCGCCTTGAGGGCCATTTGTATCAGACCGCCACGCAACGTCGTCATCACTCTTCTCCAGTCAACGCATCACGGCCGTGGGCTTCGTCAGCCGCGCCTTGCGGGCCAGGGCCCCGAATACCGGCGCGAAGGCCGGACGCTTCACATACCGGCCGGCGCCGCGCTCCGCCCGTAGATCTCCGCGCGCGTACACCACCTTACCCTGACTCACGGTGTGGGTCGGTACGCCCGTCACCGACCGGCCCTCGAACACATTGTAGTCGACGCGCGATCGCTGAGTCTTCGCAGAGAGCGTGCGCGTAGCCTCGGGATCCCACAGCACCAGGTCGGCGTCGGAGCCGGGCGCGATGACACCTTTGCGCGGATAGATGTTGAAAATCTTCGCCGCGTTCGCCGAGGTGACCGCCACGAACTCACTGCTCGTGAGCCGCCCGGTGTTCACACCGGCATCCCACAGGACCATCATGCGCTCCTCGATGCCGCCGCAACCATTGGGGATCTTGCGGAAGTCGTCGCGGCCAGCCGCCTTTTGCGGCGCGCAGAAGGTGCAGTGATCTGTCGCCGTGGTCTGGAGGGTCCCCGCCTGCAGACTGCGCCACAGCACTTCCTGGTGCCGCTTCTCCCTGAACGGTGGGCTCATCACGTGCGCCGCCGCAACTGCGAACGCGGGGTTGCGATACACACTCTCGTCGATGGTGAGGTGGCCGGCGAGCACTTCGCCGAAAACCCTCTGGCCGCGAGCGCGTGCTCGCGCGATGGCTTCCGCCGACTCCGCGCATGAGACGTGCACGACATAGAGCGGTACCTGCAGCACATCAGCAATTGCGATCGCTCGTTGCGCCGCCTCGGCCTCCACCGCCGGCGGACGCGACAGCGGATGGCCCTCAGGACCGCTGATTCCCTGCTCCATGATCTCCTTCTGCAGCTGAAAGACCAGCTCACCGTTCTCGGCATGCACGGTCGGCATCGCTCCGAGCTCGAGCGCGCGCCGGAAGCTGTTCACCAGCGTCTCATCGTCCGCCATGATGGCGTTCTTGTACGCCATGAAGTGCTTGAAGCTGTTGATGCCCTCTTCCTGAACGAGCGTCCCCATGTCCGCGCGCACCTGCTCGGACCACCACGTGACGGCTACATGGAACCCGTAGTCGGCCGCGGCTTTCTGCGCCCAGTCGCGCCACTTCCGAAAGGCCGCGAGCAGCGGCTCCTTCGGATCGGGAATGACGAAATCGATGATGCAGGTGGTGCCCCCGGCAAGACCGGCGGCCGTGCCGGTGTAGAAATCATCGACCGCCACCGTGCCCATGAACGGGAGCTGCATGTGCGTGTGCGGATCGATGCCTCCCGGCAGGACCAGTTGGCCACCCGCATCCAGCACCTGAGCTCCCGTCGGCGCCTGCAGGTTGTCTCCGACGCTGACGATTACACCTTCCGCGCACAACACGTCGGCGCGACGAGCGCAGTCGGCGTTCACGACCGTACCGCCCCGAATCAGTAATCCGTCCATCGTAGTCACCCCGTCATGTCAGTCCGCAGCCGCGCAGAATGAGCGACACGACGTGCTGCGTGGCTTTCGCCTGCGCCTGCGCGTCGAGAGATGCGCGGCCGAGCACGGCGCAGATCTGCACCTCGAAGTCGGCATAAGTCTGCGTGGCGGCCCAAATGGTGAAGAAGAGGTGCACGCTGTCCAGGGGCGCCATGCGCCCCTCGGCGATCCATTGATCGATCACCGCGGCCTTGCGCCGCATCAGCGGACGCAGGGTACGCACCAGCGTCCCGTGCAGCTCCGGTGCGCCATGCAAGAGCTCGTTGGCCCAGACCCGCGACGCGTACGGGCGCGCGAAGGATTGACGCATCTTCTCGCGGATGTAGCGCTCGAGTGCCGCGCGCGGCTCGGCATCCGCGACGATGCTGTCCGCAGGCTCCAGCCATTCGCGCAGAGTCCGCTCCAGGACCGCGCGGTACAGGGCTTTCTTGCTGCCGAAATAATAGTGGAGATTGGGCTTCGGCACGCCCGCCGCCATGGCAATGGCGGCCATGGTGGCGCCGCCGAAGCCGGCACCCGCAAAGACCCGCTCCGCCGCGGCGATGATGGCCGCCTCCTGGGCGGGGCGGTTGCGGCCCTTTTGCACACTGGCCCTCCGCGGGGACGTACGGGCACGCATGCTCTGGGGTTTGGCGGGCATCAGACGGTCGTGCGCAGCGGGTTGTTGGGATGCCCTGTCCAATCGAGCCGTGCGGCGCTCACTACACGGCCCGTGCGCCGGTCGACCTCGCCTGGCGCAAGATCACGCAGGGTGATGCACGCCGGCACCGGGCAGACGTTGACACACAGGTTGCAGCCCACGCATTCCTCGTCTTTGACCTCGAAGTAGCGCCGGCCGTTGCGAGTGGAGGTGATCGCCTGGTGCGCTGTGTCCTCGCATGCGATGTGACAGCGGCCGCATTGAATGCACTTGTCCTGGTCGATCACCGCCTTGGAGACGCGGTTGAGGTCGAGGTGGCTCCAATCGGTCACGCTCGGCAGCGCGCGGCCGCGCAGCTCCGCCACGCTCGCCAGGCCCTTTGCGCCGAGGTAGGCGGCGAGACCATTCGCCATGTCCTGCACGATCTTGAAACCGAAGACCATCGCCGCGGTGCAGACCTGCACGGAGCCCGCGCCGAGAGCGATGAATTCCAGCGCATCACGCCAGCTGCCGATGCCGCCGATACCGGAAATCGGGATGCCGGCTGTCTGCGGGTCACGGGCGATCTCCGCCACCATGTTGAGCGCAATCGGCCTGACCGCCGGGCCACAGTAGCCGCCGTGGGTCCCCTGGCCGCCTACGGCGGGAGTCATCGTCAGGGTCTCCAGATCGACCCCCATGATGGAATTGACGGTGTTGATCAGGGACACCGCATCGGCGCCACCGGCTTTGGCGGCACGCGCCGGATAGCGGATGTCCGTCACGTTCGGCGTTAGTTTCACGATGACCGGCAGCCGCGTGTAGTGTTTGCACCAGCCCGTCACCATGGTGATGTATTCGGGGACCTGCCCGACCGCCGAGCCCATGCCGCGCTCGCTCATGCCGTGCGGGCAGCCGAAGTTGAGCTCGATGCCGTCGCAGCCGGTGTCCTCGACGCGCGCCAGGATCGCCTTCCAGGATTCCTCCTGGCAAGGCACCATGATCGAGACGATCACCGCCCTGTCGGGCCAGCGCCGCTTGACCGCCGCGATTTCCTCGAGGTTGGTGTCGAGATCACGATCGGTGATGAGCTCGATGTTGTTGAAGCCGATGAGGCTGCGGTCCACCGCCAGCAGCGCGCCGTAGCGCGGGCCGTTCACGTTGACCAGCGGCGGCCCGGCCTCCGCCAGAGTCTTCCACACCACGCCGCCCCAGCCGGCCTCGAAAGCGCGCTCGACGTTGTAGGCCTTGTCGGTGGGCGGAGCGGATGCCAGCCAGAACGGGTTGGGACTGCGGATGCCGCAGAATTCGATGTCTAGTCGCGCCATGGATTTTTCGGATTGCGCAGCAGAAGATCGATGTCGCGCGCCGCGCGCAAGCCCTGCGCGACCGCATCGACGGTCAGGTCCTGTCCCTCGGCGATGCAGTCGCCGCCGGCCCACACGCCCGCGACGCTGGTACGGCCGCAGGCATCGACGGCGATGCGGCCGTCGCGCAGCGCGAGCCCGCACTGTGTCAACACCGGATTACCCAGCCGCTGCCCGATTGCCTTCAGCACCATGTCGGCTTCGAGTATACATTCCTCGCCGTCGGCCACGAGCCGGCCGGCGGCGAGCCGCTGGCGGGCAAAGCGCACCGCGCGCACGCTACCGCCCTCCCCGAGCAACTCCACGGGCGCGAGCCAGTAATGAATGCTCACACCCCGGATGCGGGCCAGCTCCTGCTCTTCGAGTGAGGCGCTCATCTGCTCCGGGCCGCGGCGGTAGACCATGTCCACACGCTCCGCGCCGAGCAGTTTCGATTGCACGGCGGCATCCACGGCGGTCATGCCGCCCCCGATCACGACGACACGCCGGCCTACCGGCACCGTCGCACGATCGGTCGCCTGGCGGAGCGTACCGATGAATTCCACCGCATCTACCACACCGTCGAGCGATTCTCCGGTGGTGCGCAGCTCATGGGTGTCGGCGAGCCCGAGGCCGAGGAATACGGCATCGTGCTCCCGCCGCAGCCTTTCGAGCTGTTCCGCGCGCGTAAGCGCCCAGCCGCACTCGAGTGTGATGCCGCCAATGCCCAGGAGCCATTCGATCTCGCGCTGCGCGTAGTCATCGACGGTCTTGTAGGCGGCGACGCCATACTCATTGAGACCGCCGGGTTTGGGCCCGGCATCGTAGAGCATGACCGAGTGGCCGCTGCGCGCCAGAGCGTGCGCGCAGGCGAGCCCCGCCGGGCCGGCACCGACCACGGCCACGCGCCGGCCGCTCGCCGGGGCGCGCTCGAATATCTGATTGTCCGCGCTCGCCATCAGGCGGTCGACCGCGAAGCGCTGCAGCTGGCCGATGGCGACCGGCCGACCCTGCTGCGTGTTACGCACGCAGACCTGCTCGCACAGCACCTCGGTCGGGCAGTCGCGCGCACAGAAGCCGCCGAGCGGATTCGCCTCGAGGATCGCCTCGGCCGCGCCGCGCACGTTGTCCTCGGCGATGCGCTTGATGAAAGACGGCACGTCGATGCGGGTGGGACAGGCCTGCATGCAGGGAGCGTCGTAGCAGTACAGGCACCGGCTGGCCTCCAACACCGCCTGCGCCTCGGTGAGCGGCGGCGCGATGTCGGCGAAATGCTCGGCGTAGGCCTCGGCCGTCAGGCGCCCCGGACGGATATCCGGTTTGCGCTGCTCGCTCATCCGCGTCCCCCGCCGTCACCTGGATTGAAAGTCAGCATGCCGAACTTTGACCATTTGGTCAATCTTGCCGGTGCCGCGGCCGGCGAGCCGCATGCCGAGCGCATAGGCCGCCGCCGAAAGTCCCAGCGCGACGAACCAGGCGTAGCTGTAGACGGCGTCGAGAAACGTGCTCACGTGCGGAAACGCGCCCGGGAGCGAGGCGTGCAGAAACCCCGGCAGACAGGGCAGCACGCCGATCAGGAAGGCGCCCATGGCGACCGGATTCCAGCCGCCGCGGTAGTAGTAGCCGCTGCCCTGCTCACGATACAGTCCCTGCACGTCGATGACGGTCCGGCGCACGTAGTAGTAGTCCACGATCAGGATACCCGCTACCGAGCCGAGCAGCGCGGAATAGCCGACGAGCCACGTGAATATGTAACCGTGCGTGCTCGCGAGGATTTTCCACGGCATCATCGCCACAGCGATGACGGCCGTGATGTAGCCGCCCGCCTTGTAGCTGATGCGGCTGGGGTACAGGGACGAGAAGTCGAACGCCGGCCCGACCAGATTGGCCGCAAGATTGACGCTGATCGTGTCCACCAGCAGCACCAGCAATGCCACCAGCACCGCAGCGCCCGTCATGCGGCCGGCGAGCGTCACCGGATCCCAGATCGCCTGGCCGTAGATCACCACCGTCGCCGACGTGACAAACACCGCGAGCGCGGCGAGGAGTCCCATCGGAGCCGGCAGACCGATCGCCTGACCGACGATCTGATCGCGCTGCGAGCTCGCGAAGCGGGTGAAGTCCGGAATATTCAGCGCCAGAGTGGACCAGAAACCGACCATCGCGGTGAGCGAGGGCCAGAACACCGCATAGAACTGGCCGCTGCGGGCACCGCCGGGCCCGAACTGTGAGGGGGTGCGGACGATGGGACCGAAGCCGCCCGCTTTGTCGTAGGCCCAGTAGAGCAGCAGGATGCAGATCACGACCTTGATCAGCGCGGTGTAGGTCTCGAGACGGCGAATCGACTCGATGCCGTGCACGATGAAATAGAACTGCAGCAGCCAGAAGACGAGGAAGCAGCCGCCCTGCCACGGATTGATTCCGAGCACGGCGATCTCTCGCCCGCCGAGCGGATGACCGATGAGCACGCCGATCAGCGCGTAGATCATCATCCCGCCGAACCAACTCTGGATGCCGTACCAGCCGCACGCCACCAGTGCGCGCAGCACGGCCGGGAAACGGCCGCCCAGAGTACCGAATGAGCACCGAGCCAAAACCGCGTAGGGAATGCCGTACTTGGCCCCGGCATGGCCGATGAGCAGCATCGGAACGAGAACGATCAGATTTCCGAGGGTCACGGTCAGGATCGCCTGGGCCGCCGACATGCCCGCGCCGACCATGCTGGACGCCAGCGTGTAGGCCGGAACGCACATCACCATGCCGAGCCACAGTGCCGCGTAGTGGTACCAGCGCCATGTCCGCCGCTCCGCCGGGGTAGGCGCCAGATCCGCGTTCCACAGATCCGTTGCCACTTCGCTTTGTGCGGTCATGCCACCGTTACCGATCAGGTGGCCACCAATATCTCATGGACGATCGGAGGCGGCGAGACCGCCCTATCGGAAAGCGATGTTGCCGCACGCAGCGCATCCGCCGCTTGCCGTACCTGCTCATGCGTCCGCGCGTGCAGCATGGCGAGCGGCCTGTCCCGACCCACACGCACGCCAATTGCGGCGACCTCACTCAAGCCGACAGCCAGGTCGAGCGTCTCGCCGGCGATGCGCCGGCCGCCGCCCAGCCCGACCAGCACATTGCCGACCGCCCGGGCATCGACATCCGAGACATAGCCCTCTCTCACCGGAAAGATGGGCTCGACGATCGGAGCGCGCGGCAGATAGCGGGCCGACTGGCTCAACAGATCGCGCGGTCCCCCGAGCTCCGCGATCATGCGCTCGAACCGCTGCGCCGCCTCTCCCGAGCGGACCGCCGCCTCGGCACGCACGCGCGCCTGCGCGTGATCGTCGGCGAGCCTTCCCATCACCAGCATCTCGGCTACCAGTGAGAAAACCACCTCCTCCAGGCGCGGCTCACGCGCGCCGCCATTGAGGAACTCGACCGCCTCGGCTATCTCGAGCGCATTTCCCACCGTCCAACCGAGGGTCTGCGACATATCCGTGACGAGGGCGTGAGTCTTGAGGCCAGTAGTGCCTGCCACACCAATGATGCTGCGGGCGAGCGCCCGCGCCTCCGCCGGCGTCTCCATGAAGGCGCCGGATCCGGTCTTGATGTCCATCACCAATGCATCGAGGCCAGCGGCGATTTTCTTGGAAAGGATCGAAGCCGTGATGAGCGGAATCGATTCGACCGTCGCGGTGACGTCCCGGATCGCGTACAGGCGCCGATCCGCCGGCGCCAGCTCATCCGTCTGCCCGATGATGGCGCACCCGACCGAGCCCACCACCCTGCGAAAATCCTCCACCGTCGGCATCGATCGGTAGCCGGGCACGGCGTCGAGCTTGTCGAGTGTTCCTCCGGTATGACCGAGGCCGCGTCCGGAAATCATGGGAACGAAGCAGCCGCACGCGGCTGCGATCGGGGCGAGGAGGAAGCTGACCTTGTCACCGACCCCGCCGGTCGAGTGCTTGTCGATCACCGGGCCGCGGTCACGCAGCTCGTCCCAGCGCAACCTCAGTCCCGAGTCGGCCATCGCGGCCGTGAGCGCGCCGGTCTCGGCGGGCTCCATCGAGCGGTAGAACACCGCCATGGCGAAGGCCGCGACCTGCTCGTCAGGGATGGACGAGTCGGTCAGGCCACGCGCGAAGAATTCCAGCTCCTCGCGCGTCAGCCCGAAACCATCCCGCTTCTTGCGGATGAGATTCTTGAAGATCATGCCGCGGTTCCTCCTCGGCCGCTGATCCCGATCTCAGAAGAGATTGGCGGTCAGCTCCAGCGAGACGAACATCGGCGTGTTGTAACTGTCCCAGATGAACTCCACCCCATCGCTCAGCTTGCCTGGCGTGTTCAACTGCGCTCCCGGCGAAAACGCGATCGCGTGCCGATCCAATATGTTGTCGACATGCAGCTCGACACCCACGGACTGCAGCGTCTTGTTGTCGAGGACCCAGTTGTAGTCCCCATCGAAATTCAGCGTCCCATAGCCGCCAAGCTGGTAAGGGGTCGTCTCGCCGTCGTTGTAGTCCTGAATGTACTGGGAGCCGATGTAATGCTCATCGAGCTTTGCGAACCAGGGGCCATAGGTCCAATCGAGCTCGAGGTTCGCCGTCTCCTCCGGAATATTCGGCCGCCACATGCCGTCGGTTATCGTGGAACCATTGACGTTTGTAAAGCTCTCGGTGTACTTCGCGTTGGTGTAGCCGAAATTCCCCCTGAACTCGAGGTTATAGGGGAGGTTGACGCCACCATTGAGCGTAAAGCCGCGGAAGAGCGCTTTGCCGGCGTTGTGCGTCAGCGTAATCCCGGTTGAGCTGCTGTAAGTCTCACTGAAAATGTTGTTGAAGTCGCGATTGAAGAAGGCCACGTCCCAGTTGTAGTAAGCATTCTTGAAGCGAATACCGGCATCGATATTGTTGACGTACTCGGGCTTCACCGTCGGCGCGACCGGCTGCGGGCTCGCGCCGATATTGCCGTACAGCGCGCTGACATCGGGCGGCTTGGTCGATTGGCCATAATTGATGTAGGCGTTCAACTCATGCGTGAGCGCATAGTTCACGCCGATCGAGCGCTCGACCCACTTGTAGGTCTCCTCAACCGAGCCGGAGTAGTCGTAGTAGTACCCCTGGTCGTCGTTCGAGTACATATCGAGACTGTTGTACTTGAAACCCGGGTAGATGTGCAGCCTGTCGTTCAGCAGGGCGATGTTGTCCTCGGCATAGATGTTGTACCAGGTCTGGCCGTCGTGCTCCAGCCACGCCATGTTATATCCTGTCGTGCCGATCGGCACCGGATACGATCCGAACCACGACTCCTCGGACAGCTCCGAGCCAAGAATGCCCATGGCGCCCACCGTGACGGTATTGTCCGGGATGAGGAGGGTGAGGGTGCCGATCCCACCCTCATCGTCGTAATTGTTGATGTAGTGCTGGTAGGCCGTTCCCGCATAGTTTCCCCCGAACATCGAGTAGGCCTCGGCGCAATCGTATGTCTCCGGGTACGACCCCGGCGCCGAGCTGCCGGACTCGTAGGCGTTCAGGGCGGAACAGCTCTTCAGCGTCGACGGCAGGTCGTCACTGTACCCCAGGTAGGCATTGGCGTAGGTCGGGTTGGACCAGTCGGTGCGATTGTTCGACGTGCCGTCATAGAAGACCTTGGCCTCGCCGATCATCCATGGATTGAGCAGTGACTTCACCGACAGGTCCACGAACGTGGATCTGGACGTGGTGGTGAACTGCGCAACATTCGTCGGGTAGTTGTAATCGTACTGTTTTCCGATCAGCACCGACGGAAAGCCATCCGGCGGCGGATGGGAAGTCTGGTCTGTGACCGCCGCGATCAGCTTGACTTCACCCGACTGCGTCGGCTGCACGGCAGCCAGATAGAACGCGTTTTTCTCGCCCGACACGTTGTCCCACGGGCCGCTCAGCTTGGTATGGCTGACCTTCGCCAGCACATCGAGGCCGTTCAACGAGCTGATCGCCCCCGAGTTGATTCCGAAGTACTCCTGTGTCTCCGAGCCGCCGCCCGCATAGAAACCGCCATTCACGCCGAGCTGCACGCCGAAATTGGGAGTCGGCAATGCCGGCAGATAGGCCAACGTGCCGCCCAGGTCGTCGAGCGAGGACTGCGACATCGTATTGGCGCCGCTATACAGCTTCATGCCGCTGACGAAAAGGGGGTCGATGGGCGATGCGGCCTGATCGTCGCCCTCGCCGTAGAGGCCGCCGAGAAATGTATTGATGTACGGCACGCCGTCGAAGGTCGTACCGACTTCGTTGCTGGCGAAGCCGTCCACCGTGAAGGCGGTATCGCTGGGGATGAAGCCCATGGGGCCCAGCGCCTGGGAGTTGACTCCGGGGATGGTGTTCAGCACCGAGACGACGGACATGGCCGGGCTGATATGGGTAAAGGCGACGGGACTCACCGTTGCCACCGCCTCTTCCGGCGCTACGACCACTACCTGGTTGAGGGTGAGTGCCGGCGTCGTCGTGCTGGAAGTACTCTCCGACGTGGAGGCGCTCTGCGGGGAATCGGCATCCTGCGGCGCGGCCGCCGCCGAAGTCGCGCCACTGGAATCGCTCTGGCCCGCGCTTTGCGCCGCCGCGAGTGCCGGCGCGGCCGCCAGCAACACCAGACACGGGACGGCAACCGCCACCGGCGCCAGGATCTGTCGTACGACCTTACGGATCTCGATGGGCATTGCAGACTCTCCGAAAGTGATCACAACACGGCCGCGCCAAGCGAAATGCGGGGCGTGATCGGCAGGCCTGCCGACCGGAAGCCGGATTTCACTGGTGTTGCGGGAACAAGACGATGGTAGCCGCCGAATTTTGCATTACCGTTACGAAGCGATGCCCGGCCGCCCCGCTTCGTTTAAACGTTTAACCCCTTTTGTAAAACGATAGATCCGCCGTGCCCGTCTGTCAATCGTCAGGCAGCAAATGTCGCCATGGAGCCGGTGCGTTGCATTCGAGCAACACGAAGAAATTGGCCGCCAACACGACTCAACGCCGCGGCTCGGGCGCACTCGTGAGTCATGCGAAGTCGCCGTAGGGCAGCCATATGTTCTTGATCTGAGTTGCATTCCGGAGGAATGCGCGTCCCTCGCCGTGGCGCGCGGACATCCAGTCGCGGCTGCGGCCGTGGCTCACCCAGGTGCGCTTCACCGAGGCGGCGGCCAGCTCCTCCACGCGCTTACTGCCATCCTTCGAGCCGAAATACCAGACACACTCCACCTGGTCGTGTGCCGCCAGTGCTTCCGTCAGCTCCTCGCGGCGGCCTGTCACGATATTGACGACACCTCCAGGGACATCGGAGGTCTCGATGACCTGCAATAGGTCGAGCGCGGGCAGCGGCATGCGCTGGGAAGGCACGATGACGCAGCGATTGCCCATCGCGATCACAGGCGCGAGCAGCGAGATGAACCCGAGGAGCGGCGCCTCATCCGGACAGACGACGCCGATTACGCCGATCGGCTCCGGCACGGCCAGGGATATGCTCCGCACCGGTGGGGTGTGAATCAACCCGTCGTACTTGTCGGCCCAGCCGCCGTAGCTGAACAGGCGCTCGACCGCAGTGGCGACTTCGGCGCGGCATTGCGCCGGCTTGCGGCCGGTCAGCCGCCGCAGGTTGTCCGTGAGCTCCTGGCGCCGCAGCGCCAGATTCTCGGCGAAATAGAAGAGGATCTGGCTGCGCAGGTGCGTGGTCGCCGCGGACCAGCGCTCGGCCAGGAATGCCGCTTCGACCGCATCGCGGATGTCCTTGCGGTTGCCGTGCGCAACCCAACCGGCGAGATGGCCGCGGGCATCGTCGACGGGCAGCGACAGGCCGCCGTCGGGACGGGTCTGTTTGCCGCCGATGTAATTCTTGAAGGTCCTGTCGATACCACTGCGCGGCGGCGCGGCGACTGCCGCGGCCTTCTGCGCCTGCCCTGACGGGGCGCCCGGCGGGGCCGGCAGCCATGCGTCCCGCTCCCGCACATAGTCCAGCATGCCTTCGAGACCGCCCTCGCGCCCGAAGCCGCTCTCGCGGATGCCGCCAAATCCGCAGGCTGCATCCAGCTGGTTGGTGGTGTTGATCCACACCACGCCAGCCTTGAGCTTCACGGCCAGCTCCAGCGCGCGGTTGATGTTCTCGGTGTACAGCGTTGCGGCAAGGCCATAACGCGTATTGTTCGCGAGCTCCACCGCCTCCTGCAGGGTGCGGAAACTCGTTGCCGCGAGGACCGGCCCGAAGACTTCCTCGCGCCATACGATGTTTGCCGGCGAGACGTCCGTGAGCAGGGTCGGCGGATAAAACGCGCCCTGCCGCGGCAGGGAAATCTCCGGCTGCCAGAGCGTCGCGCCCTGCGCCTGCGCCTGCTCCACCAGGCGCTGCACCCGCTGGCGGTGGGCGGGTGAGATGAGCGCGCCCATGTCGATGGCCTTGTCCAGCGGATCGCCGATGCGCACGTGCGTGAGGCGCGTCTTGATCTTGCTCACCAGCGCGGCAAGCACGCCTTCCTCGACGATGAGGCGCGATCCGGCACAGCACACCTGCCCCTGGTTGAACCAGATCGCATCGATCAGTCCCTCGACGGCGGCATCGAGATCCGCGTCTTCGAGGACGACGAACGGTGACTTGCCACCCAATTCCAGCGTCAGCGACTTACCCGTTCCCGCTGTGCTGCGGCGGATGAGCTTGCCGACCTCGGTCGAGCCGGTGAACGCGATCTTCGCGATCCCCGGGTGCTGCACGATCAGCTCCCCCACCCTGCCGTCCCCGGTCAGGATGTTGATGACACCCGGCGGCACGCCGGCTTCGGCGCACAGACCCGCGAAGAAGAGCGCCGTCAGGCTGGTGTCCTCGGCCGGCTTGAGCACCACGCAGTTGCCCGCTGCCAGCGCCGGGGCGATCTTCCACGCCAGCATCAGGAGCGGAAAATTCCACGGAATGATCTGACCCACCACTCCGAGCGGCTCGTGGTCGGCCAGCTCCCGTCCGAGGAGCTGCGCCCATCCGGCGTGGTAGGTGAAATGGCGCGCGGCGAGCGGGATATCGAGATCACGCGTCTCGCGAATCGGCTTGCCGTTATCCAGCGACTCCAGGACGGCGAAGAAGCGGCTGTGTTTCTGGACGAGTCGTCCCAGCGCATACAGCACTCGAGCGCGCTCGTATCCTGACTGCGCCCACGAGGGAAAGGCTGCCTGGGCGCAGTCCACGGCCGCATCCACATCCCCGGCGCTGCTCTGCGTTAGGCTCGAGAGAGCCTCGCCGTTCGCCGGGTTCACGCAGGGAACGGGCGGATTGCGCTCCTGCGAGGGCCGCCACTGGCCGCCGATGAACAACTGGAAGCCGCCGGCATGCGCCGCGAGCCACTCGCGCACGGCGCGCGCGTCTTCCGGCGCCGGCCCGTAACTCAGGCTGTCGAAAATTTCCGGCACGCTGCTCATTGCATCGGGGCTCCGGGTCCGCTCGCTAGCTCAGGGGATGACGGTGGGCCGCCGAATACCGGCCCGTGACCTGGTGCTCGAGCTGTCGCTCGATGTCGCCGAGCAGCCGCGACGCCCCGAAGCGGAACCTCTCAGGCGCCAGCCATTCGTTGCCCAATTCCTCCTTGACCAACATGAGATACGTCAGGGCCGATTTCGCGCTCGAGATGCCGCCGGCCGGCTTGAATCCCGACCGGTATCCGGTCCGCTCCGCATACTCGCGAATCATGCGCATCATCACCAGGCTCACGGGCAGCGTGGCGTTCACGGGCTCCATTCCAGTGGAGGTCTTGATGAAGTCCGAGCCGGCCATCATTGCGACCACGGAGGCTTTCGCCACCTTGCCGATCGAGCCCAACTGACCGGTGCCCAGGATGGTCTTCATGTGGGCAGGTCCGCACGCTTCGCGGAAGGCGCGGACCTCCGCGTAGAGCGCCCGCCAGTCCGAAGTCAACACGTGACGGCGGCTGATCACGACATCGATCTCCGTCGCGCCCGCCTGCACGGAGCGGCGGATCTCCTCCAGACGCAGCTCCATTGGAGAGAGCCCTGCAGGGAACCCTGCGGACACGGCGGCGATGGCGATTCCGGTGCCTGCCAGCGCGGCGCGCGCGATCGGCACCATCTCATGGTAAACACAGACCGCCGCGGTCGTGAGCGGGCGTGCACCCCAGCCCAGCGCTTCCAACAGGTCCGCCCGAACGGGCGCGCGCGCCTTCGCACACAGCCGGGATACGCGCCCCGCCGTGTCGTCGGCCGACAGCGTTGTCAGGTCCATGAGGGTCACGGCCTTGAGCAGCCACGCGGCCTGCCATGCCTTCTTGACGCTGCGGCGCTTGGGAAGCGTCTCCACCCTGCGCTCGGCCGCGGACAGGTTCACCCGCAGCCGATTCACCCAGCCGGCATCGAATTCGATACCGGAATTGCTCGCCAGCGCAGTCGTGGCTTGAGGAACGGCCTGTGCCCGCTCGGATACCAGGCGGGGAAAGGCGATCGTAGGATCTGAGCCGGTCATCGAACTCATTCGGTAGCCGCCGCGGCGGAATTTTCCGTGAGACTCTGATTTTGGACCAATTGGTCAAATACCGTACCGAAGCGTAGCATCCAAGTCAATCGAGTGACGGTGGAGTCAGAATGGGGCGCGCGATCGTCGTCGTGCTGGATTCGCTCGGCGTGGGGGCGGCTGCCGATGCGGAAGCGTACGGCGACGGCGGCGCCGACACCCTTGGCCACATCGTCGAAGCGTGCGCGAACGGGCGCGCGGACAGCGCCCGCCGCTCAGGATTACTGGGCGTTCCGGAGCTGACGGCCCTTGGGCTGATGGATGCCGCGCAGGCAGCGCGCGGTGCAGCGCTGCCGGTCGCGAAACCGGCATTCCGTACCGGTCGCTTCGGTTACGCTTCCGAGCGCAGCCGCGGCAAGGATACGCCGAGCGGCCATTGGGAAATGATGGGACTGCCGGTGGAGTTCGACTGGGGATACTTTCCGGACACGCAACCTTGCTTTCCGCGGGAGCTCACCGACGCCCTGATCCGTCGCGGCGGAATTGGCGGCATACTCGGCAATCGGCACGCTTCCGGGACGCGGATCGTCGCGGAGCTCGGCGAGGAGCATCTGCGCACGCTGCACCCGATCGTCTATACCTCCGGTGATTCGGTTCTGCAGATCGCCGCGCACGAGGAGCGCTTCGGACTCGAAAGGCTGTATGCGCTGTGTCAGGTCGGGCGTGAGCTGGTGGATGACTACCGTATCGCCAGAGTCATTGCGCGCCCGTTCGTGGGCGAGCCCGGCCGCGGGTTCGTCCGCACCGGCAATCGGCGCGATATCGCGACGCCACCGCATGGCCCGACACTGCTCGACCTGGCGCAAGCCTCGGGCGCGGAGGTCATCTGTGTCGGGAAAGTCGCCGATATCTTCGCCCATCGCGGCGTCACGCAGACCCTGAAGGCGCACGGCAACCGCGCGGTCATGGACCGGTTGCTGGAAGCGATGGGCGCGGCGCCTGACCGCAGCCTGCTCTTCGCCAATTGCGTGGATTTCGACACGAACTTCGGTCATCGGCGCGACGTCAGCGGGTACGCCGCCGCGCTCGAGGAATTCGACGCTTACATACCGCCGCTGCGCGCCGCAATGCGACCGGGAGATGTCGCGATCATTACAGCCGACCATGGCTGCGACCCGACGTTCCCGGGCAGCGATCACACGCGGGAATACATTCCGGTGCTGGCCTTCGGCGAGTCGGTCAC
>DATAXF010000057.1:0-130823 GCA_036273095.1 Steroidobacteraceae bacterium | reverse complement strand
CGCAGCAGATCCAGGCTCTGGGCGGCTGCCGCCGGCTGGCGGGCGGCCCCGAGATCGAACAGCACGACGTCCGGCTCCGTTCGGCGCACCAGCGCCAGCGCCTGCTCGGAGGTCTCTCCGGTCGTCACGTCGAGGTCGGCGAACATCCCTTCGAGCTCCCGGCGCAAGGAGCGGTCGTTCTCCAGGATGAGCAGCTTCCTGCGCAGAATCTCGGCAGTCATTTACACCCCGGTACCCTTCAGCACGCGTCGCGCGACTTTACAATTAAGTGTAAAGCGTTTCGCATTTTCCGTCGTGCTCTGGGTCACACAACCCGGCTTCGCCCGCTCACGCTCCCGGCGGCGGCACCGGCTTCTTCTGCAGGAAGTCGCCCTCGGGCAGCGTCGCGACGTGGAAGTAGTTGCTCTCCGCCAGCGCCTCGTAGAGCGGTGGCGTGAAGAGGGCCGAGATGCGCGAGGCAACGAGGGCGGTCGCCATCATCGGGATGACCATGCCGGTGCCGTTGGTCATCTCCATCACGATGACGAAGGACGTGATTGGCGACTGAGTAACCGCCGCGAGATAACCCGTCATGCAGAGGGCGATGACCGCCGCCATCGGTGCCCAGGAGAAGACCAGGTGCACCCACTGCGCGAGACCCGCGCCGATCGACAGCGACGGCGAGAAGAGCCCGCCCGGAATGCCAGCCATGTAAGTCACCACCATGGCGCCCCACTTGGTGATGGCATAGCCCTCGGAGAGCGGCGCCGTGCCCGTCAGCAGGTGGCGCGCCTGATCGTAACCGCTGCCCCAGGTCTCGCCATGGGTGCTGACACCGAGCGCCGCCACGACGAGCCCGATGACGAGCGCGTAGATCAAGGGCCAGCGCGCACGCAATGCGCAGAGCCAGCCTGGCATCCAGCGTCGCCACCGCAGCAGCGCGAGGTTGAATGCGGCGCCCAGGAGCCCGCACAGCGCCGCCGACAGGATGACCGGCAACACGAACGCGCCGCCCAGGTTGTTCGAAACGTTGATCTGGCCGAAGTAGAGATAGTTGCCCGCAAACGCGAGCGAGGTCAGGCCGGAGAACACGACGGCGGTGATCATGATGCCGTTGGTTCGGCTCTCGAAATCCCGGGCCAGCTCCTCGATGGCGAAGATGATGCCGGCGAGCGGTGTGTTGAATGCGGCCGAGAGGCCAGCGGCCGCGCCGGCCAGCAGGAGCCGACGATCGAGCTGCGGGTTGCGATGCGGATAGAAGCGGCGGACCTCCGCCATGATCGCTGCCCCGATGTGGACCGTCGGCCCTTCGCGCCCGATGGTCAGCCCTCCGAGCAGCCCGATGAGGGAAATGATGATCTTTCCGACGATCACACGAACGCCGAAGAGGCGTCGCATCAGCGTGTCATCCCCGGTTGGCGGCGCATGGAGCGCAGCTATCACCTGCGGGATACCGCTTCCCTCGCTACCGGTGAACCAGCGCTTGGTCAGGTAGAGCGCCAGGACGGTCAGCGCGGGTGTGATGATGAACGCGAGCCAGGCGCGACCGGCGATCAAACGAAGGAAAGCGTTGGACGCATCCGTGCTCCAGTCGGTGTACAGGACGGAGACCAGGCCGACGAGGAGTGCCGCGCCCCAGGGAAGCCCTACCTGCAGGAAGAGCCGCCGCGACTGCGCGCCGAGCAGCCGACTCCGCGCGCGCTCGCGGAGCCTGTCCCGTGGGCCTTCCTCCGGCGCGGGCGTCTCGGCGCTCAATAGACTCCGGTTCCTCCTCCCATCTGCGCCGGCAAGCCGGTGCCGGAGGAATGCGGGTAGTAACCGACCATGACGAAGATCCGATTCTCGTCATAGCTGAAGGCTTGCGCCAGCCCGGAAGACGTCCGGAACTGATGATCGTAACGGCCATAGATCACGACCCACGCACCGGGGCGATAGATGAGACCCGCGCCCGCGGCGCCAAAGTTATTCGTGAAGCCCTGATTGCCGTACTGTCCGCGATCCACACTCGCCGTGATGTTGGCAGAAAGCCTCGGCGTGAGTTGCCGCCGCAGGCTCAAACCGATGTCGGACTGGGTGAAATTGAACTTCGACTGCACGTCGTAGGCCTGGCGCGTCCAGCCGGCGGTAAGATTGATGCCGGTCCGCAGACGTTCATAACCCCAGGTCACGTTTCCGTACGTGTGGAGCGCGTTTCCCGTGGTCTGCGTTGCACTACCGACCGGAATGCCGCCGGTCACTCCGCTGTCAAGCGAAGCGAAGTTGCCCATCGCATTGCTGTAATCGCGGCCGCCCGAGAGCGAGACTCTGGCGTTCGGAGAAACGCTGCGACCGACTGAGAGGCGCAAGAGTGGAGTAGAGGTCCACGAGCCTCTGTCGTTGGCCTGAGCCACACCTCCCTGAAGGTCCACTCTGGTCCTCGCATCCGTCCCGACATAGTGCCCGTAGTACTCGCGGACCTGGTAATTCAGGTTGACGTTGGTGTTGTCGAAGCTCTCCTGCTGTACCTGCCCCACGAGCGAAAGGCTCGAGGCAGGCGAGAACTCATGACCCACCGTGAGCGTGCCCGTCTCCGTATTGCCGCTGAAGGGGTCGTTCTGCCACGAATTGCGCGAGTAGATGCCTTGCATCTCCACGAAGCTGGTAAGTGTCGGCTCCAGCTTGAGGTCCGGACCCGTGGAGAAGACATTGACCCGCTGCAGATTCAGCGGCGTCAACGATTGCAGCACGTTGATCTGGGTATCACCGTAGTCGTCCCGCACGAGCCATTTGAAATGATGCTCCCACAGCGTCACGTCGGCGAGCCCATCGAAGCGGCCCAGCACTTGGTTGCTATAGGCGCCCTCGAGGTAGTCGGTGTCACTGAAATTGCCGACCGCGCTCAGATCGAGGTGCGATCCGCTGCGGATGAGATCGAAAAAGAGATTCAGGGCAGAGAGCGTCTGCGCCTTGGGATGGTTCGGAGAAAGATTGACGTTGTCAGACTCGCCGAGCCCCGCAGTCGCGCCGTAATTGGTGTATTCCGCGGGCAGCGACGTGAGTCCGGTCAGTCCCTGAATCGGTACGGCCATGCCCGGCAAGGAGGCACTTGGCAGCATCGCCGCAGGTGCCCCCCCGACGGGCGCGCTGGCGGCGACCGGGGCATTCGCGGGCGTAGCCGGAGTCGATGTGTCCGCTCCCGCGGAGCCAGCCTCTTGCCCGAAGCAGAGCACCGGCGCTGCCAGTGTGAGCGCCAGCGGGAGGCGCCATCCCTCTATCCGTTTGACGCGCACTAGAATCGGCTTTCAGGCACGACCAGAACGTCGCCGGGTTTGAGCGCAAGGTTCTGAGACATGTCGCCGCCGTTCACCAGCGCGTTGAGGCGCAATGATATGTTCTGCTCCTGTCCGTTGACCATGCGAACGATTCGGGCGCGATTGCCGGCGGCATAATCGGTCAGGCCCCCTACCGCGAGCACGGCATCGAGCACGGTCATGCCCTGCCGATAGGCGATGGCCTGTGGGTGCGCCACCTGTCCGATCACCTTCACCTGGCTGAACACGCTGTCCGGCTTGACGACGATCACGCTGACGTGCGGAGAGCGCACGTACTCGGACAGCTTTATCTCGATGTCATGCGCGAGCGAGCTCGGAGTCTTGCCGACCGCCACCATGTCCTCGTCCAGTGGCGTAGAAATTTTTCCATCCGGGCGTACGGGCACGGTAACGCTGAGGTCGCGGTTCTGCCACACGAACACCTCGATCTCGTCTCCCGGACCGATGATGTAGTCGGGTGACTGCATAGCCTGGGCGGGAGGCGGCTGGCTTGCGGCTGTCTGGGCGCTCGCGATGACTGCCCCTGCCCCTGCGAGCAGGCCCAGCAGACAGGCGAGCGCGGATACGGAAATCTTTTGCATCTTCTGCATCATGTCTCGATTGCTTAGCTTGGGTTGCAGGCCTCAGCGCGCACCCTTGCCGAGGCAGACCACTTCTACGGTCTGCACCACGATGGCAAGGTCGAAGAGGAGCGTGTGATTCTTGATGTAGTAGAGATCGTACTGGAGTTTCTCGAGCGCGTCCTGCTCGGACGAGCCGTAGGAGTAGCAGAGCTGCGCCCAGCCGGTAAGGCCTGGTTTGACGCAATGTCGCTCCACATAGTACGGGATGCGCTCGGCCAGTTCGCGCACGAACTCCGGCCGTTCGGGGCGCGGCCCGACGAAGCTCATCTGGCCCCGCAGAACACAGAGGATCTGCGGCAGCTCGTCGATGCGCGTCTTGCGGATGAATGCGCCCACGCGGGTGACGCGAGGGTCACGCTTGGCGGCCCAGCGGGCCTGTCCATCCTTTTCCGCATCGGGACGCATGCTGCGAAACTTGAGCAGCTCGAATTCCTCGCCGAGAAGACCCACCCGCAGCTGCCGATAGAACACCGGCGCCCGCCAGCCGTCTTCCAGCTTTATGGCGATCACTGTAAGCACCATGACCGGGAGGCTCAGCGTGAGCACCATCAGGCTCGCGGCCAGGTCGAGCGCCCGGGCGCTGATGCGACGCACCGGATCGCGCCTGAACCCCTCCCCGAAGATCATCCAGGTAGGATTCAGGATATCGACGCGAACCCGCCCGGTCTCCCGCTCCAGGAAGGTCAGGAGCTCCGTCACATCGATGCCCGCCAGCCGGCATTGCAGCAGCTCGCTGATAGGGAACCCTCGCCTCCGGTCGTCCATGGCGACCACCACTTCGACGACATCGAGCTGCTGGCAGAGCGCCAGGAGCCCTCCCGAGGGATTGAGGAGACGCCCGGTCTCGACTACGCGCGGCTCGCCGGGCACGGCTACGAAACCGACCAGGGAGAAACCCCTGCGGTCCGACCGTCTGCGCAGCTCCGCTATGGCTGTCGCAGCCCCTCCAGCGCCGTAAATCAGCACCCGCCGCTTGAATACGCTCTCGTCGACTACGCGCGCAAAGATGAAACGCGAAGCGGCTGTGCCGCACAGCCCCCCCAGCGCGGCGAGCGCCATCACACCCCGGCCGATCCAAAGATTGGGGATTAAGTAAAAGATCGTCGAGGTCGCCGCCAGTCCCGTACCGAGCGCCACGCCGAGACGCAGGACGATGCCGGCGAATCTGGCGCGCTGGCGGGCGCTATAAAGGCCAAATGCCAGCAGGCACGTGACCATGACAATGGTGAACAGCAGCGCGCGCGTCCAAAGCGGACCCTGTAGGTCTCTGAAGCGCGCCATCGAGCCGTAGTCCGCATCAAAGCGAGCTAGAACTGCGCCGTAGACTGAGCTATAGAAGACGACCGCTTCGATGATCGTGAGGATCGCGATCGAGAGATAGACGTATTGTCCGAAAACGCGAATGCGCATTAACCCACCGTGATCAGCGCTTCCTGCCGCAGGGCCCGAAAAAAGCCCGCACCATCTGCCCTTCGACCAGCGAACCAAATCCCCGGAAGCTTCTTGCGATTCTCGCGCCGGAATCTTACAGCGGACTGTAAAGGGATTCCAACCCGAAGCGATGTGTTACGCGTCACGCCTCATGTCGCTCAAGAGAGACGAACTGCCGCGCCGTCGCCCTGATTTGGCACTACCAGCACATTCAAGGACAATCGCCCGCCGATGAGCGCTAATGCCTCCCCCAACCTCAGCCCGCGCACCGCAGTGTTGCTTCATCGCGGGGGAGCATTCGTCCGAGGTACGGAAGCCGTCCTCATCCGCTCCGCGAAAGCCCTGGCCGCTGCGGGTTATCGACTCGTGATCTGCCGCCGCAACGATTGCATCGACGGTCCGCTCGCCTCGATAGACCCACGTCCCGAATTCGTGGACTTTCAGTTTCCGGAGCTGATGATATCCGGCATCAAGGAAACCGCTTTCCCGATCGGCTCGTACGTCACGGCATTCCGCCAACTCAGGAAGCTTGTCAGGCGCTCGAACGCCACGCTGCTTTATTGCAGCGGCGGCCTTCCCTGCCAGTTGGCGGTCCCGGTAGCCCGTCTCGCGAAGATCCCGGTACTCTGTCATTTTCATCACCCCGCGGCGCGGCGCGCCCATTACCTGTGGCTGTCGCGGTTCGCGAACAAGAGGGTATTTCCAAGCGACTTCGTAAAGCGACATTCGCCGTCGGATCCGCGAAATCCCGGAATCGTCATTTACAACGGCATCGATGTGACGCGGTTCCGGCCTGACGCAGTTCGCGACGCGCGGTGGAGGCGACAATGGGGCATTCCGGCCGATGCCACGGTCGTCGGCCAGGTGGGCGCGCTCGCTCCCAACAAGCGGCCGGATTTTCTCATTTCCGCCTTCGGCTCCCTGCTGCAGCAAACGGAGCAAAGGTTCCACCTTTGCCTGGTGGGAGCCGGCCCGATGGAGGCGAGCCTGCGAGGGCTGGTCGACGAGCTCGGAATCGCGAGCCACGTGAGTCTGACTGGCTACGTGGATGATGTTTTGCCTTACTATCAGCACGTGTTCGATATCAACGTGCTCGCATCCTCGGAAGAAGGTTTGGGCATTTCCGTCATCGAGGGATCGGCGTGCGGGCTGCCCGCTGTCGTCTCCAACTGCACCGGACTTCCGGAGACGATCATTGATGGCGAGACGGGCTTTCTTTTCGAGCTGAATGACGCCGCGGGTCTTCGCGAACATCTGCTGCGCCTGGGGGAGAGTGCGTCGCTGCGCGCGTCCATGGGGGTGGCCGGCAGAGCTCTGGCCGAAGAGCGGTTTTCCGCAACTTCATACGACCGAAGCTTCATGGCTGTCGTCGTTGACCTGCTCGAATGAATAAAAGCAACTTTCTGAAGAACCTCGTCCGCGCCACGGTAGGGCCGAGATATACCTGGCGTCTCGCTTCCGAGACCCGGCGCGAGGCCGCGGACCTGCAGGCCCGATTGCATCAGGCGCTCGGCTGGATCTCCGCGGAGACCCGCCTGGATGAGGAGCGGCCGGTATTCGTGCTCTCTGCCGGATGGCGCTCCGGATCGACGCTCCTGCAACGGATGATCATGGAGAACAGAAGGGACCTTCTGATGTGGGGTGAGCCCTTTCCGCACTGCAACATTCACGACGGCCTGGTGAATCAGTTGCGGGCCTTCACTTCCCAATGGCCGCCGAGCGCCTACTTTCTGTCCGCAATGAAGCTACAGGACCCCGCCGACAGCTGGGTGGCCAATCTATACCCCGATGTCGACGACCTGCTGAAGGCTCACCGCAGCTTTCACCACACCCTCTTCGCCGAGCCCGCGTACCGGGCGGGATGGAAGAGCTGGGGAGTGAAGGAAGTTCGATTCACGATCGATCATGCGACTTATCTTCGCGCCCTCTACCCGAACTGCAGGATCATACTGTTGTATCGTAATCCGTACGATGCGTACCTTTCCTACAGCCACTGGAATGTCACCGTATTTCGCACCTGGCCCCATCGCTTCGTTTCGACCCCCTATGCGTTCGGCCGTAACTGGGCCGAACTGACGCGCGGCTACCTGGAAGGACACGAGAGGATCGATGCGCTGCTGATCAAGTACGAGGACCTTGATAGTCCCGACGCCGCTCAGCGACTGCAGAGCTACTTGGGCTGGCCCGTGCCCCGCTCCTCCGAAATGCGGCGCATCCAGGAGCCGGACTACTCCAGGGCGGCGCGGAAACCCAGGCGCACGTCCATGCGGCCGACGGAGCGCGCCATGCTCACTCTTGCGACCCGCTCGGTTCTGCGAGAAGCAGGATACAGCCGTTAGACTCAGGCGCGGCGCAGCAGGATTTCCAGCCCTAGCTGGTGTGGCGTGGCGAACCAACCGGCTACGTTGATCCGGTTCAGGTGGAAGGGGTCGGCCACCGGAGGGTTGACGCCGCCGAAGGCGCCGAGACAGCACTCGAAGCCCGCCTCGCGCACCAGCTCCAGTGACGGCGGCGATATGTTCTCCCTGCCGCCGAAGGGATAGGCAAAAAGGGTCGGGAGCACCCCGAGCGCCTCCTGAAGCTTCGTGCGGCATCTGGCGAGCTCAGCGCGAATGGCTTCTGCGTCCTTGGTGCCCAGATCGATATGCCCGTCAGTATGCGCGCCGATCTCGAAGCCCTGGTCGCGCAGCGAGCGCACCTGCTCCCAGCTCATCCAACCCGGCTGGCGGGTGAGATGTTGATCCCAGGGCGGGCTGTAGTCGGTGCCGATGAAGCCGGTCGCCACGAAGAAAGTCGCGGGTAGACCGAGTCTGCGCAGGATGGGTGCGGCAACTTCGAAGTTATCGCGGTATCCGTCATCGAACGTGATCGACAGCGTGCCGCCCATATGCCGTCCCTCACGACAGCCGGCGACCTGCTCCGACAAACGCACTACCCGGAAATGCTTGCGAAAGAAATTGCAGAACGCCTCGAACTTCGAAGAGCTGCAGGTGATGGCGTCGTCCTCCATCCAGTCGTTGATGCGATGAAATGTCACCACGACCATCTTGGAGCGGAAATCACGGGCAAAAATGCCCGCCGCATCGGCTGCGTGTCCGAGGAGACTCTTGATTTTCTTTTTGGCGGGGGCGTTCATTCGCCATCGATCTCAGGCACCTGCCCGAGCAGAAGCGGGTGTCTGTGTAGGTATCTTGTCGCGCGACGTTTGGCGCCAATATCATCATAGACGCGTCCGGCCCTCTCTGGCGACATCCCGAGCGCCTCGGCCAGCTTCTCTTTCGCGATTCCGTGATTCAGTGCCCAAAGCGCCAGGTCCATCTCCCGGTAGGGCAGCGCGAAATAGAACTCGTCCTGACCCTGTGAGAGGCTGTAGGTGTCGGTGCTGGGTGGCGCGGCGGCAATCTCCGCCGGCAGCCCCAGGTAGTGCGCGAGCGCGTACACCTGGGATTTATAGAGGTGCGCGATCGGCTTGATGTCCGCGGCACCGTCGCCGTTCTTGACGAAGAAGCCCTGGTCGTACTCGAGCCTGTTGGGGGTGCCGATCACGGCATAGTTGAGACGGTCGGCATGGAAATATTCGATCGACTTGCGTACCCGCTGCTTGAAGCTGGTGGCGGCGACGATCTGTAGATACTCCGGCAGCTTGAGGCGCTCCTCACGTGTTGATCCATCAGGGGATTGCGCCACCAACCTGAAGTGATTGATGCGCCCCTCCAGTCCGCCCGATACCGTGATCTTCATCCGCCAGCCGGTCCCGTACTGCGGCAGGACGCGCCGGACCGCCTCATCCCGCCAGCGGTAACAGCCGATGGCCTCGAGAGTGGGGCCGATGTCGTGCTCCAGCGGCACGATGCCGAGATGAGCGGCGAGGGATCGGCCGCGTGTGCGGCTCTCGGGTGAAGACTCCGGCTCCGGCAGGATCAGCGCGAGAACACGCTCGGACCCGAGAGCGCGAACGGCGACCGCCGCGCAGACGGCGCTGTCGACCCCGCCGGATATGGCGACTACCGCACCCCTTTTATGCAACGTCGTTGCCACGGCCTCCCGCAGCTCGCGGCTCATGCGCTCGACCTCCGAGCGCGCGTCGATCTCGAGCACATTCCAGCCGAGTGTCATGTACTGATCGGCGAAGCCTTCGCCGCTCGTCCCCCAAGGAAATGCTCATGCAGCAGCAGAGTCGACAATACCCCTACGAACGCCATGTTGTCGCCCGCCCCGAGCGCGCGGCCCGTCCGGCACTTGTCGAGCAGGCGGCCCACGGCCTGCGGGTGAAAATAACCGCTACGCCGCAGATTCGACTCGCTCAGCAATTCCTGAACATAAGGCAGCGGCCTGTCACCTTCGAAGAAGGAGCGGCTCTCCGGTGCGCGATAGGGCTGCTTCACCCGCTTCAGTATGGTCTCGGGCACGATGGAGCGCAGTGCGCGGCGCAGCAATACTTTCTCCTGCAAAGCGCGCAGCTTGTACCGGGGGCTGAGCGAATTCAGGAACTCGATCACACGGTGATCCAGATATGGCACACGGCCCTCCACGGATTGCGCCATGGAAGCGCGGTCGCCCTGGGAAGAGAGCAGGTAGCCCTCCAGCAGGGTCTTGACCTCGATGTACTGGTCCCGGCTGAGCGCGTTCCAGGTACCGAACTGCGCGGGCAGCTGCCGCATCAGCTCGTCTTCGGGGTTCGTGCGCGCGAGGCTCGCCTGCATGTCGGGCGAAAGGAGCTTGAAGATGCCGCGCGTGGTGCTCCAACGCGTCACATGGGCGTAGAAGGGGCTTTGCAGCTCCTGCAGACGCTGACCAAAGAAGAGCCGCGCGAAGTGTCTGTTGGCCACTGGCGAGCGGGCGAGATACGGATAGAGCCGCGACAGCAGCAATGGCCGCCAGGCGGAGTCGGGCTGCCGCGCCCAGAAACGGCGGATCTTGCCCTCTTTGAAGAGGTCATAGCCGCCGAACACCTCGTCCGCCCCCTCCCCCGTCAGTACCACTTTGAAGCCCTGCGCGTGCACGTGCCGCGCGAGCAGCATCAACGGCGCTGCAGCAGTGCGCAGCAGCGGTGTTTCCGTGTGCCAGATCAGCTCCGGAAAGACGTTTCCGATGTCCCGCGTGGTGCAATGGACCGGTGAATGTCTGACGCCCAGGTGCTCAGCCATCTGACGCTGGTAGCCGCTCTCGTCGAATTCAGGGTCTTCGAAGGTCAAAGAGAATGTCTGCAGCGTTCCAACGCTCTCGCGCGCCAGGGCCGCGATGCCCGAGGAATCCAACCCCCCACTGAGATACGCGCCGACGGGAACATCGGCGCGCAACTGCTGCCGGACCACGTCCGTGAGGAGCGAGTGCAGCATTTCCGCTGCTTCATCGACGCTGAGATCCGTCCGCCCCGGCCCTTGGGGGAAGGTCCAGTCCCAATACCTCTCCAGCCGCTCGGCGCCCTTCTCCACGATGAGCGTGTGCCCCGGAGGCAAGCTGCGAATGCCCTTGAATACCGTCCGCTCTCCCACCGTGCCCCAGAAGGTAAAGACCTGGGCAAGTCCTTGCTCGTCCAGCACGGCCGCCGCGGGCGCAACGGCCAGGATGGCTTTGACTTCGGACGCAAACAGCAGATGGCCGCCAACTCGCGCGTAGAAGAGCGGGCGTATGCCCACGCGGTCTCTGGCGAGAAGCAGCCGCTGTCGCCGCGTGTCCCATAGAGCGATCGCGAACTGACCACTCAGATGCTCGACGAATCGCTCACCGTACTGCTCGTACGCATGGACGATGACTTCGGTGTCGGAGCGGGTCCGGAACCGGTGACCCAGCTGCTCCAGCTCGGCGCGCAGCTCGATGAAGTTGAAGATCTCCCCGTTATGGACCGTCCAGACGCTTTCGTCCTCGTTGGCCACGGGCTGATCGCCGGTCTCGAGATCGATGATGCTCAAGCGGGCGCTCGCCAATGTACAGACGGGAGATCGAAAGTAGCCGGTTCCATCCGGCCCGCGGTGCCTCAGCGTGGCGACCATCCGCGCAGGATCGGGAAGCGCCTCCTGCCCCGAAACGAGCAGTGCGCCGACGATTCCGCACACCGGCTATCTCCTCGCGGGCAAGCGGCAGGTCACGGTCGACCCCCCGGAATCTCAGCCACGCTTGCGCTCGACGAAGGCCGCGATCCGGTCGATCGAATCCAGGTTATCAGGGTGCAGCTCTTCATCCTGTACTGTGACGCCGTACCGCTCCTCCAAATGCAGGGCGAGCTCCAGGGCGCCGGTGGAGTCGAGGATACCCCGGGCGGTCAGAGAATCGGAATCGCCCAGTGCGGTTTCGTCCCGCGTCAGCAGATAGTTTTCTAGAATAAATTGCCTGAGTTCGGCGTGCAGTGTCATGCGAACCCGTTCCTTCCGCACCGTGGCCTGAAAGTATACTGAAGCGGTATATGCTCAAGGACTTATGTCACACGCCCGGGAGAGCCGCGGCGTGACCGATCCACCCAGCAAGGCCCCACGCCTTCTCCACGATGCCCTATTGCAGCGCGGGGGCGCGGAGACGCGGGACGGGACTGCACTGATCGTGGACGGGCAGTCCTACACCTTCGCGCAGCTCTTGGACGCCTCACAGCGGCTGGCCGGCACCTTACGCAGCCGCGGCATTGCCCGGGGTGACCGGGTCGCCATTCAGCTCGAGAACTCCTGGGCATGCGTGACCGCGGTCTTTGGCACGCTGATCGCCGGTGCCGTCTTCGTCCTCGTCAACCCACAGACCAAGGCGAGCAAGCTCGAATTCATCCTACGGGATTCCGGGGCGCGGGCGCTCATTACTGAAAGCGCGCTCGAGCGGGTCTCCGTTGAGGCCCTGCGGACACTGGAGGAGCCACCGGCGGTGCTCTGCTCAGGCAAGGGCGGTAGCGCTGCCGAGTCGCTCGAAGCCGCCTTGGCGGCGGCCCAGCCGCTTGCGGAGCCCGTACCGGTAATCCCTCTGGATCTCGCGGCGATCATCTATACCTCGGGGAGCACCGGCACCCCCAAGGGCGTGATGCAGACACACCAGGCGATGGTGTTCACCATCGGCAGCGTGATCGAGTACCTGCGCCTCACGCAGGACGACAAAATCCTCTGCGTCCTACCACTGTCGTTCGACTACGGTCTTTATCAGCTCCTGATGGCGGTCTCGCTGGGCGCCTGCCTCGTGCTCGAGCGCTCCTTCACCTTCCTCGGGCAGGTCCTGGGTCGAATACGCGACGAGCGAGCGACGGTGTTTCCAGGCGTGCCGACCATCTTCGCCACCTTGCTGACTGCCCACGGTCGCGCCCCCCTCTCCTTTCCCGCGGTCACTCGCATCACCAATACGGCCGCGCCGCTCCCGGACGAGTTCTCGGGCGGACTGCACGAGATCTTCCCCAATGCGCTGATCTACCGGATGTACGGGCTCACGGAGTGCAAACGCGTGAGCTACCTGGATCCCGAACTCATCGATGCCAAGCCGGGATCGGTGGGCAAGGCGATTCCAGGAACGGAGGTCTATCTGCTTTCCGCTGACGGAAAGCCGGTTCCACCGGGAGAAGTCGGTACCCTCTACGTCAGAGGCCCCCATGTAATGGCGGGTTATTGGAACCGCCCCGACCTCACCGAGGAGATGCTCAAGCCCGGAAAGCTGCCGGGCGAAAAGGTGCTCTGTACCCATGATCTTTTCCGCATGGACGACGAGGGGTATCTCTATTTCGTCGGCCGGACCGACGACATCATCAAGAGCCGCGGCGAGAAGGTGAGCCCGGTCGAAGTTGAGAATGCCCTGCATCGCATTCCAGGAGTGCGCGAGGCGGCCGTCGTCGGCGTTCCCGATGAGCACCTGGGTCAAGTGATCCGCGCATACGTGGTCGCGGATCCTACGGCCGGCTTGACCGTTCAGTCGCTCCGAGCGGACAGCGCCGCGTTTCTCGAGTCTTACATGGTGCCGTCACAGGTTATCCTGTGCGACAGCTTGCCCAGAAGTCCCAACGGAAAAGTGAACAAGCGAATCCTGGCTGCCGAAACCGCTCCGACGTCCTCTCCTGACGCGAGTCTCATTGAATGACCCAAGCGCCTTTCAGGCCCAACCTCTTCATCATCGGAGCGATGAAGTCCGGGACTACCTCCCTGCACGAGTACCTGGACACTCACCCGCAGATTGCGATGAGTCAGGAGAAAGAGCCCGGGTACTTCGTCGAGGAGTTGGGGCTCCACAAGGGCGAAGAGTGGTACCTCAGCCGGTGGGAGCGGCATGGCGAGTATCGATATTACGGTGAGTCGAGCACTCACTACACCAAGCTACCCGTGTTTCAGGGTGTCCCCGAGCGCCTGTTCCGATTCAATCCCGAAGCACGTCTGATCTACATCATGCGAAATCCGTTCGATCGGGTCATAAGCCATTACTGGCACGCGCTGAGGGACCAATACCACGGCGGTGAATTGCGACCCCTACTCAACGCCGTAAAGGAGGACCCCGGTTACCTGGCCTTCAGCGATTACGCAACGCAGCTCGAGCCGTACTTCGAGCGCTTCGGCCGAGAAGCCATCCTGACCCTGACCTTCGAGGCGCTGATAGAGGATCCACAGGGCGAAGTCGATCGGATATACCGTTGGCTCGGCCTCCCATCCCAACCGATCGGTGAGAAATCGGGTAAGGTACACAACGAAAAGCCGAATGACGTGACCGCTGTCGCCGGCGCTGGGATACTGAACCGGATTCAGTACTCCGATACCTGGGACCGGATTTCTCCGCACGTTCCGGCCTGGATGAAAAACCTCGCCAAGAAGCAGGCCTATCGTCCGGTCGCCGAGCAGGAGGTGCAGAAAGACATTCCCCGCCTGAGAGAAGCCATCGCCGAATTACAGCGGCGGCAAATCGACAGTCTTACCCGATTGCTCGGCCGCGATTTTCCCGAATGGCGCACGCAGGGACGCAGCCGCTCGAACACTCAGATCGCCTCCCCAGAGATCTGATCATGCCTCAGATGGTTGGAGCATCTCCTGGTAGCGAAACCACCACGAATGCGGCGCAGGCATTTCCATTGGAATCGGCTCAAGCGTCCCGCCCCGTCAGAGTACTGATCGTCGATACGGCCATCGCGTTCGGCGGCACGCTAGCCGTCGCGAGAAACCTACTCAAACACCTGGACAGAAATCTGATCGATGCGTCCCTCGTGAGCGCCTGCTCGGACGGTTTCGTCTCTCGCGGCTTCGCCGGCGACGCGGACATACGGCTGCTTGCGCCTCGGGTCAACTACGTCAGGCTACAGAATTGGAAACAGGCGATTCGCAGGCGAGTTCTTTGGCAACCTTTACGCCGCGGCTTTGAGCTGATGGCGATGGCGACAGAATTCCTCGCAAACATCGCCTACGTGATACGACTGGCCCATTTGTACCGGAAGAAGCGTGTGGATGTGTTGCACTCCAATAATTTCGCATTGGAGCCCCTTTGGGCGGCGCGCCTCCTTGGCATCACCATCGTGAGTCACCTCCATGGGTTCCTTTACTTTCCGATGGAACGCAGCCGCAAGAGGACTCTTCGCCATGTCAAAGCATTTGTGTCGATCTCTCGAGCCGTAACCGAGTCTGCCGTCAAAGCAGGCATCGATAGGGCAAGAATTCATGAAATCCCGAATTTCGTCGAACGCGTACCCCACACCTCGCCGCCCCCGATGCCCACCGAGCCAGCGATCGGCATTTTTGGCAGAGTGACTCAATGGAAGGGCCAAAAGGAATTCCTGCACGCCGCGATGCGAGTGCTGCCGAGATTTCCAGGGCTGCGAGTGTACGTAGTCGGAGATGCCTCCGACGGCGATCCCAGATATCTCGACGAATGCCGGGACATCGCGCAGTCATCTCCATTTGCAAATCAAATCGAATTTACCGGCCTGGTCACTGATGTCGCGGCGCTTTACAGAAAGTGCACCGTCGTCGTGCATGCCTCGATCGAGCCGGAACCATTCGGAATGGTCGTGATCGAGGCAATGGCGGAAGCAAGACCTGTCGTCGCCTCGATATTAGGTGCGCCGCCTGAAATCATTCAGGACGGCATCGAAGGTTACCTCGTCGACCCGAAAGACCCCGATGCCATGGCGGCCCGGATTACGACGCTCCTCTCGGATCCGGCAATGGCAGCCGACATGGGGCGCCAGGGCCATAAGAAGGCGCTTACCAACTATGATCCGAGGGTCGCGGCGCGGCGCTTCGAGCGTCTGTACATGGAGGTTGCCCATGCCGAAGCTCAACCCGCATGAGAACGTCAATCTGCTGTCTGCCACCCCCTCAGGCGGCGCGTCTCTCGAGTTTCACTGACACGAACGCAAAAACTCCGAGTACTTTGGCGCTCAACGCCCCTTACTTAGCCAATCTCGATGTGAGGCGTAGGGGATATGGTTGTCTGTAGAAGTGCGCGAGATCGATCCCCTTAATGGCGCGAGACGCAAACTAGAGTGACGCTATGGCAACAATCGAAATAAGCGTCGCACAGGCAACTATGCCCAGATTTTGCGGCCATTCAAACCATGCCGGAACGATCAAATGATCCACGGCACCACGGGTGGCTCTGTGAAGGATCGAATATGCAGCACGCCGCAAGGAGCTGCGCGTCCAGTTGGCAGTCTTGGACGCGGGATAGTCAAAATCATAGTAGGGATCAAGGGGATATCCACAATCTGTCCTGACGGTGAATGGAACCTGCTTGGGTTGAACGCCACGTTGCAGGTCATGAAGGGATACGCCGCGACCCTCACTGTCCGTAAGTGAGACGCCATAACGTGGATCAACGAGTAAGCGCTCGTTATCCACCTCGACTTCTGCCAGGCAATGCTGAGCCTGCCCTTCCTTGTGGTACAGAGTGATTTGATACGCCCGAATGCCAATTTCGGCCAAACTCAGAATCAACAAACGAGTCTTTCCAGAACAGCACGCACCAGCCTTGAGGATTGCTCCTGGGCTTGCTCCGAATGCCGCAAAAAAACAGCACGTCCATATCGGATCATCGTCAGCGTGAGGTAGATCGTAGATCTGTGAGGCAAGGCGAAAAACTGCGGCTCTACCAGCGACCCGCCCTCCGAGGGATGACGCAACGAACCTCTGGAGTATCTTTCGATCTAAATTACGCTGTCGGACCAAAACGGCAATTGCTGCCAGTCCAACGGCCATCGTCCCCCCAAGAATGTCCAAATCTGGGAGCGTCATGGGATCCTCTAGCGGTACTTGGCATTCATGGCCATGTCCCCCGGGCCAATGATGGCCCGATGTTCTTATGGGCTATCCGAGCGCAGCATACTCGCGGTTGCTTGGCCGCGCAAATCATCCGGATGCCATGAGAGGCGCAAAGAAACACTCGCGATCGGCGTGGCGCGCGATCCGGGACGACAGCCGGCTCACCTGAGAGTTGGCTGATTGTTCGCGACAGGCGGTACCGGGCGCTTCCTCATCACGGCGATGAACATATTTGTGAAGAGCTCATTCACGTAAGGGATCTTGGTCAAGGCGTCGAGCTGCTTGATAGCGTTCAGCTTGAGATAGGGCAGCTCCAAGTCGAGCGCCTTGACCATTCTGCGAAAGCTCGCGATCCCGACTTTGTTCAATCCTCCCGGCACATCCTCAAACCTCATCGCTCCATCGTTCCGGTACTTCTTGCGGACCGTCATGATCGTCTTCTCGGAGAAGATGTATTGCACCCACGGCACCTTGGTGAAGAACTGCATATGGGAGCCATAGGGGTGCGCCCAGACACTCGAGGTAAGAAAAATAAGTCCCCCAGGACGCACGACACGTACGCACTCCTTGAGCACCGCGAAAGGATCCGCGAAGTGCTCAAAAGCGGAGTAGGTAACGGCCGCATCGAACTCGCCATCCTGAAACGACGTATGCGTCGCGTCCATGACCGAGAATGTGATCTCGCCTGCGGACTCCTTCCGGACCGCCTCATTCCGAGGCGCATCGATGTAAATATCAATACCGTGTACGAGAGCAGCGCCCATCCTGGAAAGCGCGAGCGCCTCCATTCCCTCCCCGCAGCCGATATCGAGGACTTTCTTCCCGGCTATCTGCGGAACGATATCCGGGAACCAGCGCTTGAGCTCTGAAATACAAAAACTCGGGTCGTTATGTTTCGACTCGAAGCCTTCGTTGAGATAATCGCCAACTGCAGAGTCGCGACTCAGCCTACCGAGGATATATTCGCCGAGTATGCCCATTACTGCAACCTACCCGATGTCATGTTAATTTAGATCCCATCAGGCAGTGGCTGGAGCGACGCGGGTGCGATTGCGGAAGGCATGACAGCGCTCGATCGCGCTCACAAGCCGGCGCCCAATGAAAGAATAAGAGTAGGAGGACTCCGCCAAGGCCCGGGCGTTCAACGATAGCCGCCCTCTAAGTTCCGGATTTCCCAGCAACATCGCAATACTTGTGGCGAACTCCTCAGGTTCGCGGGCGAAAATCACATCCCGCCCATCCTGTACATCGATTCCCTCGCACGCAATCGGGTGAGCCACGATCGCTTTCCCCATTGCAAGTGCATCCAGTATCTTCAGCTTCGTTCCGCCTCCATCCATTATGGGGCACACGTATGCCGCCGCCCGACCGATATACGGTCGCACATCGGGGACAAAGCCGTGGACGCGAAAATCCTCATCTCGCGCCGCCAAAGCCGATAGACGTGGCGGCGGACTTCCGCCAACTACGTCCATGGTCACCCCCGGGAGTTTTGCCTTTAGCGCGGGCCAGACTCTATCCGCGAAGAAGAGCATGGCCGCGGCGTTCGGATACCAAGACATGTTTCCCGCAAACACGAGACTGCGCGAATGCTCGAAATCCCCATTCGGGTGGAAGTATTCCGTATCTACACCATTGGGCACCTCCGTTACCGCCACGCCCGGCGCGACGCGCTCGAGGCGTTGTGTATCCAGGCTCGAGCAGGTGATGTTCAGGTCAAAATGGGGACAGACACGACTCTCGTATCGCCGTAGTCGCAGCCCCTCCTGCCAGAAATACAGCCGCTTCAGAGGGTGTTCCTCGATCTGAGCTCTGCGCAGCATCATGTCGGATTCGATGTTGTGATGATCGAGGGACTTAGCCGCACGCGCGAAGAGTCCGCGGTAAGGCGCCAGGCTCAGCGTGTCGAAATGGACCACCTCGAAATCGATCGAAGCATTCCAGTCTGCTGCCACCTTCCGGGCAATGTCCGACTGCAGCCACCTGATAGTGTAAGGGTGAGCGCCTATCAGGCTACGCGCTGCGAGCCAAGTTCGCCGCGACGGCGAGGAATCAGAAGGGATCGGGAGAAATTGCACCCTAGCGCAGTATTCGCCCAAATGCTCACGTGCCCGCTCAAGCCCTTTCTCCACGTCACCCAGCAGATCCCCGATGATCTTGCGCTGCACAAAAGCCAGTAGGTAAACGTCATGCGCACGGGAGAGCTCCCGGACCAAGTGATAACTTCTCTGCAGCACGCCCAAACCCGCTTCGGGATATGGCACGAGGTGAGAAAACCATAGAACTTTCATAATCCCGGGCTACCCATTTCCCCTAGGCTCTGTGCCCTTTATGATAGCCAGGATTTCCGGGAATTTAATCATTACCTCAATGCGCTCGAGTTCCAAATGCAGAATAGCGAGCCGCGTCGCACTGTGCGCCGGCGCCGATGGGCGGGATCGAGCGCTTCGCCATCCGAGATCCCGGCGCCACCCATTGCGGTACTCCAATGAACCCTCACGAGCAGGGTCAGGGTTGCCGAGCTCATGATGGCGGCTTTGTTCTGGTTTTGTGTCATCGCAGCCGTCTACAGCTACTTCTGGTATCCGGCTCTTCTGGTGATCCTGCCGCGACGGAAACCGCTTCCTCGCCCGCCTGCCCTCCCCGTTCGCAAGGTCGCAATCGTCATTGCAGCCCGGAATGAGGCTTCGAAGATAGTGGAGAAGCTCGAGAATACTCTGGCTCTCGAGCAAGCAGATATCGAGCTGGACTTGATAGTAGCCTCAGACGCGTCGGACGACGCCACCGACAGCACTGTTCTCGGTTACGCTGACAAGGGGATCCGACTCGTTCGCTCGCCAGCGCGGAAAGGCAAGGAACATGCACAGCAGCTGGCAATCACCTCCACCGAGGCAGATTTGATAGTGTTCACCGACGCCGGCACTATCTTGCCCAAGGATGCGCTGCTCCATCTTTTGGAAGCGTTTCGCGACCCGACTGTTGGCGCCGTCTCAAGCGTCGATCGGTTCATCACTGCGGATGGTACGCTGCAGGGTGAAGGAGCCTACGTCCGCTACGAGATGTGGCTGCGCGATCTGGAAACGCGCTTTTATTCCCTCGTGGGCCTGAGCGGATCGTTTTTTGCAGCACGCCGCAGCATTTGCCAGAAGTGGGATGACCGAGTACAGAGCGACTTCGGCACCGCCCTCAGCTGCGTGCAGCTGGGAATGAGGGCGATCTCTGACCGGCGAGTCATCGGCTATTACAAGAACATTGCGGATGCCCGCAGGGAATACCAGCGAAAGTTACGGACCGTGACCCGGGGAATGGGCTCGTTGCGCATCCGTGCCGAGGTACTCAACATCTTTCGTTACGGCCGATTCTCCTTCGAGGTATTCAGCCACAAAGTGATGCGGTGGGCTACACCTTGGTTCCTGCTAGCTGCACTGGGCACGAATGTCGCTCTGGCCTCCCAGAATTCATTCTATCGGGTGCTACTCATCATCCAGGTTGCCTTGTACCTCTCACCTGTCGCCACCCGCATCACGCCCGGTCTGCATAAGATCGGCTTGGCGAGAATTGGCGCGTACTTCGTCGAAGTGAACGTGGCTATTCTGCACGCCGCCCTTCTGACGCTGTCCGGGCGCACCATGCTCACGTGGGAGCCATCCAAGCGGTGAGATTTTCCGCGCTGCCACCGGTGCGCCGGGCCGTGCCCCTGAAGACGGGTGATTCCGGGGATCGCGCATCCATGGAGCGCTTCTTTGGGAGCCGCAGGATCACTCTTTATGCATCCGGAACGGCGGCGCTTGCTCAAGCCATGGCCGATTGCGCGTCGCGCAGCTCAGTTAAGACTCCGGAGATCATCGTCCCGGCGTATAGCTGTCCTGATCTTGTTGCTGCCTGCGTACATGCATCCGTATATCCCCGACTCGTCGACGTCGCCCGGTCCGTCTGGTCCTACGACCTTGAAGCTCTCAACTCCAGTCTGTCCGGCAATACGGTGGCGATCGTTGCGATCAATCTACTGGGGGTCGGCGATAGCTCCGCCGAACTAATTCGCGTCTGCAAAGACAGACACATTCCACTCATTCAGGACAGCGCACAGTACCTTCCACGCGAAAGCATCGACTGGCCGGGAGAATATGTGGTGTTAAGCTTCGGCCGCGGCAAGCCCCTCAATCTGCTCCATGGCGGCGCGCTCATTGCGCCATTCGTGGACAGAGGCTCAGTCGCAGTTCGGCCCGCGCATTACACCGCTAGAGCGCGTTTGCTCGACAGTCGCGCAGCGGCAGTGGCATTCAACACTCTCACACGGCCCACAATCTACCGGATACTCTCCGCCTTACCCGGAACAGGCCTGGGAGAAGTGATCTACAAACCGCTTACCAATCCGGCCCCGCTTCCTGAGCAAGCTTGGCAGCGAGTCGCTACCGCCTTCGAGCTGTACCGCCAAAGTCCCTCCTATCGGCGGGATATATGGGCGGGCGCGCTGGAAGAGTGGTCCCGCTTGGGAATCGTGGATTTGGACTGTCCCGGCCTGCCCCTTCAAGCCGAGCCGCTCCGCCTCCCACTGCTGGCGCCCGATCGTACCGCGCGCGACACGCTCGTAGACAACCTCAACCGCGCGGGCTTGGGCGCATCGCGTTTTTACGACACCGATCTCACCAAGGTGGCGGCAGTCCCAGAGATGGTCAAGCTCCAGGGGCCATTCCCCAACGCGAGCGCACTGGCAGACCAACTCTTCACCCTCCCCACACACAGCTTCGTCAATGCGGACACGGTCAGCACGGCCCGCGAACTCGTTCTCGCATGGCATCGCCAGCACGAAGGCGCTCGCACGCGACCCTCTTAAGATCCCTGCAGACTCGAGAGGAACCTGTCCGGGTCCGATCTCAGGGAATCCGTGATTTTCGCAAGAGTGCGCTCGTTCGACGCGATGTATCGCTCTTCGAGCCATGAACCCAAGTGCCATAGCATTGGAATTTTGCTGAGGGCCGGCTTCATTCGAAGTGATAGTCGCTTCTGATAGTCAAAGTGGAACCACGGTCGGCGCGAAGACGCCCCCAAATGGAAGAAAACATCGCCATATATCCCGGCCATCAGAAAATGACGATTGCGCTGGTTGGAGCGCAGGAGCGGAAGCCACGGCTCCCTCGATTTCCAAAGGGCGTGTCCGAAGCCTATGCCTGTATCGGCTCGTTGGGCCGTCTCTTTCATAAATTCTCGAAGGGAAGCATTCGAGAGGATCTCGTTCCTTGGTGGAAGCAGGCGTGGCGCGTGCTCCAGCAGGAAAGACCGATCCATGAACAAGCCGGATGGATGCGGAAGGTTAGTATCGAGATTCTCAGACCGCAGCACGCCTGCAAAACGAATGCTTCCCATTCTTTTCAGCAAAACGTTGGGCCAGTCCGGTAGCACGGGAAAAGAATCGGAATCGACGGCGGCCAAGTGCGTGCATCCGTCATCCGCTGCTTCGCGCAATAACAGGTCGAGGTAGAACGCATGCTCGAAACTGGCTTCCATCCAGGGCTCTGCGACGGCATCGCCCTCATACTGAGGAAGCGAGACGATTCTCACGTGCGGCGTAGCGTCCAGGGTACGCCGCAAGTCGGGCAGCAGCCGATTCGCTGCTGCATAAACCGTGTAATCGTAGCCTGCAAGCGTACCGGCGATATACCGCAGTTGCAGGTCGAGGAGCCAGCCATTATCCGATCCATAGAAGTAGACGCAGCAGATGCCAAGCTTCATAAGCTCTCCTTCATCGATACAGCTCCACGGCTACCATAATTGCGAACCCAATTTTGCGTCCAAGTCATCACCTTACAAGCTATTCGCCGGCCCTTGGAATTCTGCTAAGCTCAGGATCAATATGGAGAGCACCGACCGCATATACGTTTGCCCGGAATGCAAACAATCCCTCGACAACTACTTCTGCCGGCACTGCTCGGTACGGTATCCCGTGCGAGACGGCATCCCCTGCTTCATTCCCGACTCGCCATCGACTGAACGGCCGGATGTCCGTCAGGTTTACGACGAAATCTACCGTAATCATCAGGATGCCTGGGTCGACCAGGGTCGCTCCGAGGAGTTCGTATCCTATTTTTGCGAGCTCGCCCGATCCCGCTCACAGAATCGCACCCTGGAAATCGGCTGTGGCGAAGGCGCTTTGCTCGCGGCCATGACTGCAACCTACAAGTTTGGGGTCGACCCTTCGATCAATGCCCTACGGCGAGCGAGCAGCCGGTCGAACGCGGAGTGGGCCGTTGCTCGCAGCGAGCAGCTCCCCTTTCCGACCGCATCTTTCGATCTCGTAGTAACCGTGGGTGTGATGGAACACTTTGAAGATCCGGACGCTGCGACACATGAAATATACCGAGTTCTATCACAACCTGGCCACTACATAGCGCTCATCCAGACCGATCTGAGTTCCTGGCAGCGTATCCTCCTCAAATTTCGCCAATACGCTTTCCCCACATTCAGGCCAATTCAATTCGCAAGATGGGTTCGAAAGAAACTTCACAACCCAATCGTGCAGCCATTTCGCAGATCGCTCACCATCGACAGCGCCCGCCAGTGCATTGAGAGGAGCGGCTTGAAAGTCACCGAAGTCATAACCCGATCGACGCACCCCAGCGCTCCGCTCGCAGGCCGGCACGTGATCATCCTCGTGGCGAGCAAGTAGCCATACTTGCGTCTAACTCCCCAAAAGCCGTCCAAGCTGCATTCGCCCCAATTTATCCAGCGGTGAAGGCAAGCTCTCCAACAGAGCGACATCCACTGCACCGATCGCCCGAAGAGCCACTACGGCAATGAGCGCGGCCGCGATCAGCACCACCACGGCTCTTAGCATCAGATCAATACCGAGATTGGGAATCCGTGATGTGAGGCTTGCACAAACATAGCCACCCACGGTGACCAGCGAAAAGAGGCCCATCGGCGTGAGCTTGATTTCGGGGTCGTAATAGCGCTTCGAGATGATGTACACGTAGATGAACGTACCCACGAACGTTAGGGACTGTGCCGCCGCCGCCCCCATCAAGCCAAATCGCGGAATGAGCACAACATATGCAATCGTAATGACCACTGCCGTAGCATATTGATATGCCCCGCGCATCTTTGTACGGTCTGTGATCATAAAGCTGAAATCGAAGAACGTCCTCAGCCTGTCCAGGATAGCGGCAATCGTGAGCAGAGGTACCACGCTCGCCGCTGCGTAGAACGACTTGGCAGCCATCACCTTGATGACGGGTTCCGCGAAAATGCTGATTACCAATCCTCCTATGAACATCAGCGCGGAAATCGCAATGAACGCCACCTGAAACTTCCGCTTCCCGTCCGCCTCCTTGTAATAGCGAAAGCTCATCGGCTCCCAATGCTGCAAGAATGGTACCCAGAGGAGCATGCCTACGGTGGTTGCAAATTTCAGAGCCAACTGCAGCCGCCCTACGTCGCTCAGCGTGTCGAACGCCCTTAGATATAGCGCGCCCGATGCGCCAATATAGATTCCGGCGATCGCGGACAGCCATAGAGGCCAACAGAACTGCATCATCTTCTTCGTCACATGCCAGTCAAAGGCCGGCGCCTCATGGGCCGCGACGTAGATGCTGCTTCCCATCGCGATTAGAACTGAGGAAATCACCGCGCTCAGCACGACGCCAATGACCCCGCCCCTCCAGTACACGACCAGGAGGAGGTTCAGCGCAAGCTGTAGGAGCAATTTGCCGACACTGAAGACCAGAAACAGGCCTGATCGCTCCCGCAGGCGCAGATACGTCATCCCGGTCTGCTCAATCGGTTGGGTAAGAAGACTTATGGCAAACAGCCCCAGAGCCAGCGCGTACTTGCGATTCCCGAACAGGATGTCCGCTGCGATGTTCCGGAACAATACAAGCACCAGCACAGATACTGCGCTTGCGGCTCCGGTGAGAATCAGCGCGCCCCATATCACCGCCCGCCTGCCGCGGCGATCGGGAGCATCGAAGTAGAACTTCGGAACTGCCCACCCCAGTCTGGCACCAAGAATGGGCTCCATCAGCGCAAGCGCAAAGGTAAGCAGCCCGATGACACCGTAGTCGGCCGGGGTCAGGAACCTTGTGTAGATCGGCAGCATCACGAAACCAACGAACCTGCGCGCGATGTTTCCAATCGCATACATCGCGGCGTGACCTGCAAAACTACGTGATCGCTGATCAGACCCCATGGGTTACTTTGCCTCGGTCAACAGTCCGACCTTTTACCTTCAGCACCATCATCATTCCTGGCCTCCCCCCCCTCGACACACGGGCGCTCCCTCGCCACCTGCTCATATAGCGCGTGTATCCGCTCGGCGTTCCGCTGCGCCGAAAAGCTTTGGAGGGTAGCGCTTGCGTGTTTCTCCGCAATGACGCGGCCATCTGCATGAAGAGCTCTCAAAATCCCGTCGCGATAGCCATCTACCTCATGCCGGGCGACAAGGAATTCCTGCGGAACCACCTCAACCAAGCCTCCCACGCCATGCGCTACCGTCGGAACGGCCAGCGCAGCTGCTTCGAGCGCAGTCATCGGCAAGCCCTCGTGGTCGGAACAGATGACCAGTGCATCCAATCCTGCGATACATGTTGCAATATCCCGGCGGTGACCGTGGAACGCGACCCTATCCGATATCTGCAGCCGTTCGGAGACTCCTTCCAGTCGAGAACGCTCTGGACCATCACCGAACACGTGGAATCGCCAGGCCCGCTGTGGGACTTGCCGAAGTAGAACGGCTGCCGTCTCCAGGAAGAGGTCGACACGCTTCACTTCGACGAGGCGACCCACGATGCCAACGTGCGTCACTTGCGGCTCCGCCGTTCTGAACTCCGCGATGCCCTTCTCCGCCCTGACCGCCGCAGTATCGACGCCGTTCTCGATGACCACAATCTTCTCAGCTGGGAACTCGCCCCTCACTCGCACACTCAATTCCCGTGTGACCGCGATAACCCTCTGCTGCAACGCACGGCCACACCAACGATCAAATGCACGTATTACGCGGCGGCGTGCACCCTTCCATCCCGTGACTCCTGAATCCTCAGGCCCACCGTGGATGGTGCGAATCGACGGGACGTTCCCGCACAATCGGCTCGCCAACGACCCAAGTACATTTTCCTTCTCGCGATGCGTATGAATTACGTCCGGTCGCCAGGTGCGTAGGATCGCGCAGAGGCCAGCGAGGATCCTCGGTGACGCCACCTTCTGCTCGTCCAACACGTACACTTGAACGCCGGCTGAACGCAGTTTATGAGCGAGCGTTCCCTCGTTCATCAGAACGGCCGCAACCTCGGTATCGGGAATTCGCGCAAGATGTGAGATCAACGTACAGGCCTGAACCTCGGCCCCTGCCCAAAGATCACCCGATGCGATGTGCAATACTCTAAGCGCCCGCGTCATGGGCACTTCGCGAGGCCGGCAGCCCACCGGAGGTCGACCACGTTGTTCCTACTTCCGCTGCCGTGCCGAGATGCACTCGGCGCGCTGGAACAACGAGCGCACGTTGTTCAGCGCTTTTCTTCACGATACTTGCCAAGGAGACGGTCAGTGCCAGGTTCATCCAAAAGAAGGGATAATACGCCACGGTATTGAATTGACCCGCGATAACGAACCCCCAGGTCGTAATGGTCAATCCTCGGGCCACGCCGGGTGCGAATGCCAGCAATTCCGGATCACTGGCGCACGCACGCCGAATATCTCTGGCAACCTTGAGGTTTCGGTAGATCAGAATCATGAAGATGCCAAGGCCGATCAGACCCGCATCCGTGCCCACTTGGATGAAAATATTGTGGGGTAGCTGCGCCTTGCCGTGCCAGAGGTGAGCGCGATCATGTGCCGCGTAGAACGGCGCAAAGTTGTAATATCCCACTCCAAGAACGGGATGGCTCTCGATCATCTTCAATCCCGCCTTCCAATAGTCCAGACGCTGCAGGGAAGTCTTGTCCTTTCCGACGTCCGCGAAGCGAGCCTTTTCCGCCGCGGGCAACAGGACATAGCCGACCCCGGCAAGCGCCATGATTCCGATCAGCACGCTAACTCTGAGCTTACGCTGAATGGCTATCCAGCCCGTCTGGACGGCCAATCCGACCTGCGAGCCACGGCTGCTGGCGCCGAGAACAGACATTGCTCCAGTAATCGCACCGAGCATAACAAACCAGTAAGTCACGCGGCGCGCAAACGGCTTGATGAATAGCGCCAGCTCGAATGCAATGGGCGCAAACATGAGCATTTCCGAGGAAAAGTCAGATGAATTGTTGAAGTACCCTAGCGGGCCTTCGATACCCCAACTGGTGAAACCGAATCCGCGCGCCGCCCATGTGCGCGCGCCGAAGAAGGAGAGCTTGAAATTCGCCAATAGAAATATGCTCAAGAAAATGAAATATCGCTCGGCAGTCGTAACCATGTTGATAATAAGAAAATAGATTACGTACCAGTCGAGGAAGTCGAACCAATGAGTCCACGATATCGAGGGGTAGGTCGCCAACGCCGACGAAACGACGATCACTGCGAGAAATAGCGTCATCCAGATGTTGGCTGAATCGCGTACCCAGCGTCGGCGCGGATCCATCGGCCAAGAAAGTACAGTAAGACCGAGGACAATTTTGTCCCACGGAACGACGGCGATGTACCTATAGACCCCGGCAGGATCAAAGTACTGCAACATCAGATAGAAACACAGCATCCAGAAGGCGAAGTGTTCCTTCCTAAACTGCGCCCAGAGCGCCCTGGGACTCAATGTATACAATTTTTCCATTGCCGACCGTATGGGAATCAATACTCTCGTCTGAGGATGGATTTCACGACCCTGCCGCTCAGCAGTCAACCGAATATGTCCAGAATCGCGCGGCTGGCGGCTTCAGCCGGCTTGATGTGACCGCAGATCGGACATTCTCGTGTCCGATCTGCGACTTAGCGCCCAGTGGCAGGGCACCGTGAAATTGAGCAAATCCAGTTAGACAGCACCTGAATCGGCATTGAGCATTACCTTTGGAGAGGAATTCGCGCGAAACGCGCTCCATGCGTTTTCAAAGTCTTCCATGGGAAACACGCTCTGCAACAGTGGCCTCAAATCCAAACTCTGGAGTGTGGCAAGGGCCTCCGCAAAATCATCTCTTCCACAGCCAACGGCCCCAACAATCGACTTGTCGTATGCTACGACCTGCTCGACACTAATGGTCTGATGGCCATACGAGGAGTTCAACAGAAGCAAGGTCGCACCAGGACGAGACTGCCGTAACGCTGTTGTGAGTACGCGCTGATCACCACTGGCTTCTACTATCAGATCAAAGGAATCGAAGCCGTCCAGCTCCCGTCTGGTTTCTACAGCTCCTCTCAAACAATCGAGCTGGGCAGCCTCAGCCCCAAATACGACTACATCGTAGCCTCGCAGCTGCAATATCTTAGCCGCGAGATGTCCAACCGCGTCGGCGCCAACAATGGCACAGCGTCGCAATCCACCGACGGAAAGGTCGGCTCCCAAGCGACGCAACCCCTTAATGACAACCGCCGCGGGTTGCGTCAGCGCCGCCTCGCGCAAAGTCAGTCCCTCAGGCACCTCGAGCGCATAGCGGGCTCGAGTTACACAATACTCGGCAAAGCCGCCGTCGACACCGAACGATCCCAATTCACGGCGGTCCTGGCAGTATGCCGCCCCATCCTGCGTACATGCCGCGCACGTGCCGCATCCCTGGACGGGTAGAACTACGACCCGATCTCCTTCTTTGAGAGAGGTCACTTTGTCGCCGAGCGTTACGATGGTACCGGAGAATTCCCGGCCGGGCACTACCGGGAACATCCCGGCGGATTTATGGCCGCCGGCACGGCCGTCCAGTAGTTCGACGTCACTTCGGCAAATCCCGGCGTACGCCACCCGCACCAGAATCTCGCCAGGCTTAAGGCTAGGGATTGAGCGTGGCTCGATTACCGCGGAATGCGCATTCTGGATCACCACGGCCGAGAATCCCTTGTCGAAGTGAAGCTTAGCGCGCTTTGAAGGATTCGTTATCGTCCTGCTGTCCCAGATCCCTTTAACGATGCCCAGCGTTTTGTTGTATCGGTACCGCAGTATCTCTCCTGCCAAACGTGCATAGCTTCCCTGCCGTAGCGCCAGGCCGATATCCTTCATCCCCCACCAGAGTTCCCGGGCTACCTCTCGCGGAATGTGCCGGATGATGCGTACCGCGGTCCAACGTCCGGCGATGCCTTCTCGGTGGAACCGGTGGCGCACCTGTGCCCAGCTTTCCGTGTGAACGTGATACACGCAGGCACGGGGCTCATAGAATATCTCGAGTCCTCGAGGAATCCAGTATTTAGCCCACTCGGCATCCTCCAGACCGGGCAAGCCCTCATCGAACCTATGCTGCTCCCAGAGGTCCTTTCTGATGGCAGAGTTGGCGTTATTCACGAACACGTGATCATCATCCATGCTCATTGGCTTCGAGTGGAACACCCGTTCGAAATCGCGAGCCTCGGAAAACTTCGAGACCGCGTGACCGCGTTGTCCGCCGAAAACCATCGCGATCCCGGCTCGTCGGAGGGGGGCGATCAGGCGCGATAGCCAGTGTTCGTCGGTCGGGATAGCGTGGGCAGAAATAATGACAATGAACGACCCGCGTGCCGCCTCGATCCCAATGTTCAGCGAATAGCCGAATGTAAAGTCCTCAGAGCGCAAGCGCACAATCCTGGCGCCATTTGCAGAGGCGATGTCTCGAGTCCTGTCTACAGAACCTGAGTCGACTACCAACGATTCGAAGTCACGATACTGCTGCCTGTGCAGTGATTCGAACAGTTCAGGCAACCACCGTTCCTCGTTGAACGCGCGGATGACGACACTGGTTTCCGGTACGGGTAACGTCATGGCCTGACCGATCAGCCTCGAAGCATCCGCGAAACGAAAGCTCCTGCCGTGACATACAGCGTCTCCAGGGAATAGCGCCAGTCACGCCAATCGAGGTCGTAGTAGGCTTTCGGTCCCCGATACGAACGCAGGACCTCCCGCCACGTGATCGCACCTGCGCGCAGGTACGCAGGCACCGCTCGAGCGTCTGCACGCAATACGATATGGCGGAAGTGCTTACCCGAAGGCGAGACAGGAGCTGCCGTCCGACCGATCAGGTCCAGATAGTGGACCCAGCACAGGTCCACGCCTGAATATGGCGCAGCATCGCCCCCGCCCGTCAGACGTGGGTTCGCTTCGATGAGCTTTACCTGGCCGTCGCGCGTATCGCGTTTGACTTCGATTTCGCAGAGCCCGCTATAGCGCATTTTTTTCAGGAAATCATCGCAAACTGCGTCAACCTCCTGATCGAAGAATGGCTCAGTGACGCTTGCAGGACCGAACCACATCGGGTCGCATCGAAGCTCGCGAAACATCGCATTCGCAATGCGGCGGCCCTGGCTGTCATAGCAGGAAAGGTACACGGACTTGACGGAGTCATCGCCCTGAATCATTTCCTGGAGAATTACTTCAGGCGTGATCATGCTCGCCAACTTGTAGGTCTCGCAAAGCTGTGATGGGCCGTTCACAACAGCGACCTTCTGATAGCTAAGCGGGTGATCGACCGGAAACCTCTGCCACTCGCGAAAGTGGTTGGGCTTTATCACGCAGGGAAAGACTGCGCTCCGTCCGAAGACTTTAGCTTCCTCGAGAGACGACACGAATTCGGTGCGCGGCATGGGCATTCCGTGCTCATGTGCCAGCTTGTATTGCGTACGCTTTTCGGCGAGAGCGCCATGCAGCGTTACTCCACTCGGGAAGATATAGTGCGATTTTAGAATATCTGCATGCTTCGAAATCGCCGTGACGAACTGATCGGCGCTCGCAATCAGCACAGGACGCTGCTTGTGTTCCTGCGCGAGGTTCACCATAAATCTCAGCCAGGCGTCGGGCTCGAGATCAGGATTGGGACACAGACGCGCGGGACCATAGACCGACTTGAAGCCCGGCATACTGCGGTCGCAATCGAAAAGCGTGGCGTGTACATTCCGGCGCACCAAGCTCCTGACGCCAAGCACGCCGGTTCGATAGGCACCCGCAATTACCGCCGCAGGCCAGTCCGAGTCAGCTTTCAAATGCGAGGACACCAAGCTTGCTCCGACGCTCGTTTTGCCGGACCTTGTGATCATTTTATTCTTGCCCTGTCCAGATACACATCACGTAAATGAGGAAGGTTTCACAATTGGCACGACTAGTTTTTTCAGAGCGTCCCGCGCGGCGCCGAGCCGCCTCTGTGCACGCCCTTTCAGAGATCCATTCGACAGAGCTGCATATTAATCAGCGAGCACGCCCATATTGACACGGCGAGAAACTGGGCACAAAGGGACATCCCGTCCCTCTGCACTCAAGCGAAGGCAGGCTGCGTGATGGACAGGCCGAAACGGGCCCATTCGACGCAGCGGAGCACGCTTGCGCTCCGCCACCTCGCCAAGCGTCTCCCCCGGCGCTAGAATCTCCGGCAGCGCTAAAATGCTGCAAGGAAGGAGAACGTGGCACCGCGTCTATCCGATTTCCGCGGCCGGGATAACAACTTCAATCTGATCCGGATGCTCGCAGCGCTTCTGGTCATTGAGGCACATGCCTGCGCCGTCACACATCGTGCAGACTTCCTGCGGCCCTTCTGCGGGCTTGGCGGCGGCGATCTTGGGGTCGATATATTCTTCGTCCTTAGCGGCTATCTCATTGCCAAGAGCTGGACGGGAAAGAGCTGGCAGGAGTTTGCCTGGGCGCGGATCATGCGAATCTATCCTGCGCTTTGGGTGTCCACGATCCTCTCGATTGTCTTGGTCGGCCTCTTCTTTTCAGAGCCGGGATTTTTCTCCCGGTCCAGCACTCTGAGCTACGTGTGGCACAACGCCACGATGCTGCCGCACTTCTCGGCGCAGACTGATCTTCCTGGCGCGTTCGGAACAGGGCACGATTTCAATATCTCGCTCTGGACGCTGCCGTATGAGCTCCAGATGTATTTGACGCTCGCGGTCGTGGGGGTGATCGTGGGGCTGCGCGTACCTTATATCGCGCTGCTCGCGCTGGCTGGCGCATGTCTGATGTTGCACCTTTTTGGACCCAGCGGAGTCCCCCGGGGCCGTTTTCTCTATTTCTTTTTTTCGGGCGCACTGGCATTTGTGCTACGGGAGAGAATCACACTCGACGGCAGAATCGCTCTCGTCCTGGCGGGTGCAGTTGCAGCGTCATTCTTCGCGGCCCTCGCGTGGCGGGAGGCGACGCTCGAGCTCACCCTGCCCTATCTCGTCCTCTGGTGCGCCTACATCCCATCAGGCTTTATTCGTTTGTGGAATCGCCTCGGAGACTACTCCTACGGAAGCTATATCTTCGCTCATCCAATTCAGATGGGGCTTGCGGCGTACGGCTTGACTACTATCTGGTGGTCGAACATTCTCGCTTCCGTGGCTATTATCCTGCCGCTCGCAGCACTCTCGTGGCACTTCCTCGAGAAAAGAGCTCTAGGCCTTCCTCTGCCGCGGGTGTTCGGCCTCTCCTATGGGACGCCCAAATCAACTGCTCGATCAACCGAACCGTAAATGGCGATCGGGGCGATTAGGATTGTTGGGGCTGTCAAGCCCAGCGAGCGGGAGGGACGATCGCCGCTTCGCGTTCGACGGCATCGCTCCCGCTGCAAATGTCATCTCAACACAGTTCGGCAGCCCATCGGGGGCGACATGATTCAAATTGGTGCCGTGCAAGTGAACGACGTGAAATGCGCGCTGCCATCGCTTGACGGCACTGCAAAAAGTGTCGCGGAGAGCCTCCGTATCGTGGAATTCAATCGCGATGCACTTTATTCGCTCTGCGTAGCGCAAGACGTCATCGATAATGGAGTACTCGCACCCTTCGATATCGATCTTGAGGAAGATGCTTTGCGAGCGCGTCCTGCCAAATACTTTATCGATTGAAGCGTAGGTGGGTTTCGTGCCTCCATGGTGAACCTCCTCTTGAAAATGCGTCGCCTGAGAGGGGAAGAACGTTCGGTAGGATTGCCAGGTGCGCCACCGCTTGCGGACGTCCGCGAGTGAGCTGCGGACGAGTAAGAACTTAACGAGTCCACGTTGGTAGTCGCGTCTAAAACGCAGCTCGCCTACGGTGTGATCGTACGCATGAATTTCAGCGTCGGGGTTGAGCTGCTTGAAATGGCTCTCAAATGACCAATGCGTGCCCACGCCAAATGAGATGAGCGTATCCGATTCTTTCACTGCGGCGCCTGGCACCACATAGCCCCCGTCCCTATGAGGGCTGCCCACTCGAGCTAAGCCATCCGACTCGATGGGCGCCAGGAATGTGAGGTCCGAGGGCAGTCGTTCCGGAGTGATCGTCAATACGTTCTCCACGCTCGCCGTCGCTCTAGCCCTAGCGAAGGCGTTCAGTAGTCAGCTTAACCTATCAGGATTTTGTCGCCACGATCCAGCCGGAGCCAAGTCTTAGCAGGCTGATTAGCTTTCGATTCGCCATTCAGGAAAATCTCGATTTAGGAGATGACGCAACCTCTCGATTTGGCGTCCTTGGAGATCACCGATTTCGGCTCTCAAGCGAGCGATATCCTCCAGCGATTGACGCTCGTCGACCGGCCGGTATGCCCGCCTCTTGCCCCATTCCTTGATCCAATTAGGAACGTGTGGCGCCATCCTATGCCAGGTATTCGAGAATCGTATCCTGTATAGGAGGCCGGCGCCGGCAGCGCCAGTTATCCCCTTGGGTCGCTGATTGTGTGCTTGGGCGAATTGTTCTCCAAGCGCGTGCGGTGACAGGCCGAGCCATTGGTAGATATTGTCGAGTTCACGCTGCGGATTCTGAACAAGAGTTTCGAACGTGAGGGCATACAGGGCTTTCCGCCCAAAACGATTGATGTACGGCTCAAGTTGAGTCGCGTAATCGCCGAAGGCCAAGTACTGAGGGTCCTCCTTCACTGCTTTTATCAGCGGGCGTGGCTCACCGCCTCCAAGCTTGAAATCCCTGATCTGCGTGTTATGCCAATAGTGACTCACAACCCGCTCGAAGGGATTTCTCATGATGTAGATGAGGCGAGCATCGGGATTGAACCGGTATAGACGCTCGGCGACACCCTGGAACACGGGAAGTCGGGTGTAATGGGTACTCGATTCGCCGAGGTATCGATAGCTACCATTCTCGAACAGACTGAGATACCAATCCTCACCCCGGCGCAGCGTCAGTTCCTCGACGAAAAACGCGGGTTCCTTCCACTCGCTCATCGCTATCTGAGGATGCGTGTTCAAGTACTCGTGCAATGAGGTAGTTCCGGACTTCATCGCGCCGATGATGAACAGGTTTGGTTTGCTCCGCACGTCAGTCATTCAACAGGGCTCCACGGGAAACAGAGATGCCACAGTCGTCTTTCCACCAGCAGTCGCGTGCTAGCGTGACCGGTCAGCGGGTATTGCTGGGAGGTGCAGGTAGGCAATTGTACGGTGATCTACGCGGCGGCGATCGTTCTCGTCCTCGCCCGTATGCGTAGGAATGGCCCCTCGAGATACTTCCCCGAAAGAATAGCTAGTGCGAAGCTGAGCGCGAAAACTGCCACGTAGCGCAGCAGCAGCGCCCCGAGCGAGCCGGTATTGCTGATACCCGCCCGGTGCAGCATCCAGATGTAAAGGCTCCCAACCGACATGTGGACGAGATAAAGGCAGTAGCTTAACGCCGCCGTCCAGCCAAGGAAACGGGATCGCAGGACGGCTGTTAAGGCCGAACCTTGGTGGACAAGCGCTACCGCCATTGCTGCGCCAAAGAGCCCCTGAGCCTGCGTATAGCGAAGAGACTCCCCGAGTGCGGACTTGGGTTTTAGCACGCCATAGGGCACCAGGAAGGCGGTGACGATGAGGATGAGCGCAAGCCACCCAAGCGCCGCGCACCATGTATTGCGCACAGTAAAGTAGCGGCTACGCACGAAGATAGCGAGAAGCGCTCCCACCGCGAGGCCGTCGAACCTAAACCACGAGAGCTGGTAGACCGACTGCGGATGCACTCCGTAACGCATCGCCAGCCCCCGAGCGATGGGCGAGAGCAGGACGATAGCCGCGCCGAGACATGCAACGGTACGCCTCGAAAATCGGCGAATGATGAGGGGCCAGAGCAGATAGAAGTGTTCCTCGACCGCGAGTGACCACATGACTCCCGTCCCGGGAATCGGCAGTACGCCGAAGAACACATTTAAGTTCGCGCAGAATAAGAGCGTGAGCGCGAAGTCAATAAAGTATCCATGATCATCAGTGCTCCCTGAGACGAGCGAGTAAACGATGAGGCAAGCAATGGCGAGCGGCAGAATACGGCATGCCCGGCGCCGATAGAAGCTCTGGAAGTAGTCCACGCGATCGCGCTCGTCGAGCAGGATGCCGGTAATGAGGAACCCCGAGAGGACGAAAAATAGATCCACTCCAAGCCAGCCATGGGTCAGAAGGAACTCCACAGGGCCTGCGAACGTGACTTTGGTGGGCGCAGTTTCGTAGACGTGCTCTATCATCACCATGAGCACGGCGATGCCCCGAAAACCGTCGAGCTCCGGAATGCGCTTTGGCAGCCTGATGCCCATGCTTCTCCCCTGGGGCGGCGTCGCTATAAACTAACCCGTCGTTTTCGGCAGTTTACACTCGCCGGCAGTCGGCTTCATAGGGTCTCGGCCGGCTAGCGGCGGCGGATCTCCGCTATTGAGCGTGCAGCGGCGTCGACAAATTAGCTAGCCTGACCCCGGCATGCTTGCCGCGACGTTCGCTGGAGGATCCGGCAGCGGCTCGGACAAGAACCCTCCCGTCGAGATCCGAACGTCGTCATACCACAGCTGGAATGGCTGAGGATCCTGTTGTGCCCAACCAAAGAGCTCTATGTTATGGATTGGAGGGTTGGCCGGATTTCGGTTGTATAGGCCCGTCGCATCCACGTAGACCTTGCCATCGATCTCGAGGTAAACCTCGCCGTCGGGCACTTCGTTTGTCGCCGTGGTACCGCTATTGAATTTGACATGAATGCGGAAATGGTGCCACTGGGTCCCCCAATCCGCCGACGTAAAGGCCGACATTTGCGGTGTAAGTACGTTCGCCCTGCCATACGAGCGACCGATACCCTGGGGCTTGTTCCCATTAAGATTTATTCCGTGCTGACCATCGTTGGGAAGGATGGATCCGTCGCCGAAGATCACCTCGTTAATCGAGCCGTAATCGCCACCATTATAATTTGTGAAAAACGTCATGTCGGCAAAGTTATTGGCAGTTGGTCGATCGCCGAAGATCTTCACGAACTTGCAGCCTCCCTTCGCGCCCGGCATCTTCGCCCAGAACTCGATGTAGATATCCTCGGTCTGCAAGCTCGCGAGGTTGTAATCCACCATGATGAACTGGCTGCCGGCACCCGGCACGGGGTATGAACCTTCCAGAGCATTCACATCGCCCCCGGTCATAGTCGGTGACGCTGAGGTCTCAACGCCAAGAGAAGCACCCTTTACCGTGGCGAAGCTCCATCCGGGGGGACTGAGTTTCGTAATGCCTACTACTGGCGAAGTTAGCGCACTCGTCGCCATGGGTGTCGCCGTCTCGAACTTGAGCTCGGTCAACAGCTGCGGGGTACCATCCGCGTTGGCCGCCGAAGGTGTGGCAGCCATTCCCTGGGGTGAAGATACTGCGAGTGATGTAACAAAAAACCCCACCATCAGTCCGCCGCGCAAGAATTTCATGGACACGATTCTCCGAAATAGCTCCTACAACTCAACACGCATGCCATCGCGAAGCTCTTCTTCGACACGGCTTCCCGGAAAGGGTTCACCGGCGCTGGCTTTACTGATCCTAGTCCATGATCTGATCACTTCCTGTGACCGAGAGCACACAGCAGCGGACCCGGACTTTACCTTTAAACGACCATCGATAGAAGACTGCGCGCAGAGACCGTCTCTCATCTGCGACGTCGCTCTGCGATGTTGCTAAGATACATCACTCCGAGTCACCAAAACATTGCCGAAACCGGGCGATCACTTGATCAACGTATTGCACGTCATCGACACCGCCGGTCCCGGCGGTGCAGAGACGGTCTTTCTTCAGACCGTTACGCGTCTTGATCCCGCGCGATTTCAGCCTACCGCGGTGATCGGCGGCGCCGGATGGCTCGCCAAGCAACTCCAGGGCAGCGGACTACCGCCTCACATTGTGCCCGCAAAAGGCTCCTTCAACGTCCGCTATCTCTTGACGCTATTACGTCTCGCGCGGCAGCACAGAAGTGATGTGATCGTAGCGCATTTATACGGCTCGTCGGTTTACGCCAGCCTGGTAGGCACGCTTCTGTCGATTCCCATCGTCTCGGTGCTGCACGGGCAGTCCGATGTCGCCGAGTCGGAACGGTTCTCGTCCACCAAGGCCGCCATTATCCGCAGGGGATCCCGCGAGATCGTCTTCGTGTCCGAGCGCTTGAGGGATCACCTGCAGGCGCGGCTTCGGCTTGCGGACGCGCAATGCGGAGTCATCCCAAACGGTGTCGATATCGAAGGGTTCCGGCCCGACCGGGATCGATCGCTTCGAGCGGAGCTCGGCCTCTCCGATGACACGGCCCTCATCGGCGCGATTGGCAATGTCCGGCAACCCAAAGCTTATGACGTCCTTCTCCGTGCGGCGCGCAAGTTGTTGGATCGCTCGCAACGCTTCCATATGGTCATCGCTGGCGATTGCGCCAATGTGCTCGGCGAGCAGCTCCAGCAGCTCAGCAGGGATCTGGGCACTGAACGGAACGTGACCTTTCTCGGGCTGAGGGAGGATGTGTCCCGGATTCTCAATAGCCTGGACGCCTTTGTGCTGAGCTCCGATACAGAGGGATTTTCGATCGCATGCATCGAGGCGATGGCCTGCGGTGTTCCGGTTGTGGCTACCCGTAGTGGCGGTCCGGAGGAGATCCTCGAGGGCGAGGCGGGACTCCTGGTGCCAACCGCTGATCCCGCAGCCCTAGCCCTCGCCGTCGAGCGGATCATCTCATCAAAGGAATTGGCGGCGGCGCTGACCGCCAGGGGAATGAAGCGCGTTCACGAGCGGTATTCGTTGACCATGATGCTTTCCCGGTACGAGGCGCTGCTCGCGGAGGTAGTGGCTGACTCTCCTCGAATTACAGCCAGCCACTGAGACGCTCCAGAAACGGGGCTCGGGCGCTGCTGACGTCTTCGTGCACGCCAATGCGGCGGATCAGATACGGATCTTCGCTCGCGCCGTGCCATCCTCTGCGGGTGGTAACCGCACCGAGGTAATGCCGGCGGACCAGATCGATCGCCCCCGCTGAGGTCTCGCCGTTCGGGTAGCAGAAAAGATTGACGGCCTGGTCGCAAAGGTCGCGAAGAGCGGTCCGTGAGCCGACGATTTCGCTCTCCAGGTCTCGCGAGGATATCCGGCCGCCGAGTCGCAAGTGCGTCGCAGTGTGCGAGCCGAATCGCACCAGCCCGGTCGCGCCCATCTTCAATACCTGTTCGCGGTCCAGGATCTCCTGCTCATCTCGGCTCTCGCCACAACTTCTGGCAGCGACTTCCACCAGACCGCGAATCTCCTCCTCGCTCCATTCCTTTGCACCCTGCACCACGGCATCGGCATCTTCCGCACGCAGCTCCCCGCGATTTGCGGCCCGCGCCAACACAGGCTGCGCGATGCGGCTCAAAGGTTCAGGAAAGGTCACCGAGCCAGGCTCGGCGACGGACCTCTGCAGCAGACTCATCAGCCGGTTCGGCCAGAAGAGATAGGTCGTACCGATGTAGCCTGAGACGAGAAAGATCGTGGCCGGCGCAGCGTGCTTGACCAGCGCGGGCAGCGCGAATTCGTAATTGTCGCGCCAGCCGTCATCGAACGTTATGGCGCAGGCGAGTCTCGGCAGCGTCGCGCCTTGCTTCGCCCGCCGCAACCACTCATCGAGGTGCACAAGCTCGAAGCGCTTCTTAAGCTCGCGCAGGTGCAGATCGAAGGTTTCCGGAGAGACGTACATCCCCGGCTGCTCGGTCTTGCGCGCAGCCGAGTCCGGGGGCAGAACCCGGTGATACATCAGCACGACCAGCGAGCCTGGCCTGCGCCATCGCCAGGTAAGTGGTGCTGTTTGAGCGACGGCGCGTACCACGGCCCGCTTGGCAACTGTCTTCAGGATGCTCACCAGGGCAGTGCTCCGCTGATGAGTGGGCCGAGCGTGTTGGCGATACCGAGAGGAAGGCGTTGCCAGATCGTCGTCGCCAGCTGCATCGCTTTGCCCGGCTGCGCGCCTGTCGGGACTTCGTGCCCACTCCTTTGCCTCTCCCAGCGGCACCAATGGAGCGGCATCGGCTGGGCGCCCCACTGGCGCTTGAATCGGTCGGTGCCGCTGTCAACCGTGGAGCGGCCGAAATCGAACGACGTGCAACCGCGACCGATCGCCTGAGAGAGCAGCTCCCAGTAGAGCTTCATGTTGGCTCCGAGCGGCTTCGCCTTGGCGCGGCACGATGCCCAGGGCACCTCGGCGCAGCCCCGCCAGAACACCAGGAAAGCCGCCGCCCAGGGCTCCCCGTGCGACTCGATGACGACCAACTGGCAATGCTGCTCGAAGCGCTCGAGGATTTTCTCGAAGAAGCGTCGGGGATAAACGGGAGTGCCGAGGTCCCGCATGTTCTCGGCGAATACGGCGTAAAAGTCATCCAGTAGCGCCGCCCCGCCTGTCCGGCACTGAACCCCTTCGCGCTCCGCCCGCTTCACCTGCGAGCGCAATTTCGACCCCAAACGCTTCGCCAGCGCCTCAACCGTGTCGGGAAGATCCAGACGCAGTGTTACTTTGTCCGTGCGCCGCACCCACTCGCCAGGCCGCGGCTGAGCGTCGCGAAACTCGAGATACCGGCAGCCGAGAGCCTCTGCTGCCTGCGCGGCTCGAATCATCATCCGCTGGGCGACGAGAGGGTCCGCGGCGAGTGCGCCTCCATAATTGAAGAACGCCAAAGAGGTCGCGAAATTGCCGAGCAGCCAGCTTCGCTGCCGGATCACGGGCAGCACGCCGATCAGTGCTCCGGATAGATCGCGGGATTCCACGAAAAGCGCGCGATGGCCAAAGACCTCGCGTGCGATCGCCGTCCAGCCGCTCAACTGGTAGATGCTCGAGTCCGGAAAGGCCATCACGAACGGGTCCCAGTCGGAGCCCGGGGACGCCAGCACGTCCACTCGGCAAAGAGATTGCGCGGTCTCAGGGGAGGCAGCCATCACAGCCCCGCCGCAATCGTGACGGATCGTGCCTGAGACGCGATATGGCGCCTCCTGGGCTGATTGCAGCCTCCACAAGCGCTCCGGTCGGGGTGCGGAGCGAAGCCAGCCCCAGGCGCTGTCATGCCCACAGCTCATTGCCGTCGAAGTAGAGGTAGTACGCATCACTGTCGAGCATCTGAATCCTCATTATGTCGTGCGGAATCGCCGTCTTCTCTGCGGCGCGCAAGGACACCGGCAGCCTGAGGCGCTCATGGAATCCGCAGTCGTCGAGAATTTGCGACAGACCGGGATCGCTGGACCAGACGACGAGCTCCGCGAGCCCTCCTTTGCGCCTGGCCTCATTCACGGCCGCATGTACGAGCGCACGCCAATGGGCCGCGTCTTGCGAAGCACTCCACATGTCGGCGATACGGGCCTGCCCTGGCGCGTAGCTCAGGACAAAGTAACCGCCGATGCGTCCGCCCTTCTCGAGTCCGTAGAGTTCGACCGGCACTATTGGGCACGCCAGCACATGCCTGAGGCGCTCGGTACTGCGCTCGAACACGACAAGCCTCGACAACGGCGTGGGTAGAGGAAGACTCAACCGCTCGATCGCGTCCATCTCGATCCGGCGTACTTGCCAGCCGCCCGTATCCGCCCTCGGTGCCGCGAGCGACCAGAGAAGACTCCGCGCCATGCGCGGAGCCAGTTTCCAGCGTAATGGTATGGGCCTCTGCAGAATACCCAGGGGCGAAAGCGTACGCACGTATCCCGATATCACGCCGCATTCGACATAGCCAATCAGCGGCAGGATCTTGCGAGTGTGAAGAGTGCCGCCGGTGGCGATCACGAAATCGCTCATCTGAGCAACATGCTTTGCCAGTCGGATCCCGGCACCAGCCGTCTCGCGTCGCGCAGCCCAGTCGATCATGTGGATCACGCGCGCCCGGGTCTCGCCGTACTGGATTGCTCCCGGCACCACGGCCACATGCGCGAGCAGATCCCGCCCGTCCGTCAGTACGAAGGAGCGCGACCCGGACCAGTCCGGCATCTCCTGCCAATATTTCCAGTGCAGATGCCGGGGATCGCTGTGAGGCTCCAGGCCCGCCGATCTCATCAAGTCGACGATGGCAGGCCCGTCGTCAGGCGCCGACGGTCTCACCCAATCGCGTCCGGCCACAGACTGGGCGAGCTCACTCGGTGCGGATGACGCTCTGTAGTCCTCGTCTACGTTTGACAACTTAACAGATTCCCGGCGGGCTGGTTCTGCCGCAATTCTATGGTACAAGGGCCCACCAAGTACTCGTTCATCGCGGCGCTTACCCCTGTCCAATCTCACCACTCCGCAGACTTGCGATTCCGGCGCGACCCCGCACGCGCGGACCCACCGGCCACTCGCCCTCGTTCTCTGCCTCTGGGCAGCCGTGGCTCTTCTGTACTGGCCGAGCGCCCTGGAGCTGCACAGGCTCTGGACGGATTGGGGGGGCGAGACCTACACCCACGGGTACCTGATCCTCCTCCTGTCGCTCTGGCTCATCGTTCGCGATCGCGAGCGACTCGCCGCGACACCGGTCCGCCCGGAGCCTCTGGCGTTGATTCCGCTAGCCCTGATGAGCGTGGCCTGGGTCTGGTTCTGGCGGGCAGCGATTCAGGAGCTGCAGCTTCTGCTCCTGCCGCTGATCCTCTGCACGGCGATCTATGCGGCCTTCGGCCGGCGTATGGCCCGGGCGGTCGCATTTCCGATCGCAATTCTGTACTTCGCGATGCCGCTCTGGGGCGACATCAACGGCATCGTTCAGGCTTTGAGCGCTAAAGCCACTGGGGCGCTGATCTGGGCGACGGGCATTCCCGCCTACATGGAGGGTGACTTCGTCCGCCTGCCCGGCGGCTCGATCGAGATCGCGAGAAGCTGCAGCGGCCTGCACGAGCTGATCGTCGGGCTCGCCCTGGCTGCGATTTATGGCAAGTTGTCCGGCGAGCCATGGCGGCGCAGGCTGCAGTGGCTGGGACTCATGGGCGCACTCTCCCTGATGGTCAACTGGGTGCGAATCTTCACGGTCGTGATCGCTGCCTACGAGACGAACATGAGCAGCTCGCTCGTCAAGCATCACTACTGGCTCGGGTGGTGGCTGTTCGCCTTCGTATTCGCCGCGTTCCTATGGTGGACCGGACGAGCGGCGCCGAGAGATCACGCCGAGCAAGATCGCCACAACTCCGCGCACCCATCCGGTTCCGGGATCGCCAGCGCGCCGCTTGCTTTGACTCTCGCGGTGCTTGCCGCGATGCCCGCGCTGGCCTACGGCATCGACCTGGCGGATTCACGCGCCGGCACGGCAGTGACAGTCCACTGGCCCACGGCCCCGGCGGGCTGGACGGGGCCAACGGCGACGGCTGCGGGCGGGTGGCAACCGCACTTCGTCGATGCGAGCGGCGAATCGCTCACGCGATACACGGACGCGGCCGGAGCGCCGGTCGCAGCCTATGCGGTGGCTTACCGCGTGCAGACACAAAGCGCCAAGCTGCTGGGCTACTGGAATGATCTGCTGGGCCACCCGGAGCAGATGCGCCAACAATCGCTTCGGGTCGTTGCTTCCCCCGTTGGCCGCTGGCAGGAAATCGTGGCGCTGGGCTCCGACGGGTCGCGCTCGCTCATCTGGACGAGATACCGCATCGGCAGCCGCGTTTTCGTGCAGCCGCGCATGTCGCAACTCTGGTATGGGCTCGCGGCGACCGTGGAGCCACCGCTATCGTCTTTGACGGCGTTGCGCACTGCATGCCTGCCGGACTGCAACGCGGCCCGGGCGCGGTTATCCGCGGCCGCAGGCTGGCTGCGGCCCGCGCTGCGTTAGCTCGTTAATCCGTTACTGACCGCCGCGCGCATCCGCGGGCGCGATGCCGCCGCCCTTGCTCTCGTAACCATAGTAGTAATAGGGCGCCGCCCCGGACTGCATGCTCTGATTCAGCACCAGCGAAACGGACGCATGCCCCTGCAAGGTGTTTAGCGCATCGAGCAGCAACGGTTGCGGCGTGCTGTCAGCCCGCACGACCACGACGATCTGTCCGGCTACTCGAGCCAGCGCAGGCGACTCGGTCGTCTGTAGCAGTGGCGGCGAGTCGAACACTACGATCCGGTGGCTGTCGCGTTGGCCTAGCAGCGCCGCCGTGCGCTCCATGCGCGTGCTCGACAGTAGCTCGGTTGCATCGTCCGCGCCGGCGCCCGCGGGCATGAACGACAAAGACGGAACGTTCGTAGCGTGGATGACCGACTCCACGTCACGCTGCGGATCCCGCAGTACATCGAGCAATCCCGGCGCATCGGCGAGCCCCATGATGCGGCTCAAATGCGGCTTGGGGGCATCCGCGTCCACGAGCAGCACTTCGACGTCCTTCTCCAGCGAGAAGCTCAGCGCCAGATTCATGGCGGTGAAGCTCTTGCCCTCGCCGGACATGGCGCTCGCGATCATGACGAGAAAGCCCTTGGGCTCGCGGGGCACGCCTCGCCCCATCGCCCGGGCGACCAGCGGATGTTTGATCTTGCGGTATTGCCGCGTGATGAGATCGAGCTCCTCTTCCGGTGGCATCAGGCCGGCGGACCGCAGCATGACGCGATCCAGAATGACGACCGGCGGACTGACCGTCGGTGCGGCCGCGGCGTGCGGCGCAGCCGACTCGCTTGCCCGAGGGGCCTCCGATGTCTGGCTCGCCGCCGAGGTGCGCGACTCGCCGGCGGACTGCTCCCGCTGCTTCTGCAGCTTGTGGATCGCCTTTTCCACCAGGCTCATATTCATAGGCTCCCGAACGAGATCGGAAAGAGAGTAAGGGTAAATACGATAGCGCCAGCCACCAGAAGCCCCGTCGAGAGCAATGCGTAACGGACCGAGCTCCGATGCGTCTCGGAGCGGTGCTTCTCCGCCCACGCCATACTCACCGCACCGAGGACCGGAAGACCCGTCGCTGAAGTGAGCTGCCGCGTGCTCACGAACACCGGCCGCAACATGTGCAGCAGGTACGCGGCCGCAATTCCCGCTCCCAGCGCCAGGAAAAACACGCCGGGGATGAGCAGCAGCCGATTGGGGAATACCGGCGTGTAGCTCGCCGCGGGCGGATTGATGACCTGAAACTTCACCAACCCCGTGGAGGCGGCCTGCTGCCCGAGGCGCGCACTGTCCAGCCGGGAGAAGAGCTCATCGTACTGCTTCTTCGTCACGGCATAGTTGCGTATCAGCTGCGCGTATTCCGCCTGCACCTGCGGCGCGGAGCCCATCTGCGACTTGAGAGCCGTGATGCGCTTCTGCCGGTCGGAGATCTGCTGCTGCAGCGATGCGATTTCGACCAGCTCCGAGTTCAATTCCTCCTGTAGCTTCATGTAGACGGGGCTGGTGGACAGCCCGAGCGAGTGCGCCGCGCCCGCATCGCCATGGTTGGCAGCCGACGCTTGCAGCTTCTCACGCGCCTTGAGCGTCTCGATGTTCTCGCGCAGCGAGATCACATCCGGGTACTTGTCCGTGTACTTCAGCAGCATCTCATCGAGCTTCTGCTGATCCTGCTGGATCTGCTGCTCCGTATCGAGTGGGGTCGAAGCGCCGCCCGCGGAGTCCTGGCCCGAGGCGGTGAACTCCTGCCCCGATTTCAGCTCCGCGGCCAGCGCAGCACGCTTGCGGTTGGCGACGTACAGGTCCTCCTTCAGCCCCGTGAGCGCATGCTGCTCTTGCTGCAGCCCGGCGAAGAAATCTCCCGATTCGCCCGGCACCAGCCCGCTGTTGTTCTTCTTGAAATCCGCGAGCTGCTGCTCGCTGACCGACAGCCGGCGCCCGTAGGCGGCGATCTGCTGAGTCAGGAACTGCTCCGCCTGCTGCGAGCCCTCGCTCTTGTCGTTCAGCGAGTCCTCGACGAACTCATTGAGCAGCCGGTCGACCACCTGGATGCTGCGCGCCCGGTTGCCATCGTCGTAAGTGATGGTGAACTGCTTCGGCGCAGGGTGCGGACTGGTGTCGGTCGGATCGACATCGGCAATGATGTTGATCCTCTGTCGCAGATCGTCGATCACGGCCTGCTGCTGCTTGACGGTCACCGCCCCGGCGAGCAGACCCGTGTCGCTCGCGACCTTGCGCAGCTGCGGCGTCCCGAGCAGTGCAGCGCTGACCCGCTCGATCTGCTGGACGACGTTGTCCTCCAGACTTATTCCCTTGGTTGCCTGGCTGAGGGTCGTTCCGGTGTCGACGTAGATCTTGGCGCTGCCTTCATAGGTGTTCGGGATCAGAAACACGACCGTCCAAAGAACGACGGCGACACACCAGGCGACGATGATCGCGACCCGCCTGAACCGCCAGATGCCCCGGACCTGGTCCTGCAGGGCCGCTACATCGGAGAAAATCGAGGATGTTGCCATCGTGCCTCTGTCTCAACTCTTGACGCTGCTCATCAATTGCTGCGCCTCGGCGCGGCTGTCGAACGGCTGGCCGTTCGACAGGATTTTGCTCAGGATCTGGCGCGCCTCGGCCTGGTGTCCCGTCTTCGCCAGCGCGTACGCAAGGTGATACTCGACGTCCGCGTCTTTGGGATCCAGTTTCGCCGCGCTCCTGAGGTAATCCACTGCGTCCGCCGCCTGGCCGTTGTGCGTCAGGACCCATCCGAGCGTGTCGTCCACGTCCGGCGCATTCGGCGCCAATTGATGGGCGCGCTGCGCGATCGCGACCGCGCCGGAATCACCGAGCTGATTCAGAGCCCAGGCCAGATTGTTCAGTGCTACAACGTCCTTGGGCTGCTGGGCGATGACAGCTTCCAGCTCCTGCACCGCGCGGCGCGGCGACTTGCCCGGGCCGAGATAATACTCACCCAGCAGATCGCGGATCGGCCAGCTTTGCGGCTCGCGCGCCAGCCACTGCTCGAGAGGCTGTTGCGGCTCCCGCGAGTGAGCCATGATCCGCATCCGATAGAGATTCGACGCCAGGCGAGCGCTCGGCCGCAACTGCTGCGCTTTAGCGTAAGTCGCCTCGGCCGCCGCCGGCTGCTGCAGAAACGCTTGCACGTCTCCCTCTAGCTCCAACACTTGAGGATCGTCCGGCTTCTGGGCGAGCAGCGCCTGGATCCGGGCCAGGGCCGCCTGCCCGTTGCCCTGGTGCATATCGAGGTATGCGAGTGTGCCGACCACCGGCAGCCACTGCGGCTGCAACTCCTGCGCCTGGCTCAGCGATGAGCGCGCCGCCGCGGGCTGGTTCAGCGCCAGCTGCGCCCGCGCCGTATTGAGCCAGTATCCGGCGTCCTTGGGGGCAAGCTGGGTGGCCTGCGTGAACCGAGCGAGTGCCGCTTCGGGTTGATTCGCGTTCATCAGCAGCAGCCCGGCATCCTCGACCAGCGTCGCCTGCCCGGGCTGGGCGGCAAGCGCCTGATCGATTGCAGTGTTCGCGCCCTGCAAATCTCCGCGGGCCAGCGCTACCTCCGCCAGCGCAAATTTGACCTGCGGACCCGCGCCGGGTCCAGCGGCCAGTAGCAGCGTGCGGGCGCTGTCGTACGCTTTCGTGCGCACCAGCACATCGGCCAACTCGAGGCGGATGGGCAGCGCCTCGGGATGCGTCTTCAGCGCCTCCTGCAACCGGCTTTGGGCCGCACTCATATCGCCGGCGGCCTCATCGAGCCGCGCCAGATCGACCTGAGAGGCGACGTCCGCCGGATCGATTTCGAGTGATGTGCGCAGCACTCCTCTGGCATCGTCGGTACGGCCCTGCGTCACGTAATAGGAAGCCGCGAGGTCGAGCACGGCTGGGTCACGAGGGTGCGCGGCAAGCAAGCGCGCGACCTCGGTGCCGGCTGCCTCGGGTCCTTGAGCACCCATGAGGGCAGCGATCAGCAGCCGGTCGCGCTGCGGATCGCCGTTGTCCGCGGTCTTCTGCAGCACGGCGAGCGCCTGCTGCGACTGCTCAGCGGCCAGATACGCCGCGCCAAGGTTGAGCAGCACCGTCTGGTCGTTGGGGTGCTCCGCCTCACTGCTCTGCAGCGCCTTGATGAGCGCCTGCTTGTCACCCGTGCCGCTGGCGGCTGCGCCGTAAAGCGAAAGCAGCTGCGGATCCAGACTGGCCGTGGCGAGCGCCGGGCTGAGAACGTTGAGCGCGCCCTCCGGCTGCCCGAGTTTGAGCTGGACCTCGGCGAGGAGCTTGCGGGCCGCAAGATCGTCGGGCGTATTCTCGACCAGTTGCTGCAGCGTCTGTTGCGCCTGTTGCAGATCTCCGCGCTGCACGAGCGTCGCCCCGAGCAGCAGCTGCGCCTCGCTGTAACCGGGCGCTGCGGACACGATGTTCTCGAGCTCCGCGACGGCGCCCTGCAGATTCTTGTGAGCGATCTTCAGGCGAGCATCCAACAGCGCCGTGGCGGGCGATTGCGGCGCGAGCTTCGCGACCATTACCTCGCTGCCGGCGGCGCCCTTGAGGTCACCGAGCGCCAGCCGCACCTGGGTGAGCGCAATCAGCGCCTTCAGCCGACGAATCACCGGCTCCGCCGGCGGCATGCGCTTGAGCGCAAGCGTGAGAGCGTCCTCCGCCGAAGCGTACTGTCCCTGCTGCTGCAGGATGAGCCCCTCGAGCACCGATGACTCGGCGGATTTCGGGTCGTGCCGCATCGCCGCGTCGAGCTGCTGCAATGCCGGTCGGAATTTGCCCTGCGCCGCCAGCGCTTCGGCGACCAGGTCCTGCGCTGCGGTCAGATTCGGCTGCGCCGCGACGAGCGGCTGCAGCTTCGCGAGGGCCGCATCAGGCTGCCGCAGCGCGAGCAGTGCGCGGGCAGCTGCGAGCGTGCCATCGGGCTCGGGAAGCACGATGCTGTGCTGCGCCATCGCATCGAGCAGCTTCTGCGGCTGGCCGCCCTCGACCCAGACGCGCGCTTGCAACTCATCGACGCTCGGGCCCTTCGCGCCCGCTGCAATGGCATGCGTCAACCCGGAAGTCGCGCCGGTGATATCACCGGCGTCGAGCGATATCCTTCCCAGGAGAAGCCATGCCTGCGCGTTGTTGGGCTGCTTCTGCACGACGATCTTCAGATCGACCGCAGCGTCCTGCCACTCGCCGGCCTGCATCTCCCGCTGGGCGCGCTCGAGCCTGTAGTGGGGCGTGAGCAGCACACCGCAACCCGCGATGAGCGTCGCCACGGATGCCGCACAGATCGACCCCGCTCGCGTCAATGACATACGTACCATTCAGAGCGGCTCTCGAGTTCAGCTTGAGTTCAGCTTGGGGGAGATCCGGATTTCCCCGGAATTCGGCAACCGGATTCTTCGCGGTAATCTTACCAGTCTGCGGTGCAGAGCGCGCCGGGTGGATGTGGATTAGAGCCCGAAAGCTGCGGTTGCAGCCGGAACTGTGTCGCAGTTCAAAGTCACTTCCCGGCCGCGAAAACGACAGTGCCGGAGCCGCTTTGCGCGGCTCCGGCACTTCATCATCAGGGCTCAGATTGACTGTGATTGCCGACGGCGTCGCGCCATCCAGCCGATGCCGGCGAGGCCCACTGCCATCAGCGCAAGAGTACCCGGCTCCGGCGCAGCGACGGTGAAGTACTCCTGGCTGCTGGCGCTTCCAGGCGTGTCATCGAGCGGCGTGTAGATGTTCACGTTGGAGAAGTCGCTCGGCGTATCGTTTTTCACGGCGTACACAGCGTCTTCATAGTCGCCCCACGCCAGACCGCGATCCGACTTCGAGAGGCCCGACAGCGCATGCGGATCGAAGACGAACCAGAGCGCATAGCTGTCCAGCTCCGACTGCACGGCGGAGGTCTTGCCGCCCGCGATCTGCTCCACCAGCCACGCGGCGGCCATGTAGTCCGCCGCCTGCCTGGAGGGGCTCATGTCATGGAACATCAGTGTGGTGTCCAACGAGGTCTTCGACAGCGCGCTCATGTTGGTGACGTTGGCCTGCCACACCTGCCCCGTCGACACGTCATCGTAGAAGTCATCGCAGTAGACTGCGACGGATTCGGAGTTCCCGATGTTCGCCTGGTAGGGCGCGGTGTAAAGCCCGTCCAGGGACGCACCGTTGACCTGCGTGAGCTCCATTGAGACGACGGGACCCGCCTCCGCCAGCGACGCGAGGCACGACCCGGCGAAGAGACATCCCAGCAGCATCAGTTTTCTGTTCTTGCGCATCTCTCTACTCTGCGACTCAGCGTCGCGTTTGATCCAAGTGCTCCCGGGGTACTGCAAGCGCCGTGCACAGCCGAAGATATCCTTCCAGAATCAACGAGTTGGAGAAATTTAACCGCCGGATTACGTAAAGCGACCGCCGCCCGGCGCCAAACGCTGTAAGACATTTCGACGAGAACCGCGTCACAACTTCGCGAGCAGGCGGCCTTATGTTGGATGTGTTATGTCAGGATTCCTTCCGGCGGCCTGCCGATGGGCCGCGAAGCTGACCTTCCTGCGCACCCACTGACGCCGAACGACAACACGCCGACGGCACGCGCAAATCACCGGAAAAAACAGCGATTCGTCATCATTCGCCGCAGCCGCTGCGAATCGTGCGTCGCGGCGCGCAGACAAAACCGACTCCTCGAACGGCGCGTTATGTCGCCGCCATCGACCTAAGTAGCTGAAGAAGGAAGGAAATCCAACTTCGGCATGACTGTTGCTCTGCCTCCGCAGGCGCCGCGTGACCGGTTTCATCGCTTGTCCGGCCGCGCTGCCAGGGTAACCGGAGGGTCGTGGTGGGAAAGTTGCGAGCTCAGCTCGGTCGTGTGATTGGCGGCGGGGGATCGTGGATCGTTTGCTCCCTGCTGCTGGCCTCGACCCTGCTCACAGGATGCAATGGAGACAGCGCTTCGAGCGCCGGGGCGGCCGCGAGCAGCGCGCCGAATGGCGTCGCGTCGCAGTCGATTTTCGGCAGTACCCTCGCGAGGGCCGCGGCAACCGGATCGACGTCATCGCCGGCCGCACCCCCTCCGGCAGCGGCCGACAAGAGCATCGATGTGACGTGGTCGCCACCCACGGCGAACACGAATGGATCGGCGCTCACCGATCTGGCGGGCTACACGATCCACTACGGAACGACCGCCGGTGCGCTCAAGCAGTCAGTCAAAGTCCCGAATGCCGGCGCCACCGATTATGTCGTGCAGGGCCTGAGCGGCGGCACGTGGTACTTCGCGGTTACGGCCTATACCAGCGGCGGCCTGCAGAGCACCTATTCGAGCGTGGTCAGCAGGACGATCAGCTGAAAGCGGGCGCCTGAAAAGACAGTGCCGGGGCCGCTTGCGCGGCCCCGGCACCTTTACTTACGTCATCCGCGAGAAGGAACCTCGCGGTCGGTCGGCTTCAGACCGATGACTTCGCCTGGCGGCGACGAATCATGAAGCCCAGCCCGGCGAGACCCAGCGCCATCAGCGCCAGCGAGCCCGGCTCCGGCACTGACGCCTGTCCGATGTCGAACTCGAAGGCCGACAGCTTCGTGGTGTCGCTGAACGTCAGGGAGGTGAACGGGTTGAGGCCGGTGATGTCCACCGCGAAATTGGTCTTGCCGCTGTCCGAGCTCGGCAATCCCGCAGCCGCGAGGATCATCGCTCCGTCGATCGTGTTTCCGCCGCCGGTCACGACGTTGTAACCCGCCGCGACATCAGCAGTGCCCCACTCGAGCAGAATCGAGGTCTGAGGAGCTTTGAAGGTCACGGTGACCGAGCCGCCATTCGACTGGGCAACCAGGTAGTTCGCCATGGAATTGCCAGGCGCACCGGCCGGGAACGGGGTCGTCGCGACTCCCGAGACCGAGCCACCGTAGACGCCAGACGCGTTGGGAGTGCCGCCGGCGAAGGTGATCGACGAGATATCGGCAAACCCAGGGTTGGTGATCGTGGTGCTGTTCTGCCAGCCGGCGGTGGTCGCCGTGCCCAGATCCAGAACCGCGAAGGTGGGTCCGGTCGTGGAAGCGCTGATGATCGGGCTTGCCATCGCAGTGCCGGCCAGCACCGACCCTGCAGCAAGCGCGACTGCCAGCGTTCCTGTCTTGAATACGTTCATTTTAATTTGGCTCCAGGTTAGTGGTGTCCGGCCGAATCTTTGGCCGCGCTGGAGATAAAGCAAAAAGCAGGCCATCTGGATTTTTGCTATCTTACTCAATAGCTTATAGCGTTTCTCCGAACAGCGACAAGGGTCTATGTAAAAGCCTTCGACACCTCATTTGGCGCTCGCAGGCGCGGTCCGCCCCAGCAGGTCATAGAGGGTCGGACGGGTCACCCCCAGAAGCTCCGCGGCCTTCGAGATATTGCCGCCGGTAATCGCCAGGGCGCGCTGCACGGCGGCGACCTCGGCCCGCTGGCGCACTTCCCGCAGGGGCAGGATCTCCGCCTCTCCGGCGGCCGGGGGCGCCTGCAGGTTGAGATCCACCGCGGTCACCATCTTCCCCTCGGCCATGATCGCGGCCGCATTCACCCGGTTCTCCAGCTCGCGCACATTGCCGGGCCAGGGATATTGCTCGATGGCCGCGACCGCATCCGGCGAAAGCTTGAGCAGCGGCTTGCTGTTGCGCCTGCAGGCCTGCTGCAGCAGATAGTTCGCGATCAGCACGGAATCCGAGCCGCGCTCGCGCAGCGGCGGGATGGTCACCGCGACCTCGCTGATGCGATAGAAGAGATCCTCGCGGAAGCTCTTCTCGGCTATCGCCACGCCGAGGTCGCGATGGGTTGCGGCGATGATGCGCACGTCCACCTGGATGACCTCGCGTCCACCGACGCGCTCGATCGCGCGCTCCTGCAGGAAGCGCAGCAGCTTCGCCTGCAGCGGCAGCGGCATGTCGCCGATCTCGTCGAGGAAGAGCGTGCCGCCGTCCGCCGTCTCTATCTTGCCGATCGTGCGCTTCACCGCGCCGGTGAAGGCGCCGCGCTCGTAGCCGAAGAGCTCACTCTCGAGCAGGTTCTCCGGTATCGCGGCGCAATTGATCGCCACCATCGGCTTCGATGCCCGGTCGCTCAGGCCGTGAAGAGCCTGGGCGAGCCGCTCCTTGCCGGTGCCGCTCTCGCCGAGCAGCAGCACCGTGGCCTGAGTGGGCGCCAGCTTCTGGATCAGGCGGGATACCTTGGACATCGGCTCGCTCGCGGCGATCACGCCCTGCAGCGCCTCGGCGGAGCGGGCGTCCGCTAGCCGCGCGTTCTCGGCCTCGAGCTGGTAGATCAGATGCGCCCGATCGACGATCAGGGACAGCACCTGGGTATCGACGGGCTTCTGGCAGAAGTCGTACGCCCCCAGGCGGATGGCACGCAGCGCATGCTCGCGCCCCTCGCGGCCCGTCACGACGATGATCTTGGTACGCGGCGCCACGTTCAGGATCTCACTGATGGTGGCGAAACCCTCCTCGACGCCGTCCGGATCCGGCGGCAAGCCGAGGTCCTGCAGCACGATCGCCGGCTCGAAGCGGCGCAAAGCGTTCATTGCGTCCGCACGCGTCGAGGCGCAGTCGACCTCGAATTGATCCAGGGCCCACTTGAGCTGCCGCTGCAGCCCGGGATCGTCCTCGACCACCAGTAATCTAGTTCGCTTGGAGCTCATGATTTCTGCCGCCTGCCGCCGCGACCAGCGCCGGCGCGAGTGGCAGCCGGATGATGAATCTCGTGCCCTTGCCGGGCGCGCTCTCGACCTCGACGCCACCACCGCACTTGCGGGCGAATTCGCGCGCCTGGTAGGCGCCGATGCCGAGGCCCTGCTTCCCCTTGGTGCTTTCGAAGGGGCGGAAGAGCCGATCGCGGATGAACTGCTGATCCATGCCGCAGCCGCTGTCGATCACTTCGAGGACCGCGTGCTGGCCGGCCTGGCCGACCGATACGGTAACCGATCCGTCCCGTGGTGTCGCCTGCTGGGCGTTGCGGATCACGTGCTCCAGCACTTGCAGCAGCCGCTCCCGGTTCACGATGACCTCGATGCTGCGATCACGGACCTCGAGCGATGGCCGGGGTGCGGCGTCCGAGCAGCGCCGTACGGCCTCGGCGCAAACTTCATTGAGATCCGCGCGGTGCGCCTTCTCCTCCGAGCGGACACCGCTGCGCAGCTCGTCCATCAGGCGGGTCATGCGCTTGACCGAGTTGTCGATCGTCAGGATCGCATCGTCGAAGAACTCGGGATTGCCGCGATGGCGGGCGGCGTTCTGCACGACCAGCGCCTGCTGGGCAATGAGGTGCCGCAGGTCGTGCATGATGATCGCGGACATCCGGTTCATCGCCTCGAACTGATGCGCCTCGGCGAGACGCTTGGCCGCCTGCTCCAGGGCGAGGAAGCTCGCCACCTGGCGGCCGGCGGCGCGCAGCAGATCGATCTCCTCCCAGGTGAGCGAGGTCGCCGCGAGCGGGTGCGCAATGCCAACGAAGCCGATCAGCGAGCCCTCGCAAATGAGGGGCGCGACCAGCCACAAGCGCTCGTTCGCCAGCATCCAGGTCGGTGGCGCCACCGGGGGCTTGCGCCCCTGCGGCTCACGCGCCTGATCGAGGTCGTAGATCCAGTCGTTCTGCAGCAGGTAGTCGAAGAACTCCCCCGCCGCGGGCTCGCGTGGCGCATCGGGCGGTGCCAGCTCACCCCCGGCCGGCACGTACACGCCCTCCGTGTCCCGCAGCCAGAAGCCGCCGCTCGGCGCGTTCATGAAGCCGGCCATCACCCTCACGATCCGCTCGTAGACGGGGGTCTCGTCGGCCTCGGAGAGCGCGCGCGTCAGCTTTCGCCACTCGGTCCGGTAATCGTAGCGGTACGGGAAGAGGTGCTTGGCGATGGTCACCCGCGACCAGGCGCGAAACTGATCCGAGAGCACCGCCACCGCCAGCACCAGGATGCCGGCCGTGAGGAAGAGAAGCTGACCCGCCGCACCCCAAGTGCCGCCGAGCTCCCGGACGTAGTAGCTGCCGAGTGCCATGACGAGCACGTAGAGCGACGTCCCGAGCAGCGTCGCATTGAAGAACACGATCCGCGGCGACAGGAAGGCGGCCGACTCCCACCGCGGGATCCGGCGCAACGCCACGGCCAGGAGACCGGCGGACAGCACATTGACGAAGCCTCGGGCCAGCCAGAAGTCCTGTGCCGCGCTGCCGTGCAGCATCGCCACGGAAAAGAGCGCCAGATCCCAGGTGTAGTTCAGGCCGATGCCCAGCCAGAGGTACTTCAGCTGCCACTGCTGCGCGGCGCGCGTGTTGCGCGCGACCTGCTCCACCAGCACCAGGCCGGCAATCGCCAGGAAGAGGCCTCCCCAGAGCCAATCGTGCTGCAGATAGACGGAGAGGATCGCGCCCGACCGCGGGAAGAGCGACGCGGCGGCCACGGCGGTGACGATGACGACCAGGGCCCCGGTGAGCTGCTGCGCCGCCGGTGCAGACCGCGATTCCTCGCGATGGCTCAGGCATCTGAGAAGGACCAGTGCCCACGCCAGGTCGCGCAGGTACTCGATTGCGACGAAGAGCCCGACCGCGACAGGGACTCCAGCGTCCTGCACGCCGCTCACCAGAGACCAGGCGACCTGCGCGCTGAGCGCGGTCGCGAGGCCTGCGCCCGTCAGGCGCCGCCGCCACAGGGTGAGGCAGGCCGCCAACAGGAGGGCGGATGCCCCCGCCGATAAGAGATAGCCGACCACGCCGCGATCGTAGTGCAATCGCGCGCGGATTGCTCCTTACGGAGCGATCTCGCGGATCGCGTTATTTACGGTATCCCCGATATACAGGTTGCCGTAGGCGTCGATCGCGATCCCGAACGGATAGTTGAACGTGGCGGTACCCGCAGCCCCGTCAACTTCGCCCGGGGTCGTGGAGCCGGCATAGGTCGAGACGGCGACCGTCCCGGTCGGTACCACCATCCGGATCTCGAAGCTATCGGTATCCGCCACGTAGAGATTGCCCGATGAGTCGATGGTTATTCCGGAAGGCAGATCGAACGTCGCCGAGGTGCCCACGGCATTGTTGGCGTGGCCCGCGGTCCCGCTCGGCGAGCCCGCCAGCAGGCTGACCATGTTCGATGTCGTGTTGATCTCGCGGATCTCGTTGTTGCCGCGATCGGCCACGTACAGATTGCCCGACGAGTCGGCGACGATGGCGTTCGGTGTGTTGAATTCCGCCAGGTTGCCGGTGCTGTTGGTTCTCCCCGCGGCGCCACTGCCGTACGGAGTCGTCACCACCGCGCCCGGGGTCGTGATTTTGCGGATCACATTATTGGCGGAGTCGGTCACCCAGAGGTTTCCCGAGGAGTCTATGGCGATGCCGTTGGGAGCGCTGAATTGGGCTGCCGACCCGGTACCATTGCTGTTGCCGGCCACACCGGTGGACGAGCCCGCAAACAGAGTCACCACCCCGCCGGGAGTGATCATGCGGATCTCGTTGTTACTCTCGTCCGCGACATAGACATTGCCCGCGGAATCCACCGCTACACCGGTCGGATTCCAGAAGCTGGCCGCGGACCCCGTCCCGTTGGCCATGCCGTGAGTCGTGGCGCTCGATCCCGCAAAGAGGCTGACTGCCCCGGCAGGCGTGATCTTGCGAATATCGTTGTTGCCGTACTCGGCCACGTAGACGTTGCCCGAGGAATCCACTGCTACGCCATCGGGGGTGTTGAACAACGCATCGGTTCCCGTGGTGCTGTTAGTGTCCCCCGCGACTCCGGTGAGCGAGCCTGCGAGCGTGATGACTGTGACACCCGAATCGACGCAGGAGATTGCCACGGTAGTCACATTGGCCGACGCGGTGCCGGTATTGGCAGAAGGCGTGCAGGTCTCTCCGGTGGGCTGCGAAGCGACCGTTACATCGTAGGCGGCCCCGCCCGCGAGTGCCGTGGAGAAGGTGAACGAGGTCGCGCCTGCGGCAACCGCGAGCGCATCCCCGCTGTTGTCGTCAAGGGTCAGCCCCGCCACGGTCAGGCCGCTGATCGTACCGCCGATCGTATAGGTTGCCGAAGCAACGCAGGCGATCATCACCGTAGTTACATTGGCAGAGGCGGTACCCGTGTTGGAAGTTGCCGTGCAGGTCTCCCCCGTCGGCTGCGAGGCGACCGTTACATCGTAGGCGCCCCCGCTTGCGACCGCCGTGGAGAAGGTGAAAGAGGTCGCGCCGGATGCAACCGTCAGCGTGTCGCCGCCGTTGTCGGCCAGAGTCAGTCCCGAGGCCGAGAGGCCGCTGACCGAGCCGCCGATCGTGAAGGTCGTCGTTCCGCCACCGCCTCCGCCGCCGCCGCCCCCTCCTCCGCCACCACCGCCACCACCGCAGGCTGTCAGCATCACCGCGGCGAGTGCGCAGGTAGTCCCACGGCCGACCATAACGAGGAAAGAGCGAGGATCGCGCACGTCAGACTCCAACAAAATGCAACATCGTCCGAGAGTACCCGGGTGCCGGGAACTCCGCCACACTCCAGCTCACGACTGTGACCGATCGCCGACACTTTCTGCGCCCAGTGTCGAGTCTCTTTACAGCGACAACGGCCGCCGTTTTACAACGTACTGATATCGTTTGAGTTTCACCGGTGGCACAAAGCTTGCTTTCAGCTTTACATAAGTAGATTTCAAAACCCGGGATGGGTTTACTCGACGGCCTCTTCGGAGGCCGTTTTCTTTTCCAGCCTACAATATCGGCCATGGACAGCCCCGTACGCGCCCCGAGCAGCGCACCCGCCGCGGTGCAAGTGAATGCGTTCACCGTCGACGTGGAGGACTACTTTCACGTAGCCGCCCTCGCCTCCGCGATCTCGCGTGACAGTTGGCCGCAGCGGGAATACCGCGTCGAGCGCAATACGGAATGCCTGCTGGAGCTGCTGGCGGAGCGAGGCGTCCACGGCACTTTCTTCGTGCTCGGCTGGGTGGCGGACCGCTCCCCCGGCCTGGTGCGCAGGATCGCGGCCGCCGGCCACGAGGTTGCCTGCCACGGCTACTCCCACCAACTCATCTACCGCCAGTCGCGTGAGGAATTCCGTGAGGAGACGGCGCGGGCCAAGGGCCTGCTGGAGGATGCGATCGGCCGGGCGGTGCTCGGCTATCGTGCCGCCAGCTTCTCCATCGTCCGCGATACCCTCTGGGCGCTCGATGATCTGATCGATCTCGGCTTCCGCTACGACTCCTCGATCTTCGCCATCCGGCACGATCGCTACGGCATTCCGGACGCATCGCCGGTGCCGGGCAGCATCACCGCGCCCTCCGGCCGCTCGATCCTGGAATTCCCGATGGCGCCGGCCAATTTCTTCGGTCTCAAGATCCCCGTGACGGGCGGCGGCTATTTCCGCATCTTTCCTTACCGGCTGACGCTGGCGGGCCTGAGGCGCATCAACGCCGCCGGCAGGCCGTTCGCCTTCTATCTCCACCCGTGGGAGATCGATCCCGGCCAACCGCGGATCTCCGTGGGAACACTTTCCCGGTTCCGTCATTACACCAATCTCGCGCGCTGCCAGGGGCGCCTGCGGCGCCTGCTTGGGGAATTCAAATTCAGTCCGATGGACCGGATACTCGCCGCGATTTGACTTAACTCGGCGATCTTGCTAGGGGGTCGCGCCGGCGTCGCAAAGTGCCGACAAACAAGCAGTTACAAGCTATTTGTGACTCGCCTTTTACCTTAACTCGACTATAATGTGACCGCTTCCCGGGTTCGTGGCCTTCCCGGGGTCGAAGAAGCACAAGCAAGTCTGGATAAAAAAAGATGTTGGCCTCGGGATTAGGACGAATAGTGATGAGTACTCGAACAGATTCCGTTCTGCCGCCTCTCATCCTCGATCGGCGCGCCCCACGCGGCCAGGCGAAGGAGAGTTCGGCTGCAGTCCCCACCCAGCGGATAATCCGCAAGCGCATTTCGCCGTCCTGGGACCCCTACGAGGTCTGGCGAACGCGGGTCAAGACCCCGACAGCCTCCGAGTAACCGCGCCTCTCACCCTCTGCGCACTTCCCCGCTCCGCCCGGCCTGTTGACATAACAGGCCCGCGGCGCGTGTGTGAGCCAGTTGTTTGCATTCGCCGACAGGGCCGATAAGATGGTGCCCGCGTGGTGGCCGCACGGTTCGGCAGCACACACGTTATGTTGGAAGCACAAGAGGAATAAGAAAATGCGCAATCTTCTCGGAGTACTCCTGCTATCGATTTCGGCGACCGCAGCGGCCCATGCCGCCGTGAGAGTCGCCGCGCCGGAATTCGATCCGGCAAGCGCGATGGCGGCGTTGACGCTGCTTTCGGGCGGTCTGGCCGTGGTTCGCGGCCGCCGCAAGAAACGCTAACTGCGTCACACTCTCCGTATCTCCAGGGCCGGGCCAGGATGGCCCGGCGTCTAGACTGCGCGCCGTGAGCGCACTGGAGCCGATCTCGCCCCGGGTCATCGCCGCGGAGAAACGCGCGCGGTTGAGCCTTGCCGCCCGCGCCGGGCTGCTCGGCCTCGCCCTGTTCCTGGAGAAATTCCTCCTCAACGGGCTCGTCAGCTTCGGTGCCGCGCAGGCGGCGACGGGGCTCGGCACGGCGCTGCGCGTCAGCCAACATTTTGGGTTCCGCTTCGCCGTCTCATTCGCCATCGCGCTCGCTCTCTTCGTTTACGTGCGCGGCGATGCGGCGCTGCGCTCGATCAACGACGCGGCGCGCGACGCGCCGGTCCGCGTTCGATGGCTGGCGTTGCACGCCGCTCTCCTGGCGCCGATTGCCGCCGCGCTCTACAACCTTTACGGCACGCACGGCGTGCGCCTTCCCTTCGCCCTGCTCGCCGGCGCGGCGGTGCTGTTGACGACACTGGCCGTGGCAGCGCTCCTCTTGGGGCTCGCGCCGTGGAGCATCTGGCGCGCAGGCGCGGCGGCTATCGGCCAGCGGTGGCTCTACGCCCTGGGAGCGGCTCTGGCGGCGACGGCGGCGATCGTCTCGAGTCAGGATCTCTGGGCGCCGATGGCGCAGATCACATTCGAGCTCGTGCGGCTCGTGCTCGTGCCGCTCGTGCCGGCGCTGCACGCGGACCCGGCCGCTCGGACCCTCTATGCGCCGCACTTCACCGTGGTGGTTTCCCAACTCTGCTCGGGCCTCGAGGGGATGGGGCTGATATTCGCCTTCTGTGCCGCGTGGCTGATCTTCTTCCGCGAGGAGTACCGCTTCCCGCGCGCGCTGCTCCTCATCCCGGCCGGCCTTCTGGTCGTTTTTGCCCTGAATGTGGCCCGCATCGCCGTCCTGGTGCTCATCGGTAACGCGGGGCATCCCGCCATCGCGGTGTTCGGTTTCCACTCGCAGGCCGGATGGATCAGCTTCAATGCCGTCGCCTGCGGACTCGTCTTCGTCAGCCGCCGCAGCCGGTGGCTCAACGAGGCGGCGGTCGAGACTGCGGGCTCGGCCACGGACGCTGGCCCCGCGAATCCGACGACGGCCTACCTCGTACCCTTTCTGGCGGTTCTCGCGGCGGGAATGATCTCGCGTGCCGCCTCGGGCCGCTTCGAGACTTGGTATGCGCTGCGGCTGCTCGCAGGCGGCGCGTCACTGGCCTGGTGCTGGCCGCGGCTCGCCGGGCTCGACTGGCGCTTCTCCTGGCGGGCCCCGGCGGCGGGCCTGGCGGTGTTCGGGCTGTGGCTCGGCGCCAGCTATTTTCTTCTGCCCGCGCAAAGCATGCCGGCCGCCCTGACCGCGATGTCCGCTGCGGAGCGCGCGCTGTGGATCGCAGGCTACATCGCGACCGCCGTCCTCGTGCTACCGCTCGCCCAGGAGCTGGCTTATCGCGGCTACCTGCTGCGCCGCCTGGTGGCGGCGGATTTCGAGTCAGTCCCCTTCGCGGCTGTTGGCTGGATCCCAGTGCTGGTGACGGCCCTCGCCTACGGAATCCTCGCGGGGGCGCTCTGGCCCGCCGGCATCGCGGCCGGGATCGTGTTCGCGATGCTGCTGATCCGCACTCGGCGCATGGGAGAGGCAGTCGCTGCGCACATCATCACCAACGCGCTGCTCTGCGTCTCGGTGCTCCTCTGGCAGCAATGGCGGCTCTGGTAAGCCTCTTGCCCGGCTATCGGGCCCGAAGGCTGCCCAGGAAGGAGCGCAGCGTAAAAAAATCGAAGGCTCCGGTGAGCTGCAGGCAGAGTCCGTAGGCGAGCACCGCGAGACACGCTCGCAGGATGTCGTCCAGCTCCCGTGCTGCTGTCGCGACCGCGGCCATTGCCAGCGCGGATGCCAGCACGAAGCCGACCTTGAGCCGCGGCACTTTGCGCAGAATGCCCGCCGGAAGCAGAGCCACGCCGCCGCTCACCACCAGAATCTCACTGACGACGGCAGCCGCGCATACGCCGAGACCTCCATTACCCCAGTGTGCCTCGGACCAGTGGATGAGCGGCGGATCGAGCAGCAGGCTGACGACCACGCAGCCTGCCTGCACCACAGTCCAGGCGTTCTGCCGTCCCGCGGCGACCAGACAGCAGCCGATCGGCATACTGAAATAAACCAGCAGCACGTACAGCGCGAGTACACGCAGATCGCCGGCCGTCGGTCCGTAGGACTGTTGGCCGAAGAGCGCAACGCCGAGCTCCGGGAAGAGTCCGCATCCTAGGGCCACGGGTACGACCGCGATCGCGACCACGTAGAGCGCTTCGGCGGCGCCACTCCTGAAGGCGTCCATCGATTCGCTTCGCAGGCGGCAGAGTGTCGGATAAAGCGCCAGTATCAACGCGGACGCCGGAAAGGTCAGCGCACCGACGAGCTTGCGGGCGGCGCCATACCATCCCATCGCCTGCGGCGCCGCCAGTTTGGACAGCATGGCCGCATCGATTGCCGGCTGCAGCAACAGGACCACGCCGAAGACCAGGAACGGGCGGCCGTTGCGGAAGAGCTCCTTCATGGTGTCGATGCGCACGGCGAGGTGCCGTACCTGCATCCTGGGAAGCATCTTCAGCAGGAAGACCACGGCGGCGGCAGCAGCCGCGGCTTGCGCCAGCAGCAGCCCATAGAGCCCGCCGCCCAGCAGCAGGGTAGGCACGACGATGGCCGCGCTCAGCAGTTGCCAGCCCAAAAAGGAGCCTGCCGCAACTTCCGCGCGCTCGAACCCTCGCAGCACATCCTGGCAGGCGCCCGACACCGTTGCGAAAGTCGCCGTCAGCATGGTGAGCGAGAGGACGAGGATGAATTTGCGGTCGTAGCCCGCCAACGCGCAAATCAGCGGGACGATGCATCCGGCGATTACTGCCGCCCCTACCCGGAATGCGATGCCGCTACCGAGCAGCTCCCCGGCGGCGGCGCTGCGCGTCGCCACCTTCCCCATGAGCACGTTCGGCTGGCCCCACTCCACGAACAGGAACACGAGCGAGGAGAATGTCAGCGCCTGATACAGCAGCCCGAAGGCTCCGGCCCCGAGGACCCGCGCCGCCACTGCGTTGACGAGGATCGTTATGGGTACTGCAATCACCCGGGCGGCCACTACCAGGCCGGCCGAGCGAAATACGCGCGCCACGCTCATGCAGAATCAAACCGACTCCACCCAGTCCGCAATGACACGCAGGAGCCGTGCTCGCGCCTGCGGCGGTGTGAAGTGGTGATTGCTCTCCGGGAAGTACTCGAGCCTCAGGCCGCCGCCGGTGCTGGTCTCGGGAAATGCGTCGACCATCTGCTGCGGATAAGTATGCCGGGCGGAGACGCAGGTGAATACGGCGAGCATGTTGACCTTGCGCCGCGCCACGGCCCGGTAGCATTGCGCCAGTTGCGGACTGAAGGGCAGGCTCTGCAGGGTCAGCTCCTCGGGACGGTTGCCTCCATTCCTCAGCCGCCAGCTCATACGGGTCGCCAGCAGCCGCATCAGCCCACTCCTTCCGGTGGCAACGCTCATCCAGTTCCGCACGTGCGGCAACCGCTGCAGCACGTAATGGAAGTAGTATCGAGGCGTTGGCGGCAGAGTCGGGTCCATGAGCACCAGTCCGACCACACGCGCGTCGTTGCGTGCGTAGAGAATGGAGTGATCCGCGCCGGAGCACAGCCCGACCAGAACGAAGCGACTGATGTGGTATGTCAGCGCAAGGGAGTCGATCACCTCTCTGATCTGCTCGAGAGAGGCGGCGAGCGGCGGCATCAGGTCCTTGGCGGGCGCGCTGTCGCCTATGCCGGAAAAATCGAAGCGTACGACGGTATGACCGGCGCCGGCCAGCACGCGCGACAGCGTCACGTACATCCGGTGATGACCGACTCTGTGAATGATGCCGGTATTGAGGATTACGATGGCCGGGCGGTCGCTACCCTGCGGTGCGGTGGGTCGAGCGATGATGGCCACCAGGGAGCTGTCTTTCCCGAGCAGAGCCACCTGCTCCTTGAATCCCTCGGCTATCGCAGCCATTCCTCGATCCGCTGCATGACTCGTACGGGTATCACGCCGCTCGTGCTGGCCAACTCGGTCCAGGGACAGGGCGCCGGCAGGAACTCGATCCGGTTGCGCTGCTCAGGCGGGCGCGGGCTCTGTGTCACGAGTATCAGCGAGCGGCTCGGCAACACATCGACATCGAGAGGCCGCAGCTCCTGCGGCACGTCGGGGCTCGGGTCTCCGGGCAGGATCGGGTCCCATAGAATCAGCGCCTCTATCGCTTGCGGGCAGCCGGCGGCCGTGGCCGCCGCGACATTGGCGCCCGCTCGCAGCCCGATCAGGGTCACTTTCTCCGTCGCCGCAAGGTCCGTGACGGTCTCGATGGCCGTCACGACATCAGCCTGCATTCCCGCCACGTCCGCATCCCATTCCTCTCCCGCCGAATCGCCGGTTCCGAAGTAGTCGAACCGCAGGGTGTCAAATCCGCAATCGGACAGCCTGCTCGCCAGCTGGCGCATGGATCGGTGCGCATAGATGTACTCATCACCCCAGGGCTGACAGAGCACGGCCGCCCGTGGCCTGCCGGCGTGGGAGGCCGCGGGAGTGTGCATACCAAACAGCCGCCGTCGCGAAGTTCCCAAGAAGAGCGGATTCACCGCGCATCCGCCCGTGTCCCTGGTCCGCGTTCCAGCTTCTGCTCAAGCCAGACTTCCGCCTGGGCGACGGACAGGGGCAGAGCCGCGGGCTCCGCACGAGCATAGTCGAACTCCTTCGGCATCCTCTTCAATCGAGCAGCGTCCGTCAGCGGTGGTCGGCAACCCCAGGATCGCGAAACGCCGGCCAAAGGCTGTGCTGTCCCTCGGCATTGACCAGCACGCAGAACTCTTCTTCTTGTATCTCGTACATGTTGGTCACTCGAGATTCCCTCTGGCTCTTCATTGCGGCCGGGGCCGCAAGAAGCTGCGGCATCCCAATGTAATTATGTCAGGCCGCAAGCTCGGATGCGCTTGGCAATTTATACGAGAAGAAGCCGGCACTAATCAAGCCGACCTTGCGCGCAGTCTGTGACGCATTCGACACACTGACAGATCTTTGCATGGAGCGGACCGCCCGTGCTCTAAACTGGACAATCCGTAAACCGCATGCCCAACGGCTCCATCCCTCAGGCTTTCAGCAGGATCGCGACGCGATACGCCAACCGCGTTGCGTTGAGCGGCGACACGGCGCTCACCTATGCCCAGCTGGACGCCCGATCCGAGACGATCGCAGGTTGGCTGCGCTCGCGCGGCATCAAGCTTGGCAGTACCGTCGGCCTCTACGCGCACCGCTCGTCCGAGGCCATCGCAGCGATGCTGGGCATCCTCAAATGCGGTGCCGCTTACGTTCCTTTCGACACCTCCTATCCCTCCAAGCTGCTCACGTACCTCTACGACGACAGCTCGCCTTCAGTGATGCTCGTGGAGGAAAGCCTCCTAAGAGACTGTTCCGCAACGGATGTCTTCTGGAAAGGCGAAGCTCTCAGCCTCGGGGTCGGAGCGCGTGGACCAGAGTCCGCTGACATCGATGCGGCGGCGCCCGTGATTCCGGGAGATGCCGTCGCCTACGTGATGTATACGTCCGGGTCGACGGGACGCCCGAAGGGCGTCGTGGTACCCCACCGCGCCGTACTGCGCCTCGTCATCGACAACGATTACGTCGAGCTCGATCAGGACCAGGTCATCCTGCAGCTCGCACCGCTCTCCTTCGACGCCTCGACGTTCGAGATCTGGGGTGCCCTGCTGCAGGGCGGTACGCTGGCGATCGTCTCCAACCCGCGTCCCACCCTCGAGGACATCGGTCAGGCGATCTCCCGTCTGGGAGTGACCACTCTGTGGCTCACCGCGGGGCTCTTCCACCTGATGGTGGACCACCATCTCCAGGATCTCGCGCCGCTGCGACAGCTGCTGGCGGGCGGCGACGTGCTGTCTCCGTCCCACGTGGCGAAGGCGCTGCGGGCGCTGCCCGGCTGCCGCTTGATCAACGGCTATGGCCCGACCGAGAACACGACTTTCAGCTGCTGCTACACCATCCCGAAGGACTTCGACGGCGCTGCCGCGATTCCGATCGGACGCCCGATCCGGCACACCGACGCATACCTCCTCGACGAGACCCTTCGCCCGGTGGCGGAAGGCACGGAGGGTGAGTTGTTCCTCGGCGGCGCCGGGCTCGCGAAGGGATATCTCAACCGGCCGGATCTCACCGGCGAGCGCTTCATCCCGAGCCCCTTCGATGCGACGGGTGAGCTCCGGTTGTACCGGACCGGCGACCGCGTCCGGCGCGACCCGGACGGCAACCTTCATTTCCTCGGCCGCGCCGACCGTCAGGTCAAGATCAACGGCAAGCGCGTCGAGCTCGACGAGATCGAGACCTGCCTGCGCCGCAGCAACCTGGTCGGGGACGCCGCGGTCGTCTGTCTGACGACCGCCGCGGGGCAGAAGCAAGTCGCGGCCTTCGTCACCGCGCAACGCGGCCAGCCGGTGCGGGTGGAGGAAGTCCGTGGCTTCCTCCGGGGCGAGCTGCCCGATTTCATGATACCGACGATCACGGTACTGGATGCTCTGCCGCTCTCACCCACCGGCAAGGTAGATCGTGCCCGTCTGCCGGCCGCCGCAATGCCGCGGCCGGCCCCGGGCCCAGGCAAGCCTTCCGGGGCGATCGAGACCGAGCTGTTGGCGATCTGGCGGCGGGTCCTGGGCAACGACTCGGTCGGCCCCGACGACAACTTTTTCGATCTGGGCGGCACGTCTCTGCAGTTGCTCGAGGTGCACGCTACGATCAAGCGAACCCTGCCCTGGGAGCTGTCGGTAGTCGACATGTTCCGGTACCCCCGGATCAGCGCGCTTGCGCGCCATTTCGCGCCGCAGGAGACCGCCGTGACCGGCACGCTGAGCCCGCAGGACCGTGCCAGCCGCCAGCGGGAGGCGCTCGCACGCAGGCGGGGCTAGCAATCGACCTTGTACTCGCAAAGGCCATCGAAATGACACCGGAGCCGCGCGCGCTGCCGCCAGGCGCCATCGCCATCGTGGGGATGTCGGGCCGCTTCCCCGGGGCGGCCAGCCTCGAGCATTTCTGGCGCAATCTCTGCGCCGGCGTGGAATCGATCACCCGCTTCAGCGACGCGGAGCTCGAGGACAGCTTCGGCGACGATGTCCGGCGGGCGCCGAACTATGTGAAGGCGCGCCCCATTCTGCCGGACGTCGAGCAGTTCGATGCCGAGTTCTTCGGCATGTATCCGCGCGAGGCCGAGCTGACCGACCCGCAGCACCGTCTCTTCCTCGAATGCGCCTGGGAGGCACTGGAGAGCGCCGGCTACGACCCGGCCACCTATGCCGGCCTGATCGGAGTGTTCGGCGGCTGCAGCATCAACACCTATTTCCTGCAACACGTCTGCACCGACCGGGCCACGATCGAGCGCTTCACCAGCAGCTATCAGGTCGGCTGTTATCCGATGCTGCTCGGTGCCGGGCTCGACTTCCTCGCCACTCGTGTTTCCTACAAGCTCGATCTCAAAGGGCCGAGCGTGACGCTGGAATCGGCCTGCTCGACCTCGCTCCTCGCGGTGTCACAGGCCTGCCAGAGCCTGCTGCTCTATCAGTCCGACATGGCGCTCGCGGGCGGCATGTCAATCAGCTTTCCGCAGAAGCGCGGCTATCTGCATCAGGAAGGCGGGATGGTCTCGGCCGATGGCAGCTGCCGCACCTTCGATGCCAGCGCCAGCGGAACCATCTTTGGCAGCGGGGGCGGCGCGGTCCTGCTCAAGCGGCTCGAGGACGCCATTGCCGACGGAGATCACATCTACGCCGTGATACGCGGCGTCGGCGTCAACAATGACGGCGCCAACAAGGTTGGGTTTACGGCGCCGAGCGTCGATGGTCAGGCAGCCGCGATCGAGCTCGCCCACGCCAACGCCGGCATCAATGCCCGATCGATCGGCTATGTCGAATGTCACGGCACCGCGACGCCACTCGGCGACCCGATCGAAGTCGCCGCCCTGACCAAGGCATTTCGCACCGGCACGGCGGACCGCCAGTTCTGCGCCCTGGGATCCGTGAAGACCAACATCGGTCACCTGGATGCGGGCGCCGGCGTGACCGGACTCATCAAGACCGCCCTCAGCCTCGATCGCGGGCTGCTGCCGGCCTCGCTGCATTTCGAGCGCCCGAATCCGCAGATCGATTTCCCGGCCAGTCCGTTCTTCGTGAACTCGAAGCTGACTCCCTGGCCGCGCGCGCACGAGCCGCGGCTCGCCGGCGTGAGCGCCTTCGGTGTCGGCGGCACGAACGTGCACCTGGTGCTCGAAGAGGCGCCACCCCCGGCGGCAGCTGCGGCGCCAGCCGCGGCCCGCTCCCAGCTCATCGTGCTCTCGGCGCGAGCCGAGCCATCCCTGGCGAGGATGCGCACCGCGCTCGCCGCCCATCTGCGGGAGCATCCGCAGCTCGACCTGGCCGATGCCGCCTACACACTGCAACGCGGACGGCGCTGCTTTGAGAAGCGCGCCTTCATCGTTGCCCGCGATGCCGCCGATGCGACCGCTCAACTGGAGGCCGCCGCCGACTCCGCCCACCGCGGCCGCGCGGCCGGCAAATCGCCGCTTGCCTTCATGTTTCCCGGCCAGGGTGCCCAATACCCGGGCATGGCTCGGGATCTGTACCGGAGTGAGCCGGAGTTTCGCGCCAGCGTCGACCGCTGCGTGGAAATCGTCCAGCGGCTGACGAACGCGAATCTCCTGTCGCTGATTCATCCCGACGAGCCTGAGCCTGCCGCCGCGGACCGGCTGAAAGCCACCTCCGCCGCGCAGCCGGCACTCTTCACGATCGAATACTCCCTGGCGCAGCTTTGGATGAGCCGCGGCATCCGCCCGCAGGCCATGATCGGCCACAGCATCGGCGAGTTCGTCGCCGCCACGATAGGCGGCACCTTCTCGCTGGAGGACGCTCTCGAGCTCGTCGTCATGCGCGGCCGGCTGATGCAGAGTCTGCCCGGGGGCGCCATGCTGTCCGTGCGCCTGCCGGAGAAGGATCTCCGTCCGCTCCTGAGCCCGGATCTGTGTCTCGCCGCGGTAAATGGTCCCTCGCTCTGTGTCGTCTCGGGCCCCGAGGAGACGGTGGCCGGCGCCGAGGCGGCGCTGCGCGCGCGCGGCGTCATGAGCCGCCGGCTCCATACCTCGCATGCGTTCCACTCACGGATGATCGATCCGATCATCGAGCCTCTGCGGCAGCGTCTCGCGCAGTTGCGGCTGTCACCGCCCACGCTGCGTTGGGTCTCCTGCGTCACCGGCCGCATTATCGGTGACGAGGAGGCGACCTCCCCGGAGTACTGGGCCCGTCACGCGCGGGAGACAGTGCGGTTTGCTGACGGCGTCGCAGCTCTCGCGGCGCAGGACCCGTCACCTCTTCTCCTCGAGGTCGGGCCTGGCAACGTGTTATCGACACTTGCTTTGCAAACGCTGCAGGGCGCCGGCAAAGTCATCACTTCGATGCAAGGCTCGGAGCACGAGCGCGACGATCGCGACTGCCTGCTCGAGGCGCTGGGCCGGCTGTGGACCCACGGCGCCGAGCCCAACTGGGAGGCGTGGCATACAGGTCCCCGCCGGCGCATTCCCCTGCCGACCTATTCCTTCGAGCGCAAGCGTCACTGGGCCGATGCCGGTGGCGAAGCCGAGCATTCTCAGGAAGTCAACGCTGTGAACCAGAACCAGAACCAGAACCAAAACCAAAACCAGAGCTCGACACGCATTCCGGAGCTGACGGCCGCCATTGTCGCCATCCTCGAGGAGCTTTCCGGCGCGAAGCCCAACGCCGACGCCGCGGCGACCTTCCTCGAGATGGGCTACGACTCGCTGTTCCTGACCCAGGTGGCGCAGAAGATCCAGAGCCAGACGAAGGTGAAGATCACCTTCCGCCAGCTCCTCGGGCAGTATTCCACGATCGCTTCGCTGGCCGCTTACCTGGCGGAGAAGCTGCCGCCGAGCGCGCCCAAAGCTGCAGCGCCCGCAGCGTCGGTCACCCCGCCGGCGCCCCGTGCCGGAGCTGTTGCCCCCGCCGCGCCGTCAGTCGCGGGCGCCGCGGGACTCGATGGGCTGTTCCGCGATCAGCTGCAGGCGATGTCGCAGCTGCTCAACCGCCAGATGGAAGTTCTGCAGACGCTCGGGCTGGCTGTGCCTGCCGCCGCAAACGTGGTGCAGCCACCAGCACCCGCCGCGGCCCCGTCACCGATGACCGTGACACCCGTTGAAGAGTCGCAGCCGTCGCGCTTTCAGGTATACAACCCCAACAAGAGCGCCGCCGCGACGCTCAGCGCTGAGCACCGCAGGCACATCGACGACCTCGCGTCGCGTTATGGCCGACGTACCGCGGCTTCCAAACGCTTCACCCAGACACATCGGCCGGTGCTCGCCGACCCACGCGCCGCCTCGGGATTCCGCACCGACTGGAAGGAGCTGGTCTACCCGCTCGTATGCGCCCGCAGCGGCGGCTCCAGGATCTGGGACCTCGACGGCAATGAGTACATCGATCTGGTGAATGGCTACGGCCAGACGTTCTTCGGTCACGCACCGGAGTTCGTGGTGGCGGCGGTGAAAGAGCAGCTCGATCGCGGGTTCGCGATCGGACCGCAGACCGAGCTTGCCGGCAAGGTTGCCGCGCTCTTCGCCAAACTCACAGGCAACGAGCGCGTCACGTTCTGCAACACCGGTTCGGAAGCGGTGATGGCGGCCATGCGCGTCGCGCGCACCGTTACCGGACGCGACAAGGTCGTCATCTTCAACGGCGACTATCACGGCCAGTTCGATGAGGTTCTGGTCAAGGGCGTGCAGCGCGTCGGCGCCGAGCCACGGTCGGTTCCCGTTGCGCCGGGGATACCAACTTCCGCCGTCGGGAACATGATCGTGCTCGATTACGCCACGCCCGCCACCCTGCAATGGGTGCGCGAGAACGCAGGCGATCTCGCCGCGGTCATCGTCGAGCCGGTGCAGAGCCGTCATCCCAGCCTGCAGCCCTTCGAGTTCCTGCGTGAGATCCGGCGCATCACCGAGGAAGCCGGGGCCGCGTTCGTCATGGACGAGGTCGTCACCGGGTTTCGCTCGCACCCGGGCGGGATCCAGGCCCTCGCCGGCGTGCGCGCCGATCTCGCCACCTACGGCAAGGTCGTGGGCGGCGGCTTGCCGATCGGCATTCTGGCCGGCAAGGCAAGCTTCATGGACGCCCTCGACGGCGGCCAGTGGAGCTACGGCGATGACTCCTTCCCCGAGGTCGGTGTTACCTTCTTCGCCGGCACCTTCGTACGCCATCCGCTGGCGATGGCCGCCGCCTGGGCGGTACTGCAGCACCTCGAGCAGCAGGGTCCCGCATTGCAGCAGGGGGTCGCAGCGCGCACCGACGGGCTCGCCGCGGCACTCAATGAGTTGTTCGCGCAGTTCGGTCTCTCGGCTCGGCTCGAGACGTTCTCGAGCTGGTTCTACTTCCATCTGCACAACGAGCACCCGCTCGCCGGGCTGCTCTTCCACCATCTGCGACTGCGCGGCCTCCATATCCAGGACGGTTTCCCCTGCTTCCTGACGACGGCGCATTCGGACGCGGACATCCAGCGCATCATCGAGGCATTCCGGGAAAGTCTGACGGAGCTGCGCTCGGTCGGTATCGTTGGGACGGGTGCCTCCGGCGTCGAGCCCTCCCCCGTCGCGGCGCCGCAAACCGGGATTCCGCTCACCGAGAGCCAGACGGAAATATGGCTATCCGCACAGATGGGCGATGAGGCCTCCTGCGCGTTCAACGAGTCCGTCACTTTGCGTCTAAATGGCCAGCTCGACGAGAAAGGTCTGCGGGAGGCTCTCTCGCAGGTCATCGCCCGCCACGACGCGCTGCGCGCCACCTTCAATCCCACCGGCGAGGAGATGCGGATCCAGCCGCCGGTCCCGGGCGAGCTCCCGGCGATCGACGTCTCCGCCGACGGCGTCGACAAAGGCGAGCAGGCGCTCGCGACGATGATCGCGGCCGAGGCACGCACGCCCTTGGACCTCGTGAACGGCCCCACGGCCCGCTACCGTCTCGTACGGCTCGCTCCCCAACTCCACGCGCTGATCATTACCGCGCATCACATCATCTGCGACGGCTGGTCCTTCAACGTTATCGTCAACGAGCTTGCGCAGATCTACGCGGCACTGCGCCGAGGTGACGCCGCGGAATTGCAGGCTCCGTTGGCGTTCAGCGCCTACGCGCGCGCCCAGACACAGCATGACCCAGCCGAGGCGGAAAAGACTGAGGCGTATTGGGTGCAGCAGTTCCAGGAGCCCGTGCGCCTGCTCGATCTGCCCACCGATCGGCCACGTGGCGCTGCCAAGTCCTACGCCGGCGCCAGCCACTGTCGCCGCATCGACGCCGGACTCTACAAGGCGGTCAAGCAGGCAGGCGCCAAGGCGGGCAATACCCTGTTCGTCACGCTGCTCGGCGCGTTTCAGGCCCTCATCGGCCGGCTCTGCGACCAGGACGAAGTGGTCGTCGGCGTACCGACCGCCGGGCAGTCCCTGCTCGAGGACCAGATCCTCGTGGGGCACTGCGTCAACTTCCTCCCGATCCGCGCCCGCTGGTCGCGCGAGACCTCGATGGCGCAACACCTCGGCAACGTTGCCAAGCGCGTTCTCGATGCCTACGAGCACCAGAGCTATACGCTCGCCACACTGGTGCGCAAGCTCGACCTGCCCCGGGAGCAGAACCGGGTGCCGCTCGCGGAGATCCAGTTCAATCTGGAGCGGCTGGCGGACCGCGTCCGACTGCCTGGCCTAGAGATCGAGGTGGTGCCGAATCCCAAGGCACACGTCAATTTCGATCTGTTCCTTAACGTCATCGAGTCCAACGACGGACTGCGCCTCGACTGCGACTACAACACGGATCTGTTCGATGCCGGGACCATCGACACCTGGCTCGACTGCTACGAAGCGCTTCTCGCGGCGATCGTGGCCGACGCCTCGCTGCCAGTGGTCCTCATGCCGTACCTTCCGGCGGCGCTGCGCGAGCAGGTGCTGCTCGAGCGCAATCGCACCAGCGCGGAGTTGCCCCACGAGCATTGCGTGCACCAGTTGTTCGAGGCGCAGGTGGCCAGACGGCCCCGCGCCATCGCGGCGCGCTGCGGCAGCGAGACGCTGACATACGCTGAGCTCGACCGCCGGGCCAACCAGCTCGCCCAGCTCCTGCGGCGCCGGATCGGCGACGGCGAGACGGAACGTCGCGTCGGAATCGCCGTGGAGCGTTCCCTCGAGATGCTCGTCGCGATGCTCGCCGTGCTCAAGGCAGGCTGCGCCTACGTACCACTCGATCCGACACATCCGCCGGCGCGGCTACGGCACATCCTGCAGGATGCGCAGGTGGCAGCGCTCATTACTGACGGTACGGCAGCCAATGTCTCCGTACCCGAGCCGACGCCGACCGTTCATCTCACCGCTGACGCGCAGGCCATTTCGGCGTCGGCCGCCAAGTCGCCCAACGCTGCCACGAGTGGCGACAATCTTGCCTACGTGATCTACACGTCAGGGTCGACGGGTCGCCCCAAGGGGGTCGAAGTCACTCACCGCGCAGTCGTCAATCTGCTTGCGGCGATGGCCCGGAAGCCAGGCCTGACAGAGAGGGACGTCCTGCTCGCCGTGACTACCGTCTCCTTCGACATCGCCGGTCTCGAGCTCTTCCTTCCCCTGATCGCCGGCGCGCAGGTGGTCATCGCCGGCCGCGAGGAGCTCGCTGACGGCTTCGCGCTGTGCAGGCAACTGCAGGAGCGGGGCGCAACGATCATGCAGGCGACGCCGGCCGCCTGGCGGCTGCTGCTCGCGGCGGATTTCCGCGCACCGCCCGGCTTCAGGATGCTCTGCGGCGGCGAAGCCCTGCCGCGGCAGCTCGCGGATGAGCTGCTCGCCGGCGAGGGCGAGCTGTGGAACATGTACGGCCCGACGGAGACCACCATCTGGTCGTCCTGCAGCCGCATCGAGCGCGACGGCCGCCCGATCACTGTAGGCCGCCCCACTGCCAACACCCAGCTCTATGTGCTGGATCGCAACGACCAGCCCACCGTCCCCGGCGTACCGGGACAGCTGCACATCGGCGGCACCGGGCTCGCGCGCGGTTATCACCAGCGGCCCGAGCTGACGAGCGGGAAGTTCGTCGCCAATCCGTTCGCGCCCGGCAGGATGTACCGCACCGGCGACCTCGCCCGGTGGCTGCCCGATGGAACTCTGCAGGTCCTCGGCCGCATCGATCATCAGGTCAAAGTGCGCGGCTTCCGCATCGAGCTCGGTGAGATCGAGGCGGTACTGACGCGCAAGGCCGGGGCGCGCGCCGCTGCGGTCCTGCTGCGGGAGGATGTGCCCGGCGGGCCTCGTCTCGTCGCCTACTACGTGCCGGGCCACGGCGCACCGACTTCGCCCCAGACACTGGCGGAGCTCCTCGGCGAGGAGCTGCCCGATTACATGATCCCGACCGCATGGGTACAACTCGAGGCCTTGCCGGTCTCCCCCAACGGTAAGCTCGACCGCGCCGCCCTGCCCGCCCCGGGCACCGACCAACAGGTCGAGGAGGAGTTTCGGCCTCCCGGCACCCGGACCGAGATCGAGATCGCCGCGATCTGCGCCCAGGTGCTGCAGCTCGAGCGGATCGGAGTCGATACCGACCTGCTGCGGCTCGGAGCGGACTCCATCCAGATGTTCCAGATCGTTGCCCGGGTCAATCGGCTTGGAATGCACCTTTCCGCGAAGCAGCTGCTGCAGCTGCGCACCATCGCGGAGGTGGCCGGTCGCCTCGACGCCGCGGGCCGGGAAGCACCCAAGCGGGCCGCCGAGTCGGCACTGCCGACTCTGAGTCAGTTCAAGCGCGGCCGCCGCTCGCTCACCTGAGCGAGGCAGGTCGCGGATGGATCTCGAGACGCAATTGCGCAAACCGTGCCGCCCAGGTGCTGACCGGCTGATCGGCGCGTAGCCCGAGGGATTGCTCGAAAAACTCGACCAGACAGGTGCTGACGATCCGCTGCGTCCGTGGCGGCTCGATCAGTCCGAGCCCGATTAGCAGGCGAGCCGGCCAGCGAGGATTCCCGGCGGCGATGGTGCCGTGCGTGCTGCCGGCGAGGACCGCATAGATCCCGCCGTGACGGCTCATGTTGACGGTCATCAACCGGTAATCCCTCTCCGTCAGGATGGCCTGATCGCGGACAACCGCATTGCTCGAGTGCAGCTCTGCCGCTGTCGGCAACGGCGTAGCATCGCTCATGAGCAGATAAGGCTGCTTGATGCCGTATTCGGACGCCTCGGCGAACTGCCATCCGTCGAGATTTGCCGCCGCCTTGAAGCGCGAATCCATCCAGGCCGTCTCGGCCGCGACGGCGCCGCCGAATGAATAGCCGAATACCCCCACCCTGTCGAGGTCCAACCGTTGCGCGAGCGGTCCCAACTGCGTCCGACCCTGGCGGCTTTCGAGTGTATCCAGCACCCGAATGGCGTCTTCGGCCCGCGTGCGCACGCGGTCGACGGCAGTGCGCGTGGACTGCTGGAATGCGGTGTCGGATGAGAAATCCATGGGGGGCGGCGCTTTCCCCGGATAGATGATGGTAATCACCACGAAGCCGCGCAGTACCAGCGCTGCGATGGCCGCGCCGCTGTCGATTCCAATGCCGCCCCAGCCGGAAAAATAGAAGAGCACGGGGCGGGACCCGGGCTTGCGCGCGGCCGCGGCGCCGCGCGGGTACCACACTTCAGCCTTCGGCTCGGCCCTGCCGTTGCCTTGCATCGCAAGAGCGAGCGGCATCGAGCCGATCGAACGACCTGTCGCCATCCCTGACCGCGACAAGTGCCGCCATGACAGCAGCCCCAAAGCGGCCGTCACGGCCAGGCCGATCGACAACGATGCGATGACCACCGCGTGACGCAAGTATCCCGGCTCTCAACCCGTGCGCCGCGCCAGCGCGTCAACCTGCCGGGTGATCTGCGCCGCCATGTCCTCGACGCCCGGGGGTTGGAACATCGTGAAGTGATTGCCGTCGACCATGACGGTCGTGACACCATCGAGCGCCAGGTCACCCCAGCCCATATTGCGATCGAGAAACCGTCCGCCCGGCTCCTGCGAGGCGCGAAAGAGAGTGACGTGCAGTCGCGCCGGTCGCGCCTCGTACTTTCTCGCGACCTTCTCCACGTATTGCAGCAGCCAGCGGTCGTAGCGCTCATCACCGGTCGTTCGCGGGCTGGATGGTGTTGCGCCGTCCGTGCCCGCTCCGGCAGCGCCAAAGAGCCGCAGCATGCGCTTGACGAAAACGCGGTTGGAGACGAACTGCCGCAGTGAAAGGCGCCCCGCGCGCACCGCCTCCCATTCGACGGCAATGAGCTTCCAACGATAACTGTACTCCGCCAGGACCGCCCTGCGCCGCGGCAGTCTCCTGAGGTATCCCGGTGCCCAGGTATCCATGATCATGAACAGCGGCACCTCGGCGCCGCCTTCCTGCAGTTGCCGCGCGACTTCGTAGGCGATGACACCGGCGACGCACCAACTCGCCAGGATATAAGGACCCTTCGGCTGCAAGCGCCTGATGAGGTCCACGTAGCCCGCGGCGATGGCCTCGACGCTCTGCGGCAGTGATGCCCCCGGCAGGGAAGGATCGAAGAGCTGCAGACTCGTAAACGGCTGCTCGGCCCCCAGACGCTTGCAGAGACCGAAAAAAATGCCCGTGTTGTGTATTGCGACCATCGCCGGCCGCGAGCCGTTGGGCTGCAGCTTGATCACCTGCCGGAACTCGAAATCCCGTGCGCTGCCCCGCCGCAGCAAGTCGGCCTGCTCCGCCAGGGTCGGTGACTTGAATATGCCGGCGAGCGTCAGCCGTTGGCCGAACTCCGCGTCGATCCTGCCCAGCAGACGTGCGGCAAGCAGCGAATGGCCGCCGAGCTCGAAGAAATTCGCCGCCCCGTCCGTCACTTCGCAGTGCAGGACCTCGCTCCACAGAGCCGCCAGGCGCTTCTCCCCCTCATCCAGCGCCCGGGTCGGCGCGGCGGCCGCCGCTCGTTCCGGCGCCGGCAGCGCGGCTCGGTCGAGCTTGCCGTTGGGATTGAGGGGCAGCGTGTCCAGGAAAACACACGCGGTTGGAATCATGTGGTCCGGCAGCCGGCCGCCGAGTTGGGACTTGAGCTCCGTGGTCGAGAGCTGCGTGCCGTCCTGTGCGACGATGTAGCCAACCAGGCGGGCATCTTCCGCAGCCTCGGTCCGCACCACGACGACGGCGTCGCGCACGCCGGGACAGTCTCGCAGTGCCGCCTCGATCTCTCCCAGCTCGATGCGCAAGCCGCGCAGCTTGACCTGCTGGTCCCGCCGGCCGAGAAACTCGATGTTTCCGTCGGGCTGGTAACGCGCGAGATCGCCGGTGCGATACAGCCGCTCGCCAGCCACGAACGGACTGCTGATGAAGCGCTCGCGGCTGAGCTCCGGGCGGTTCAGATACCCCCGCGCCACCGCGACGCCACCGATGTACAGCTCCCCGGGCGCGCCGAACGGCATCAACTGTTGGTTGGCGTCGAGAATATAGAGGCTGACGTTCGATATCGGCTTGCCAATCGGCACGTTCGCGCCGCCCGGCAGCGGCTTGCACTGCCACGCCGTGACGTCGACCGCGGCCTCCGTCGGGCCGTAAAGGTTGTGCAGCCTGCTCGGCAACGCCCGCAGGAATGCATTCACCGTATCCGCCGCGAGAGCCTCACCGCTGCAAATCGTGTCTCGCAGGCTCAGGCAGCGACCCGACTCCTCGCACTGCAGAAAGACGTTGAGCATCGATGGCACGAAATGAGCGATCGTGACGTTACAGCGCGCGATCACTTCGCACAGATACAAGGGATCCTGATGGCCGCCGGGGCGGGCTATCACCAGCCGGGCCCCGTAGAGCAACGGCCAGAAGAGCTCCCATACCGACACGTCGAAGCTGATGGGGGTCTTCTGCAGCACGGAATCGCTCGGCTGCAGCCGATATGCCTCCTGCATCCACACCAGCCGATTCACCACGGCGCGATGGGTATTCATCGCTCCCTTCGGCTGCCCCGTCGAGCCGGAGGTATATATGATGTAAGCCAGGTTGTCTGCCGTTGGACCGGTTTCCACCCTCGTCGCGGGTCGCGCCTCGATCACCGGCCAGTCCCGATCGAGGCAGACCACCTCGGCCTCGTGCTCGGTCAGGCGGTCACGCAGCGCCTGTTGCGTCAAAAGAACTCTCGCGCCGCTGTCCCGCAGCATGAATGCAAGCCTTGCGGGCGGATATGCCGGGTCGAGCGGAACATAGGCGCCACCCGCCTTGAGAACGCCGCACAGCGCCACCAGCAACTCGAGGGAGCGCTCCATGCAGACCGCCACCGGAACCTCGGCTTCCACTCCGAGTGCGCGCAGATGATGCGCGATCCGGTTCGAGCTCTCATCCAATTCCGCGTACGTCAACGACTCCTGCTCGAAGACCAGTGCCGTGCAGTCAGGCGTGCGCGCCGCCTGCTCCATCAGCATGTCCGCCAGAGTCTTGTGCAGCGGGTAATGCTCCTGCGTGCGGTTCAACTCGAGCAGCAGCAGCCCGCTCTCGGCTTCGCCCAGCATCGGCGCCAGCGCGATGGGCTGCGCCGGCTGCGCGATCATGCCGCGGAATACATTCTGCAGATTCTGCAGCAGGCGCTCGACCGTCGCCTTTTCAAACAGATCCGTCTTGTACTCGCAGGAGAGCCGCCAGCCGTCGGGCCGCTCGACCATGAAGAAATTGAGGTCGTACAGGGCGCCCGAGCTGAAGGACGGAATGTCGACCAGCCTGAAGGTGCCGTAGTCGCAATTCTCGATGAACGAGCGCTGATAGATGAAATTGATCGCGAAGAAAGGGTTGCGGTTGAGCTCCCGTTTTGGCTTGAGGACCTCGATGAGCTTCTCGAGCGGCACATGCGGATGCTCGAACGCCCCGGACACGAGATCGCGCACGCGCTCGAGGAGATCGCCGAACGACGGGTTGTCAGCCAGATTGCAGCGCAGGATGAGAGTGTTGATGAACACGCCCACCAGCTGCTCGATCTCGACTTCGTCGCGACCGGCAACCTGCGTGCCGAGCGCGATGTCGCTATCCCCCGTATAGCGGTGCAGCAGCGTGAAGAGCGCCGCGAGCGCGGCCATGAAGAGCGTGGATTCGTGAGCGTGCGCCAGCCGCTCCAGCCCTTCCGTCAGCGAGCGCTCGAGCAACACCGAGACGATGTCGCTGGCATTCGTCTGTGTCGCCGGGCGGGGCCGGTCGGCCGCAATCTCGAAGTAACTCATTCCCTGAAGCGCCGCGGTCCAATAGTCGATCTCGTGTTGCCAGGCGTTGCCGCTGAGATGCAGGTTCTGCCATTCCGCGAATTCACCGTAACTCACCGGCAGTTCCGGCAGTACGGCAATCCTGCCGGCGTGCGCGGCGGCGCAGATCTCGCCGAACTCCTGCGACAGGAGCCCGATCGACCAGCCGTCGCAGACGGTATGATGGGCCGTCACGAGCAGATACGACAACTTGCGTGCGACTTGCAGCAGCGTCACGCGGATCAGGGGCGGGGTGGTGAGATCGAAGGAGGCGCGCGCCTCCATTCGGGCGATCCGCTCGGCTTCCGCGAGCGCTTCGGCTTCAGGCGCGGCGCTGAGGTCGATGAACGGGATATTGAAGGCGATCTTGGGCGCGACCAGCTGAGCCGGCTCGCCGGCATCGGTTTGCTCGAAGTACGATCGCAGCACCTCGTGCCGCGCAATGATCAGCCGAAAGGCCCGCTCGACGGTCGCAACCGATACGCTCCCTTCCAGGCGCCAGCGCACGGCCACGTTGAGTGCGGGGTCGCCGGGGTCGAGCCGGTCCAGGACCCAGAACCGCCGCTGCGCGTGCGAGCAGACAGTCCCTTGGCGAAGCTCGTGCATCTCATGTGCGGGCAGGACCAATGGCAAATCTCTCCCTGTGGGGGCATCCGCGCAGTTTCGAGCATCCGCGCCGCGACGTTCGTGACCGAAGTCCCGGCTGAGGGATCGGGCGGGCAAATTCGACTTCACAGCGGCAGGCTATTTTTAACATAATCCCGGCGAGAGATCTTGACCGTTCGCGACGGAGTTCGAAGCCAGAATTGCCGACGGTGCCGATAATGAGCCGCTGAATTGCATTGAACACCGAGAACCAACAATGACCGCAGGGGCGATCTCGCGCACGGCGCGCGTTGCAATGAAGATGACGGAACGCCTGCCCGTCCTGCGGCAGCTGGGCAGCCTCGCCTATTCGGCGCACTTCAATGCCGCCGGCGGCCAATCGAGACTCTTTCGCGGCATCTATTCCAGTTTCGCCGAAGCCTCGCGCCACATTCCACCGAACAGGCTCGAGGGATACGACAACGAGCCCTCTGCGCATCGCCTGGCGCAAGAGCGGCTGCGGATATTCCCGTTCGACTATCCGGTGATGTTCTGGCTGTCGCGCCTCCTGCCCGAGTGCCGGCTGCTGTTCGACCTGGGCGGCCACGTCGGCATCAGTTACTTCGCCTATCGCCGCTATCTCACGTACGCCGCGGATCTGAATTGGCTGGTGTGCGATATGCCGGCCATCGTGGCGCTCGGGCGCAAGATCGCCGCGGACGAGAGCGCTCCCAACCTGGGGTTCACCACGACTCTGGAGCAGGTTGCGCACGCGGACATCCTGCTGGCGGCGGGATCCCTGCACTTCATCGAAGACCCGTTTGCATCGTTGCGAGCCGCCGCCGCCCTGCCGCGACACCTCATCCTGAACAAGGTTCCCGCGTACGAGCTCCCCTCCGCCGTCACGCTGCACAATATGGGCTCGGCGTTCTGCCCGTACCATCTTTTCAATCGGGCGGAGTTCGTGCGCGAGGTCGAGCGCCTCGGCTATCGCCTGTTGGACGAGTGGAAGTCTCCGGACATCTCCTGCCGCATTCCCTACTTTGCCAGCCATTCGATTCCGGCCTACACCGGCTTTTACTTTTGCCGCTCGGAAGTCGCATGACCTCCGCCGCTCACCCCGTCATCGATGCCCACGGCATTCCATTCGGCGCGCTCTACAATCGAGGCACCTTCGCCTTCCCCCACGCCCTGAGCACCCATCCGCTGTTCGAGCTGCCCGCGTTGCTCGAGCTCGCGGCACGACGCGAGCCGAGCCCGACTTACGCCTATTGGTCAACGGGCAAGGTTACCCGGGAAGACCGGTGGGAAAAGGGCAGCAAAGCAGGCCCGTCATTGCAGGATGCGATCGCGCAGATCCCTCATAATGATTCGCTGGTCATGCTGAAGCGCGTGGAGGAAGACGCGCTCTATGGTCCTCTGCTGCAGCAGATCTTCGCGGAGCTGTTCCAACACGCGGGCCCAGTAATGACCGAGGACGTCATCGTCGGACGCGGAACGATCCTCATAGCCTCGCCACAGCGGATCACTGCCTACCACCTGGATGCGGACGTCAACTTCCTCTTCCAGGTAAAAGGTGACAAGCGACTGGACGTGTTCGACGGATCGAGACCCGAGGTCGTTACGGCCAGGGAGCTCGAGCTCTACTTCTGCGGCGATCATAGCGCGGCGAAGTACTCGCCCGAAAAGCAGGGACACGCCGTGTCGTATGATCTACGGGCCGGGACCGGTGTGCACATCCCGTCCCTGTCGCCGCATTGGGTGCAGAATTCCTCGCAGGTCTCGATCGCGCTCAGCGTGAACTTCGATCTGAAATCCCTGGCGCGGCTGGCGCGCCTGCATCGGATGAACGCCAAGCTGCGCCGCCTGGGCGCGAACCCGCGCGCGCCGGGCAGCTCGAAAGTACGGGACCGTGTGAAGCTCGCGTCCTTTGCCGCGCTCGGTGCCGCCAGCGCTCTGATCGGGCGACGTCGCGGTGCGACCGAACCCTCGACAGGGTGAGCGGCATTCCGTTCAGGAGCTTCAGCGATCTCTCGCCGACCGCCTGGGTGACCACGCAGACGGTGGTGACCCAGGTCATCGGTCTGGCCCTGTTCGCAGTGCAGGCGCCCCTGCTCGGCCCCACGGCGTTCGGCCTCTTTTCGTTCGTCATGGTCTTCGTCGGCTTTTGCGAGCTCGTGCTCAACAGTGGGGTGACGGATGCGCTGATCTCGATCCGCTCGATCGAGGCGCGCCACTTCGAGGTCGTCACGACCATCACCGCACTCTTCTCTCTCCTTCTCGGCGTGCTGGTGTTCGCTGGCGCCCGTCAGCTCGCGGATTTCTGCGGCCAGCCGACCGCCTACCCGCTCTTTCGCTGGATGGCGGTGCTGCCTCTCATCACCTCATTCGCGGCGGCGCCAAATGCCGCCGCAAAGCGGGACATGCTGTTCCGCCCACTGGCGATTCGCGCGATTCTGGGATGGCTGGCCGGTGGTACGGTGGGCGTAGTGCTCGCCGTTCGCGGCGCTGGAGCGTGGGCGCTCGTGTGGCAAGTCCTCGTTCAGCGCCTCGTCAGCGTGGTCGCCCTGTGGATCTGCGTCCCGATCAAGCTGCGCTTCGCCTGGTCACCCCGTCACTTCGTCGACGTGTGGCGATTTGCCGTGCCGGTCATTCTGGCAAGCGTGATGGGCTGGGCGTCCGGTCAGATTCCCCGTCTGATACTCGGCATCTATCTCGGTCCGATGGATCTGGGTCTCTACAGCATGGCCGCCAGGCTGAACGACATCCTGGTTCAGGCCGCCATCGTACCCAGCACGGTGGTCGCGCGCGTGTCCCTGCGGCACTTTGACGGCAACTCCCAGGGGCGGGATGAGCGGATCAGCGACATTCTGCGCCGCATGAGCATCCTTTGCTTTCCGTTCGCCGTCGGCGGAGCCGCTTTGTTACCCCCCGTCTTTCACGTATGGCTGAACCCGCAGTGGTTCGGCGGCATCCTCCCGAGCGAGCTCATGCTTCTGATGGGCGTACCGCTCGTGAGCGTCTACATGATCAATGCCGTCCTGTTGGCTTTCAACGAGCAGCACTACGACGCCATTTTTTCCACCCTGCAGACGCTCCTCATCGTTCTGTTGACGCTGTTCTTCGCCCGTTTCGGCCTGCTGATCGCCGTGGCGGCGATCGCTTTGCGGCCCGTGCTGATGCTGCCCGTCCAACTGGCATTGCTCGCACGCCGCTGCGCGCTGCGCGCCAGCGTCCTGTTATCTTCGCAGATGCCGGCGCTCGCAGCCGCGACCTTGGCCGCTGCGCTCGTCTGTCTCGTTCGCACGCCCCTCGAAGCGCGCTTCGGCAGCGTCCCGACGTTGCTTCTGCTCGCTCTCGCAGGGGTCACTGTCTACGCGGTATCCCTGTCGCTGCTGTCCCGCCAGGGCGCGGCGATCCTCGGAAAGGGGCTCGGACTGATGCGCCGCTCAGCTACCTGATGCGAGCGCGCGGAAGGCGCGAGCCACGCGTTTGCGCGCAGGCAGCATCAGGTTCATGGCGGCGGATTTCGCGGCATCCGTTGCGGGATACCGCCCGGGAAGTGTCGGCCGCAGTCCGGCGGCACGCAAGTAGTGATTGAAAGCGCGCACCCGTCCTTTGGCGCGCGTCGCGGTCGTTTCGAAAACGAACGCATAAGAGACCGATCGTGAGGTCGAGGTCTCGACCCAGTGAGGAGAGTTCTGCGGTTGGTGCAGCCCTTTGCCCGGCGCGAGCGCGAAAGTGTGCTCGAAAGTGCGATCGCGGCTGGCGAGATCGAGCTGCGCTATGTCGACCACCCCACGCGCATAAAAGCTCTCCAGCTCCGCCTCGCTCACGGCCGCCGGCGCGTAAACGTGGTACGTCTTCGGCCCCTCGATCTGAGCGAAGAAATTCACCTCCGGATCGTAGTGAAACGGCGTGATGGTGCTCGCCGCGCTGACGAAGATGGCCGACTCCAGCCGCACCACGCGAGCCGCATCGAGGCCGCCGAGCATCTCCACGACCTGCGCGAAGAGCTGGTGGAGCAGGTCGGCGTAGTCCGGATCGAAGAGCTCCATTCGCTTGAGCAGAACGCGGTACCCGGAGCCGTCGAGGCGCTGCAGCGCCTCATGCGGACGGTGGGGGATGGCGGGGCCCAGGTAGAACTGCGTGCCGGGCGTCGGGGCGCCCGCCGCCACGAAATAGTGCTGCGGTGCATCGCGGTATTTCGTTGCGAGCGCGTACAGTGACTCCTCCTTGAACAGTGACAGCGCATGTAACCGATGAGTGAAGCCGAATGGGCGCCGGTCGTAGCTGAGGCGAAAGCTGTCCGGCTCGATCTGCAGCAGCCGCTCGCCGTGTTCTTGGGTCATGGTCGCGCTCACCGTCGCGGGGCGTCGATTCGAGTTCTTCTAAAGATCAGTATAGTCGGGAAACGCCTGATTTAGCTCAATTTAACAATAATTCGCCATTTTGGGTCAATCGCCCCCCCCCGAGACGCGGCGCGCAGAACTGGATCCCGGCGGTGGACTCCCGCCATAGCCGCGACTATCCTTGCCCGGCGCTGGCGCGGAACCGCGCCGCGCTTTGATTCCAGAACAAAACCTCGCCTGACCGGGGAATTTAGAAATCATGAAAGTCGTGCTTTTTTGCGGTGGTCTCGGCACACGCCTCCGCGAGCATTCCGATACGGTTCCGAAGTCCCTCGTCAACATCGGACCGAGACCCATCATCTGGCACCTGATGCGCTACTACGCGCACCATGGCCACAAAGAGTTCATTCTCTGCCTCGGATACCGCGGCGACATGATCCGCGAGTACTTCCTCAAGTACAACGAGGCCATCTCGAACGATTTCACCCTGAGCCGGGGCGGCCGCCACATCGAGCTGCACTCGAGCGACCTCGACGACTGGCGCATCACTTTCGTCGATACGGGTCTGCACAGCAACATCGGCGAGCGGCTGCTGCGGGCACGCCCCTACCTCGGACGCGATCCCATGTTTCTGGCCAACTACACCGATGGCCTCTCGGACCTGCCGCTCGATCAGCAGTTGGAGCAGTTCCGCAACAGCAGCGCGCTTGTGAGCGTCGCGGCAGTATCGAATTCGCAGTCGTTCCACAGCATGACCGTCTCCCCGGACGGGCAGGTCTCGCGGATCGGTGCGATGGCCGACCAGGTACTGATCAACGGCGGCTACTTCGCCTTCCGCCGCGAGATCTTCGATTACATGAAGCCGGGCGAGGAGCTGGTCGAGGAGCCGTTCCAGCGCCTGATCGCCGCGCACAAGCTGCTGGCGTTTCAGTGGGGCGGATTCTGGCGCTGCATGGACACGTTCAAGGACAAGATCACCTTCGACCGCATGGAGGGTCGCGGCGAGTGCCCATGGATGGTGTGGCAGCATCCCGAGGCCGCCCCGCAATCGGACCCTGAGTCGCACGTACCACCCTTGATCGAAGTCGCCTGAAGTGTTGGCGCGAATCCGCGGAGTATCTCAATGATCATCGTCGACAAGGCGCTGCAGGCGCTCGAAACCGCCGGCAAGCCCATTCGCATAGGCATGCTCGGCGCAGGATTCATGGGTCAGGGACTCACCAACCAGATCACTCACAGCACCCCGGGCATGCGCATGGCCGCGGTCTTCAACCGCAGGCCTGAGCGCGCCGTGGGCGTGTACCGCTACTCGGGCATCGATGATGTCACCGTCTGCTCCAGCCAGACCGCCTTGGACGAGGCAGTTCGTCGCGGACGGCCTGCAGTGGCGGAGGACTGGGCGGCGGTGTGCCGCTCGCCCGAGATCGACGTGATTCTGGATGTCACCGGCTCGGTGGAATTCGGCGCTCACGCCGTGCTCGAGGCCTTCAAGCACCGCAAGCCCGTGATGCTGCTCAACGCGGAGCTCGATGCCACGATCGGCCCGATCCTGCGCGTCTACGCGAAAAAGTACGGCGGCATGCTTTCGGCCTGCGAGGGCGATGAGCCGGGGCTGCAGATGAACCTCTATCGCTGGGTGAAGGGCATCGGGCTCACTCCCCGCGTGATGGGCAACGTCAAGGGTCTGCAGGATGCCTACCGGAATCCGACGACCCAGAAGGGCTACGCCGAGCGCTGGGGAGAGAACCCCGCGATGGTGACCTCCTTCGCCGACGGCTCGAAGGTCAGCTTCGAGCAGGCGATCGTCGCGAACGCGACCGGCTTCAAGGTCCGCACGCGCGGCATGACGCGGGGACTCAAGTTCGATCGCAATATCAGAGAGATCCAGGAGCTCTACGATCTCGAGGAGCTGCGCGCCATGGGCGGCGTGGTGGATTACACGGTTGGCCCGGCCGACATCAAAGTGTTCTGTCTGGCGGAGCATCCGGACCCGAAGCAGCGCCACTATCTCAACCTCTACAAGATGGGCGAAGGTCCGCTCTACGCGTGCTGGACCCCATATCACCTCGTGCATTTCGAGGTCCCCACTTCCATTGCGCGCCTCATGCTGTTCCAGGACGAAGTGGCGCCGCCCCTCGGCGGACCGGTCGTCGAAGTCTGCGCCGTCGCCAAGCGCGACCTCAAAGCCGGCGAGACGCTCGATGAGTTCGGCATGTACATGACCTACGGCGAGGCGGTGAACGTCGATGAGATGAGCACGCGCCGGTACCTGCCGGAGGGCCTGGTCGAAGGATGCAAGTTGAAACATGACATCGCGAAGGATCAGCCGCTCTGTTACGCGGACGTGGAGCTTCCCGCCGGCCGGCTCGCCGACCGGCTGCGTGCCGAGCAGTACCGGCACTTCCGCGGTGAGACATGGCTGGAAGAGCTGCTGTCGCGCACGGGCGCCGGCACGCTAGCGGCGGCCTGAACGCCTTTCGTTTGTTCTCGCTGCGGCTCTACCGGGCGGTCTGGAGACGCATTCCGCCGGTGCTACGCGATACCCGCGTAGGCCGGTGGTATGGGCGGGCGTTGCACGCCATGGTGCTGCGCAACTCCCCACGCCAGGTCTATCTCGGAACCTTCTTTCTGCGCAACCGGCCGCAGCTCGAGCAGATCCGGCGGCTGCTGGCGGGTTTTCTGCGCGGCGGGACGCTGCGCATCACCATTCTCGGCTGCAGCATCGGCGCCGAGGTCTATTCCGTGCTGTGGACGATCCGCATGGCGCGCCCGGACCTCGAGGTGCGAACCATCGCCGCCGATATCTCGCCTCAAGTCATCGCAATCGGGGAGAAGGCCGTCTATTCCGACGAGAGCTGCGGCCTCGTGGGCGAATCCATTTTCGAGCGCCTGAGCGCGGCCGAGCGCGAGCAGATGTTCGACTGGAATGGCGGCTCGGCCACGGTGAAGGCGCCCCTGCGACAGGGAATCAGCTGGCAGCTCTGCGATGCCACCTCCCCCGACCTCGGGCGCTCGCTCGGCGCGCAGGACATGGTCCTGGCAAGCAACTTTCTCTGCCACATGCCGCCGCGGATGGCCGAGCTATGCCTGCGCAATATCGCCCGACTGGTCCGACCCGGCGGACACCTGCTCGTGGTCGGCGTCGACCTCGATGTGCGGCAGAAAGTTGCGCGTGAGCTCGGCTGGCATCCCATCGCCGATCTCATCCGTGAGATACATGACGGCGATCCGGTGCTGCGGCGGGACTGGCCCATGCAATGGTGGGGGCTGGAGCCGCTGAATGAGCGGCTGCCCGACTGGCAGCACCGCTACGGCGCAACCTTCCGGCTCGACTGAGCGACGGCCTCGAGCCGCCTCTCCCGCGCGCGCATGCCTTCGGTCTTCTCGAGACCGAAGGCATCGAACACCTGACCGAGGCGATGCACCCAGTCGTGGCGCAGCGCGGCCTGTGTCATGTTCTGCGCGCGGATCCCTGACAGCCTCTGCGGATCCCGCTCCAGGTCGGCCAGCACCTGAGCGACGTCGGGACAGTCGAAGGGCACGCGGATGACCGCATCGGGCCAATCGAACAGCTCGCGGAATGTCTCGGTCTCGGGCGGCTCCCCCAGCAGGATCGCGCCGGCGGCGATGCCTTCGTAGAACCGGTACGAGATTTCCTGGTTGGCTCCGGTGTATCCCGGCTGATTGACGCGGCTGCGGTTCGCGATGTAATACTTCGTGCGCCGCAGCAGCTGCGCCAGCAGCAGGCGATGCTCCCGGTGATCATGCACCCTGAAGGTGCGTTGGTCGCGATCCTTGCCCGCGCCGCCCGCGAAAGTGTCGTAGTAGTACAAGATCCTGCGGGCGCGGGCGAGCTCCAGGAACGCGGCGTGCGTGACCGCAGACCGCCGGCCGATGTTGCAAACATCAATCGCGCGCTCGGGCGGCTGCGGCCATGGTGAGAATTGCAACACGTCGGCCGCCACCGGCAGATAACTGCAAGGCCGGCCGACGATCCGCGCGACGTCCTCCACGCAGTGCTTCATCCCGACGAACACGTGGTCGAACTGTGCCAGCAGCTCGAGCAGATACTGCGGCAGAAGATGCGCCCAGACCTCGCTCACGAAGCAGGCGGCGAACCGGCAGCGCCGCCGCCAATCGGGAATGCTGCGCAAGGCATAGAGCTCGTGCGTATGATTGAAGACGGGAAAGAAGAGCTCGTAGTCCCGGTCGAGACTCACCGTGGCAGGCGGCATCGCCATCCGGCCAGCGAGTGCAGGCGAGCGCGTGGCGAATCGGAGCAACTTGTATGCGCGGCGAGAGCGCTCCAGCGCGCGCTCATCGCTCACGTCGATGCGATCAGCGCCCGTGACCTCGGTGATGACATCCTCGAACTCGTAGATGGTGCAGTACGCTACCAGCGTCGCGATACTACGCATGGACAGCATAAGGACCTTGCCGCTGCCGCGCACGCTGAAGCCGCTGTGAGCCTGATTGCCCATTACTTAATGTTTTTCGGCCCTGCGGGAGCAAAAATACTAGCAGAAAAACCGCCAACCCCGTCGCTTTTCGCCCCCCCCATTTCTCGGTATGATGGCTTTTGGGCGCTGCGGCCGCCTGCCAAACGACAACGAGAAGCTCAGTCGCGCCCGCTTCCGCCGGCGCGGCGGCTGAGAATATGGCACCCAAGAGAATCGCCCTTTACGGCAACTTTGGCTCGGGCAACCTCGGCAATGAATGCACTCTGCAGGCCGTGGCCGAACAGCTGCGCCAGCGCTGGCCCGATGCCCGGTTGACGTGCCTCTGCACCATCCCGGAGGACGTCGAATCGCGTCACCGGATGAAAGCCGTGCGCGCGGCGCTCACCGACTCCGGCTGGTCGTGGGCGGACCTCGAGCGCGGTCCTCTCGCAGCGCCGCAGCCTCCCCCGGCGCGGCGACCGCCGTTGCTGCGCATGGTCTCCCGGGTGCTCAGGCTCGCCTTTTGGCGCGTGCCGCTCGAGCTCATTCACTGGATGCGGGGCGCCGCCCTGCTCTCGCACTGCGACATGCTGATCGTCCCCGGAACGCAGGTGGTGTCCGACTATCTCTGCGGCCCGGGCAGCTGGCCGTACGACATCTTCAAGTGGTCGGCCCTCGCCAGGCTCTGCGGCGTGAAAGTGCTCTTCCTCAGTGTCGGTGTCGGCCCCATCCGTCATCCCCTCAGCCGCTGGCTGATCGCGCGCAGCCTCGCCGGCGCGAGCTACCGCAGCTATCGCGATCGCGAGTCGCAGAGCACCGCGGAGCGGATCGGCCTGCCGGCGCGGCGTGATCCGCTCTACCCGGACCTGGTGTTTGGACTCTCGGCGCAGTCACTGCCGGCGCCGGCGACTCGCTCCGACGCCACACGCAGAATCATCGGCGTCGGTGTCAAAAATCTTCCCGGCGACAGCGACGGTGATGGCGCCGCCGCGTACGCGCGCTTCCTCGATGTCACCGCGGATTTCATCGGGCGCCTGCAGCAGCGCGGCCACGCGGTTCGCCTGTTGATTGGAGACCTGCAATACGACATCCAGCCGCGAAGCGACCTGCTCGAAGCGATGCGGCGAAAAGGGATCGCGACTGAGCCGCCGCACCTTCTGGTGGACGACCCCCGCAGCGTCGAGGATCTGCTTCGCCAGCTCCAACAGACCGACGCGGTGGTTTCTCCACGCCTGCACAACCTCATACTGGCCCTCCTCCTCGGGCGGCCGGTGATCGCTCTCTCCGATCACTCCAAGCTCGACTCACTCCTCGAGGAGCTGGAGCTCGCGGACTACCGCATCGCCCTCGGGCCGATGCGGCTCGAAACGCTGCTCGAGAAATTCGACAGCCTGGAGCGGGATCGCGAGCGTCTGACGCTGCACATCCGCAGCCGGGTCGATCGCTACCGTCTCGCACTCGAAGACCAGTACGCAAGAGTCTTCCCGGCCGGCGTCGCCGGCCATTCACCCACGCTGTTGGAGCGAGCCTCGTGAAATTCACCCCAACGAGCATCGCCGGAGTCGTCGTGGTGGACCTCGAGCCGCGGCGTGACGAGCGCGGTTTCTTCGCCCGGCAATGGTGCGCCGATGAGCTCACTCGAGCCGGCCTCGATGCGCGGATCGCCCAGATCAACACTGCGCGCAGCACAGCGGCGGGTACGTTGCGCGGCATGCACTTCCAGGCCGCGCCGCACGCGGAGGCGAAGCTCGTGCGCGTCACCCGCGGCGCCGTATTCGATGTCGCCTTGGATCTGCGCCCCGGAAGCGAGTCGTTCTGCCGTTGGTTCGGGATCGAGCTCGACGCCGGGAGCGGACGCATGCTCTACATTCCCGAAGGCTGCGCTCACGGTTACCTGACTCTGACGGCGGACACCGACCTTGCCTACCAGGCCTCCGTCGCCTACGCGCCCGCCACTGCGGGCGGCGTGCGCCATGATGATCCGGCCTTCGGTATTACGTGGCCGCGCTCCATCGAGGTGATCTCCAAGCAGGATGCGTCCTGGGAGACATTCCGACCATGACGCTGCGCTTCGCGCCGAATCTGCCCGAGGATGGTACTGTCCTGTGCCTCGGCGCTCACTGCGACGACATCGAGATCGGGTGCGGCGGCACGCTGATCGAGCTGTCGCGCCGGCACCCGGCGCTGCGCTTCTTCTGGGCCGTCTTCTCGGGCGACGACGTGCGGGAGCCGGAGACGCGGGCGGCGGCCGCGGCGCTCCATGCGCCCAACACGCCCACGGTCGAGGTGCATCGCTATCGCGGCAGCTACTTCCCCTACGTGGCGAGCGAGATCAAGGACTCGTTCGAGTCCCTGCGCGCGAAAGTTGCACCCGATCTGATCTTCACCCACTATCTCGGCGATCGGCACCAGGATCACCGCGTCGTCGCGGAGCTGACCTGGAACACATTCCGCAGTCATGCGATCCTCGAGTACGAGATCCCGAAGTACGAAGGCGACCTCGGACAGCCGCAGGTCTACTGCCCGCTGTCGAGCGCCACGGTGGAGCTCAAAGTCGCGACGCTGATGCGCTGCTTTCCCTCACAACACGGCCGGCAGTGGTTCGACCCGGAGCTCTTCCGCGGCCACCTGCGCCTGCGCGGCATCGAATGCGCCTCGCCGTCGCGCCACGCCGAGGCATTTCACGGCCGCAAGTTACTGATCTAAACCCTTTCCCGGAGCCAAAGACTCATGCAGAGCCACAGAAAACTCATCGCCTTGCAACAGCTGCTCGATGAGGACCTAGACGCGGTGTGCGCCGATCTCGCGGCGGAATTCGCTCAGATGGGCGGCGGCCGGCTGCTGGTGACCGGCGGCGGCGGCTTTCTCGGCTATTACCTCGTGCAGGCGGCGCTGCACTGGAACCGCACGCGCGCAGCCGGCGCCCCCATCGATGTCACCGTGTATGACAACTATTCGCGCGGTGTGCCGCACTGGCTCGAGGCCCTGCGGGGCGAGGCGCACCTCGAGCTGCGCCGCCACGACATGATCGAGCCATTGCCCAAGGACTTCGGCCGCTTCGATTACATCATTCACGCGGCGGGCATCGCCTCGCCCATCTACTACCGCGCCCAGCCCCTCAAGTGCATCGATGCCAACATCAACGGGCTGCGGAATCTCCTCGATCATGCCGTGACGCAGCGCGCGGCCGGACATCCCGTGCGCGGCTTCCTGTTCTACTCCTCGAGCGAGGTGTACGGCGATCCGGCGGCCTCGGCCATCCCGACGCCGGAGACCTACCGCGGTAACGTCTCGTGCACAGGTCCGCGTGCCTGCTACGACGAGTCGAAGCGCTTCGGCGAGACCCTGTGCGTCACCTATGCCAAGCACGAAGGATTGCCGGTGACGATGGCGCGACCTTTCAACAATTACGGGCCTGGCCTCAAGATCAGCGACGGCCGCGTCCTGCCGGATTTCGCCAAGGACATCTTCGCCGGACGAGACATCGTGATGCTCTCCGACGGCAGCCCGAAGCGCACCTTCTGTTATGCGACCGACGCCATCACCGGATACTACAAAGTTCTGGTACGCGGCCGCCCCGGGGAGCCCTACAACATCGGCATCGACCGGCCGGAGATCTCGATCGCCGAGCTGGCCTCCCTCACGGTGAAGGCGGCCGCGCAGCTGCTCGGATACCGCGGCAAGGTCGTGCTCGGCAAGAGCGCGGAGTCCGACTATCTGGTCGACAATCCGAACCGCCGCTGCCCGGTGATCGACAAGGCCCGCACCGAGCTCGGCTACGAGCCGAAGGTGACGGTGGAGGAAGGGATTTACCGTTCCCTCATCTGGTACAGCCACAATCAAGTAGCGACGGCGGCGTAATGAAGATCTCCATCATAGGAACCGGCTACGTCGGTCTCGTGACCGGCGCCTGCTTCGCGGAAAGCGGTCACGACGTGCTCTGCGTCGACGTCGATCCGCGCAAGGTCGAGATGATCAACACCGCGCGGGCCCCGATCCACGAGAACGGCCTGCCGGAGCTGCTGCAGCGCCACGTGGGCCGGCGTCTCAATGCGTCGACCGATCTTGCCTCGGCCGTCGCGACCACCGATGTCACCTTCATCGCGGTGGGAACTCCCGCCGCGGAGGGCAGGATCGACCTGCGCTACGTCGAGGCGGCCGCCACCGAGATCGGCACGGCCCTCGCACGGAAATCCACTCACCACACCGTGATCGTCAAGAGCACCGTGATTCCGGGGACGACGGTCGGGGTAGTACGCACGGCGCTCGAGCGGGCGTCAGGCAAGACCGCAGGCCAGGGCTTCGGGCTCGGCATGAACCCGGAGTTCCTCACCGAAGGCACCGCGGTCGCCGACTTCTCGCAGCCGGATCGGTTGGTGCTCGGCGGAATCGACGCCGCGACCCACGAGGTGCTGCGCCAGCTGTATGCCGGTTTCGATGACGGCGTGCCGCGCATTTTCACCAACCCCACGACGGCGGAAATGATCAAGTACGCCTCCAACGCCGTGCTCGCGACGATGATCTCGTTCTCCAACGAGATCGCCCGCCTGTGCTCGGCCGTCGGCGGCGTGGATGCGATCGAGGTCATGCGCGGTGTGCACCAGGCGACCTATTTCACCAGCCGTCACGGCGGCGAGCGGATCACGGCCGGTATCGCCAGCTTCCTCGAGCCCGGCTGCGGGTTTGGCGGCAGCTGCCTGCCGAAGGACGTGACCGCGCTGGTTGGCCAGGGTAAGCAGAAAGGACTCGAGCTCGGCCTGATGCGCAACGTCCTCGAGATCAATCGCGGCCAGCCGGCGGAAATGATGCGGCTGATCGGCCGCCACTTCCCGTCCCTGGAGAACGTGCCCGTCGCCGTGCTCGGCCTCGCCTTCAAGCCTGACACCGACGATCTGCGCGAGTCTCCGGCCTTCCCGCTGTTGCGGGAGCTCAAGTCGCGCAACGCGCGCGTGACGGCCTACGATCCCATCGCGCGCCCGAGCGAGCACCCCGATCTGAAGGGAGTGACGCTGGCGGAGTCGCTGGAGGCCGCGGTCGCCGGCGCCGACATCGTGATGCTGGTCACGCGTTGGAAGGAGTTCTCGGACCTCTCCGCCCTGCTGCGGCGTCTCGACCGCAAGCCGCTGGTCATCGATGGCCGGCGTGTGCTGGACCCGGCTTCTTTTGCGCGTTATGAGGGGATTGGTCGCTGAGATTCAGGTCGAAGACGAAGAGGTCGCGTCCGGACATGATCCCGACATACTGCTGCCCGGCCTCCGAGTAGGAGATGGGGGCGGCGTGTATCACGCCGCCCAGGTGCGCTCCCCACAGCCGCGCCCCGGTGTCGGAATCGTACGCATCGAACTCGTTCTCGTGGCCGGCGAATACGACGCCGCCGGCCGTCGATAGCACCCCGCCCATCTCTCCGGGCACCTCGCCGCCGCCAACCTCGAGGGTGGAGTCCCAGCGCAGTTGGCCCGTCGAGGCATCGATCGCGCGCAATGCGAGCGTGGTGGGCCGGTCCGGCGCGCGGATGAAACCGCTGCCGAGGAACGGTCGCCCCGGATGATAGTCATCGTTGTCGACGTTGAAGAAGATGTCGAAGGAATCGACCGAGGGCACGTAGAGAATATTGCGCGCCGCATCGAAGGAAGGCGGCCACCAGCTCGTGGCGCCCCAGGTCGGCGGCGAGACCATGGTCCCGGTCGGCGACGGGTGCGTGCCTGGAAGCAGTATGGGACGACCGCTCTGCGTGAACCCGGAAGCCCAGGTCTGCCTGGCGAATGCCTTCGCGAACAGGAATCGTCCGGTCCTGCGGTCGAGCACGTAATAGAAGCCGTTGCGGTTGGCGAACAGGACCGCGGGAACGGTCTGGCCCTGCCATTGGATGTCCGCGAGCACCGGCTGCTCGGTGGAGTCCCAGCCGTGATCGTCTCCGGGCGTGAACTGGAAGTACCAGCGGAGCTTGCCGCTGTGGACATCGAGCGCGACGATCGAATCCGAATAGAGGTTGTCACCGCCGCGGAACTTGGAGTTGTACACTTCGGCCGGATTGCCGGTTCCCCAGTAAACCAGCCCCAAAGCCGCATCGTAGGCTCCGGTCAGCCAGCTCGAGGTGCCGCCATGCCGCCAGGAGTCACCGCTCCAGGAATCGTGGCCCGGCTGCCCCGGACCAGGGACGGTATCGAACCGCCACAGCTGTTGGCCGGTCGCGGCGGAGTATGCCGTGATGTATCCGCGCGCGCCGAAATCGCCGCCGGCAACACCGGCGATGATGCGCCCGTCGGCCACGAGCGGCGCGGAGGTCATCGAGTAATCGTGACGATAATCGGCGACCTGGGTATCCCATACCACGGCACCGCTCGCGGCGCTGAGAGCGAGCAGATGGGCGTCGAAGGTCTCGACGTACAGGTTGCTGCCGAATACGGCGACACCCCTGTTGGGTTGGCCGCAGCATGCGGCGGTGACTGGAGGCAGCGCCCGATGAAACTGCCAGAGCACGGTGCCGCTCCTGGCATCGAGAGCGGTGACGCCCTCGGGAGGCTCGGTGACGAACATCCACGGGCCGACGACGATCGGCGAGGCCTCCTCGTCGCTGCCATCGGTGGGCAGCTGCGCGACCCAGGCCAGCTGCAGGTCGCGCACGTTGGCCGCGGTGATCTCACCGAGCGGGCTGTGCCGGGTACCCGCCAGATCGCCGTCATAGGACAGCCAGTTGCCGCTCTGAGCGGCGGCGCTCAGCATCTGCTGCGTCACCGGCTGAAGAGGCGCGATCGAGTCGACGGCGTACTTCCTGCCGACTGCCGCATCGAGCGCCGTCTGCCGCAGGAAGGCGTCGACCTGCCAGATCTGCGTGGCCGATATGGGCACCGCTCTCATGAGCGTTCCCGGGCGACCCCACTTGACGGTGGCGAGGAACTGCCAGTCGGTCAGTCCGGTGATCGCCGCCACCAGGTTGGGTCCGACGCCGCCGCGCGCGTCATCGCCATGGCAGCTCGCGCAAATGTGGCCGAAGGTCTTCGCGCCCTCCAACCCTGATGCGCGGTCGGTGAGTTGGTTCTCGATGCTGGCGTTGACGTTGGGCGTCTCGGAGAGACGATAGAGGCTGACGGGGCTGTTGGGAACGCTCCACCTCAGCAGCAGCGGCAGCGGGATCTCGGGAATGCGGCCCGTCAGCTTCTCGCCGACCAACCTGACTCGCCAGGCGATGCTCGGGGAGACCAGCGATCCGACAAAGGAAAGCAGACCCAGGCCGGCGAGGGCGATGATGCATGTCAGCGCTACGCGCTTTATTGTTCTCATGGCACCCGGACAAGCTGTTACAATAAGTAAAGTGCGAGTCTTCGCATGCTACCGGAGCATTCCTCCGGCGAGCAACGGTGGGGGCTCAGGAATGAGAAGCGCGCACGGGCCGATTATGCGTAATCCGCGTGTAGTACCGCGCCTGATTCCGCTGTAAGACGGCGCCGGGCCAATCATCCCAGAACCAGAATGACCGCCCAATGAAGCTCTCCCTCCGCAGCGGTGTCGTGCGCCTCTTCAGCGCTGCGGTCGTGGACCAGGTGCTGCTCTCCGCCGCCAGCTTTCTCATGGGGCTGATCCTGGTCCGCTACACCAGCGACACGGATTACGCGCTCTTCGTCATATTGCAGAGCACTCTCCTATTGGTGACCACCGTCCACAGCTCCGCCGTCTGCGGCCCGGTGGCGATCCTGGCGCCGAAAACCGCGCCCGAGCCGAAGCGCGAGATGATCGGCATCATCTGGCACAGCCAGAACCGCCTGCGCTGGCCGACCCTCCTCGCTGGAGTAGCGACTGCCGCAATAGGCGACCTGACGGGAATCCTGCAGCGGCAGTCGGCGCTGGTGCTCGGGATAGGCATCATCGCCGGCTGGTGGGCGGTCGAGCGCAACTATGTCCGCAACGCGCTGATCATCTACTCCCGGCCTCGCCTTTTACTGACCGTGGACGCCGTGTATGTCGTTGTGCTGCTCGCCGGTACGCTCTGGGCTGCCTCCGGAATCGGCATGCCTGCCGTATGGGTCACGGTTGCCTTCGCGGTGGCGGCCTACCTCAGCAGCGTGGTGGGCGACCGTGCGGTCGCGAAACAGATCGGCTGGCCGCGCGGCAAGGCGGGCCCGCTGTGGCGCGACCTTCGCTCCCTGAGTTTCTGGGCGGTCATCGGAGCCTTCATTTACTGGCTCTTCAGCCGCAGCTACGTCTACATTCTCGCCGCCCGGCTCGATCTCAAGGCCGTCGCCGACGTCAACGTCGTGCGCCTGATGGTCATGCCGGCGATCCTGCTCATCCTCGGGCTGCAGAGCGTACTGACGCCGGTCGCCTCCGCGTGGATCGCCGAAGTCGGCTTCGACAGAATGCTGCGGCGGCTCAATGTCATCATCGTCGCCGTCGGCGCCTGCGAGATCGCGTACTTCGGCCTGATCTGGATGTTCCGCGGCTGGGTAATGGCGACGGTGATGCACAAGCACATCGGCCAGCTCGATCTCTTCCTGCTGCTCTGGCTCGTCTGGGCATTCGTCTCGCTCTTTCGGGAGGTCCTGGTAACCGCGGTGTACGCTTTCGGCAGGCTGCGCTGGCTGGCCTGGCAGATCGGTGTCTCGGCCGCGATCGCGCTCTGCATCGCCTGGTTCGGGATCCCCTGGTGGGGCGCAGCCGCGGCCCTCATCGCTCTGGTCGTCGGCGAGGTCACAAATCTCGCCGGAATCATCTACGCTATACGAAAAATGCAAAGCGAGATCCGGCTCAACGGCGTGGCCGCGTACTCGGATATATAGTCGTGGAAGGGGGTTCCTATGATCGCTCGTCTCGATGACACGTGTCGGCCAATACGTCAGCTGGGACTCTGGCTGGGGTCCGCTTCTCTCGCCCTGCTCTGGCACGGCACGGCTCATTCCCAGTCCCTGGTGCAGCCCTATGTCGAGGCCGGCTACCAGTACGACTCCAATCTCTTCGCGCTTCCTGAAAATATCACCATCCTCGGGTATCCCGCGGGCACGAAGGAGTCGGACTCGACGTACAAAGTGGTCGGCGGCGTGCACAGCGATCTTCACTGGGCCCTGCAGGACCTCACGGTGGATGCGGAGGGGCGCAAGTTCGACTACGACAACCACACGTACCTCAATCACTACGAGTGGCTGCTGTCGGGCAAGTACTCCTGGGTTGCGACGAGCTTCCTCGATGGCAAGCTCGCCGTGCGCGAGGAGAAGCTGCTCGAGCCTTTCACTCAGCAGGTGAGCACGGTGATCGGGCTCGAGACCGACAAGTCGGCGGATGCGTCGGTCCGGATCGGCCTGCAGCCGCGCTGGCATCTCGATCTCGAGGTCAAGCCGCACGAGCTCGCTGCGCCGCAGCCGAACCTGCCCGATTTCCGCCTGCGCGAGACCACGAGCACGGTTACGCTCGACTGGCAGGTGGTCTCCAAACTCACGGTGGGAGCGGATGCGAACTACGTGCAGGGCGGGTATTACGGCGGTCCGACGACACTGCCGTATCGGGAGAACTCGCAGGATCTGACTCTCAAATACGTCGCCACGGGCTTGTCGACTTTGAACGCGGCCTTCGGGCGATCGGCCTTCGACACCCCGACCGCGCAGGGCGGCAACACCTCGGCTTCGACCGGCACCGTCGGATATACGCGCAATCTCACCGGCAAGACCAGCATCACCATTCAGTTCACGCGCGCCCTGGACACCTACATCGCGGCGGGAAACTCCTCACTCGATACCAGCGGTCTCATCACCGTCGATTGGTCGGCCACCCGCAAGATCAGCGTCGCACTCACCGGCTCCGAGACTCACAGCCAGTTCGCCGGCAAGCCGGTGGTGGCGGTGTACCCGGTGGGACTCAAGGATCATTACTTCACCGGCGAGCTCAACCTCACCTACCAGGCGACGACCTGGCTGTCGGCGCAGCTCTTCGGCCAGTATCAGAACCGCACCGCCAACTCGCCGTTCTTCACCTTCAACGACAAGACAATCGGATTCCAGCTGCGCACGCAATTCGGCGTGCCGGTCGGCGGCCAGTGATTCGAGCCGCGCTTCAGCTCGCCCAGGGGGCGGGGCGCAGCGGCTCGAACGAAGTAGTCAGCGGGTAGGCGGCGTTCGTCTCCAGCGCGTTCTGAATCGCGAGCACGATCTCGGTGTTGTGCAGGCAGTAGTCGGCGGGCAGGCCCGACGGTCGCCGCTCGAGGATCGAGCTCGCCACTTCCGCCGGCCCGCGTGCGAACTCCATCCTGTTGGCGCCGCGCGGCAGCTTTCCCACGGCCCGAAACCGCAGCAGCGGATACCCACGGGTCCACGGTGCGACGATCGTCTTGCGTCTGACGTTGAACATCTGCCGGATGCGAATCGGCGCTTTGAAGTCCCAGCAGTCCCGCACCTCGAGAACGCCGCGGTCGCCGAAGAGACGTAACCGGCGGTCGACGGGCGCAATGATGCTGCACGTCAGCCGCGCGGTCACTCCGGAAGCGAAGCGGATGCAGGCGACGGAGAAATCCGGCGCCTCCCTGTCGAGAGGGACCTCGGTTTCCTTGTCGGGATAGATGCTGGAGGAGAACGCCGTGACCCATCTTGCGGGACCGAAGAAGGCCGTGAGCCAGGTAACGTAGTAGCCCGCATGCTCCAGCGTGCAGCCGACCTCGAATTCATCCTTGTATGGCCAGGGCTTCCCGGAAGCGCTGATCCACTTCCGGTAGGGCATTCGATGCACGAGGCCATCGTCGAGCTCGGCGTAGACGAGGCGGACCTGACCGACGACCTGCTCGCGCAGGGCCTTCCAGGTGGATTGCGCCGTCTCGCCCAGGATGCCCGCTGGCGCCGAGGCGAGCTGCAGACCCTTGCGCTCCGCCAGCTCGAAGAGCTGGCGCGCCTCGGGCAGCGACATCGCGAGCGGCTTCTCCGAGTAGACGTGCTTGCCCGCCTCGAGCGCCGCCCTGGAGATCTCGTAGTGGCTGTCCGGATTGGTCAGGTTCAGGATCAGCTCGATCCCCGGATCGCTCAGTGCCGCATCGAGCGCGCGCGCGAGCGGGCGGATGCCGTGAAACTCACAGAATCGAGCGAGCCTGTCGGCATCGCGGTCGACGACCGCGGCCAGCTCCAGAGCCGGGTAGCGGTGAAGCGATTGCATGTAGTAGTCCGCGACATAGCCGCAACCGATCAGCGCCACTCTCATGCCGCACTCCGCCCCAGGAACCATCGAGCCGTCTGGTCGAGCCCCGAGCGCAGCGGCATCCAGTCGAGCCCCAGAACCTCTCCGGCCTGCCGCGCGATCATGACGGGCCGCCGTCCACAGACCTCGAGCAGCCAAGGCCGGATCGCCGGCGGCACGCGCCCCTCGGAGCGCAGCACCATCCCGGCGAGCTTGAGGCAGGGTCCCAGGAGCCGCAGCTCGAGCGCGAGTCGTAACCGCGTCACGCGCAGGATGGGGTCGATGCCGAGCGCGCGCGCATAGAGGCGAAAGTACTCGTTCCACGTGGACGGGCTCGGCGCGGCGAGATTGAAGACCCGCCGCTCGACCGGGCGCCGCAGCGACTCGAGGACGGCCGTGGCAACGTCCTCCACGTGCACCAGGTTACAGATCCCCTGCCCCGCCCCACCGAGATCGCCCAGTCGGCGGGCAACCAGCAAGCGGGCGATGAGATCGCTCCACAACGGGCTTTCGGGCCCGTAAACGATCCCCGGGCGAAGCACGACGGCCCGCTGGTATCGGGACGCAAGCTGCTCCCCCTCGACTTTCGCGGCTCCATAGGGATCCAGGTCGGCCCCAAACGGAGCGGCCTCATCGACCTCCCGCGGCGTGGATCCGTACACCGCCAGGCTGCTGAGGTGCACGACCCTCGGGGGGGCGCGCAGGGTTGCCACGGTCTCGAAGAGAGCTCGCGTCGCTGCTGCCATGGCCGCCGGGTCCGCAGCCGCCACGCAATTGACCACGGCGCCGATCCCGTCGAGCGCACCAGCCAATGCCACCGGATCGGAGGCATCCAGGGTGGTGGTCTCGACCGCCGGCGCATCCGCAATGCGCACTGGCCGCCGGCCGGCGGCGACGGCAACCGCCCAGTCGCTACGGGCCAGGCGCGCGACGATTCGCCGGCCAATGAAGCCACCGGCGCCAAGGACGAGAACACGCTCAGGCATGGGGGACCCGGAGGGCGCCAGGAATGTGAAATCGCTCGTTTTTTCGGGACTTATGTATCACTTGGCGCACTTGCATTGCAGGCAGGTCAATGGTGTAGTAACGCCGTATAGAGGCCAGCCGATGCCCTACCCCCGGGCGTTCACCCGCGATCCGCCCGAAACGATGCGCAGAATACCGGGTGGGGCGCAGCTGGTGGAAACATAATCTTCCCGCCGCACATGATGGAACACGCCCGCTGCCGCTTCCTCCGTCCCCGCGGATACCTGCTTCGCGCGGCACATTGGGCCCTCGCGCTTCTTCTCGTCGGCGCAGGGACCGCCTGGGCGGCAGGGACCGTACCCGCGCCAGGCTCGCTGACCTGTCAGTCAACGGACGCGCCCGCGGCCCTCGCGCAGGCGACGGGGTCGACGCCGATCGGTCCCGGGGACCTCATCGCCATCACGGTGTATGGCCAGCAGGATTTGACGGGCACGCAGACAGTCGCGGGCGACGGGACCGTACACATAGCCCTGGTTGACAAGCCGCTGCAGATCGGCGGCCTTTCTCCTTCGGATGCGGCCAGCCTGGTCGCGCGCGCGCTGCAGGACAACAAGATCCTGCTGCAACCCAGTGTCACCATCAAGGTGGAGAAGTCGGTCAACAACTTCGTGTCGGTCCTGGGTGAAGTGCGCAAGCCGGACCGCTATGCGATCGACGCAGCCACTTCGCTCTTCGACTTGCTCGCAGTTGCGGGCGGACTCACCGACAATGCCTCGGACGTGGTCTGCCTCACCCGCAAACAGCAGGATGGCAGCATTCTGCAGATCCCCGTGGCATTGAGCCAGATCGAGTACAACCGCAGCGCCGCGGTGCAGCTGCGCGCCGGCGATTCGATCTTCGTCGAGCCGCTGCCCCATTTCTTCATACTGGGTGAGGTCAAGGCGCCCCACGAGTATCCCCTGACGAGCGGCATGACGGTCGGCGAGGCGCTATCCGCGGCGGGCGGCCTCACGGACCGCGGCAGTTCGCACCGCGTTGAGATCCGCAGGCCCACCGGCCCGAATCAGTTCGACGTCCTGCACGTGAAGTTGAGCGATCCGGTCGAGCCCAACGATCTGGTCATCGTCCGGGAGAGCATTTTTTGAAGCCGTTTGAGAGAGTTCCCGTCCTCGCCGCGTCGGTGCAGATTCCCGGCTCGGTCTCGCTGCCGCCGGCGCCGCAGGAAGAGGCTGGCGCGGGGATGTCCCTGCATCAGGTGGTGACGATACTGCGCACCTACTGGAAGCACTCCGTCACCATCACGCTGGTCATGGCCGTGCTCGGCGTGGCCCTCATCAAGGTGCTGCCCAAGCTCTACACCTCGACTGCGACCCTCATGGTGAGCTATGAGGTGAATGACCCGCTGGTCGACAATCAATTCCCCATCGAGCTCCTCACCAGCTACATCTCCACCCAGATGGAGATCATGCAGAGCCCCCAGGTCATGCTGGGCGTCGTCGATCGCCTCAACCTGACCCATGTCAAGGAGTTCGCTGTCGGCTACCACGGCGACCCGGCCGCCCTGCGCGACTGGGTGAAGGATGAGTTGGGCAAGCGAATCACGGTCGCCCAGGGCGATTTCGGCAGCCAGCTGGTCTACATCAAGGCCTCCGCGGCGACGCCCGGCCTGGCGGCGGCGCTGGCAAACGCCGTTGCCCAGGTCTATCTGGAGCAGCACATGGGCGGCTCGGCCGAGCCCGCGAGCGAGCGGGCGGCGCGCGCCTCCGGTGAGCTCGCGCAGCTCAAGACGAGCCTGGAAGATGCGCAGCAGCGCCTCGCGGCCTTCAGGCAGCAGACCGGCGTGACGGATCTCACCACCACCGCGAACGACAACGCCCAGACTCTCCTCAATAACCTCGAGCAGCGCTATCAGGAGGCTCACTCCAGCGTACTGGCGCTGGAAGTGCACCAGTCGGGCAATAGCGCGACCGATCAGGTCATGGGCTCGCAGCTGGTGCAGAATCTGCAGGCTCAGCTCGACAGCCAGAAGGCGCACATGGCAGAGCTGCGGGCGACCTTGGGTCCCCGCCATCCGAAAGTCATACAGCTGCAATCGCAGATGGATGCCACGCAACGCTCGATCGATGCCGCCGTCAACTCCTATTCCCGCAACGCCAGCGTGGATCTGGAGCAAGCGCGCAATTACCAGCTGAAACTGCAGAACGCCGTGGCGCAGCAGCGCGCCCGGGTGTTGAAGCGGGAAGACGTGCAGGGGCAAGGCAGCAAGCTGCTCCTCGACCTCGACTCCGCGCAGGCGGCATACAAGCATGCGCTCGATGCGAACAACCAGCTGACGCTCTCGACGGGCGATCACTATACCAACGTCCATCTGATCTCGTCCGCGGAGCTGCCCATCAGGCCCGACAAGCCCAACAAGCCGAAACTCGCCGTCATGGCGTTGATTATGGCCATCGTTCTCGGTCTCGCCCTGCCCTTCGGGTACGAGCTCTTCTTCAACCGGCGCGTGCGCTGCCGCGATGACGTCGAGCGGGATCTCGGCATGGATGTCCTCGTCGAGCTGCATTCGGCGGTGGCCTGACCCATGAGCGCCGATATGTCCACTGATGCGCTCGCACGCGACCCGGATGCGGAGCTGGAGGCCCTGATGTCTGCACTCGGACGAGAGCTGACGGCGGAGGAGCTCCATCGCCTCTCCGAGACGATGCTCACTCTGCAAGTCGATTTCCGCACCGCCGCGCTGCATCTCGGGCTGCTGCCGGCGCAGCCCGCCAGCGACCCGGTTGCAACGTCGATACTCGAGCCCGGCGACAGCGGCCCCAGGACGAGTCTGGTGCAGATCGCGCTGCGCAAGCTCTCCCAGAGTCGCGCGCTGGTCGTCAAGGAGGGCGTAACGGTCCGGCCCGGGAAAAGAATCGCCTTTGCGGCCGACCCTCTCAGCCAGCACAGCGAGAACATCCGGGCGCTGCGCACGGAGCTGCTGCTGCGATGTCCCCCGACCCGGAACGCGAACGTCATCGCGCTGGTGAGTCCCGGCGCCGGTGAGGGACGCTCACAGTTGGCCGCGGAGCTGGCGATCGCGTTCGCGCAGCTCGGCAGCCGGACCCTGCTGGTGGATGCGGATCTGCGCAACCCGGGCCAACATCTCCTCTTCGACTGCGGCAACGATGAGGGCCTGTCGCAGGCGGTCGACCGCACCGATCTGCCCTTTCTGCATCGGGTCACCGATGTCCCTGAGATGACCCTCCTCACCGCCGGGCCCGTGCCGTCAAATCCGCTCGAGATGATATCCGACGGCCGCTTCGGCAAGTGGGTCACGCGCTGGCGCGATAAATACCATTTCGTGATTCTCGATACTCCGCCGATCACACGCTGTTCGGACGGACTGGCGCTGGCGGCCATCGCGGGACGCGCGCTCGTGCTCATGCGAGCCAAGCACACCTCCTACAAGCACGCCAAGGAGATGATGCGGCGGCTGGCCACCAGCCAGGCGGAGATTCTCGGGGCCGTGATCGGCAACTACTGAGGCGTGCCCGCCGGGCCGGCGATGAAACTCAGCGTTTGCATCAACACGTATCGCCGCAGCGATCGCCTCGGCGCATTGCTCGAGGATCTCACGCGTCAGTCCCTCGCCGCGTCCGAGGTGATCGTCGTCGATAATGACGCGGCCGGCAGCGCGCGCCCGGTGGTCGAGGAGCGGCGCCGCCTCGGCGCGCCCTTTGCGCTGCAATACGACATTCAGATGGTGAGAAACATCGCTCTCACCCGCAACCGTACGGTGCAGCTCGCCGGCGGCGATTGGCTTGCATTCGTGGACGATGACGAGCGCGCCTCGGAGCATTGGTTGCAGCGGCTCGTGGACGCTGCCCGCACCCATTCCGCCGACGCCGTGCTGGGTCCGGTCGTGCCGGAAGTTCCCGCGCACGCTCCTGCCTGGATACGGCGCGGCCGCTTCTATGATTTCCCCCGCATGCCCTCAGGGACTCCCGTGCCGCTGAACCGCATGCGCTTCGGCAACGTGCTGCTGTGCGGCGACCTGCTGCGCGCCGAGCCGGGTCCGTTCGACCCCGCCTACGGGCTCAGTACCGGCGAGGATGCCGATCTGCTCATCCGCCTGGTGCGCAAGAGCGCGCGCGTGGTCTGGTGTGACGAGGCGATCGTGACCGAGCCCATCGAGGCGCGGCGGCTGACCCTGCGCTGGCTGTCGCAGCGCGCTTTGAGCGGCGGGCAGGAGTTTGCGCGCAAGAGCGTCACGGGCCTCTACGGGCCGATGTCGCCCCTCGGACGTGTCTGGCTGCTGTGCCGCTCACTGTTCCAGCTCACCGCCGCCGTGGTGCTGATGTGCCTCGCGTGGCCGCTCGGCCGGCACCGCGCCGTCTACTTCCTCCTCAAGTGCTGCGCCAGCATCGGCAAGATCTCGGTGTTCTGGGGCTGGCGATACCGCGAGTACGCCTGATCCGCCGTGACCCTGCTCATTCACATCGCTCTCGTCATCCTCGCCGTTCCCACGGCGCTCGCATGCGCCTATCTTCTCGCGCTCACCGCGCTTTCGTGGCGCGCTCCGCCCGCTCGGCCCTCGGCGCGGCGCACCCGCTTCGACATCATCGTTCCGGCGCACGACGAGGCGCAGGTCATCGAGAGAACGCTGGCGAGTCTCGCCGCGCTGCGCTGGCCCGCCGACAAGTTCCGCGTCCTGGTCATCGCGGACAACTGCACGGATGACACGGCAACCATTGCGCGCCGCCGCGGCGTGCGAGTGTGCGAGCGCCGCGATCCGGAGCAGCGCGGCAAAGGATATGCGCTGCAGCTCGGGTTTGCTCTCAGCGAGCAGGAGGGCTGGGCGGAGGCGATCGTGGTGGTCGATGCGGATACGAGAGTCGCCGAGAACCTGCTCGAGGCGATCGCGACTCAGCTGGAGGCCGGGGAGCACGCCGTTCAGGCTCACTACGGTGTGCTCAACCCCATGGACTCGTGGCGCACGCGCCTCATGACCATCGCGATGGCGTGCTTTCACACCGTCAGATCACGCGCCCGGGAGCGCCTGCGGGTCTCCTGCGGGATTCGGGGCAACGGTTGGTGCGTAACGCACGAGCTGCTGCGCCAGGTTCCCTACAACGCCTTTTCGCTCACGGAAGACCTCGAGTTCGGCATCGAGCTCGGACGGTTGGGCTATAGAGTCGCGTACGCAGACGAGGCACATGTCCTCGGCGAAATGGTCTCGGGCGCCGGAGCCGCCCGCAAACAGCGTCAGCGCTGGGAGCAAGGCCGATCTCGCCTGGTTCGCTCGAAAATCGGCCCCGTGCTGCGCAGCAGCATCCACCGCCGCAGCGCCGTATGCGCCGATCTGGCGTTGGATCTGCTGATGCCGCCGCTCTCGACGGTGGCGCTTGGCGTCATGCTCTTTGTCGGCATCGCGCTCTGGGCCTTCCTGCGCCGGCCCGAGGATCTGCCCTGGGTTTGGGGAGCGCTGGCGTGCGCGGCGGCATTGGCGGCTCACGTCGCCAGAGGGTGGCAGCTGAGCGGCGTCGGCGCGAGGGCGTGGCTGGATCTGTTGCGGGTGCCCATCTTCATCGTGTGGAAGCTGCGGGTGCTCGTGGGCGCTCGCGCGGCCGTCGCCTGGATTCGTACCGAGCGAGAATAAGGAGCGGTGCCATGAAAACGGAAATAAGGGGCCTGACGGGATTGCGCGGTATCGCGGCGCTCACCGTGTTCCTGGCGCACACCCGTGAGACGCTCGGCGAGCGGGGCCTGCATCTTCCCGTCTCGAGCCTGGTGGAACGGCTGTTCCTCAACGGCGGCCGCCAGGTCGACATCTTCTTCGTACTGAGCGGTTTCATCCTGGCGATGACCTACGGCTCGTGGTTTTCCGGGGCGATATCCCGGTCCGGCTATCTCAAATTCATGCAGCGCCGATTCGCCCGCATCTATCCGCTGCACTTCGTGATGTTGCTCGCCGTCATCACCATGGTGGTCGCGGCGCACGTCACGGGAGCCAACACCCGCCTCGGCCTGGGTCGCTTCGAATTCAGGACCCTGCCGGAGTACTTCCTGCTGATACACGCCTGGAATCTCTTCGGTAACGGCGTCGGCCAGTGGAATCCGCCCTCCTGGTCGATCAGCATCGAGGCGCTCGCCTACCTCATCTTCCCCTTCTGGATCTTCCTCGCCAGCGGCTGGGCCAAGACCCGGCCCTGGCTCCTGGTCCTCGGCGCCGTCATCTGCGGCTTCGCCCTGAACGCCGTGATTCCCTGGGGTATCGACGGCATCCCCGGCATTGCGCGCGGCATCACTGAATTCGTGTTGGGATGCGCCGTATTCAACGTGGCTTCGAGCGGTATCGCAAACTGGTTCAGGTCGGAGCTCGGCGCCATCGTCGCGGTGCTCATCCTGGTGGTCGCCTACGCGCTGACGCCCGACATCGGTTTCGACATCGGCGTCGCCGCCGCGCCGCTCCTCCTCACCCTCTGCGCCAACAATGCCGTGAGCCGGGCGCTCGGCGGCCGGGTGGTGTTCTTTCTCGGCGAGATTTCCTACTCGATCTACCTCGGGCACTTCCTCTTCAGCTCGATCTCCTATCGCCTGATCTCGGTCGACTGGATGCGGACGGGACCTGTCGCGACGGTGGTCGGCATCGCTTTCATCCTGGCCTTCGTGCTCACGCTGTCGACAATCACCTATTACACGGTCGAGCTGCCCGCGCGGAACTTTCTCAGCGGCCGCCGGCGCCCCGCGCCGGTCGTCGCACCGGTCGGAGCCGCCGGCCCGACCTGAAGACCGGCTGAGCTCGCTCCGGCCTGCCTCAGCTCGAGCAGATGGCGGGCAAGCGCCGTGGTGGCCACCGTGATGAACAGGAAGTCGAAGCTCGAGACACTGAACCAGTGCGATTCCGAGAGGTTCTCCATGAATCCCTGGAACAGCAGCCCAAGATACAAAGCGCCCTGACAGCGATCGACGGCGAACAACCTGAGGGACTGCCGCAGAAAGCCGATCAGGTACGCGATCAGGCAGAAGCCGCCCGCGAACCCGAGCTCATTGACCACGTCGAGATAGCCGTTGTGCGACTCTCCCGGGTAGAAGTAGAGCTTGGCGAGGAATTCGTAAGACGGTGAGGAGATGTCGGGCCCGGTCCAGAATGCGCCGTAGCCGAATCCGAGCCACGGATGTTGGTGAATCCTCTCCAGCATGATGTTCCAGATGAATATCCGGCCCGAGAACGTCATCTCCCGGCCGGTGATCGCCGTGATCCGGTCGAGCAGCAGGCCCGCTCCCGGAATGAGATTCAATATCGCAAGGGAGTACACCAGAACCACCGTCGCGTAGGCGCCGACGATATACGGCATGTAGCGGCGCATTCCGGGCCGAGATCGCAACAGCAGGAAGAGCAGAGGCACGGTCGCGATCGTCGACAGCAGCGAGGTCGAGCTCTTGGAGAGCACCAGGCAGGCCGCCGAGGAGCCGAGTCCCAGCACGACCCAGCCGATCTTCGCCTCCCGGGCGAGCCAGGCATGGACCCAGAGCAGGACGCCAACCGCCGAGAGCGCGCCCAGGGAATTCTTCTGTATCGTGAGTCCCCGCCAGGCATTGACCAGGTCCGCTCCCGTGCCCTGCTCGATGGCGAGCCGCGGGGCCAGGAGACCGAACAACAGCGATCCCACCAGCAGAGCCGTGATCGGCAGCCGCAATACCTTCTGCAGACGCCGCGGCTCCCAACCGGAGACGGCGAATGCGAGGGCGGTGAGGAAGAGCGCATAGAGGCGGAAGAGCTGGTGCACCGTGGCGGCCGGATTGCCCGACCAGAGCGTGCTCAGCGTGGCCAGGGCGATCAGTGCCAGGAGTCCGCGACACATTCCGCGCAGCACACGCGCCGAGACGGTGAGCCGCGACAGGATCAGATATGCGCTCGCGGCCAGGGAATAGATGAAGATCGCAGGCCCGGTGAGGAACCCGCTGGTCACCACTGAGGCGTTGTAGGTTGACCGATAGCTGAAATGCGGCGGGGAGGACAGAACCGCCGTCAAAAGCGAGATCGCAACCGTCATGAGCGTGTTGCCGCGCCGGTTCCGGTCCCCGATGCCGGCTGTGGCGGACGCAGACCGCGCATCGGTCGCGGCGACACGTCCCCTTCGGAGCACTCTCATTTTGCGCTATGGGCCGTCCGGCTCGTTCTGCAGGGCAATCCAGAAGCTCGTGGTCTCGAACCGCAGCCCGGTATCGATCTCCCAACCGGCGTTGATGGAATCGAGGAACAGATCGGGAGTGATGAGCGGCTTCGAAACGACGCTTCCGTCAGCATAATGAATCGGCCGGCCGTAGTCGTCCCTGGGGCTCGGTTGCATGAAGTACTTCACAATCGCCGCCACATCGGTCGTGGCATGCTCCGTACCCCAAACGACGCCAGCCCCGTCGGTATATCCGGTCGGGCGCTGAAACAGGTGGATCGTATGCCCGCCTCCGTCCGCCTGGTGGTAGGAGCTCTCTCCGCCTGAATCGATGTAGCCCAGGTATTTGATGCCGCCGAGCGTCACGACGAAGGGCGCACTGTGCGCCGCCAAGTATGAATAATAGCTCCCCCGTCCGATCGGCTGATCCATGATCGCCTGGTCGATCATCAGATCCGTGATCGGCGGAAAGGCCTTGGGGTTCGGCGCCGGCTCGCGGTCGAAATAGACATCGATCAGCGCCATCCAGCGCGCGCCGGTGCCGGTGGGGGCATCGAAGGCCCAGTGAACCTTCGCCTTGGTGAGATTCCCGAGGGCGATACCGAGACCCGCCTTCTGGGTCCAGTCGAAGGTTCCCGGTGTCGAAAACGCGCGCATGCCGCCGTCGTCGAACATCCAGCCGCGCGCGACGTGAGGGTAAGAGCCGATTCCGTTGCGCTCGACGAGGGCCTGGGTCACCGCGCCCCAGCAGCTCTCGCTGCCGGCCCACGTCACCTGGCCGGGCGTTCCACTGAAGTTGTTATTGCTGACGACGTAGTCGCCAAAACGGTGGTTGTCCCAAGGGCCCTGACTCTGCCACGCGGCGGCTGACCGGCCGCACGGGGCGTCGGCTGCAAGCGCATCCGGACGGTGCCCGAGGAGCGCGACGCCGAGCGCGAGGAGCACATACCCTGAACGGATGCTGCGCATACAGCGCAGTATCGCACAGTTGCGCACCCCGCGCCCCGACGCCAGGGCATCCCTGCCCTCCTCCCGGCCGGAAGACCCGCCTCAGGGGCAGGCGGCCTCATTCTGCATCGCGAGGCAGAACGAGGTATTGCTGAAAGGCGTGCCGTAAATGATTTCCCAGCCGGCATTGACGGCGTTGAGATACAGATTGGCGCTGATCAGGGGCGAGGTCACCACCTTGCCGCTCGCGTTCTCGAGTGGCTTGCCGTTGTCACCCACCGGGTTGGACTCACGCAGATAGTCGATGATCGCCTTGATGTTGATCCGCGAGTTCTGCGAGCCCCACACCGGATTGGCGTTGTTGCTCGTGTCGGCTGTCGGCAACTCGAAGAGGTGTATGGTGTGGCCGCCGTTGTGGAAGGCGGCCTCGCTGGGGTCGTCGATGTAGATCAGGAACTGCACCCCTCCGAGCGTCACCGTCGTCGCATGATCCTGCTGCGCCGTGGCGGCATAGTAGGTCGTGCCGTCGAACACCTGATCCATCATCGCCTGATCTATCATGAGGTCGGTATAGGGCGGGAACTGGGTGTAGCTGGGGCTGTTCGTCTGGTGGAAGTAGATGTCCATCAGCCCCATCCAGCGCGCGCTGCTCGTCGGCGCCGTGAAGGCCCAATGGGCCGTCGCCTGCGTCAACGCCGTGACACTGATGCCCATCCCGCTCTTCGTGGTCCAGTCGTTGGTCCCCGAATCCGACTGCTGCTGCATGACCGCACCGTTGTCGGACCAGCCCCGGGTCACGTCCGGATAGGATCCAGGGGAGCCGGTATCCTGCGTCGCGGTCGTCGTCACACCCCAGCAGTTCGCGCTGTTCGCCCAGAACTTCTGCCCGGGCGTGCCGCCCCAGTTGTTGTTGCTGACCACGTAGTTTCCGTAAACCATGTAGCCGTAGTCATCGCTCGTCGTATATGAGCTGCCACTCTGCGCGCAGCCGCCGGTCTGCGACTCGCTTCCGGTGATCGCCACGCTCGCCGAGCTCGGTTTCACCAGGGCCGCGCCGTCGGTCGCGCCGGACAGCGTCACCGTGAAGGTCTTGCTTCCGGAAAAAGGAATCGCGTCGCTGACGGCAACCGAAAACGACTTCGTGGATGTATCGCCATTCGCCCAACTCACGCTGCCGCTCGCCGGCGTGTAATTCGAGCCGGCGACAGCCGTGCCGTCCGCCGTCGCATAGTTCACGGCAACCGCTCCGCTCGCTCCGCCGGTACGCTGCAGGTTGATCGTGACCGAACCCCCGCTCTGATTGACGGGATACGCCGCGGCGGAGAGCGAGATCGAGCCGGCGGATCCGGAAGAGGAGCCGCCCATGAGCGTCACCGCCGCGCTCGCAGGCGTGCCGAGAGTCGCGCCGCCGGTGGCGCCCGAGAGCGCGATCGAGAAGGTCTTGCTGCCGGACAATCCGGCCCTCGAGCTGACGGCCACCTTGAAGGATTTGACGGCGCTGCCTCCGGCCTTCCAGCTCAATGTGCCGGATTTCGCGGTGTAATCGCTGCCGGCCACCGCCGTTCCATTCGAGGTCGCGTATTTGACCGAGATCGCGCCCCTGGTGCCGCCCGTGCGATCCACGGTGACGGTAGCCGATACGGCGCCCTGCGCCACCGAATAGCTCTTCTGGCCGAGCACCAACACGCCCGGACTGCCTGATGCCGATGCCAGGGCCGCCGGACCGCAGGTCGCGAGCAGCACGATTCCAAGGTACGACGCCATGCGCCGGGACGAATCACGCAGATGCATAAATACTCCTTCTTCCCTGCAACAGGAAGCATCGCGTCGATGCGCGTCGTGGATGTAAAAACCAACAGTGCCGGCGCGCGACGGCGTCGGGCTCCCGCTGTTGACTCAGGTTTGGCTGACGATCGCGAAGCGTGCGTGGCCGGGAGTCACCGCGCAGACCGGCGGAGAGGCCGGCTGCGCCGCACGCGCCGCCCCGGCTGACGCCGGGGCGGCTTGGAGCAGCCTCAGGGGCAGGCGGGCTCGTTCTGCATCGCGAGACAGAACGAGGTATTGGTGAACGGCGTGCCGGTGAGGATCTCCCAGCCGGCATTGACGGCGTTGAGGTAGAGATCATCGGTGATCAGCGGCGAGGTTATCGCCTTGCCGCTGGCATTCAGCAGCGGCTTGCCGGCATCATCCACGGGGTTGGACTGGCGCAGGTAATCGATGATCGCCTTGACGTCGATCCGCGAGTCCATCGAGCCCCACACCGGGTTGGCGTTGTTGCTGCTGAAGGCCGTCGGCAACTCGAACAGGTGGATCGTGTGGCCGCCGTTGTGGAACGAGTCCTCACTGGAGTCATCGACATAGATCACGAACTTCACGCCGCCGAGCGTCACCGTGGTCGCATGGTCCTGCAGCGCCGTGGCGGAATAGAAGGTCGTGCCGTCGAACACCTGGTCCTGCAGAGCCTGATCGACCATCAGGTCGGTATAGGGCGGGAACTGGGTGTAATCGGGGCTGTTGGTCTTGTGGAAGTAGATGTCCATGAGACCCATCCAGCGCGTGGTGCCCGTCGGCGCCGAGAAGGCCCAGTGCGCCGTGGCCTGCGTCAACGCCGTCACGCTGATGCCCATTCCGCTCTTGGTGGTCCAGTCGCTGCTGCCGGCGTCAGAGAGCTGCTCCATGACCCCGCCATTGCTCGACCAGCCGCGCGTCACGTTCGGATAGGATCCGGGTGAGCCGCCGTCGACCGTCGAGGTCGTCGTCACTCCCCAACAATCGGCGCTGTTCGCCCAGAACTTCTGTCCGGGCGTGCCGCCCCAGTTGTTGTTGTTGACGACGTAGTTGCCGTACACCGCATAGCCCCAGTCGTTGCTGGTCGCGTACGAGTTGCTGTTCTGCGCACAGCTGGTGCTCTGCGAGCCGCTGCCGGCGATCGCCACCGTACCGGCGGCGGGGTTGCCGAGGGTGCTGTCGACCGCGCCCGAGAGATTCACGCCGAAGGACTTCATCCCCGTGAACGGCTTGGCGCTGCTCACCGGGACGCTGAACGCCTTGGCGGAAGTGTCGCCACTCGCCCAGTTCAATGTGCCGGAGGCGGCGGTGTAATCGGTTCCGGCAACGGCGGAGCCGTTGGCCGTGGCGTAATTCACGCTCGCCGGGCCACTCGATCCGTCGGTGCGGGCCACGCTGACCACCGCCGAGCCGCTCGACTGCGGCACGGTATAGGAGGCCGAGGAGAGAGCGACGGTGCCCGCGGGAGCCTGGCTACCCGTGATGGTCACCGTGGCGGATTTCGGCGCAACGAGAGCCGCGCTGGCTGTGGGGCCCGACAGGGATACCGAGAAGGTCTTGCTGCCGGTGAATGGCGCGGCATCGCTCACGGCGACCGAGAACGTCTTCGTTGCCACATCGCCATTGGCCCAGCTCACAGTGCCGCTCGCCGCGGTGTAATTCGTGCCCGCGGTCGCAGTGCCATTGGACGTCGCGTACCTCACCGAGACCGCACCGGACGATCCGCCGGTGCGCTGCAGGCTGATCGCCGCCGAACCGCCATTTTCGGGGACGGAATACGTCGCCGAGGAGAATGCGACGGATCCCGGCGAGCCCGTGGTGCTCTTGGCGCCGGTAATCATCACTTTGGTAGTGTACGGCGAGCCGAGAGCCGCGCCGCCGGTGGCGTGGTACAGCTCGACGAAGAAGCCCTTGGTGCCGGAGAACGGCGTGGCCGAGCTCAGCTTCACCTTGATTGACTTGGAAGCCGTGCCTCCGGCCGCCCAGCTCAGCGTGCCGGTCTTCTTGGTGTACTCGGTGCCCTGGAGGGCCGCTCCATTCACAGTCGTGTAAGCGACCGAGATCGCGCCCTTCGAGCCTTTGATACGGTCCACGACCACGGTGACGGTGGCGGTCCCCTGATTGACCGAATAGGTGCCCTGGGTGAAGACGAGTGCGCCCGGGCTCGATGCCGTGGTGGCGGCGCCCGCCGTACCGCATGCAGCGAGCAGCACGATGAAGGCGCCGAGCGCCCGTCGCAAGATGGATTGCGGATTCATGAAGACCCTCCCGACCGAATGCCGTGCGTCTTGCGCGACGGCTGATTTAAAACAACAAGCAAGCAGCTGGGACGGAGTTTTACCAGCAAACGGCGAATGCAGCAAAGTGTCTCAGGACGCAGACGCACGTCACATTCCGCTGTCTCGGATCGCAGACAGCGCTCGAGTTGGTTTGTCTCGGAACAATGACAACCCGGAAGGTTACGGAACCGTTACATTCCAACACAACATCGGGGTTTATTCCAACACGCGGCGGAACCGGCCGCCCCGGCCGCAGCCGGGGCGCCTGCCGCAGGCCCGCCTCAGGGGCAGGCCGGCTCGCTCTGCATCGCGAGGCAGAAGTTGGTGTTGGTGAACGGCGTGCCGGTGTTGATCTCCCACCCGGCGTTGACGGCGTTGAGATAGAGATCAGGGGTGATCAGCGGCGAGGTTACCGTCGCGCCGGTGGCGGTCACCAGCGGATGGCCGTTGTCATCCAGCGGATTCGACTGCAGCAGGTAAGCGATGATCGCCTTGATGTCGATCCGCGAGTTCATCGAGCCCCACACCGGATTGGCGTTGTTGCTGGTGTAGGCGGTCGGCAGCTCGAACAGGTGAATCGTATGACCGCCGTTGTGGAACGAGTCCTCGCTGGTGTCATCGATGTAGATCACGAACTTCACGCCGCCGAGCGTCACGGTGGTGGCGTTGTCCTGCTGCGCCGTGGCGGAATAGAAGGTCGTGCCGTCGAACACCTGGTCCTGCAGAGCCTGATCGACCATCAGGTCGGTATAGGGCGGGAACTGGGTGTAGTCGGGGCTGTTTGTCTTGTGGAAGTAGATGTCCATCAGGCCCATCCAGCGCGTGCCGGTGGTCGGCGCCGAGAAGGCCCAGTGGGCGGTGGCCTGAGTCAGCGCCGTCACGCTGATGCCCATTCCACTCTTCGTCGTCCAGTCGTTGGTTCCGGGATCCGAGAGCTGCTGCATGACCCCGTCGTTGCTCGACCAGCCGCGGGTCACGTTCGGATAGGAGCCGGGGGAGCCGCCGTCGACCGTGGAGGTCGTCGTCACGCCCCAGCAGTTGGCGCTGTTCGCCCAGAACTTCTGCCCGGGAGTGCCGCCCCAGTTGTTGTTGTTGACGACATAATCGCCGTACACCACGTAGCCGAAGTCATCGTTCGTCGTGTAGGAGCCGCTGCCCTTCGCGCACGCGGTCTGCGAGCCGCTGCCGGTGATCGACACCGTGGCGGCGGCAGGGGTGCCGAGGGCGCCGCCCACGGCGCCCGAGAGATTCACGCTGAAAGACTTCGCTCCCGTGAACGCCGTTGCGGCGCTCACCGTGACGTTGAACGTCTTGGCCGAAGTGTCGCCACCCGCCCAGTTCAGTGTCCCCGAGGCGGCTGTGTAGTCGGTACCAGCGGCGGCCGTCCCGTTGGCCGTGGCGTAATTCACGCTTGCCGTGCCGCTCGATCCTCCAGTTCGCACCACCGTGATCGTCACCGAGCCCGCGGACTGCTGCACGGGATAGGTGGCCGAGGAGAGCGCAAGGGACCCCGCTGAAGCCGCGCTGCCCGTTATGGTCACGGTGGCGGAGATCGGCGCCGCAAGAGCTGCGCCGTTCGTCGGACTCGACAATGTCACCATGAAGGTCTTGTTGCCGGAGAAAGGCGTCGCATTGCTCACTGTGACCTTGAACTTCTGCGCCGCCACGCTGCCATCCGCCCAACTCGCGGTGCCGCTCGCCGCCGTGTAATTCGTGCCCGCTGTCGCGGTGCCGTCGGACGTCGCATAGTCGACTGTGACCGCACCCGTCGATCCGCCGGTGCGATGCAGAGTGAGTGTCACCGTACCGCCGTTCTGCGCGACGGAATACCCCGCGGCGGAAAGTGAAATCGACCCCGCTGTCGAAGTGCCCGCACCCGAGATCGTCACTGTGGCGGTCTGCGGCGTGCCGATGGTCGCGCCACCCGTGGCCGCGGACAGCGCGATCGAGAAGGTCTTGCTGCCGGAGAATGGCGTGGCCGAGCTGATCGGCACCGTAAAGGACTGCGCCGTGGAGTCACCGTCGTTCCAGTTCAGCGTGCCGGTGGTCGCCGCGTAGTCAGTCCCGGCAACCGCCGTTCCATCCGCCGTCGCGTAGTTGACCGCGACCGCGCCATCAGAACCGCTGGTGCGGTCCACCACGACCGTGACGGTGTCGTCGCCCTGTTGGATCGAGTAGTTCGCCTGACTCAAAACAAACACGCCAGGCTGAGGGTTTGGGGGGGACCCCGACGTCCCACTCGACTTCACGTCCGTGCCGGCATCGAGGCCGCCGGAGCCGCACGCGGCAAGCAAGACGACGAGCGTGCAGAGCACGGTTCGCGACACGAATTGAGGCAGACGCATAGACGAGACTCCTCCCAATCGCGCGGCGCGATGCCCGTGTTACGAGACTCGGGTTCGCCGCAAAAACACACACAAGCTGCTGAGGAGTTCTATCAGCATTCGATCCATGGAGCAAAGTGTCTCAGAACGCAGACTTCACCTTGGCGCAAGTGTGAAGTGGTTCTCCATGACTGCGGGTCCAACACTGATGCGGGCTCAGATTACAACATGACGTAACGGGAAGCGAGATGTTATTCGCCGCGGACGCGTTCCAGCGGCTGCATCACGGATGGGCAAAGAGGCAGCCTTCCTGGCGGCCCGAAATCGGTATTATGTAAACTGTCCTACCACGAGCCGGTGGCCGGCGCGGGCCCCGCTTCCCGTGTGCGGCCGAGCTGCACGCTGATGCGGCGCATGGCGTACTCCCACAGCCGCCACACCAGGTAGCCTCCGGCCATGGCGATCGGCACCAGCAGCAATGGCGGAAATTCAGGCGCTGAGGTACCCGGGAGGTGCCGCCAGATCCAGTCGAACAGATGCTTGAAGCTGTAGTTGGTCAGATAGATGAACAGTGATGCGGCGGCGACGGCGTTGATCGCCCGGACCAGCACGTTCGGAATCTGCGCCGGGATCTCATCGAACCAAACGAGCACGACCATCGTGAGCAGGGCGTACCAGTCCAGACCGCGGGCCAGAAAGCCGTGCCAGCCCATGCGCTGGCCGACCCAATCGCTGATCAGGTCCAGGCACAGGAGCGTGGTCGTGAGCAGGATCTTTTCTCCACGGGTCCTGCTGTATGCGGCACACCAGCCGGCTGCGAAGAGCCACGTGTACGCCTGTGGCACGAGGATCCAGCTATGGCCCGGGTCGAAGAAGAGCGGGACGAGAATGCTTCCGAGCCAGGAAAAGAGCAGCGCGGTCATTGCGCAGGCAAGCGGCTTTTCGACCGCCCACCTCCGGATCTGCGGTATGGAGAGCGGAAGAGCCGCGAGCAGCAGAATCTCGAGCAGCAGGTCTATGTAGTACGGAGACTCATAGAGGCCGAACGGATCGCGTTCCCTCAGATTGTCGATGAACAGAAGTGAGACCGGGTGGAAGGCGTGGTGCGCAAGTTGGCGCGCCAGCGTCTCGATCATCGATGGCAGTGCGATTTTCCACCCGAAGCGAAAGACAGGCAGGACGTTTCGTTCCTTGGCGATCGTGCGCAGCTGGAACTTGGCGAAGCTCAGCCCGGAAACGGCCATCAGCACGGTATTGCCGTTCACGCTCGCGAGCCCGAAGTGGCCCGCCAGGACCAGATAGATGCCGAACGCCCGCAGGAATACCGGAGTCTCGACCGAGCCGAGCGGTATGCCGTTGACGGCCGTGACCTGGTGCGAGGCTCCTCCGGCCTGCTCTTCCTCGCGGACCATCTGTCGGATGGTGAGGCCGCCGTAAAGGCCGCGTGAGATCGAATCGGGCACGCCGACGCGCTTCATCTCGACGAGCGCGGCGATGGAGCTCAGCGAATCACCGCCGAGCGCGCCGAAGCTGTCATCCACCCCGATGTTATCCCGCCCAAGCGCGCGGCTCCAGATCGCGAGCAGCTCTTTCTCGCGCTCGGTAGCGACGGCGTCATCGGTCGCGGGCGCGGCTGCGATCTCCGTCGCGGGAGTGATGGCGATGTCGGTGGCGGTCGGCGTAGAAGGATGCGGGGCACTCCAGTAGGAGTCGGGAGGCGACGCAAAGACGATGCTCTCTCTGGGCAGTCCCTCCCACCGGATGCTCGTGCCCGCGATCCACGTTCTGCCGACGGCGCCGAGAAGGACCTGCAGGTCGCTCTCGTTCTCGTAGCGCTGCCGGATGGAGCCGATCGCGCCGCGCAGAGGTCCTTTGCGCTCGGGGTGTTGATTGGCGAGAACGGTGAGCGTGCGGCCGGGGCCGCACTCGATCAGCATCGGATCCGGCAATTGCCAGAGCTCGTGCAGCGCCTCGTTGAAGCGCGCGGTCTGCGTCAGATGCCGCACCCAGTATGATGGATCGGTCGCATCCGCCGCGGTGATCCAGGTGCCGGTCACATTGGATATATAAGGTATGCGCGGCGGGCTCAGGCGAGCCTTGGCGACCTCGGCCTCGAATTCGCGGACCACCGGATCCATGAGGCGAGTGTGGAATGCATGGCCGTTCTGCACCCGGCGCGCGATGACTGCGCGCTCGGTCAGCGCGCGCTCGAACGCGGCCATCGGCTCGGGTGGACCTGCGATCACGCAATGACTCGGACCGTTGACCAGCGAGACGCACAGATCCGCGGGCAGTTGTGGCAGCAGCTCCGCTTCCGGGAGCATCACCGCGAGCATCACGGCCTGAGGCAGCGCATCGACGAGTTTCGCCCTGACGGCGATCAGTCGCAGCGCATCCTCGAGCGAAAGGACCCCCGCGAGGCAAGCGGCGACGTACTCTCCCATGCTGTGGCCGATGATGGCGCCCGGCGTCACTCCCAACGAAGCCCACAGACGAGCCATCGCGTACTCGATCGTGAAGAGCGCGGGCTGACTGAAGAAGGTCGCGTTGAGCCGGATCGTATCGTCGTCAGGCGGGTCATCGGCAGCTCGGCCCAGCATGCGCTTGAGGTCGATGCCCTTGTTGATGCCCTGGGCCTGGGCGATCTGCTTCCAGCTCTCGCTGGCCGGATGGATGATGTGGCGGATGTCGACGCCGAGAAGCGGCTCGAGTATCCAGGCGCACTGGTCGACTGCTTCCCGAAAGACATCGCAGGCCACATAGAGGCCATGCCCCATGCCCACGTAATGATCGCCGATACCGGGCAGGAGCAGCACGGGCGTGCGCCGCGCCTCGACGTGCCCGGAGAGCAGGCGCTGCGATTTCTTCTCGCCGAACGCGGCCAGCGCATCCTCGCGCCCGCTGCATACGATCATTCGGCGATACGGCCCATCGCCACTGCCCTGCTGCAGCGCGCGCGCGACGTCCGCCATATCCACCGGGTTGGCCGCGAGAAAATCGCGCAGCTCCAGAGCCAACTGCTCCAAGTCCGCTTGCGTTTGCGCCGCAAGCGGCAGCAGCTGCGGCTGTGAGCTCCAGGGATCGCTCGGGGAAGCGGCCTCGGGGGCCACCCCCTCGGCGCCGCGGACCGGGACCGCGGCAAGGAGCTCGCGAAATTGACTGCTCGGAACTGCCGCTGCCATTTACGTCGGCCTCACCTGTAGGGACGGCTCGGGAAGCGCTTTGCGATCGGCCTTGCCGGTCGGTGTCAGCGGTATCTCGGAGATCTGCTGCAAATGATTCGGAACCATGTAATCGGGCAGACGGGTCTTGAGGAAAGCTTTGAGCTCGTCCGTGTGCAGGCTCCCTTTGCACACGACGTACGCCACGATGAGGATCACCGTCTCCGAGTATTTTTTGACCACGACCACGCAGTCGACCACGTCGGGATGTTGACGCAGGCTGTTCTCGATCTCGCCGAGCTCGATGCGCAGCCCCCGGATCTTGACCTGATGGTCCTCGCGGCCGAGATATTCGACGTTGCCGTCCGGCAGCCAGCGCGCAATGTCACCGGTGCGGTAGATCCGCTCACCGGGATTGGCCGGATTATCGGTGAACCTTTCCTCGGTCAGCGCCTTGCTGTTGATGTAGCCGCGCGCCAGGCCGACTCCCGCGAGACAAAGCTCGCCCGTTTCGCCGATGGCAACCTGGCGGCCGTCGCGAATGATGTAGAGCTTCGTATTGTCGATCGGACGCCCAATCGGGACGATGTTGAATTCGTCGTCCGCCAGACAGTCGTAGTAAGTCACATCGACAGTGGCTTCGGTCGGTCCGTAGAGATTGATGAGGCGCGAGCCGGTATGCCGGCCCCAGAACCGGTTGAAGCGTTTCACGTGCTCCGCGGAGAGCGCTTCGCCGCTGCAGAATACGTAGCGCACCGACGCCAGGCTCGAGGCTGTCGCCTCGCCCTTGCTCTCCAGATACTCGAGGAAGACGCTGAGCATGGACGGCACGAAATGCAGGACGCTGACCCTGTTCTTGCGGATCGTGCTCACGATCCCGATGGGATTCTTCTCGGCTCCGGGCGGCAGGAAGCACATCTGCGCGCCTTCCAGCGCCCACCAGAAGAGCTCCCATACCGAGACGTCGAAATAGTACGGGGTCTTCTGCAGGATCACATCATCCGGCCCTATCGGATAGGCGCGCTGCATCCAGTGCAGGCGGTTGATGACGGGACGATGCTCGATCATCACGCCCTTCGGGCGCCCGGTCGAGCCTGACGTATAGATCACATAGGCGAGGTCCTGGGGGCCGTTGCGGTTCTCGACAGGCGCGCCCGAGCCGTAGAGGCTGAGGTCATCGAGATCGATCACGGTCCCCTTGAACGCCGCCGCGGCTTTGGCGGCCGTCTTGCCGTGGGCCAGCAGCAGGGCGACCCCGGCCTCCTTCAGCATGTACTCGGTGCGGTCCGGCGGATTCTCCGGCGACAACGGGAGGTATGCCGCGCCCGCCCGGATGATCGCCAGAATGCCGATCGACATGGCAAACGAGCGCTCCACCATGAGAGCGACGACATCGCCCGGACGGACTCCGACGTCCCTCAGTCGGCGCGCGAGACTATCGACCTTTTCGAGAAGCTCGGCGTAAGTCATTGAGACCTTGCCGAATGTTCGATCGTGCTCTGCGAGCACGGCGATCGCATCCGGACGCTGGGCCGCCCGGGCCTCGATCAGTTCTCCAAGGGTGGCGGTCTGCGGAAACTCCGCGGCCGTATCGTTGAAGGATGCGATCCGCGCAAGATCGTCCGCGGCGGCGAAGCGCGTGCTCTGGGAGGTCATCAGCTCACGCCCTGGGATTTCGCTGGGGGTTTCGTGGCGGATTTCGCGACCATGCCGCTTCGGCCCAGAATCATCTTGCCGAGCAGATCCTCGTGGATCTGTGTGGTGCCCTCGATGATCTCGGTGATCTTGGAGCTGCGGTAGTAGCGGGACGTCGGGGACGACTCGTGAACCCCGGCGGCGCCCATTATCTGGACGGCGTCCGAGGCGGCGCTGACCGCGGCGCGCGACGCAAAATATTTCGCTACGAACGCGTCCTCGAACGCATCCGCCGCATGCTCATCCTCGGACCGGCAGGCGCTGAGGCAAAGGTGAGTAGCCGCCTGCAGGTCGGTCGCCATTTTGGCGATCAGGGTGCGGATCATCCCGAACTCACCCACGGGCCGCTCGCCGATCTTGCGCCGCGCCGCATAAGACACGCTCTGTTCCACGCAGCCGCGCAACATGCCGAGGGCGTGACAGGCCGTGCTGATCCGGCCGTAATGCAGACCGACTGGCGCCACGTGAGAGAAGCCGAAGCCCGGCTTCCCCACGACGTTGGCGAGCGGAACCTCGACGTCGCGAAAGGTGACGACACCGAGTCCAGCCGCCCGAAAGCCCATGAGCTCCCGAATCGGCTCCACGCTGAGGCCGGGCGACTCCCGCGGCACGATGCAGGCGATCGGCTGCTCATCGAGCTTGCCGAACACCAGAAACACATCCGCGATCTGCGCGCACGTGATCCAGCGCTTGACGCCGTTCAGGCGCAGGCTGTCGCTGCCCGTTGGACGGGTGTAGCGCGTCGTGAGAGCGTTGAGGTCGCTGCCGGCTCCGGGCTCCGTGAGCGCGAAAGCCGCGATCCGCTCACCGCTCGCCAGGGGGGGAAGCCACTTCGATTTCTGCTCCCGCGTGCCCCAGCGCACGATCGCCATCGCGTGCATCGCCTGCACGGTGAGCACGCTCGTGAGGGAGGGCGATCCCTTGCCGAAAGCCTCGTTCAGGAGCCCGAAAGTGACGGCGTCCCACCCCTTGCCGCCGTGCTGCACGGGCAAGGTGGCGCCGAGCCAGCCGGAGGCGGCGAGCTGCGTGAGCGCCGCTTTCGACAGCGTCTGCTCGCGCTCCCAATCATCCGCAAAGGGCTCCACGTTCGAGCGGACGAACTCTTTGAACTCCGCGTAGCGAGCCTGCTGCGCGTCGTCCAGCCAATGGGGCATCGGGCGCGCCATCGCCTGTCAGCTGGTCGTCGCCAGGCTCTTCTTCAGAACGAAGCTCGTCGCAGCGTCCAACGACCTGAAGTTCTTGATGTCGAGGTCATCCGCGTCCACCTCGACGCCGAACGTCTTCTCGATGAACGTCATGAGTTGGATGGCGAACAGTGAGTTGACCAGACCGGACTCGAACAGGTCGTCGTCGTCGGCGAGGTCAGGGAAGTTGATGGAGCGTGTGACGAAATGCCTGAGGGTCTCCTTGACATCCCCGCTCCCGCGCGACTCGTTGGTGCTCATGTTCTAGATCTCTGGATACACATAGAAGCCTTTGCCTGTCTTGCGACCGAGATGTCCGGCGTGCACCAGCTTTCTGAGCAGCGGACAACAGCGGTATTTGGAATCCTGGTAGCTCTCATAGAGAACGTCGAGGGAACGCATCACGGTATCGAGCCCGATGAGATCGGCCGTCTCGAGAGGACCCATGGTGTGTCCGAAGCATTGCTTGAAGATCGCGTCGATCTTGTCCGGGGTCGCCACCTGGTCCTGCAGCACGAAGGCCGCCTCGTTCATGAAAAGGTGGGAGATGCGGTTGGAGACGAACCCGGGCATGTCCTCGACGATGACGGCGTGCTTGCCCAGTTGGGAAAAGAGCCCGAGCAGCGTGTCGATCGTGCGCTGGCTGGTATGGAACCCGCGGATGACCTCCACCGTCGGCTTGAGATGGACGGGATTCATCAGGTGAATGCCGACGATGTCCGGCGCACGGCGCGTTACGCTGCCGACCCGAGTGATCGATATGCACGAGGTATTGACCCCGAAGCAGACGCCCTCCGGCACGATGCGGTCCAGCTGCTCGTACAGCTCACGCTTGACCTTCCAGTCCTCGGTGACGTTCTCGATGACGAAGCCGCAGCTGGCGACCGCGGCCAGATCGGTCGTGAGAGTCATCAGCTCCGCCACCCGGCTCTTCGGCATCTTCGGCAGCGACTTCGACAGAACCGGAGCGAAGCGCACGTTCCGCAGGATCTCTTCCTCGGCTTTGCGCAGCACCTGCGCCGACACGTCGACGCCGACCACCTCGATTCCGTGCAGAACGAGATCGGTCACCGCGCCTATGCCAATGTTCCCGACGCCAATTACGGCGACCCGACTGATCATTATGAAAATTTCCTTCGGCGAACTACCGATTCAGAGCCCACCCGGCCGATTCCGCCGGAGCGGATCACTCTTGGGAAAGTGCCGCTTACAATTTGTTGTGGTCGGCATCTTAGAGGAGCTTCCGCACGACCGCAACGCGCCAGGCGGCGGAAATCCGTCACACTTTTGACGCATTTCCGGGCCTGGACGGAATCTGTGACGCGCCGCGCGATTTGGCCGTAAAACGAGGTTGGAATCCGGTCGCGGCTCAGCCATACTTTCAACAATCCCAGGCGGCTCGAGAACCGCCGCGTAGAACCAGTCTTTCCCAACCCCGAGTTTCCATTTGAGCGCCACTCCGTGGGGTCTCGGACGGCCCTGTGTTCACCAAATCGACGATTTCGACCTGGAGGGTTTCCTCGAGGTCGCGGCCCGATTCGGCTCGGACCGTTTCGGCTTCGTGGTCACGCCGAACATCGACCACATGATCCGCTGCCACGAGGACGAGGCCTACCGGTCGCGCTATGCCTCGGCCGATTTCGCCCTGCTGGACAGCCGGTTCGCGGCCCAGCTGCTGCGGCTCACGAAGGGCCTGCGGCTGCCGGTCTGCACCGGCTCCGATCTCACTGAGGCCCTCTTCCGCCGGGTGATCCGCCCGGACGATCGCATCGTCCTCCTCGGGGGTAGCCCGAAGCAGGCCGCGCAGATTGCGGAGCGGTTCGGCTTGCGGGACGTGCGCCACCACAATCCCCCCATGGGATTCATCACGGATCAGGAAGCCGTCGAGGAGTGCCTGGCGTTCATCGAGGCCTCGAGCCCCTTCCGATTCTGCTTTCTTGCCGTGGGCTCGCCGCAGCAGGAGCTGCTCGCGGCGGTTCTCAGGCAGCGCGGCCTTGCCCGCGGACTGGCGCTCTGCGTCGGAGCGTCGCTCAATTTCATCACCGGCGAGGAGCGGCGGGCGCCGCCCTGGATGCGACGGCTGTCGCTCGAATGGCTGTATCGGCTGGCGCAGGACCCGCGCCGGCTGTGGGTGCGGTACCTGGTACGAGGTCCTAGGATCTTCGGGCATTTACGCACGGCCCAAGTGATTCTGCGGCGGCACTCGCGCGCAATACCGCTGTAATCGCGGCGTAGCCTCGATCCCTCAGAATTGAGGGCATCTGGCAAATTAACATAATTCGAGCGGCAGCACTGAAAACTGTGCGCCGCGTCCCGGCAGGAGCCCGCGAATACGCGGATACTTGTCGGCGTGCACCGACACCGGGCGGTCTTCGCGTGCTACGATTCGTTACAGTGCAGGGAGTACAGGGCTCGTAGCACTCAAAGAACATCCGGCGCGCACACGGGCGACGCCAGGTCATCGAACCATAAGAATTTCAACCGCCATTCAAGGCAGATCACAGAAACAACAACAAGTTTGAATGATGATGCGATCTCACCGAGGGGCGCCGACAGGCGCGCTCCGATGAGCCGAGAACAATTCGAATACGTGTCAGGCGGCACGGGCCGCAAGAAGTGAATTGCAATGTCATCCGTTGCTGAGTCGTTCGCACACCGGCGGGTCCGGCTGGGTAATGTCGAGCCGGCGGCCGTCGCGCTGCTGAGGCAGCTCGACCCGCTGATCGTCGTGCTGTCGCTCTTCGTCTGCGAGCGCGCTGCCGGCGAGCAGCCCTCGCCCGCGTTCGTGGCGCTCGCCCTCCTCACCTGGATCATCTCGAGCCAGCTCTTCGACCGCATCGGCGCCTCGGAGGCGGCCTCTGTTGGAAATTGGGACTTCGGCAGAAGCTACACCCGGGTGTTGCTGCAGTGGACCATGGTCGTCGGCATGCTGTTCCTCGCGGGCCTGACGTTCAAAGCCACCGACATCTTCGCGCGCCAGTCGATCCTGACCTGGATCCTGGCGACACCGCTCGCCCTGTCCGCGACTCACCTCCTGCGCCGCCGGGTGCGCTGGCGCACCGAGCATGCCCACGCCCCGCGCTACATCATCATCGGCGTGAACGAAGTTGGCGTCGAGCTCGCGCGCCGGCTGCCGCCGGCGGGCTTCATGGGCTACTTCGATTTCCGCAGCGTCGATCGTGTCGCGCACGTGATGAACGACCCGGAGAAGCTGGCCGGCCACTGCCGCGATACCGCGAATTTCGTGCGCGAGAAGGGTGTCAAGGTGGTCTACATCGCCCTGCCGCTCGCCAACGTGCCGCGCATGAGCGAGCTCGTCAACGCGCTGCGCGACACCACCGCTTCGGTGTACTTCGTACCTGACGCCTTCGCGTTCGACCTCATCCAGGGCCGCCTGGTCGAGATCAATGGCATGCCGGCGCTCTCGGTCTGCGAAACCCCGCTCCACGGCCTGGAGGCGGTGTTCAAGCGCGCCATGGACATCGTTATCTCGGGCCTCTGCCTGCTGATCCTGTCACCGCTTCTCATCGCCGTGGCTGTCGCTGTGAAGCTCTCATCGCGGGGGCCGGTGTTCTTCCGCCAGCGCCGTTACGGCCTCGACGGTGACGAGATCGTGGTCTACAAATTCCGCTCGATGAGGGTCTGCGAGGACGGCGGCGTGGTCACCCAGGCGACCAAGGGCGATCCGCGCGTCACCCGCATCGGCGCCATCCTCCGCAAGACCTCGATCGATGAGCTGCCCCAGCTCCTCAATGTGCTGGAGGGCAAGATGAGCCTGGTGGGCCCGCGGCCGCATGCCATTGCCCACAACGAGCAATATCGCAAGTTGATCAACGGCTACATGATCCGCCACAAGGTGCGTCCCGGCATCACCGGCTACGCGCAGGTGCACGGATTGCGCGGCGAGACGGAGACGCTGGACAAGATGTCCGAGCGCGTGCGTTACGACCTCGAATACCTGCGCAACTGGTCGCCCTGGCTCGATATCAAGATCCTCTTCAAGACGTTCCTCGTGGTCCTGCAGGACCAGCGCAACGCGTACTGAGGGCTGCCGGGGAGCTTGACGGCCTCCGCCACGGGCGGATCATGCCCACATGCCGCCCGAGTACAGTCCCGACGACGCCCGCCGGTTTCGCAGCGCACTCGGCGCCTTCGCCACCGGGGTCACGATCGTCACCAGCCGCGATGCCGCAGGCAAAGACGTCGGGCTGACCGCCAACAGCTTCAACTCCGTGTCGCTCGAGCCGCCCATGGTCCTGTGGAGTCTCGCCAGGAGCGCCCGCAGCCTGCCGGCGTTTCTCGCCGCGAACCGCTTCGCCGTGCACGTGCTCGCGGCCGACCAGGAGGAGCTGTCGCTGCGATTCGCGGCGCGAGGCTCCGACAAGTTCGCCGGCCTCGATCTCGAGCGCGGTCCCGGTGAGTTGCCGATGCTTCGCGGCTGCTCGGCGAGATTCCTCTGCCGCACGGCCTTCCGCCACGAGAGCGGCGATCACGTCATTTTCGTGGGCGAGGTGGAGGCGTTCGATCACTCCGATCGCCCACCGCTGCTCTTTCACGGCGGCCGTTATGCGCTCGCCGTCCAGAAGGAGATCTCGTCCGACCCGGCGACCGAGACCGGCAGCGGCTTCAGCGACGATTTCCTCGTCTACCTGCTCGCCCGTGCGCATTTCCAGCTCTTCATCTCCCTGCGGCGCGATCTCGAGGAGCATGGCCTGACCGAGGCGCAGTGGCTCGCACTCAGTGTCCTCGGTGTGCCCGACGGCCGCAGCATGGAAGAGCTGGACCGCCTGCTCTGGCACACGGGCCAGCGCGCGACTCCGCAGCTGCTCGCGAGTCTCACGGCCGCAGGCCTCGCGGCGCTGCAGGGCCACGCTCCGGATGTGCGCATCAGCCTGACCGTAGCCGGCCGGCGCGCACTGATAGAGCTGGTCGCTTCGGCAAAAGCGGCCGAGGCACACGCCGAGCGGAACTTCGGCACGGCCGAAATCCGCTTGCTCAAGCGCGCGTTGCGCGCAATCGTCCGCGAGACCGACCCCGGCGCCCCGCCGCCGTCAGTTGACTAACTCCGGCCGTCGAGAGCGCTCTGCATCCAACCGGCCGTCGCCGCGGCCTCAGCCGAGCCTGCCGCGCGCAGGCCGGCGATCGCTCCCTCCACGTTGGCCGCCGTGTGGTTCTGACTGAGCTTCACTTTGACCTGCACTTCGTCGGCCAGCAGCTCGAACCCGACGATGGCCGCGAGCCGCGCCCGGCCCGAGGCCCCCGTGTCCTCGAAGCGCCACGGCTGTTGCGCCCCGGCCTCGTACTTCCCCGCCAGCGACGTGACTATCCGCTCGATCTCCGCGACCTCGTGAATGACCCGGATCCGTCCATGGACATGCGCCACGGCGTAGTTCCAGGTGGGCACGTTCTTCTCGGGATCCAGGTACCAGCGCGGTGAGATATAGGCGTGCGGCCCCTGGAATATGAACAGCACCCGCTGTCCCTCGATCTCCCGCCACTGCGGATTGGCCCGCGCCCAGTGACCGGTCAGGGTCACCCCGGCGCCGGTGCGCTGGTAGAGCACCGGCAGATGCGAGGCAAAAGGTGCGCCGCCGAGCTGCGATACCAGGGTGCCGAATGCACCGTAGTCGGCCAGCCGATCGAGCACCTGCGGGTCTTCCGAGTTGAACGCCTGCGGCAGATACATAGTGATCAAATGTTACGCGGGCGGCGAATCTCTAGAAATCCAAAGAAACGTGAATCGGCTCAACTTCGGGCGCGCTCATGCGTCTGACCCATAGAGGATTGAGGCACACACGTTTGCGTTGTGATCCCGGTGTGCCGGTCGAGCTCGAGACTTCCCCCTCCCTGAGACTCGAGCGGAGCCGGTTACTCTCGCCAATTGCGAGCACCGTTGGAAGCCTACCGCCTTGGCAGCCCCAAGGCGGTTTTTTTTTGAGTAGTTCCTTTTAAGCCACCGCCGCCGCCGGGCGAGGCTCGGTCGCGATGCGCCGCTGTAATGCGGGCAGGCGCATCGCGACTTCGAGGCCGCCCTCGGGGACGTTGTGGGCCTCGATGCTGCCGCCGTGCACCACGATGGCGCGGGCGGCGATCGCGAGGCCCAGGCCCTCGCCGCCGCCGGCGCGGTCACGCGCGGCGTCGACGCGATAGAACGGCTCGAAGATCAGCTTCAGGTCCTTCTCAGGAACGCCCGGGCCGTGGTCGCGGACCGCCACCTGGATCCAGTCCCCGCGCCCTGCGGTGACGACAACCACGGAGCCGGACGGACCGTAGCGAACCGCGTTGCGGATGACGTTCTCGAAAGCGCTGCGCAAAAGCTCCGAATCACCAGAGACCTGCAGCTCTGCCTCCGTACGCACAGATACCGTGCAGCTTCGCGCGTCTGCCTCGATGGCGACGTCCTGCGCGATGGTCTCCAGCAACTTGCCCACGTCCACCGGAACACCCTGGAAGGCGCTTGCCGGGCGCTCCAGCCGGACGAGCTTCAGGATGCGGGCAATGAGATGCTCCAGGCGGTCGGCCTCGTTCGCGATACGCGTGAGCTGGCGCTCCACTCCCCCATCCTCCCGACGTGCCAGAGAGAGGGCGAGCTGTAGTCGGGCGAGCGGTGAGCGCAGCTCGTGCGAGACGTCACGCAGCAGCTGCTGCTTGGATTCGAGCAGGCTCTGCACCCTCTCCGCCATGGTGTCGAAATCCGCAGCGAGAAGCGCAAGGTCGTCCTGACGCCCTTTGAGACGCGGCGCCATGCGTACGCTGAGGTTTCCTGCGGACATCTCCCGCGTGGCTTGACGCAGCCGATCGATTGGACCAACCAGGTGCCGTGTCAGAAAGAAGCAGATGACCGTGCTCACCAACAAAGCGATGGCGAGTATCGCGCCGGCGACGCCGGGCAGCTGCAGCTCACCGAAGAGCAGCGCATGCTCGTGCAGGGGCCCGACAATGACGTGATAGGTACTGCCATCGGGTGCCACCAGGACGAGCGCTCCGCCCACAGGAGCGATGGCGCCGGAGCGCACTGTCTTGGTCCCGTGCTTCGTGCGCCCGTTCAGCGGCACCTGCAGGAAGTGCGGCAGCGGCCGGTCGAGCAGGTCGTGACCGTTCGGACCGACGACATACGTGCGCGAGAATGCCGGATCGCTGGCGATGCTCTCGAGCCACTCGCGTAGCGCGTCCGGTCCGCCGCTCTCGAAAGCGTCGTCGGCCTGCGCAAAGAGGTCACCCCGCTGAACCCAAGGCACCTCGTCGCGGCGCTGGATGGAGGCGCTCACGGCCACGATGACCGTCCCCGCCAGGATGAGGGCGATGGCGAGCCAGAAAGAGCGGAAGATGCGCCAGTAGAGGGAATGCATGACAGCGGCTACTTCTGAGTGAGCGCGTAGCCCGAGCCTCGCACGCTCTGGACGGAGACCCGGTCCGTCAACTTCGCCAGCTTACGCCGCAAATTGCTGACGTGGGTATCCAGGCTCCGGTCGGTCGGCAGCAGCCGCCTGCCCAAGGCCTGCAGCATGAGGTCCTCGCGGCTCACGGTACGGGTATCCGCCCGCACCAGAAGCTCGAGGATCCTGAGCTCCGCCGCCGTGAGCTCGAGGCCCTGCCCGTCGACTTCCGCCTGCCGGGCGCGCAAATCGAGGCGCAACGGGCCCCATGTCAGGGCGCCCGCCACCGGCTGGGGCTCGGCCGCCATGCGCCGCAGCACCGCCCTGATGCGCGCCACCAGCTCCCGCGGGCTGAAGGGCTTGGCGAGATAGTCGTCGGCGCCGAGCTCGAGGCCGATCACGCGGTCGACCTCCTCGCCGCGGGCGGTGAGCATGATGACCGGGATGCGGCTCACCGAGCGCAGGCGCCGCAGCACCTCGAACCCCGACAGCTCCGGCAACATCACATCGAGCACCACCAGATCGAGCGCGCCGCGCGCCACTCGCTCCAGCCCCGCCGTACCGGTGCCGGCCGTCTCGGTGGTGAAGCCCTCCGGGCCCAGATACTCCACCAGCATGGAACAGAGCTCGTGATCGTCATCCACGATGAGCAGGTGGGTGCGGGCGTCGGCCGTCTCGGGCAGTCCGCTCAAGCCGGATTCTCGAGACTGAAGACCTGCCTCTGGTCGTCATAGGCGAAGACCTCCGCGTAGCGGCCCCAGCTGATGATGGTGCGCAGCGTCTGCTCGGCCGCCTCCTCGGCCATGTAGTCCTCGAGCTCGTCGAAAAACCGGCTCTTGGGCGCGGTATGGCTGCTGCGCTCATCGAGAATCCGCCGGATGTGCGTGGCGAGGGGCACGTAGGTCAGCAGGTGCCTCGCAAAGAGGTGCTTGCGCTCATCACTCTCCGCGCGGGCGAAGGCGAGACCCGCCTCCAACAGGCGGATATCACCACCCTCTACCTCGGCGAACCGCAGCATCTGCAGCGCCTCCGCCACCCGCAGCAGCTCGTCGACCTCCATGTGAAGGTCCTCGGCGATCACCGGCAGGTCCGCCTTGCCGTTGTAGGGCGATTCGTTCACGGCCTCGAGCAATCCCGACAGCAGGTTGGAGGAGACGTGAATCAGCGCCGTGCCGATGCCAGTCCCCGCGAAGCGCTCGGTCTTCAGATCACCGCCGCGCAGCTCACCCCGGCGCTTCGCCGTCATCTCGACGTAGACGCGATCGACCAACACCTGGAAGCGCGGATCGACCGTGGATCGCGGGTGCGGCAGATCGACCGAGAGCTCGCTCACCACCCGCCCCGGATTGGTCGAGAAGATGAGCAGCCGGTCGCACATCTGCACCGCCTCCTCGATGTTGTGAGTGACCAGAAGCACGGAGCGGATCGGCAGCTGGCCCTCGCCCCAGAGATCGAGGAAGTCGGTGCGCAGCGTCTCGGCGGTCAATATGTCGAGCGCAGAGAACGGCTCGTCCATGAGGAGAACGCTCGGGTGTACGACCAGCGCGCGCGCGAAGCCGACGCGCTGGCGCATGCCGCCCGAGAGCTCGCGCGGGTAGGCGGACTCGAAGCCATCGAGGCCGATGAGGTCGATGGCCTGGAGCGAGCGCTTGCGGATCTCCGCCTCCGGCAGCCGCAACGCCTCGAGACCGAGCTGCACGTTCTCGAGAACGGTGAGCCAGGGAAAGAGCGCGAAGCTCTGAAACACCATGGCGATGCCGCGCGTCGGACCCGCGACCGGGTTGCCCTGGTAATCCACCACCCCGCTGGTCGGCGTATCGAGCCCGCAGATGAGCCGCAGCAGTGTCGATTTGCCCGAGCCCGAGCGTCCGAGCAGGCCGACGATCTCCCCGGGCCGAAGTGTCAGCCCGACATGGTCGAGGACGACCAGCTCGTCGCCATCGGGCTTGAGGAAGGACTTGCACACGCTCTTGACGATGAGGAGCGGCGCGAGATTGAGCGTCTGCGGGTTGGCATTCATGGATCGCAGTCCTCGGTCTAACTCAGGCGGAACTTGCGCTCGGCGCGCGCGTAGAGCTGACGCCAGAAGAAGCGGTTCACCACCACCACAATCACGCTCATGACCGCGATGCCGAGCACGTTACGTGGGAAGTCGCCGGCGGCCGTAGCGTCGGCGATGTAAGCGCCCAGCCCGACGGCATGGAGATGCGTGGTGCCCCAGTTCGCCACCTCCGCTACAACGCTTGCGTTCCACGAGCCTCCCGACGCCGTGATGGCACCCGTCAGATAGAACGGAAATATCGCCGGCAGGGCGATCTTCCGCCACCAGAGCCAGCCCCGCACGCCGAGGTTCTCACCCGCGTACTTCAGATCGGGCGAGAGCGAGGAGGCTCCGACGATCACGTTGAACAGAATGTACCACTGGGTACCGAGGACCATCAGCGGACTCAGCCAGATATTCGGGTTGAGCTTGTAAACCACGATCCCGGAAACCACGATCGGAAAGAGCAGATTGGCCGGAAACGCGGCCAGAAACTGCGCAATCGGTTGCGCCGTGCGCGCCAGCCGCGGGCGCATGCCGATGTACACCCCGATGGGCACCCAGAACGCGCTCGCGAGCGCAATGAGAATGGCGACCCGAAGGAGCGTGAAGCCACCCAGGGCGAAAACGTGCCCGACCTCCGCCAGGGGAACATGGTCGAGGATGAAACGCGTGATGCGCCACAACGCCATCGCGATCACCACTGCAACGACCGCGTACCACGCCATATCTCCCAGCGGCCTCCTCCGGGTCGGGCCGCCGCTGGCGCGCGCCGGTCGCGGCTGCTCCCTGCCGCGGTTGAAACCGAGCTGAATGGCGGAGCCGAAGAGTCGCACGCCCAAGGCCAGCAGGCGCGAGCGCCGCATCATGGTGAGCGCCCAGGAATGCGACGGCGTCAGGCCCGCTTCCTGATCGAGACGGAACCAGTCGGCGCTCGCGGTGAGCGGCCGGAAGAGGAGCTGGTCGTAGATCAGGATGACCACCGCCATGGCGGCGATGGCCCAGCCGATGGCGCCCAGATTCTTGTCCTGAATGGCTTTCGCGATGTAGGCGCCGACTCCTGGCAGCGTGACCGTCGTGTTGCCGACGCTGATCGCCTCCGCCGCCACCACGAAGAACCAGCCGCCCGACATCGACATCATCATGTTCCAGATGAGCGGCGG
>DATAXF010000056.1:0-3534 GCA_036273095.1 Steroidobacteraceae bacterium | reverse complement strand
GTGGCCTCGTTGGTGAAGGTGATGCGCAGGCCGGGGCAGAGCACGGCCTTGGCCTTCAGGGTGTGCTTGAGCTGCGGCACCGAAATTTTGTCGGAATCGAAAAACTTCGGATCGGGCCAGAAGCGCAGGGTGGTGCCGGTGTTGCGCTGGCCGACGGTGCCCACCACTTCGAGCTTGGAGTGTATTTTGCCGTCCCTGAAGCTGATGTTGTATTCCTTGCCGCCGCGCTTGATCCAGCACTCCAGATTCTTCGAGAGCGCATTGACCACGGAGACGCCGACGCCGTGCAGGCCGCCGGAGAACTTGTAGGTCTTGTCGGAAAACTTGCCGCCGGCGTGCAGGCGGGTGAGGATGAGCTCGACGCCGCTCACTTTCTCCTTCGGATGGATGTCGACGGGCATGCCGCGGCCGTCGTCCGCGACTTGCAGCGAGCCGTCCTTGAAGAGGGTGACGTCGATCTGCTTGCAGTAGCCGGCGATCGCCTCGTCGACGCTGTTATCGACGACCTCGTGGGCCATGTGGTTGGGCCGGGAGGTGTGGGTGTACATGCCGGGGCGGCGGCGTACGGGCTCCAGGCCGCTCAGGACTTCGATGTCGGAGGCGGTGTAGGACTGATTCATGTCCGCGGATCTTACTTCACTTCAAGTCTTGAAGTAGCGCGGCTCTTATGGGCTCCGGGATGGGATCCACCGCATGGCGGTAGTGGTCGTGATCCACGCCGGCGGCCAGCGCCGCGCCGCCCTCGAGAGCAGCGACCATGGGCGGGGTGAGCTCGAAGCGAAGGAAGTGCACCGCAGAAGTCTTCTCGGCGTTCTCGCGCTCGAGGTCTTCGTCGGCGATCGCATACACGCGGTCCTGGCCGCGCACCTGCATCCAGCAGCGGTCTTCGAGGCCGATGAGCTGCGCCAGCTCTTGCTGGCGCTCGATGACGTCAGGGAACTCGATGAGCAGGGTCGCCTTCCAGTTGCGGCCGTCGGGGATCAGCGGGTTGTAGGCATCGAGCTCTTCGCGGATGCCTTCGGGCTCGAAGATCCGCTCGGCGCGCAACATCTCCTGCACCTGATACTGCATGGTCAGCCGGTCCTCGAAGGACCAGGTGACGTTGGGGCCGACGGCGAGCTTGCGATTGCGCTTGTGCTCGAGCAGGCGCGCGCGGAAGGCGGGGCGCTCGCGGGCGTAGCGCTCGAGGCTCATCAGATCTTCGGCGGTAAGCTTGTCCATCGGGCGCTCCTATATCCCGTAGGCGAGCCGCAGGAGGCTGAGCGGGTGCTCCGGCTCCCGGCCGCCTTCGAGGCCGCTCTGGATCTGCTCGCCGGCCATGGGACAGTCGCTCGCATAGTGCTCGGCGGCGGCGGACTGGACGCGCTGGATCACGGGCCGGGCGATCTTCATGGAGGCAGCGCGGTACTCCTTCTTCACGCCGTAGGTGCCGTTGTGTCCCGAGCAACGCTCGATCGCATCGACCGTGGTGTCGGGGACGAGCCGCAGCACATCGCGTGTCTTCAGGCCGATGTTCTGCACGCGCAGGTGGCAGGGGACGTGGTAGCTCACCTTGCCCAGGGAGCTCTTGAAGTCGGTGCGCAGCAGGCCCGCGCGATGGCGGTGCATGAGATATTCGAACGGATCGAAGATGCGCTTGGCCACGCGCTGCACGGCGGCATCTTCGGGAAACATCAGCGGAATCTCCTGCTTGAACATCAGCACGCAGGAAGGGATCGGGGCGACGATGTCGAGCCCGGAGTCGATCGCGGCCAGGAGCTGCGGGATGTTGAATTCCTTCAGGCGCGCGACAGTCTCGAGGTCGCCGAGCTCCAGACGCGGCATGCCGCAGCAGCGCTCCTGCGCAACCAGCGTAACCGGGATGTCGTTGTGCTCGAAGACGGCGACCAGATCCTCATTGAGCCGTGGGTCGTTGCGATTGCCGTAGCAGGTGGTGAAGAGCGCCACTCTGCCCGCCGTCTCCGGAGTCGGGACCGCCTTGGCGCCAGCGCTCTTACCGAGGCCGCGCAGGCGCTTGCGCGCCGAGCGGGAGTGGTATTCCGGGATCGGCGCGCTGCGGTCGACACCGAGCGTCTTCTCCAGCACCGCGCGGCCGAGGCTCGAACGGTTGACGGCATTGACGATCTCCGCAACGACAGGAATACCGGCGATCCTGCCCACGATATCCGTCGCGGACAGCGCGCGATTGCGCAGGCTGACGCCCTCTTTGCGGTCGCGTACCGCCTTCGCACGCAGCATCAAATGCGGGAAGTCGACATTCCAGGGATGCGGCGGCACGTACGGGCACTTCGTCATGAAGCACATGTCACACAGGTAGCAGTGGTCCACGACCTGCCAGAAGACCTTCTTGTCGACCGAGTGCACTTCGCCCGACGCGGACTCATCCACGGCATCGAACAGTGTTGGAAACGCGTTGCAGAGACTGAAGCAGCGGCGGCAGCCGTGACAGATGTCGAAGACGCGCTCCAGCTCCTTGGTGAGCGCTGCCTCGTCGTAGAAAGCGGGGTTCCGCCAGTCGAGCGGATGGCGGGTGGGAGCCTCGAGGCTGCCCTCGCGGCCGGCCGCCGGTTGCCGCGATCCTCCATCGCCGGATGATGTGGGTGTAGAGCTCATTCGATCCTGTAGACCAGGCACAGGGACGTGCCCCGCCGCCGCAGGTGGCGGAGGCGGCGGGCAAAAACCGCGCTTTTGCCCGCCGCCGCGCTGGGCCGGGCAGGAGCCCGGATCCAGCGCTTTAAAATCAAATCGCTTCCAGAGCCTTCTGGAAGCGATTTGCGTGCGAGCGCTCGGCCTTGGCCAGGGTCTCGAACCAGTCGGCGATCTCGGCAAAGCCTTCATCGCGGGCCGACTTCGCCATTCCGGGGTACATGTCCGTGTACTCGTGGGTTTCGCCGGCGATCGCGGCCTTCAGATTGAGCTTGGTATCGCCGATCGGCAGGCCGGTGGCCGGATCGCCCACCGCCTCGAGATACTCGAGGTGGCCGTGTGCGTGACCGGTCTCACCCTCAGCGGTCGAGCGGAAGACAGCCGACACGTCGTTGAATCCCTCGACGTCCGCCTTGGCTGCGAAGTACAGGTACCGGCGGTTCGCCTGGGACTCGCCCGCGAACGCGTCTTTCAAATTCTTCTCGGTCTTGCTGCCTTTGAGATTCATGCCGCTCTCTCCTGCTTAGACTGGGTCTAACGAGGGCTGCGACTCTAAGCCGCGGGGGCCGGCGCGTCAATCACGTTGACCGGCGCTGTAACGCCTGTATAACGTCTCAGGTTTATGCCCGAAACTAAGGCACCTGACTTCGAGCAAGCGCTCGCCGAGCTCGAGGCGCTGGTCGCGCGACTGGAGCGCGGCGATCTGCCTCTCGATGAGGCACTCAAGACCTTCGAGCGGGGTGTGGAGCTGACGCGACACTGCCAAGGGTCGCTCAAGGCCGCGCAGCAGCGGGTGGAGATCTTGCTACAGCGCAATGGTCAGACCGAAGCAGAGCCCTTCAGCGTTTCCGAATCCCAGGACGGGACGCCCCCACCCCAGGCGAGCTG
>DATAXF010000055.1:0-39215 GCA_036273095.1 Steroidobacteraceae bacterium | reverse complement strand
CCCGGTCTCGCGCGTTATGGCTGCGCCGGCCCACGCGAGGCTGCTGCTGGCGAGCGTAGGCCCGAGGGAGGCGCCCGCAACCAGCCGTAACAGTGCCCGCCGAGACGTCATCGCCCACTTCCCGGGGAGCTTCCCCGGCCGCCGCGACTGTAACTGATTTCATCATATGGGATTCCGCTTGCGCCATCCGGAGCAGTAGTGATATTTATACACAAAAGCTTCGTCCGCCTGTAAACGAAGTCGGCGGGTTGGCTACCTTGCAGTAACCGATTGAGGGGGAAAGATGATGAAAGCTACGTCAAGGCTCATATCCGGGGCCGTCGTCCTCGCGATGGCGGGCACCGTCCCCACTTGGGCCGACGCCGCGGCGCAGGCCGCCTCCGCGTCGGCAAAGGCCACGCGCAAGACGCAGCCGCTGCACCTCGCTCAGGCCGCGAATTCCGCAGGTCAGGCGTCAAACGGCCAGCACGCTGCGCAGCTGCAGGAAGTCGTCGTGACCGGAATCCGTCAGAGCATGGAGAGCGCGCTGCACATCAAGGAATTCGCCGACACCATCGAGGATTCCATCGTCGCCTCGGATATCGGTAAGTTGCCGGACATCACTGCAATCGATGCCATCCAGCGCATCCCCGGCATCCAGATCAGCCGGCAGCTCGGCGAGGGCGGCGGCACGGTCACGATCGGCGGCTCGGCGGTCATGAGCGGCTATGAGATCCGCGGCCTGCCGCAGGCGGAGACCACGCTCGATGGCCGCGAGGTCTTCAGCGCCCAGGGCAGCCGGGTGCTGGACCTGACCGATATCCCTTCGGCACTGCTCGCGGGCATAGATGTCTACAAGGACCCGACGGCCGATCAGATCGAGGGCGGTATTGCGGGAACCGTCGACCTGCGCACTCACAAGCCGTTCGACTTCCAGGGCCTCGAGGTCGAGGGCAGCGGCGAGGAGCAGTACGGCGATCTCATCGGTCAGGCAAAGCCCTCCTTCACGGGGCTGCTGAGCAATGTCTGGGACACGGGGATCGGCAAGGTGGGCGGACTGCTCACCCTGTCGTACCAGGATCGCTCCTACCGTGAGGACAACGCCACCAACAGCGCGATCGCGACCAGCACCACCGCGGTGCCGGGCCAGACGGTCACCTATCTGAACGGCGTCTACAACACGATGTTCGTCGGCGACCGCAAGCGCACCGGTGTCGACGGTGTCCTGCAATGGCAGCCCGTCGATGACTTCCAGACGTACGCCGAGGTTTCGAGCGAGGATTTCGTCTGGGCGCAGGACCAGTACACCTTCACGACCTCGGCCGGCACGCCCGTGGCGGGCTCCACGACTCTCTTCCCGGGCACGAGCGACGTGCAGGCGATCACCTGGGACGGCGCCGGTATCGGCACCGTCGGCGCCTGGCGCACGGTCGAGGATGTGAACCGGCAATACGCCCTGCATGCCAAGTGGACGCCGGCGCCGTGGACGGTCGAAGGTGATATCGGCTACACCGGCGCCACGGAGCGGCTCAACAATCCGGCGGTGAAAATCGGCGCGGTCGGCACGCTGACGCAGCTGGCCTCCATCTCCGGCGTGACGCAGTCGATCGTGAGCGGGCTCGATACGTCCGACCTGGCCAATTACGGCGGCACCAGCAGCAATTACCAGAGCTACATGTATGACACCGAGCAGCACTTCCGTGGCGGCGAGACGGCCGGCAGGCTCGATGTGACCTATGCGCTGCCGGGCGGTTTCGTCACCGACCTCAGAGCCGGTGGCCGTGTCTCCGATCGCATAGACGCTTTCAATCAGTGGTCCGACTTCGGCGCCGTCACGACCCCGGACATCGCTGGCACCTCGGGGTGGTACGGTGAGGTGCCGCTGTCGCCGTATTTCTCCGCGACCGAGACGAACGCGGTCCAGCCGCAATACGTCGTGTTCAATCCGAACGTGATGCACTATGACCTGCTGGGCGTCGATCAGGCGTACGGGATTGCGCCGGCCGTGGACAATGGCTCCGCGGACTATCACGTGCAGGAGCACAACTACGCCGGTTACTTCCGCGTCGATTTCGGAGCCGAGAACTGGGCGATTCCGATGACTGGCAACATCGGTGTGAGGGTGGTGGACCACAAGACCGACCTGAGCGGCGAGCTGCAGAATGGAGCCGTCTACACTCCCTCCGTGTTCGATACCAGTCAGACTTATCCCCTGCCGAGCCTCAACCTGACGTTCAAGCTGATGCACGATCTGCTGTTGCGGCTCGGCGTCTCGAAGACCGTCAGCTATCCGGACTTCAGCCAGATCCGTCCGTCGATCAGCCTGCTGCCGGCTCAGGGCAACGCGAGCGGCGGCAATCCGTACCTGAAGCCCACCCAGGCCAAGCAGGCCGACGCCTCGCTCGAGTGGTACTTCGCCCCGGGCGCGGCGCTGACGGGCGATGTCTTCTACAAGAAGCTGACTGACTTCATCCTGCAGGAGACGCAACAGAACGCGTTCACGATCGATAGCGTGACCTACAATCTCACGGGCGCCATCGACGGCGGCGACGGATCGATCAAGGGCGTCGAGATCGGGTATCAGCAGTTCTACCGCAATCTGCCCGGCCTGTTGAGCGGCCTGGGAACGGAGCTCAATTACACCTACATCAGCGCCAACGCGCCCACGGCCGTGGTGGGCCAGAGCACCACGCTGCCGGGGCTCTCCAAGAACAGCTTCAACGCGATCGGGATTTACGAGCTCGGCCCGGTGTCGTTCCGGGCGGCATACAACTGGCGCAGCCAGTTCTACACGACGATCTACAATGGCTCCAACGCGCAGCTCGCGGCCAATCCGATCTACACCAAGGGCTACGGCTGGCTCGACGCGTCGCTGGAATACAACGTGAACCATTGGCTGTCGCTGTACGCGCAAGGCTCCAATCTGCTGCGGACGCGGGTCACGGAGTTCTTCGGCGTCCAGACCCTGCAGCAGTCGCAGACGATCGACGACCGGCAGGCGACTCTCGGATTCCGCGTCAAGTTCTCGGGCGGCTGATGCTCGACTCCTCGCGCCGGTCGCTGCTCTGCGGACTCCTGGCAGCGGCCGGCGCGGGGCTCGCCTCCCGCGCCGCGGCTGCACGCGGCGCTTTGCGGCAGCCGGGGAGTCCGGCGCTGCCGGACGCAGCACCGTTCCGCACGCCTTACAAGTATGGCAAGCGGGTGCTCGAGAAGTCGGGTGTTGCCGGCAGCTTCGATGAGCGCTCGGTGGATTGCCCGTTCGTGTTCTTCGCGAATGGCCGCTTCCACATGACATACGTGGGTTACGACGGCACCGGCTATCAGACCGGCCTGGCCCAGTCCTCGGACCTCGTGCACTGGCAGCGCCAGGGCCTGATCCTGGCTCGCGATCCGGCCGACCCGATCACACGCTACAACATCGCTCTGATGTGCATCCTGCGCGACGATGCGCTGAACTCGAATGGCGCTCTCATCAGGATCGGCGGCCGCTATCTCGGCGTCTGGCACGCCTATCCCAACCCCGGCTACGAGCAGGGTCCGGCCGTGATCGGCCTCGCCTGGAGCGACGACCTCCATCATTGGCAGCGCAGCGAGCCGATCCTGCGGCCCGAGGACGGCGCCGCGTGGGAGCGGGGCGGCCTCTACAAGCCCTACCTGGTGAGAAGCGGCGGCCTCTACTATCTCTTCTACAACGCCAAGACCGACGAAGAGCGCTGGCACGAGCAGATCGGTGTTGCGACCTCCACCGACCTCAAAACCTGGAGCCGCCATCCCGGCAACCCCATCGTACGCAACGGCCCGGCCGATGCGTGGGACACCCGCTTCGCAAGCGACCCCTGCGTCCTACGCCACGGTCCCTGGTGGGCTCTCTATTACTATGGACTCGCCGCCGACGGCCGCGCCCGCGACCTGCTCGCCTTGGGTCCCGATCCTTTCCACTTCACCAAGGTCCCCGAGATCATGGTGAACGTCGGCCCTCCAGGCTCGATCGACGAGGACTATGCCCACAAGCCTGCCGTGATTCACTCGGGCGACTCCCTCTATCACTTCTATTGCTGCGTCAGCGGTAAATGGCCGCACGACACCCGCGCGATTTCCGTAGCGCGCTCCGTGCCCTGGGCCGCCTCTAATTCCGCGTGATGATCTTCAGAGCGTACGGCAGGTCATCGTGCGTCGCGGGAAGCTGCACCGCCAGGCCCTCGGGGGTCTGGGTCCAGTGTACCGGAGCCTGGTCTCCAAGGAGACTCACCTGTTGTATCGGCGCGGTGAGATACGGTGTGCCGCGATAGAGCGTTTTCACCAGTACCTTGCCGTCACGCGGCCACGCGAGCCCCATTGCATACAGAGTCCCGTCCCTTTGTGTGAACCGGATATCCGCGGGCGTGTACACCTGCCCGGCCTCACGGCCGGTCGGCGCGTTGGTGGTGCCTTCGCCGTAGAGGACCCACGGCCGGGTGCCGTAGATGGCCTCGCCGTTGACGTGCAGCCAGGCGCCCATTTGCAGGAGCACGGTACGGATCTGTGTGGGAATCGTGCCGTCGGCGCGCGGGCCGATGTTGAGCAGGAGATTGCCGTTCTTGCTCACTATGTCGATCAGATCGGTGAGGAGCGACCCCGCGGTGCGGTAGGTGTCGTTCCTGACATAGCCCCAGGAATTGATGCTGACCGAGGTGTCGCTCTGCCACGGCAGCAGCCGCAGCGCATCGAGCTTGCCACGCTCGATGTCGAGAACCGCGGCCCCGGCAGGGAACGCCTCGAGCTTGTACGTCAGCACCACGTCCTGGTGGCGTGCGGCAGCGACGTCGTAATAGTACGCGGCCACACGCTTCAAATCCGGCGCGAACGCCGGCTGATTGATCCACCAGTCGAAATAGATGAAGTCGGGGTGGTAGTCGTCCATCAGCTCCGTACTGCGGGCCAACCAGTCCTCGATGTATGGCTGCGACGGCGGCAGCCAGCGCTCCAGATGGCTCGGGTCCGGCTCTCCCGGCGTGTGGTCTCCCGGCAGATCCATGGGCTGCGCGGGTCCGTAGAGACCGGCGTAACGCGGGTCGTTGACGTCGGAGTTGTACTCCGTGCCCTCGTGATACCACCACCAGTGCTCGGCGCGATGCGAGGAAACACCGAATCGCAGCCCGCGGGCGCGCACCGCCTTCTCCAGAGCCGCGACGACATCGCGTTTCGGTCCCATGCGTGCCGCATCCCAGAGCGTGAACTTCGAGTCATACATGGCGAAGCCGTCGGAGTGCTCCGCGACCGGCACGACATAGCGGGCGCCGGCGCGGACGAAGAGGTCGGCCCAGGCGTCAGGGTCGAACTTCGCCATGGTGAAGCGCGGAATGAAGTCCTTGTAGCCGAACTTCGACTGCGGTCCGTAGACGGCACGGTGATGCTTGTAGGCCAGCGAGCCCCGCACGTACATATTGCGCGAGTACCACTCGTTGTCGAAGGCAGGCACCGAGAAGACGCCCCAGTGGATGAAGATGCCGAACTTGGCGTCACGAAACCAGGCCGGCACCCGATACCCCTCGAGAGACGGCCAGCTCGCCTTGAATGGGCCTTGCGCGATCCGCGCATCGATCTGCCCGAGCTGCCGGTGGAGCGAGTGCTCGTAGTCCTTGGGCTCGTCCCAAAGGGGCGGAAAAGTGCGGGCTGCCGCGGCAGCCGCCGCGGGCCGGGCGGTCGTCCCGTCCGCGTGCGCCGCCGGGCCGAGCCAGGGCCACGAGAGTGCTGCCAGCACGGCCATCGCCAATGTCGGGAACCTCGAGCGCATCAGTGTTTCTCCTCGAGCACCGCGACGCCCTGTGCGCCGAGGGTGACCGCGCGGACGTTCGTGCCGGGGTGGAGCACGTCCTGCATGACATCCGGCAACTGCACGGTGCGCGGGGATGCTCCGTGATTGATCAGGATCATGATCCGGCGCCCCGCGCCCTGGCGGCGCATCGACTCCACGCCGGCGGGAAGCGCATTCATGGTTGGGCTCACGCCGGCGGCGAAGAGCGCCCGGCGCAGGAGGGTGCGGGTGAGGCCGGGATCGAAGAGAGCGCCGAGGTAGGTGATGTCGCCGTGGCCATAGTCCCGGCGCAGCGCGGCCGGCTGCCGGCTGAGCCACGAGGAGTCGGGGGCGTAGCGCAGGATGACCCGGGTCTCGCGTGTGAGGGGCTGGAGCGCCTCGGCCCAGATGGAGGCTGTCCCCGTGCCGGCGGGACCGGATACCGCCACCTGCCTGTCGAGCGCGTAATACTGCTGCACACGACCGCCGAGGACCGCAACCAGCGGCCCGGGCTGTCGCCGTGCATCGAGGCGGTCATATCGGTCCTTCATGCCGCTGCGCGGCCCGAGAATGAGATGTCCGCCGCCGCGCACGTACGCCGCGAGATGTCGTGCCAGCTGTTGTGGAATGACATTGAGCCCCGGAGCGATTACGACAGCGTAGCGGCGCAGCGGCGCGTTGGCGCTCACGATGTCCACCGAATGAGTCAGGTCCTCGAGCGGGCGGTAATAGTCGAGCAGCACCTCGAGCGGCTGATAGTCCACCGACTGCGGTTGGAATTCGATCGCCCAGCGGCTGTCGTAGGTGGTCAGGATGGCAACCCGGGATACGGGCGCGGTGCCGGCGATCGCGGCCGAGGCGCGGCGGAATTCGTGTCCGACCCGGGCGACCTCGTGATAGAGCGGCACCGGCTCGCCGTCGGGACCGACGAGGGTGCCGTGATACTGCTCCTGGCCGTTGAGCGCGCTGCGCCACTGCCAGAAGAGCACGGCGTCGGCGCCGTGGCCGATCGACTGCCAGGTCATGGCACGCACTTCGCCCGGGTCGAGCGAGTTATCGACGGGCGCCCAGTCGACGAAGCCCGGCTGCGCCTCCATGACCCAGTAGTCCTGCCGTTTCCAGCCCCGTACGAAGTCGCTGGTCGCGCCATTGCGGTAAGCGTCGAGGTGTCCCTGCCCGACGTAGTCGTCCCAGGAGGCGAGATCGAGGTCGCGCGCGAGGGCATAATGATCCCAGTTGTCGCTCCAGCCGAGGCCGCCGAAGTTGCTGGTGATGAATTGCCGCGGGTCGATGCTGCCGCGCAGCGCCGCGATCTGGTTGCGCTGGTAGCTGCGCCAGGTGGCGGTGACGAAATGCCGGTGGGCCAGCATCAGCCCCGGATTGCCGGGCAGGGCGTTCAGCGGGATCTGGCTCCACGCGGTGTAGGTCTGACTCCAGTACGCCGTGGTCCAGGCGCGGTTCAACGCGGCGAGGGTGTGGAACCTGCGTTGCAGCCATCGCTGGAACTGCGAGCGTGTGGCGGCATCGAAGGACTCGTCGGTGTATTCGTTGTCGATCTGCCAGCCGATGACGTTGGGATCGTGACCGAAGCGCTGCGCCAGACGGGCGACGATGTCGCGGCAGAACCTACGATAGAGCGGGCTCGAGTAGGAGAACTGGCGGCGGCCGCCGTGCTCGCCGCGCCGTCCATCGGGCCCAACGCGCAACACCTGGGCATAGCGGCTGGTCAGCCAGTCGGGCGGCGCATCGGTCGGGGTGCCGATCACCACCGCGATGTGATGGCGCCGGGCCATGCGGATGGCGCGCGCGAGCCAGTCGAAATCGTAGTGTCCCTCGGCCGGCTCGAGCCGGCTCCAGGCGAATTCACCCACCCTTACGACGTTGATTCCGGCCGCCTGCATCAGCGACAGATCACGCTCCCACGAGCTCTCCGGCCACTGCTCCGGGTACCACGCGGCACCGAGCCAAAGGCGGCCGAGGGCTGTCGCCAACGCGGGCGATGCCGCAGCGGGTTGCGCCGACCGCTGCGCGCCGAGCTGCTCGAGCAGCGACGTCGAGACCGGGGAGGACGAAGAGCCTGCGCCGGCGGGCCCGGGCCGGTGTGTCGGCGTTGCACAGGCTGCGATGAGGAGAGCGCTCGCGGCCATCGGCGCGAGCCGGCGCGGCCATCGGCGCTGCCTCATCGCAACGGCGCCTCGAGGACATGAACGCTGTGCGGCGTCAACATCACGGTCTGGGTCCTGGCGGCCTCATCGCCGCCCAGCACCGGTGCGGCAGGCGAAGGCAGGCGAATGCTCTGTGCGAGATCGCCGTGATTGATCAGGATCCATACCCGCTTGCCCGCTCCGACACGCTCACAGACCTCGACGTTTTCCGCGACGCCTGGAATGAGTGGTGTCACGTGTGCCGAACGCAAAAGATCGTCCAGTACGTTCTGCATGAGGGCGGCATCGAGCCACGCCCCGATGTAGGTTATGGTGCCCTTGCCGACGTTGCGGCTGATGATCGCGGGCTTGCCGTCGAGCCAACCGTTGCGCTGGTCATCTCCGTGGTCGTAGCGCATGAGGACGCGGGTCGACGGATCGCGCACCGAGAGCGCTTCCGCCCAGATGGAAGCCTGGCCGGAGCCGAGAATGCCCGCGAGCGACACCGGGGAGCCGAGCGCGTAGTACTGCTCCACACGGCCGCCGAGCAGGTTCGCGAGCGGTCCGGGCTGGCGCTGCGGCCAGAGAGCGTCGTAGGCGTCCTTCATGCCGCTGCGCGGACCCAACACGAGATGGCCGCCGGCGCGGACGTAGTCGGCCAGATGCCGCGCCTGCGCCGCCGAGAGGACGTTGAGCGCCGGTGCGACCACGAGCCGATAGCCACTGAGCGGCGCATCCGGCGACACCACGTCCACCGATTGCGCGAAGCGCTCGAGCGGGTCGTAGAAGGCGTCGAATTCCTGCACGACGTCGAAATCGGCCTGCTGGCGCTGGAAGTCGATCGCCCAGCCGCTGTCGTAGGACTGCAGCATCGCCACGTCGCTGCGCGGCGAGGTGCCGCCGATCGCCGCTGCGGCGCGGGCAAATTCCGCGGCAATCTCACGGACAACGCCGTATGCGGGAACGGGCGTGCCGTCGGCTCCGAGCAGCGTGCCGTGATATTGCTCCTGGCCATTCAACGCGCTGCGCCACTGCCAGTAGAGCACCGCGTCGGCCCCGTGTCCCACGGCCTGCCAGGCGAGCTCGCGCATGGCGTAAGGGGGCAGGGGGCTGTTGACGGGCGACCAGTTGACGAATGCCGGCTGCGTCTCCATCAGCCAGAAGTTTTTGTTCCTGTAGCCGCGTACCAGATCGTGCTGGACTGCGTCCTCGAGCCATGCGAAGCGCCCGTCAGGCACGTACTCGTCCCATGCCGCCATGTCGAGCTGGCGGCTGACGATGTACTGATCGAACTGCGCTCCCCAATGAGTCGTGTTGGTCGTGATGAACTGCCGCGGGTCGGCGTGGGCGCGGATAGCGCCTGCCTGGTTCGCGACGTAGCTCGCCCATGTGTCGCTGACGAATCGCCTGAAATCGAGCAGCAGTCCCGGATTCTCGTCGTGCGAGTGCATCGGGACCTGATCGAAGCTGTCGTAGGTCTCGCTCCAGTAGGCGGTCGTCCAGTGGCGGTTGAGACTCGCGATGCTGCCGTACTTGCGTTGCAGCCAGGCGTGAAACTGACGGGCCGTCTCGCCATCGAACGACGGTGGTCCCATCTCATTGTCGATCTGCCAGCCGATGACGTCGGGGTTGTGACCATAGCGCTCGGCGAGGCGCAGCGCGATCTGGCGTGCGAGCTCGCGGTAGCGGGGACTGGAGAAGGAGAACTGTTGGCGGTTGCCGTGCTCCGCGCGCTGCCCGTCCTCATCGACGCGCAGCGTGTCCGGGTACCTGCTCGTGAGCCAGGCGGGCGGCGCCGCGGTCGGCGTGCCTATCACGACATGGATGTGGTGGCGTGCCGCTGCCGCGATGGCGCGGTCGAGCCAGGTGAAATCGTACTGGCCCTCGCGCGGCTCCATCGTGCTCCAGGCGAACTCCCCGATCCGCACGACATCGAGATGCGCGGCCTGCATCAACTCGAGATCCTGCGGCCAGCGCGACTGCGGCCACTGCTCCGGGTACCAGGCCGTGCCGACGAGGAGCGGCGCCGCGGCCGCGGCGTGTGCGCTGCTGACGACGGCAAACGCGCTCAAGAGGAGCGCCAGGATTCGATGGTTGCGTGATTTGTCGTACATTATCCCTCCGCCAATATCAGACCACATTACGCGACGGTAGTCGATGAGCGCGAGACCCAAACATGTCGGATGAGCTGAGCAGGAAGGATCGCCGCGAGTTCCTCCGCCTCGCCGCCGGCAGCATCGCCATACCGCTCGTCGGAGTCGGCGCGGCGGCAGACACTCGCGCTGCAACGATGCTCTCCGCGCGGCGTGACGAGCGAGAGCGTCTCGCCGGGCTCTTCGCGCGACCGCCGCCGCCCGCGAGTCCCGGCGCCTACTGGTACTGGCTCGGCGGCAACGTCACCCGCGAGGGCATCACGGCCGATCTCGAGTCGATGCGCGCCGTTGGCATCGCCACGCCGATGTTGTTTGCGATCGGAAAGAGCGGTCCGGACACGCCGATACAGCCGCCGGCGGATGCCCTGACGCCGCTCTGGTGGGAGTTGGTCGAGCACGCCGCCGCCGAGTGCGGCCGGCTCGGTCTCACGCTCGCGCTCAACGACTGCGATGGCTGGGCGACCGCGAGCGGACCGTGGATCACGCCGCAGCTGTCGATGCAATGCATCGTATGGAGCGGCACGACGGTCAATGGCTCGGCGCCGGTGCGAACCCGGGTGCCGCAGCCGGCCGCGAAGCTCGGCTACTATCGCGACATCGCCGTCATCGCGCTGCCGTGGCCGCAGGAATGGGACCGGACGAGCCACACGGAGCATGCGCGGATCACGACCAGTCTGCCGCTGAAGGTGAGTGCTCCCGCCCGCATCGGCGATCCCGACAACCTGCAGCAGGCCATCGATTGGACGGCCGTGCCGAATGACCGGCCATCCTGGATCGAGTACGCGTTCGATCGGCCGTTCACGCTGCGCTCGATCACGGTGCGCACGCCGTCGCCGCCCGGCTTCGCGCCCGGTGTTTATCGGGCAGCCAACAGTCTCGAGGTCGAGGCGAGCGAGGACGGCCACAGCTTTCGGCGCATCGGTACCCTCGAGTATCCGCGTCACGGCTGGCAGACGAGCCTCACGGTGCTCACCCATGCCATTGCCCAGACCACCGCGCGCTGGTTCCGGCTGGTGCATCGGCCGATACCGCCGCAGCCGTACGAGGAGGAATACGACTTCGGCCAGGATACGCGCCTGCGGCTCTTCAGCATCGTCCTCGCGAGTGAGCCGCGAATTCATCAGCTCCCCGGCAAGTCCGGTGCGCAATGGGCGATCAGCCGCCGCACGACGGCGCGGGACGTGCCGGATGATGTCTGCGTGCCGCTTGCGGCCGTCATCGACCTGGGCTCACGGATGAGCGCCGATGGCTCGCTGAGGTGGACCCCGCCGGCGGGACGCTGGCGAGTCCTGCGTATCGGCTGCACCACCACCGGATCGCAGAATTCCGCGGCCGGAGGCGCGCAGGGACTCGAGTGTGACAAGCTTTCCGCCGTTGCCGCGACACTGCAGTTCGACAGTTGGTTCGCACAGGCGCTGCGGCGTGTCGGTCCCAAGCTCGCCGGCAAAGTGCTGCACGTCATGCACGTCGACAGTTGGGAGGCCGGGGCGCAGAACTGGTCGCCGGAATTCGCCGCGGGGTTCCGCCGGCTTCGCGGCTATGACCTCATGCCGTACATCGCGGTGATGACGGGCGTGCCACTCGTGAGCGCCGACGTCTCGGAGCGGGTGCTGCATGATGTGAGGCGCACCATCAACGATCTCATGGACACGGCTTTCTTTCGCACCATGGGTGCGCTGGCGCACCGGCACGGCTGCATTTTCAGCGCCGAGCCGCCGAACCCGACGTTTCCGGCCGATGGGATGCAGCACTTCCAGTACGTCGATCAGCCGATGGGAGAGTTCTGGCTGCATACACCGAGAAACGACAAGCCGACGGACATCAAGGATGCGGTTTGCGCCGCCCGTCTCTACGGCAAGCCGTTCGCGCAGGCCGAGTCCTTCACGGAAGGGCTCATCACGTGGGACGAGCATCCCTACATGCTCAAGCCACTGGGCGACCACAACTACTGCCAGGGCATCGGGCGGCTGATGCTGCACGTCTACGCGCAGCAGCCATGGCTCGATCGGGCCCCTGGCATGACCCTGAGCGGCATCGGCAGTTTCTTCGGCCGCACCCAGACCTGGTGGCGGCCCGGCAAGGCCTGGTTCGACTACCTGCGCCGCTGCCAGGCGCTGCTGCAGCAGGGCCTGGCGGTGGCCGATATCGCCTACTTCACCGGGGAGAATGTTCCCGCGCGGGCGTTGTTGCGCCGCCAGCTCGGCATGCCGCCGCCCGAGGGTTACGAGTTCGACTCCATCAACCGGGATGCGCTGCTGCGCCTCGCGAGTGTCCGCGACGGCTGCGTCTGCCTGTCGACGGGAGCCCGATATCGGGTGCTCGTCCTGCCGGACTGCGAGCTGATGACTCCGGAGATTGCGACGGCGCTGCGCGATCTGGTGCGCGCCGGTGCGACGGTGATCGGGCCGCGCCCAACACGATCGCCCAGCCTGACTGACTATCCCGCCGCAGACGAGAGCGTCCGCAGCGCGGGCACGGTGATCCAGGGCCGGTCATTGCAGGCGGTGTTGCACGAGATAGGGCTCCTTCCGGACGTGGAGCTTCCCGTCGCCGATGGTTCCGTGCAGTGGACGCATCGCCGCGGCGAGGGCTGGGACCTTTACTTCCTCAGCAACCAGTCGGGTCGATCGCAGCGGCTGCAGGTGGCCTTCAGGGTTGCGGGCCGGGTGCCTGAGATCTGGCATCCGGACACGGGCAGGACCGACGCTCTGGCGCTCTGGCGTGAAGAAGGCGGGCGCACCTTCGTGCCGCTCGACCTCGATCCCTGCGGCTCGCTCTTCGTCCTCTTCGCCCGCTCTCGGCGTCCGGGCGGACACTTCATCGCCGCTCGTCCCGCAGCCGCGGGCATGGGATCCTCGGATCCGGTGCGCCTGTTGGAATCGGGTGGCATCGTGCGCGCGATCGTCGCAGCGCCCGGAAGTTGGATTCTCGAGAGGGCGGGCGGCGGCCATGCGAGGCTCGAGGTGGCGGACCTGCCGGCCCCGCTGCAACTGCAGGAGCCCTGGACTCTCGTCTTTCCGGAGAGGCTTCGCATCCGCCTCGAGGCGCTGGTCTCGTGGACGGAGCTCTCCCAACCCGAGGCCCGCTACTACTCCGGCACCGCCGGTTACGAAACCGAGCTCGAGCTGACATCGGAACTGATCGCGCCGCAGCGGGCACTCTGGCTGGATCTCGGCGCGGTGCACGAGATGGCCGAGGTCCGTTTGAACGGAGTCGACCTCGGCGTGGTCTGGAAGCCGCCGTTCACAGTGGACATCACCTCGGCAGCGCGCCTCGGCCGCAACGTCCTCGAGCTGCAGGTCACCAACACGTGGCGCAACCGTCTGATCGGGGATTACGGCAAGTCCGCGGCCGAGCGGACGACCCGGGTCGTGCCGCTGCTTCGCAAGGGTCAGCCGTGGCTGCCTGGAGGTCCCGGAAGCACGCTCTCGCCCGCGGGGGTTCTGGGGCCGGTATTGCTCAGGAGCGTCGCGGTGGTGCCGGTGCCATGAGGCGGCCCGAAGGCCTGTCAGCCCTGCTTGAGCCCGGTGCGGCGATCGCGGCCGCGGGCGCGCCCGCGAGGCGCGGCTCGCGCCGGACGTGCCGCGGCGCCGGTCGCGGCCGGGTGCCGCCCGACCCAGCCGAGGTCCTGACTGATGCGCCGCGCGGTCTCGACGACGTCCTTGCTCAGTTTGTGCATCCTGTTGACGCTCATGTACTGGGCGGCGCTCGAGATGCTGATCGCCGCCACGGTGCGGCCCGCGACATCGCGGACCGGCGCGGCGATGCAACGGATCTGTTCCTCGTTCTCCTCGAGGTCGAAGGCGTAGCCGGTCTGCGCGTAGCCGCGCATGCGCTCGAGCCACTCCTGCTGCGAGATCTCGAGCCGCCGCGATCTGCGCTCAGAGCGGAACAGCTCGGACCAGGCCCCCTCATCGAGATCGAGCACCAGCGCCTTGCCGAGGCCGGTGGAGGTCACCGGCTGCATCTCGCCGATGCGCGAGATGATGTTGATGCGGCGCTTGCCCGGAATCTTGTCGAGATAGAGCACGTGGTCGCGCTCCAGCACGCCGAGGTGCACGGTGTCCTCGGTGAGCAGCGCCAGCCGCTCCAGGTGCGGGGCGGCGACGCGCGGCAGGTCGAGGTCGTCGCGGACGCGAAATCCGAGCTCGAGCAGCTTCGGGCCGAGACTGTAGCCGCTGTGCGGCACGAACGTGAGGTAGCGGCGGACGGTGAGGGCGGAGGCGAGCCGGTGCGTGGTGCTGCGCGTAAGCCCGAGTTTAACGGCGAGATCCGCGAGCTTGATCGGACCCTGGGCGACCACGTCGATCACATCGAGTCCGCGCAGCAGCGTCTGGCTGCCGAGAGGCACGCGACTCTCACCTCCCGGCGCATCGGCGGGAAACTCGAGCCGTCCGATGAACCGCCCGCTTCTCATTATATGGTACCCATATTATTATATGAGATTGCTAGCTGACAACACTCGTTCGCAACTCCCAGCCTGAAAGGCCGATCTCATCATGAAACTGCTGCGCTACGGTCCCGCCGGTCACGAACAGCCCGGACTCCTCGATTCCCACGGCAGGATCCGCTCTCTCGCGGGTACGCTTCCCGAGCTCTCGGCGCAGCATCTGTCGCCCTCCAGCCTCGCACGGCTCGCCGCGATCGATCCGGCGTCGCTCCCCGCGGCTCCGGGCAGTCCGCGGCTCGGCGTGCCCTTTGCCGGAACCCGCAAGTTCATCGCCATCGGCCTCAACTATGCCGACCACGCCGCCGAATCGAATCTGCCGATTCCCACCGAGCCGGTGGTATTCACCAAGGCGGTGAGCTGCCTGCAGGGACCGAATGACGAGGTCATGATCCCGAAGGGCTCGAAGAAAACCGACTGGGAGGTCGAGCTGGGGGTCGTGATCGGCACTACCGCCCGCTACGTCGAGGAGCGCGATGCGCTGGAGTATGTCGCGGGCTACACCGTCGTCAACGACGTCTCGGAGCGGGAGTACCAGATCGAGCGCGGCGGCTCCTGGGACAAAGGCAAGGGTTGTGACACTTTCGGACCCGTGGGGCCCTGGCTCGTGACCCGCGATGAGGTGGGCGACGTGCAGAGCCTCGATATGTGGCTCGACGTCAACGGCCATCGGAAGCAGAACGGCAACACCCGCACGATGATCTTCACCGTGGCCAGGATAGTGAGCTACGTCAGTCAGTTCATGACGTTGGAGCCGGGCGACATCATTACGACCGGCACGCCTCCGGGCGTCGGCATGGGCCAGAAGCCGGAGCCGGTTTACCTGGCGCCGGGCGATACCATTCGCCTCGGCATCGCCAAGCTCGGCGAGCAGCACCAGTCCGTCATCGCCTGGCGGCGCACCTGACCTGGGGGTTGCTGACACAGATGCCGGGCATACGATGACCCCCAATCCACTGCTCGGCGTCTCCTTCCACTGGCTCGGCGGCCTCGCCGCCGCCAGCTTCTACGTGCCGTACCGCTCGGTGCGCGGCTGGTCATGGGAGGTGTTCTGGCTGCTCGGCGGCATCTTCAGCTGGATCATCGCGCCCTGGCTCTTCGCCGGGCTGCGCAGTCACGATCTGCTGGCGGTGCTCGCCGCCACGCCGCCGCGCACGCTCGAGCTGTGCTACCTGTTCGGGTTCCTGTGGGGCTTCGGCGGCCTCACCTACGGCCTCAGCATGCGTTATCTCGGGATCTCCCTCGGCGCCGCCATCACGCTCGGGCTCACGGCGGCATTCGGCACTCTGATCCCGCCGCTGGTCAGCGGACAGCTCTTCGGCACCCTGATCCATACCGAAGGCGGAGTCATTGTGTTGGGTGGTGTCGCGCTCGCGCTCGCCGGCATCGCCGTCCTCGGCAAGGCGGGGCACGACAAGGAGCTCGAGCAGGCGACGCAGCAGCGCAGCGCGCCCGTTGGCGACACCGGTCAGCCGCAGGCAAAGGACTTTCGCCGCGGTCTCGCCGTGGCGGTGTTCTCCGGCATCATGAGCAGCTGCTTCGCCTACGGGCTCGATGCCGGCAATCCGATCCGGCACCTGACGCTGGCGCACGGTACCGACCCTCTGTCTCAGGGACTTCCGGTGCTCGTGGTGGTTCTCCTCGGGGGATTCACCACCAACGCCATCTGGTGCGTGTATCTCATCGCCAGGAACGCGAGCGCGCGCGACCTCGCAAACGCGGCAACGCCGCTGACCCGCAATTACTTCCTGTGCGCGCTCGGCGGCGTCGCGTGGTACCTGCAGTTCTTCTTCTACACCATGGGGGAAAGTCAGATGGGGCGCTATGCTTTCTCGAGCTGGACACTGCACATGTCGAGCATCATCCTGTTCGCGACACTCTGGGGCCTGGCGCTGAAGGAGTGGAAAGGCGCGAGCGCGCGCAGCCTCGGCCTCATGACTGTCGGTCTGATCGTCCTGATAGGCGCTACCGTCGTCATCGGTGTGGGGAACCTGCTCGTGGTGCGCGGATGAAGGCGGTGCTGCCTGCCGCTGCGGTCCTCGCTTTGGGGCTGGCCGGAACCGCAAGCGCCGCCAGTTGGGTCGCCGCCTGGTACTCGCCGCCATTTCCACCGACCGCGGTCTGGGGCTGCGATCAGGTGCGCACCTTCACCCATCAGACGGTCCGTCAGGTCGTGCAGCTCGAGGCCTCCGGCGATCGTGTCCGCATCCGCCTCACGAACGAGCTCGGCCTCGGACCGCTGCAATTCGGCACGGTGCACGTGGCGCTTGCGTCACCCAATGGAGTGACCGAGGCGGGGACGGACCGCGCGGTGACTTTCGGCGGCCAGTCCGGTGCGACCATCCCGACAGGCAAGGCGCTCGTCAGCGATCCCATCGACCTGAAAGTCCGTCGCTTCCAGGATCTCGCGATCTCCGTCTATTACCCGAGCGGCGCCGCCCCGGCGGGTCACCTTTCCAATCTCGAGATCTCGCCCTCCGGGGACCATGCGGCTGAATCGCTCTGGCCGCAGGGCTCACGCTCACAGGCGCCGGGACTCGCGAGCGGCGTCGAGGTCGATACTGCGAGCCCCGCTCGGGTGCTGCTTGCCTTCGGTGACTCCATCACCGAAGGCGCCTGCGCCACCGAAGGCGCTCACCGTGATTACCCGGAGCAACTGACGGCGCTGCTCGCCGCCCAGCACGGCAGCAACCGCTCGTGGGTCGTGATCAACTCCGGGATCAGCGGCAACCGTTTGTTGCACGACGGAGCGGGCCCGAGGGCGCTCGACCGCTTCGACCGGGATGCGCTCGACATCGCGGGCGTCAGGGACATCCTGCTGCTCGAGGGCATCAACGACATCGGCTGGGCGTTCGACCCTGACGGCAACGGCGGCCCGCTCACCGCCTCGGACATCATCGGCGCCTATCAGAATCTCATCCGGCGCGCGCATGCACGCGGGCTGAAGATCTTCCTCGGCACGCTCACCCCGTACGAGGGGGCCACTTACTCGAGTCCCCAGGGAGAGAAGGTGCGTGAGGAGGTCAATGAGTGGATCCGCAAGGGGCAGGGGTTCGACGGCGTCGTCGATTTCGATGCGGCGCTGCGCGATCCCGCGAGCCCGCTGCACTACCGGGGAGCGGATCAGTGTGGCGATGACCTGCATCCCAACGACGCGGGGTATGCAGCCATGGCCGAAGCGGCTTTGCAACGCCTGTTTGCGCCGGGATCCTGATCGAGAGGCCCATGGCGAGGATCGATCGCAGGCGCCTCCTCCTCGGCACGAGTCTGCTCGCGACCGCGCCGACTCTCTTACGGCCGGCGGCCGCCGACGCGGCGGCTGATGACGCGCCGGCCGAGCAGGCGACTCTCACGGTCGGACAGTTGTGGACCGAGCGGATCGATTGCCCGTTAGGTGTGGAAGTCTCCCGGCCGCGCTTCTCCTGGGCCCTGGCGAGCGTTGGACGCGGTGCGCGCCAGAGCGCCTACCGCGTCACTGCGGCATCGAGCCGTGAGAGTCTGGAGGCGGGAGAGGCCGATCTCTGGGACAGCGGACGGATTGCCGCCGATAGCTGCCTCGAGGTGGCCTACGACGGCAAGGTGTTGCATTCAGGACAACGTGTCTGGTGGCGCGTGCAGGTGTGGGATGGCGCGCACCGCCCCTCGGCCGCGAGCGCGGCGACCTGGTTCGAGATGGGCCTGCTCGAGCCTTCCGACTGGCAGGGCGAGTGGCTCGACATCGAGGACCCGGAGGAGCGCGCGGACCGCGAGGCGGGGGCGCAATGGATCTGGAGTGAGGCCATTCGCCACGCTCCGGGGCCGCAGCAGTTCCGCTGCCGCCTCGACCTGCGGGAGCCGGCGATCGCGGCCGAATTGCTCCTTGCCGCGAAGGACGACCTGCTCGGCGTCTGGATCGACGGCAAGGCTGCCACGCTGCCTGCGAAGAGTTTCTGGGGAACGATGCTGCGCTTGCCGCTGCCGGCCGCGGCGGGGCCGCACGTCATCGCGGTGCAGGCAAAGGCAGAGACCGGCGGGTTCATGCCGGGTACGGGTGGAGGCGTCGCCGCGCTCGTGAAGGTGCGCCAGGCCGGCGGCGATATTCGCCGGCTGACGAGCGGGGAGGACTGGCGCGCTTCGAGCGCCGCGCCCCCGGCTTGGCAGGCGTTGGAATTCGACGATGGCTCATGGGCGCGCGCGCGAGCGATCTCGGTGCCCTGCGATCCACGCCCGCCCCGGGCGGCACAGTGGGCCCGACGCCAATTCAATGTTTCGAAGTCTCTTGCGCGCGCGCGGCTCTACGCCACTGCGCTCGGAGCATACGAGATCCACGTCAACAGCCAACGCGTGGGCACGGCACGGCTGGCGCCAGAAATCTCGGTGGCGGCGGATCATGTGCTCTATCAATGTCACGATGCGACCGCGCTTCTCAAGCAAGGATCCAACGATATCACCGCCCTGATCGGGGACGGTTGGTACGCATCCGCGTTCAGCTGGAACAACGAGCGTTATTCCTTCGACGACAGCCCGCGCCGCTTCCTCGCGCAGCTGGTGCTGGATTATGCCGATGGCAGCCGCGAGATCATCGCTACGGACGCGAGTTGGCAGCTCGCAGCTTCCGCCGTGCGCTCATCGGAAATCTACAACGGTGAGGACTATGACGCGCGAATCGACGGCTGCGGGTGCAGCGAGTCAGGTCAGCATGTGGCGGCCAGCCCGTGGCGGCCCGCAGCCATCGGCGCCGCGCCGGCCACGCGGCTGGTGGCGCAGATCGGTCCGCCGATCCGGGCACTGCAGTCGCTGGCCCCCCGCAGGATCACGCAGCCGCGGCCGGGCGTGTTCGTGTTCGACTTCGGACAGAACTTCGCCGGGTGGTGCCGCCTGCACGTGAGGGGTCCGGCTGGCACCGTCGTGCGCCTGCGCTACGCTGAGATTCTCCGCGCGGATGGCGAGGTCGACCAGTCCAACCTGCGGGGTGCTCGCGCCACCGACACCTACACCCTGCGCGGCGAGCCCGCGGAAGAGGCTTACGAGCCTCATTTCACCTACCACGGCTTCCGCTACGTGGAAGTCACGGGCTTTCCGGGCAAGCCCGGGGTCGACTCGCTCGAAGGGCTGGTAGCGCATACCGACGCCCGGCAAACCGGAACGCTGTCACTGGACAATGCGCTCGCGCAGCACATCTGGCACAACGCCCTCTGGAGCCAGCGCTCCAACTTCTTCGGGGTGCCGACCGACTGTCCGCAGCGCGATGAGCGCATGGGCTGGATGGGCGACATCCAGGTATTTCTCGATGCGGCGGCATTCAATATGGACGTGGATGCCTTCATCCGCCGCTTCATGGCCGAGGTGCGGGCCGGCCAGACGCCCGACGGCGCGTTTCCCATCGTGACACCGCAGCCGCGCTCCTTCCCGGGGATGGTGACCGCGGGATGGAGCGATGCCGGAGTGATCCTGCCATGGACACTCTATCGCCGTTACGGCGACACGGCTGTGATCGAAGAGAACTGGCAGGCCATGCAGCGCTGGCTCGATTATGTATCCCAGGCCAACCCGGATTTCATCTGGCGCCAACGCCGCGGGCTCGACCTCGGGGACTGGCTGTCGGTGGATGCGAAGAGCCCATCGGATGAGACCACGCCGAAGGCGCTGGTCGCGACCGCGTTCTGGGCGCGCTGCGCGAGCCTCATGGCGGAGATGGCTGCCGCCATCGGACATGCCGATGATGCGGCCGGGTACGCGCGCCTGCGCGCCAACATCGAGCAGGCGTTCACGCGTGAGTTCGTCCAGCCCGACGGCAAGGTGGGTAACGACAGCCAGACAGGCTATTCATTGGCGCTGCGCTTCGGGCTGGTGCCGGCGGCGCTGCGCGGGGCCGCCGGCGCGAGGCTCGCGGCCGACATAGAGCGGCGCGGAACCCGCCTCTCGACCGGCTTTCTCGGCACGCCGTATCTTCTCGATGCACTCGCCGACACCGGGCACGAGCAACTCGCCATCTCGCTGCTTCTGCAGACGAAGTATCCCTCGTGGGGCTACATGATCGCGAAGGGCGCGACCACCATGTGGGAGCGCTGGAACGGTGACGTCGGCGATGTGGCGATGAACTCCTATAATCACTACGCCTTCGGTGCCGTCGTGGGTTTCATGTACCGGCGTCTCGCCGGCATCGCTGAGGCGGCGCCCGGCTTTCGGCGCATCGCGATCGATCCGATTTTCGACCCCCGCATCGGGCGCGTGCGCGCCCGGTACGATTCCTGCCTCGGACCGATCGCCAGCGAGATCCAGGGAGGGCGCCACGGCCTGAGGCAGCTCGCGCTCGAGCTGCCCGCCAACTCCGTGGCGGAAGTGCGCCTGCCGGGACGGCCGCACGACTGGCTGGAGAGCGGCCGTCCGTTGGGTACCGCGGCGCAGAGACTCATCGGCAGCCAGAGCTCGCACTTCGTCGTCGAGCTCGGTTCCGGAAAGTATCACTTGGGGAGACGTGCATGACAGCCCGCAGGATTTGCCTCATCCACACCGCGCCTCTGATGGTGCAGGTCTTCACCCCGCTCTGCCGCGACCGGCTGCCCGACGTCAAGGTCACTCAGATCATCAATGAGTCGATGATCAAGGACACGATCGAGGCGGGCGGAATCCGGCAACCGACCATCGATGCGCTCATCACTTTCGCCGACGCGAGTTTCAAGATGGGGACGGAGCTCGTGATGGTGACCTGCTCCTCCATCGGGCCGGCGGTGGACCTCATCCGGGACCGATTCCAGAAGCCGGTGCTGCGGGTCGACGAGCCGATGGCCGAGGCGGCCGTGGCCAGGGGCCGCAAGATCGGCGTCGCGGCGACGCTGCGCACGACACTGGAGCCGACATCAGAGCTGCTGCTTCGCAAGGCGAAGGAGGCGGGAAAAGACGTGGAGCTCGTCGAATGCCTCTGCGAGGGTGCATTCGACGCGATCCTTGCGGGCGACACGGAGACCCATGACATGCTGGTCTCCAAGGCCATGACCAACAAACTGGGCGATGTCGATGTCATCGTGCTGGCACAGGCATCCATGGCGCGTGTGGTCGATCGGCTGCCTCCCGAGGCAATCACGGCGCCCGTGCTCTCGAGCCCGGCGCTCGCGATGGAGTACATACGTGAAAGACTGGCCCGACTCCGTCCCAACTGAGTGATGCGCAAGCGCTACGCCGTAGTCGCGCTGCTCGGAGTCGTCTCGGTCATCACCTTCATCGACCGGACGGCGATCGCGGTCCTCGCGCCCTGGATCCGACGCGACCTCGGCATCGGGGCCGCCCAATGGGGCTGGGTGTTGAGCGCCTACGTCATTGCCTATGGAATCTTCGAGATTCCTTCGGGAGCGCTCGGCGATCGCAACGGCCAGCGGCGTGAGCTCGCCCGCATCGCCGCCTGGTGGTCCGCCTTCACGGCGCTGACCGGCGCGAGCTCGCGGTTCATCGAGCTGGTCATCGTGCGCTTTTGTTTCGGCATCGGCTCGGCGGGAGCCTATCCCAACGCCGCCGGAGTTCTCTGGCGCTGGCTGCCGGCACGGGAGCGGGCGCGCGGCCAGGGAGTCGTCTGGGGCGCGAGCCGCCTCGGAGGTGCGCTGGCGCCGCTCCTCCTGGTGCCGCTCGCGGCGAGCCTCGGCTGGCGCGTGGTGTTCTGGGCTCTGGCGGTGGTAGGCGCCGTTTGGGCGGTGTTCTGGTGGCAATGGTATCGCGATGATCCCGCCGCGCAGCCGGGCATCACGGCGGCGGAGTTAGAGGAGATCGGCGCCGCGCGCGAGCGCGGCAACCACGGCGACGCCTGGAAGAGACTGCTCGGATTGCGCCAGCTGTGGCTCATCGTGCTCGCCTATGGCTGCTATGGCTGCGGCACCTGGTTCTATTTCAACTGGTATCCGAGCTGGCTGGTGCACGCGGGTCATTTCTCGCTGCGCCAGATGGGGGTCTACGCCTCCTTTCCCTTCCTCCTCGGCATGTGCAGCAATCTCATCGGCGGGACACTCTGTGACCGGCTGGGAGTCCGCATAGGCCTGCGCACCGCCTCGCGTGCCATTACTTTCGGATGTCTCGCCGTCGGTGCGGCGCTCCTTTTCTTCATGAGCCTGGCGCGCAGTCACGGCGCCGTGATCGCGCTCTCGAGTGCTGGCTTCGCCGTAATGGACCTCATGCTGCCGTCGGCTTGGGCGATGTGCATGAGCATCGGCGGCGCGCACGGCGGTCTCGCGACCGGCATGATGAACACCGCGGGCCAGGTGGGTGGAGTGCTCTGTACGCTGGTCTTCGGCTACATCGTGGCCGCAAGCGGCAACTACGAGCTGCCGCTGCAGATCGTTGCGCTGATGGTGCTGATCGCGGCGATCGTGTTCTCGCGGGTGGACTGTACGGCGGGCATCGCGTGATGAGCCAAGGCGGCCCCTCAGGTCCGCTGGAAGTAGACATCGTAGGACTCGTTCTCCACGGCATGGAACGGCACGAAGATCGTCTGCCGCGCGCTGTTGGTTTGCACGTAGCTCTGGCGGGCGCCGGCAAGCGACCGGAGCGGCGCATCTGTGAGGGGGCTGAGCGCTCTGCCCGGCGCGGCTGCGCCCGAGCCCGCGAAATCGAGCGCGCAATACATGAGCGGGCCACGCATCAGCGCGACAGTCCCGGGATGTGAGCCGTCGATGGGCTCCGCGCGGAAGGCCTGCGGCAAGCGCAGCCCGATCCGGTCGCCGCGCTTCCAGGTGCGCCGCAGCACGGCAAAAGTGCCTGGCACGGCTGTCGCTGCCACGCGCCGCCCGTTGATGCGAATCTCCGGCTCCTGCCGCAGCCATCCCGGAATCCGGATCATGACCGCGAATGCCGTGGGGGCGGCGGTGTCCACTGCCAACGTAATCTGGTCGCCGGCCGGATAGTCGGTCTCCTGCGCAAGGTTGACGCGCCGTCCGGCCACGGACCACTTCACTTGCGATGGCGTGAAGAGGTTGACGTATATCGCGCCTGGCGCCTGGAAGTAGACATTGCGGACGTAGTCGGCGACGCCCTGTACCAGCGTGCCGGAGCAGCAGGGCCACTTCGCGGGGTAGTACGCCTTCGTCGCGCCGGGGTTGTAGCTGGAGTAGTACGGTGAGTTGCCTTCGGAGTCCGGCGCCTTGACCGCGAGCAGCCCGTTGTAGACGACTCTCTCCAGTCCATCGCCGTAACGCGCATCGGCGGTGAAGCGCATGAGATAACGCGCCAGCTTCATGGTGGCGTAGCAGCCGCAGGGCGTCTCGAAATGATCGGCGCTCGTGGTCAGGCTGGCGGCGAGGTCGGCGGTGCCGGGCCGCACCAGTGTCTCGTTCGGGCCCCAGCCGCCGGAGGCGTAGCGCTGCATCTCGAGGAATTTCCAGCCGTTCGCGGCGGCCGCGCGATAGCGCGGATCTCCCAACTCGACATACGCCCGTGCCGCCGAGCTCAATGCCATCACGTGACTGTAGGCATGCCGCCCTGGCAGGACGTCCTCGCCGCGTGCCAGCGGATCGAAATAGGGCGCATCGAGAAGGTATTTGACGGCGAGCTGCCGCAAATGGGAATCGCCTGTCAGCCGCGCGGCGGCGAACAGGTTCTCCGGCAGGATGTAGGTTTCGTCGTAAGGCGGGGTCTTGACGCCGACGCGGTCGCGGCTCACGGAGGAAACGAAGGGCAGGGCGCCTCGGACGACGTCTGCTATCAGAGAGCGTGCGCGCTCGACACCGCTAAGCGTACTGGCATCGAGAAGCCCGACAATGTGTTTGTCGAGCACGTAAGCGGGCCAGGCCTGTTGCGCTCCGGGTCCGGCGTAGGGCACTGGGTTGGCGGCGAGCGCGGCGGCGAAGCCGTCGATGAGCTCCGCGACTTTCCGATGGCAGGCAGCATCTCCAGTGCTGCGTCCGAGGCGCGCCAGACCGGAGATGTACTGACCGAGGGAGTGGCCCGGAATGAAGCCGCCCTCGCCGTACCAGCCCCCCATGTCGAGCCCGGGCGCGGCCAGCCCGGCGTGTTGGCGGTAGACCTTGAGCAGCCGGTCGTTGTCGAGCCCGAGGTAATGGGCGTGGATGAAGTCGTATTGTGACTTCAGCGGGCCGCCGGTGAGCTCGACGGTGCCGTAGTCGAAATCCCGCAGACGCCCGGCCGCTGCCGCTGCGCCGTGTGCCGGCGCCGCGCCCAAACCCGGCGCGAGGGCGCCGGCGGTCGCCACCGATGCGAAACTGCGCAGGAACGCGCGCCTGGAGGTCTGTCGGGTCATCCTGGCACTCCGCGAAACAGTCGATTGATCGCCGCGATGGCGCTGCGTGCCGACTCGCCCGACTCGAGCGCCCGCCGCAGCCGCTCCGCGGCCGCATGTTGGAAACGCATGTAGCCGGCGTGCCGCGGCCGCAGCCACGCGCTCTCGAGGGTGGCGCGCGTGTTGCGATAGAAATCGAGCGCGGCGCTGTTGGCCGCGGCATCGTCCCACGCGGCAGCGCTTGCGGGCTGGCCGCCGGCTGCGAGATAAGGCCCACGCTGCGCCTCCCGTCCCGCCACCCAGTATGCGAACTCGATGGCCTCCTGCCGTAGCGCTGAGCGTGCGGAGACCGCGATCCCGGTGCCGCCGAGAGCCGAGCCGCCGGGCCCGCCGGGCGGGGAACCTGACATGAGCGGCATCAGATCGCCGAATGCGATGGCCGCACGGCCGGCCGTGGCGGCGGCACGCGAGTAACTCACATAACCATAGATGAGGGGCGAGGCGACAGAGGAGGAATCCGGCTGCGACATCCGCTCGAGCACCGCGATGGGGTCCATCGCCAGGCATTCCCGGTCGATGAGCGCGGCGAGCTCGCGCAGCAGCTCGTAGGCGATGCCGGCGGCCGCCGGCGCCAGGAGCTCGGGGCCGTCCACCCGCGCAGGGCTGCCCGAAAGCCCGCTCAGGGTGAAGAGGGCCATGAGGTTGTGCGGCGGACGCAGCGGGCAGAGCACCTCACCGGCGGCAGCGAGCTCGAGCATGCGCCGCCACTCGACGGGCGGACTTGCGAGCCGGTCCGGCCGCCACGCCTGCACCTGTGCCGCCGCATCGATGGGGAGCGCCCAGAGCCTGCCTTCCCACACATAGCTCGCCAGCGAGGCGCCAACGTATTCCTTGCGCAAGAGCGCGATATCCGTGCCGTCGTCGAGCGGCACGAGGCATTGCTCGCGCGTGATCTGCCCGACGTGCGGATGATCGATCACGATGAGATCGTAGCGCTCGGCGAGCTCCGCCACCGGAAACGACTCGAAGTCCTGCAGCGAGCGCCGGTCCCACTCGATGCGTACACCGGAGCGCGCTTCCCAGAGCGCGGCGCAGGCGATGAGGGGATCGCAGCCCCGCGGGTGGTCCCAGGTCATGCCACGCAGCACCCTATTTCCCGGGCGGGTTGACATAGTTTGGTAACGAACATAGCATTTATATATAAACTATACGCGAGGAGCGGGGTTGACGGTAGCGCACGCAGACCAGGGGCACGACGGGGAACGTCCTCTCGCGGGCGTGCTGGTGCTCGATTTCAGCCAGTTCCTGGCGGGACCTTCCTGCTGCCTGCGGCTCGCCGATCTCGGCGCCGAGGTGGTCAAGGTGGAGCGGCCGCGGGGCGGCGACCTCGCCCGCCAGCTGCAGCTCGCGGACCAGGCTTTCGGCGCCGACAGCGCGCTCTTCCACACCATCAATCGCAACAAGAAGAGCTTCACCGCGGACCTGAAGTCGGCGCCCGACCTCGCCCGGGTCAAGGCGCTGATCGCGCGCGCCGATGTCATGGTGCACAACTTCCGCCCCGGCGTGATGGATCGGCTGGGGCTCGACTTCGATACCGTCGCGAGTCTCAATCCGCGGATCATCTATGCCGCCATCAGCGGCTACGGCTCGCGCGGGCCGTGGCGCGAGAAGCCCGGCCAGGACCTGCTGGTGCAGGCGCTGTCGGGGCTCGCATGGCTCTCCGGCGATGCCGACCGGGGGCCGGTGCCGGTGGGACTCTCGGTGGCCGATCTCATGGCCGGAGCGCAGCTCTGTCAGGGCGTGCTCGCGCTTCTGGTGCGCCGCGGCCGCACGGGCAGGGGAGGCCGCGTCGACGTCAGCCTCCTGGAATCCGCGATCGATATGCAGTTCGAGCAGCTCTCCGCATTCCTGAACGGTGACGGCCGGCAGCCGCCGCGCGATTCGGTCAACAACGCGAGCGTCTACCTGGGTGCCCCGTACGGCATCTACAAGACCGCCGACGGCTGGCTCGCGCTCGCGATGGCGCCGCTCGGCAAGCTCGCCGAGCTCACCGGCTGCAAGGCCCTCGAGGCCTATGCGGATCCGGCAACCTGGTTCAAGGACCGGGCCAGCATCAAGGCGCTGCTCGCCGAGCACCTCGCGCGCCGGCCGACGGCACACTGGCTGGCGCTGCTCGAGCCGGCCGACATCTGGTGCGCGCCGGTGCTCGACTGGTCGCAGCTCGTGCGCCACGAGGGCTTCGCCGCGGCCGGGCTCACTCAGGAGATCGAGAACCCCGAGCACGGTGTCATGCGCACGACGCGCTGCCCGCTGCGGGTCGATGGCAAGGTGTTGACTTCGCCCCGGGGCGCGCCCGCGCTCGGCGCCGACAACGAGGAGATCCTGCGCTGGCTCGAGCCGGACGCAGCCGGGAGCGACCCGTGATCGTCGAGCAGTACTTCGGGGATTACGAGATCGGGTTCAGCCGCCGCACGCTCGGGCGCACGCTGACCGAGGCCGACATCGTGATCCACGCCGGCCAGACCGGCGACTTCTTCCCGCATCACATGGACGCGGAGTGGTGCGCCACGCAGGATTTCAAGCGGCGCATTGCCCACGGCACGCTGGTGCTCAGCGTCGGGATAGGCATGACAGCGAGCACAATCAATCCGCGAGCGATGTCCTATGGCTACGATCGCGTGCGCTTCATCCGCCCGGTGTTCATAGGCGACACGCTCACAGTCACCGCGCGCATCACGGAGAAGCGCGATCATCCCAAGCGCAAGACGCATGGCGTAGTGGTCGAAGCAGTCGAGATCTCAAATCAACATGACGAGTGCGTCCTGGCCTGCGAGCACCTCTATCTCGTGGAGCGCCGCGGGGTCGCGCCATGATCGTCCCGCCCGGCAACATGTCGTGAGCGCGAGGGCGCCGGCGGTGGCAGCGCTCCTGGCACTTGCGATAGTGCCGGCACTGTCCGCAACTGCCGCCGCAGGCGCGGCGCACGGCGTCCCGCTGCGTTTCGGGCTCTCGAGCGCGGGGCTCAGCTATCCCTTTGCCGCCGCCATTGCGCAGGGATTCCAACAGCAAGCCGCGCGCGCGGGCGTGCAGGCGATCGTGCTCGATGCGCAAGGCAACGTGCAGAAGCAGGCGAACGACCTCGACGATCTGCTGACGGAGCGGGTCGACGGCATCGTGCTCATGCCGCTCGATTCCGTCATCGCCCAGAGCTGGGTGGACCGGGCGGCCGCGGCCGGAGTTGCCGTCGTGGCGGTCGGCTCCCAGGTCGGTGATCCCAACACCCGGCCGCTCCATCGGGTGTATCCGAAGCTCACCGCGCTCGTTACACAGGACGAGGTCGTTGCGGGTGAGGAAGCTGGACGCCTCGCGGTGACGCTGTTACCGCGGGATCGTGTGGCGCAGATCGCGGTCATCGAGGGCGCGCCGGGCTTTCCCGAGGTCCTGCAGCGGGCCGAGGGCTTCAGGCAGGCGCTCGATAGCGCGCATGCCCGTTATCGTATCGTCGCCTCGCAGCCCGGCAACTGGACGGCGGACGATGCGGACACCGCATGCCAGAACATTCTCGCGGCGCATCCTGACGTCGACCTGTTTTTCAATGAGGCAGACGACATGGCAGTGGGCTGCGCGCGCGCCGTGCGCTCGGCCGGATCCCGTGCGCGTCTGGTCGGCATCGGCGGCTCGCGGCTCGCGGTCGTCTCGCTGCAGGCCGGCCGCATCGACGGCACGGTCTGCTACGAGCCGCGGGAGCTCGGGGCGTTGGCTTTCGATGCGCTGTACGGGGACGTCACCGGCCGCAAGCCGCTGCATGCCGCATTCATCACCTACAACACCCCGGGCATCACGCGCACGAACGTCGGCGCATGCCCGGCGCAGTGGTGAGAGCTGCCGCATGAGCGCCACGCCTGCTCCTTTGCTTCTGCACCTCGAACGCCTGGAAAAGGTCTACCCGAACGGAACGGCCGCCCTGCGAGGCGTCGATCTCGCGATCCGCGAGGGTACGGTGCACGGGCTTCTCGGAGCCAACGGTGCCGGCAAATCGACGCTCATCCGCATTCTTTCGGGCGCATCGCGGGCGACCGCCGGCGACATTCTGTGGCGCGGCGAGCGGGTGAGCTGGAGCCGGCCGGCGCAGGCGCGCGCGGCGGGCATCGCGACGCTGCATCAGCAGATCCCGCTGGTGTGGACGCTCTCCGTGCTGGAGAACGTGTTTCTGGCGCAGCGCGGCGCGTGGCGCCGAGGACGGCACCTCGCGGTAAGGTTGCGCCAACTCATGGCGTCGCTCGAATATGAGATAGACATGGATGTGCCCGTCGCGACGCTCGCCATCGGCGAACGGCAGATGGTCGGCATCCTGCAGGCACTCGCCGCCGAGGCGACTCTGATCGTCATGGATGAGCCGACCGCCTCGCTCGCGGCCGCCGAGCGGCGGATCGTCCATCGCGCCATCCGGCGGCTCGCCGGCGAGGGCAGGGCGGTGCTGCTCGTCAGCCACTTCCTCGAAGAGGTGCTGGCGCTGACCGGGGAGGTCACCGTGCTGCGCGACGGGGCAGTCGTGTTGACTGCGGCCACGTTGGTCCTCGATGAGCCGGCACTGGCTGCCGCGATCGTCGGCCGTCCGCTCCGCGAGACGGCCCGCCCTACAGCCGCGAATGCAGGGGGTGGGCGCAAGGTCGCCGAGATTGTCGGACTCGAGAGCCCGGGACGGCTGGCGCCGTGCTCCTTCGAGGTCCACGGCGGCGAGGTGATCGGGATCGCGGGATTCCTCGGCTCCGGACGCAGCGAGCTGTTGCATGCCATCTTCGGCGCTGATCGCAACGCCCGCGGCGAGGTGCGGCTCCATGACAGACGGGTGCGCCGCTCACCGCGGGCCGCGGTGGCCGCGGGAATTGCGCTCGTGCCCGAGGACCGGCAGCGGCAGGCGCTGGTGCCGGAGTTTCCACTATCGAAAAACCTGACGCTCGCGCACCTGGGGCAGTTTGCGCGTTGGGGGCTGGTTGTCCGCGCGGACGGCGAGACGGCCGCAGCGACTGAGGCCATCCAGCGACTCGGAATCAAGGCGCGCGGCGTTGCGACACCCGTGACCGAGCTCTCCGGCGGCAACGCGCAGAAGGTCAGCATTGCCCGCTGGCTCTGCGGGCCCACGGAACTCCTGCTGCTCGATGAGCCGACCGCCGGCATCGATATTGGCGCCAAGGCGCAAATCCTCGCTCTGGTGCGCGAGCTGGCCGCCGCCGGCCTTGCGATCATCTGGGTCTCCTCCGAGCTGAGCGAGCTCACGGCCGTCGCCGACCGGATTCTCGTCATGCGCGAGGGCGCCATTGTCGCGGAGCGGATCGCCGCGGAAACGGACGAGGCGGAGCTGGTGCTCCTCGCCTCGGGCGCGGCCCGTGCCCAGCCTGCACCCACGGGGGGAGGGTGCGCATCTTGTTGACCAGGAAACAAGTTGCGGATCCCATGAGACTGCCGCTCAGGCGGGCCTTGGGTTTGCGCGAAGCAGGGGTCTATTACGCGCTGATCCTCATCATCCTTGCGCTCGCCGCCGTCTGTGCGGCTCTCGGTCGCCCGAGCTATCTCAGCGCCGTCAACCTCATCAACATTGTGTATCAGGCGTCGCCCGTCGCCCTGATGGGTGTTGCGATGACGGTGGTGCTCATCACCGGCAATTTCGACCTCTCGGTGGCGTCGGTGGCGGCGCTTGCTGCCGCCGTGCAGATCGGCGCTGTGGATACCGTCGGCTTCTGGCCCGCGCTCCTCCTCGCGCTCTCAGTAGCGGGCGCGGTGGGCCTCCTCAACGGCATCATGGTGCAGCTCGTCGGCATCAACGCCTTCATCGTCACCCTGGGAACGCTGACGGCCATTCGCGGCCTCGTCCTCATCGTCACGGGCGGCCGCTCACTCATGGTGCAGACGCCCGCGGCGCTCACCGCGATGACCAACTTCGAGAGCGGACGCACGGGACCCCTTCCTCATCCCATTCTCTACATGGCGGCCTTTACGCTGCTGGTATGGCTGGTTCTTCAGTTCACGACCGTGGGGCGGCGCACCTACGCGGTCGGCGGCAACCCCGAGGCGGCGAGGCTCTGCGGGATCAGCGTCAACGCCTACCGGATCGGCGCCTTCGTGCTCTCCGGGGTGGCCGCGGGCTTTGCCGGGGTGCTCTACGCCTCGCGCTTCGGCGCCATGAACCCCACCGCATTGCAGGGCGAGGAACTCACGGTCATCGCCGCGGCGATTCTTGGCGGCACGTCGCTCTTTGGTGGCGCGGGCAGCGTCCTCAAGACCGTTGCCGGCGCTCTCGTGCTCTATACGCTGACCAACGGGTTCAACATCCTGAACCTGGGAGCGAATTACCAGGGACTCATAGAGGGCACGGTGCTGATCGCCGCCGCGGCCATCTATACCCTCGGCGGCAGGCGGGCTGGGGGTGCGCGCTTGCGGCGCGCCGGCACGGCTCTTCAGGCACTGCGCGCGCGGCAATCCTCACTATAATTCGGCGGCCGAATCCCGGGAGTCCATATGCCACAAGACTCGCTGTCCAGCCTCGAGGAGCGCCGCACCAAGTATTCCGTGCCGGCGCTCGAGAAGGCTCTGGATGTGCTCGAGTACCTGTCCGAGCAGGCCGTGCCGCTCACCCAGGCGCAGCTCGCGCGGGCGCTGAAGCGCCAGGCGGGAGAGATTTTCCGCATGCTGGCCTGCCTCGAGAGCCGCGGCTACCTGCGGCGCGAGCCGGTCACCGGCGGCTACTCGCTCACCCTCAAGCTCTTCGAGCTGTCACGGACGCATTCGCCCTACGAGGTGCTGCTCAAGGCGGCGCAGCCGCTCATGCGCAGCCTCGCCGAGGAAGTGCGTGAGTCGTGCCACCTGTGCGTGTTGCACCGCGACCGCGTCCTGGTTCTCGCCCAGGAGGAGAGCCCGAGGCCCTTCCGCCTGTCGGTGGAGGTGGGTTCGTTGCACTCACCGCTGCATACCACCTCGGGCCGGGTGTTGCTCGCCAGCATGACGGAGCAGGAGAGGGAAGAAACCCTGGTGCGCGACCTCGAGTGGCGGCGGGAGAAGCCGCCCCTGCGCGCCACCTTCATCAAGCGCCTGGCGGGGATCCGTGCGCGCGGCTACGAGCGGGCCGAGGGCGAGCGGTTCGTCGGCGGACTGGACATCGGCGTGCCGGTGGGACCTCCCGAGTCCTCCATCAAGGCAGCGCTCACCATCGCGACCCTCAAGGAGAAGAATGGTCCGGATCTCGAGACCATGCTGCCGGCGCTGCAGGCATGCGCCGAGGTCATCGCGGTGCAGGCGGGCTTGAAGCGGGAGGAGGAGGCGCCGGGTGCCGACGCTCAGAATCGCGGTCCGGAAGTTTGACCCTTTCGAGAGCGCGATCCGGCGCCAGCTCGCCGACTTCGCGCGCGCCGCCGGCTCGCAGGTGCGGGTCGAGCTCGAAGCGCTGGAGCTCAACGACCTCCACCGGCGTCTCTTCGAGGAGCGGGGCCTCAGCGACGGCTCTTTCGACATCACCTTCCTCGCGACCGACTGGCTGGCCGAGGCGCAGGCGGCCGGACTCATCGACGATCTGACGCCTCACCTCGCCCGGGCGCCGATCGCGGATTTCCCGCAGGCGTGGAGCCGCTCGCTCCTCGGACTTCAGTCCTTTGCCGGCGGCTTCTGGGGCCTGCCGTATCACGACGGCCCGGCGTGCCTGATCTACCGCAAGGATCTGCTCGCGGAGGCGGGTCTCGAGGTGCCGCGGACCTGGGAGGAGTTTCATGCGGCCGCGCGGCGCCTGCACGCGCCGCAACGGGGCTGCTATGGGACGGCGCTGGCATTGTTTCCGGACGGACACAACAGCTTCTATGACTTCTGCATTCAGGTGTGGAGCCGCGGCGGCGAGCCGTTCGCTGAAGGGGCCCGGCCGCAAGTGCGCTCGCCGGAGGCCGTGGAGGCGCTCGCGTTTCTGCGCCGTCTGGCTGCCGACGACTCCGCGATCGCTCCCGGTGCGCGCGATCTCGACAGCGTCAAATCCGGACTTCTCTTCTGCGACGGCAGGGTGGCCCTGATGAGCAACTGGTTCGGCTTTGCGGCGCTGGGCGAGCGTTGGGAGGCGAGCCGCGTCAAGGGCCGAGTCGCCGTGGCGCCGTTGCCGCGCGGCGGCGGTCACGGCGGACGCAATGTTTCTTTGAACGTGTTCTGGGTGCTTGCCCTGGCGTCGGGCTCGCGCCAGAAGGACCTCGCGTGGTCCTTCATGCGTCACATCGCCACGGCCGCGATGGATAAGCTGACGACGCTCGAGGGCGCCATCGGGGTGCGCCGCTCCACCTGGGCGGATTCCGAGATCAATCGGCTCATTCCCTTCTTCCACGAGCTCGAGGTTCTGCACGAGCATGCGCGCGAGCTGCCGGCGCATCCGCGGCTCGCGGACATCGCGCACGTGATCGATGACCTGCTGGCGCGGGCGACTGCCACGAGCCTGCCGCTCGAGCCTTTGCTGCAGGAGGCGCAGGACCGGATCGAGGCGATCGTCAAATGAGCTCAGCGTCCTTTTCGCCGCCTCTGCGGCAGCAATATCCGCGGCCCAGCGCCCCGAGCCCGATCGTTCTCATCGGCGCCGGCGGGATCGCGAACGACGCCCACCTGCCGGCTTATGCCAAGGCGGCATTTCCGGTGGCGGGGGTGTTCGATCTCGAGGCCGCGAAGGCCCACGCGACGGCGCAGCGGTGGGGCATTGAGCGCGTGTTTCGCTCCATCGGGGAGGCGGCCGCGGCCGTACCGGGCTGTGTGTTCGATGTGGCGGCGCCGCCCGTGGCCCACGAGGCCATTCTCAGCGCTTTGCCCGAAGGCTCCGCGGTTCTCATCCAGAAGCCGCTCGGACTCGACCTGCCGCAGGCGACGGCCATCCGTGCGGTCTGCCGCGCGCGGCGCCTCGTGGCCGCCGTCAATTTCCAACTGCGGTTCGCGCCGATGATGCTCGCCGTGGCCGACGCGCTGGAGCGCGGACTCCTCGGGCGGCTGCTCGACATCGAGGTACACCTCAGCCTGCGCACGCCGTGGGAATTATTTCCGCATCTGAAGTCCAATCCGCGGGTCGAGGTCGTCTCCCACTCCGTCCATTATCTCGATACCATCCGCGCGCTCGCGGGCGAGCCGCGCCAGGTGCTCGCCCGCACCTATCATTTCCCGGGGAGCGAGCTCAGCGACACGCGCACCGCGGCGATTCTCGACTACGGCAAGGAGCTGCGCGTGACGCTGTCTATCAATCATCATCACGATTTCGGCCGACGCTTCCAGGACGCCAGCTTCCGCGTGGAAGGCGACCGCGGCGCCGCGATGGTGAAACTGGGGCTGCTGCTGGATTACCCGTGCGGGGAGCCGGACGAGCTCTGGATCGCCTCGCGCGGCGGACCGTGGCAGTCCATTCAATTGGATGGGAGCTGGTTCCCCGACGCCTTCATCGGCACAATGTCGAACCTGCAGCGCTTCGCCGCCGGTGAGGACGAGGTTCTGAGGACGTCCGTCGAGGACGCGTGGCACACGATGGCTCTCGTTGAAAGTTGTTATCAAGAATCATGACTACATCGCCGGATCTGCAAGGCAAGACTGCGTTGGTTACCGCTGCAGCGCAGGGAATTGGACGCTCGAGCGCACTGGCGCTTGCCGCAGCGGGCGCGCGCGTTATCGCAACCGATATCGACGACGCAAAGCTCGCGACGCTGCGGGAGGAGAATTCCGGAATTGAGATCTGCCGCATGGATGTGCGCGACACATCCAGCGTGGCGTCAGCGGTCGGCCTCGCAGGCATCGTCGACATTCTCTTCAATTGCGCAGGGTTCGTGCATCACGGCACGGTGCTCGATTGCACGGATGAGGAGTTGGACTTCGCCTACGACCTGAATGTCAAAGCCATGGTGCGCACCATTCGGGCGGTGCTGCCCGGCATGCTGGCCAAGGGCGGGGGCTCGATCATTAACATGGCGTCGGTGGCGAGCAGCATCAAAGGCGTCCCGGTGCGCTGCGTCTACGCCACCACCAAGGCCGCCGTCATCGGGCTGACGAAGTCCGTCGCGGCGGATTACGTAAGCCGCGGCATCCGCTGCAACGCCATCTGTCCGGGCACCGTGGAGACCCCCTCGCTCGATGAACGCCTGAAGGCCCAGGGGAAGACGGACGAGGGCTACGAGAAGGCGCGTGCCGCATTCATCGCGCGGCAGCCGATCGGGCGGCTCGGGCGGCCGGAGGAGATCGCGGAGCTGGTGGTCTACCTGGCCGGGGCGGCCTATACGACCGGACAGGTCCACATCATCGATGGGGGGTGGGCACTGTGACGGCGCATCCCTGTGCCTGGGCGGAGGCTTGACCTAGGCAGGCTGGTCCGGTGCGGGGGCTGCGGAGATTGGGCGCTCCCGGCTGGCACGCCAGGCGTCGTAGCACCGCGGATGGAAATGCAGGAGGAAGCTCGCGTCGTCGAGCCGGGCTTCGACCTCGTACTCGACTTCCTCCGCGCTCACGAGCACCCGGCAATAATCGCAGGGAGCGCCGCAACCCTTGCCGCCCCACATGCGCCCCGGGATGGCACTGCGCAATGCGGCCACCGTGAGGCGCTCGGACCGTTGTTCCGGCTCTGGGTCATTAGACCCTACCGGCTGCGACCCAATCATCAGTGCTGACGTCCTGCCCGGCCAGCGGGTGGCCGGAGCGTGCGACTCGGACCTCTGCTTCCCGCGTGTAAAGTGTACCACCACATAATCTCGGCCGTCGGCAAGGACGCCTGATGCTCCTCGAATACACTTTGCCTCGCTGGCGGCTTTCCGCTATGGTTTGCTGACGGATCAGCCGTCCAGGGGCTGGCCGGTATTTATTATTAGAAACTTTCCGTCGGGGCTTGAGTCGCACGGAACTCCGGACGCAGCTTGCGGGAGATGTCCGTGGTGCAAAGCGGACTGCCGGCACAGCGGCGACTGGAACCGTCGCCACCGCCCGGCAGAACACGCGCTGCCCGGTGCCTGGTGCGCCGGCGCTCGCCCATTGCCGCCATCGACCGGCCGCAGCTCAGTACCCTTTGAGGCCCGCGCCCCAGTCGCGCCGGCCAGCTATCACGCTGGAGAATGAGAATGCCATCGCCACAACATGGAACCGACCCCAAACGTCGCAAGACGAACGGTGCCGGCCGCAGCAGTGAAGCTGATGCTCTCGACCTGCGCGAGATCCTGCGCGCGCTGCAGTCGGTGCGCGATGGGGACTTCTCCGTACGCCTGCCCAGCGACAAGGCGGGACTCGCCGGCAAGGTTGCCGATACCTTCAACGAAATCGTGGGCTCGAGCGAGCGGCTGGCCAGCGAGCTGGAGCACGCCGGCCGCATCGTCGGCAAGGAAGGCCGCACGCGCCATCGCGTCGGCCTCGATCGTCGCTCCGGCTCCTGGGCGGCGATGGAAGGCTCCGTCAACACGCTGATCGATGACCTGCTGTGGCCGACCACGGAAGTGACCCGCGCCATTGCGGCGGTCGCCAAGGGCGACCTGTCGCAGACCATGAGTCTCGAGGTCGACGGGCGGCCGCTGCAGGGCGAGTTCCTGCGCTCGGCGAGCATCGTGAACGCGATGATCGAGCAGATGAGCGCCTTCACCTCGGAGGTGACGCGCGTCGCGAGAGAGGTGGGCACGGAGGGCAAGCTCGGCGGCCAGGCGGCGGTGGCCGGTGTCTCCGGCACCTGGAAAGACCTGACCGACAGCGTCAACTCCATGGCGAGCAACCTGACCGGCCAGGTACGCAACATCTCCGAGGTGACCATCGCCGTCGCGAGCGGCGACCTGTCGCGCAAGATCACGGTGGACGTGCGCGGCGAGATCCTGCAGCTGAAGGAAGCCATCAACACGATGGTGGACCAGCTGCGCTCGTTCGCATCCGAGGTGACGCGCGTCGCGAGAGAGGTGGGCACCGAGGGCAAGCTCGGCGGCCAGGCCATCGTGCCCGGCGTCGCGGGTACCTGGAAGGACCTCACCGACAGCGTCAACGCGATGGCCACCAACCTCACCGGGCAGGTGCGCAACATCGCCGAAGTGACGACCGCCGTGGCCCGCGGCGACCTGTCGCGCAAGATCACGGTGGACGTGAAGGGTGAGATCCTGGAGCTCAAGAACACCATCAACACGATGGTGGACCAGTTGAACAGCTTCGCGGCCGAAGTGACGCGCGTGGCGCGCGAAGTAGGCACCGATGGCAAGCTCGGCGGCCAGGCTGCCGTGCCGGGCGTCGCGGGCACGTGGAAGGACCTCACGGACAGCGTGAATTCCATGGCCGGCAACCTAACCGGCCAGGTGCGCAATATCGCGGAAGTGACGGTCGCCGTGGCGAATGGCGACCTCTCGCGCAAGATCACGGTGGACGTGCGCGGCGAGATCATGCAGTTGAAGGAAGCCATCAATACCATGGTGGACCAGCTGCGCTCCTTCGCCTCCGAAGTGACGCGCGTGGCGCGCGAGGTGGGCACTGAAGGCAAGCTCGGCGGCCAGGCGGCGGTGCCTGGCGTCGCGGGCACGTGGAAGGATCTCACCGACAGCGTGAACTCCATGGCCGGCAACCTCACTGGCCAGGTGCGCAACATCGCGGAGGTGGCGACCGCCATCGCCCGCGGCGACCTGTCGCGCAAGATCACGGCGGACGTGAAGGGCGAGATCCTGGAGCTCAAGAACACCGTCAATACGATGGTGGACCAGCTCAACAGCTTCGCGGCCGAAGTGACGCGCGTGGCGCGCGAGGTGGGCACCGAGGGCAAGCTCGCCGGTCAGGCCGAGGTGAAGGACGTAAGCGGCGTCTGGAAGGATCTCACCGACAACGTCAACTTCATGGCGAGTAACCTGACGGGTCAGGTGCGTAATATCGCCGACGTGGCGACCGCCATCGCCCGCGGCGACCTGTCGCGCAAGATCACGGTGGACGTGCGCGGCGAGATCCTGCAGCTCAAGGAGACCATCAATACGATGGTCGACCAGCTGAACAGCTTTGCGGCGGAGGTGACGCGCGTGGCGCGCGAGGTGGGCTCCGAGGGCAAGCTCGGCGGCCAGGCCGTGGTGCCGGGCGTCGCGGGCACGTGGAAGGACCTCACCGACAACGTCAACTCCATGGCCGGCAACCTCACCGGCCAGGTGCGCAACATCGCAGAGGTGGCGACCGCCATCGCCCGCGGCGACCTGTCCCGCAAGATCACCGCGGACGTGAAAGGCGAGATCCTCGAGCTCAAGAACACCGTCAACACGATGGTGGATCAGCTCAACAGCTTCGCGGCCGAGGTCACGCGCGTGGCGCGCGAGGTGGGCACCGAGGGCAAGCTCGCCGGCCAGGCCGAGGTGAAAGACGTGAGTGGCGTCTGGAAGGACCTCACGGACAACGTCAACTTCATGGCGAGCAACCTCACCGGCCAGGTGCGCAACATCGCGGAGGTGGCGACCGCCATCGCCCGCGGCGACCTGTCGCGCAAGATCACGGTGGACGTGCGCGGCGAGATCCTGCAGCTCAAGGAGACCATCAACACGATGGTCGATCAGTTGAACAGCTTCGCGGCCGAGGTGACTCGCGTGGCGCGCGAGGTAGGCTCAGAAGGCAAGCTCGGCGGCCAGGCCGTCGTGCCGGGCGTCGCCGGGACCTGGAAAGACCTCACCGACAACGTCAATTCCATGGCGCGCAACCTCACCGATCAGGTGCGCAACATCGCGGAAGTGACGACGGCCGTGGCGCGCGGCGACCTGTCGCGCAAGATCACGGTGGACGTCAGGGGCGAAATCCTGGAGCTCAAGAACACCATCAACACGATGGTGGATCAGCTCAACAGCTTCGCGGCCGAGGTGACGCGCCTCGCGCGCGAGGTGGGAACCGAGGGCAAGCTCGGCGGCCAGGCCGAGGTGCCGGAAGTCGCCGGCACATGGAAGGACCTCACCGACAACGTCAACGTGATGGCGAGCAACCTTACGAACCAGGTGCGCGGCATCGTCAAGGTGGTGACCGCGGTCGCGAACGGTGACCTGCGACAAAGACTGACGGTCGAGTCGAAGGGCGAGGTGGCGGCGCTGGCCGACACCATCAACAGCATGACCGACACGCTCGCGATCTTCGCCGATCAGGTGACGAACGTGGCGCGCGAGGTGGGAGTGGAAGGGCGCCTCGGCGGCCAGGCGCACGTGCCGGGCGCGGCCGGCACCTGGAAGGACCTCACCGCCAACGTGAACCTGCTCGCGGCCAACCTCACCACCCAGGTGCGCGCGATCGCCGAGGTGGCCACCGCCGTCACCCAGGGCGACCTCACCCGCTCGATTCAGGTCGATGCGCGCGGCGAGGTATCGGAGCTCAAGGACAACATCAATGCGATGATCGGGAACCTGCGCGCCACGACGGAGCGCAACACGGAGCAGGACTGGCTGAAGACCAACATCGCGAAGTTCAGCCGCATGCTGCAGGGCCAGCGCGACCTGACGACCGTTGGCCGCATGGTGCTCTCCGAGCTCTGCCCGGTAGTGCAGGCACAGCATGCTGAATTCTATGTACT
>DATAXF010000054.1:0-33084 GCA_036273095.1 Steroidobacteraceae bacterium | reverse complement strand
CCGCGCGTGAGAATCATGGCCTGAAGGACATTGATCATCTGCGCGATGTTGGCCATGCGGACGCGATCGGCATGGCGCTCGAAGATGTTGAGCGAGATCGCCGCCACCAGGGCGTCACGCAGGGAGTTTTGCTGATACAGGAAGCCCGGATTGGTGCCGGGCTCAGGGTCATACCACGTGCCCCACTCATCGACGAAGAGCGCCACCCGCTTCTGTGGATCGTACCTGTCCATGATGGCGGAGTGGCGCGTGATGAATTCTCCGATCCGCGACGCGGCCTGGAGCGTCGATGCCCACTGGTCTTCGCCGAACCCGTAAGCGGCTCCCTTGTGCTTCCAGTTGCCCGTGGGGATTGTGTAGTAGTGCAGTGACAGGGCATCGATGAGGTCGCCTGCACGGGACATGACGACATCCGTCCAGTGATAATCGTCATCGTGCGGACCGCTCGCGACCAGCGTGATCCCTGCGGGAGCATGATCTCTGACGAACGTGGCGTAGCGGCGGAAGAGATCGGCGTAGTACTCGGGCCTCATGTTGCCGCCACAGCCCCAGGCTTCGTTACCGATGCCGAAGAAGGGCAGGCGCCAGGGCTGGTCCCGTCCGTTGGCGCGCCGCAGCTGCGCAAGCGTGCTGCGCGAATTGGAGGTGATGTATTCGACCCAGTCCGCCATTTCCTGCGGCGTCCCGGAGCCGACGTTCCCCGTCAGGTAGGGATCGGCGCCTATCATGGCGGCGAAATCGAGGAATTCGCTGGTGCCGAAGGAATTCGGCTCCATGACGCCGCCCCAGTGCGTATTGACCCGCACGGGGCGCTGGCCGCGGGGGCCAATTCCATCGCGCCAGTGATAATCGTCGGCGAAGCACCCGCCCGGCCAGCGGATCACGGGAACATGAAGTGCCTTCAGCGCCGCGAGCACGTCGTTACGGTAGCCGTCCGTGTTGGGGATGGGGGAATCCGGCCCCACCCAGACGCCTCCATAGATGCCGCCGCCGAGGTGCTCCGCGAACTGACCGAAGATATGGCGGTCGATCCTGGGCCCCGGCGTGTTGGCCCGCACCACCATCGATACCGGTATCTGATCCGCCGCACGTGCCGGCACGACGGCGATGGCGCAGACGAGGATCAGTGCCAAGGCGTTGAAAAAACCGGGCCGGCTCGGCTTGCTCATCGGTCCTCCCACGGCGCGGACCTCTTTGGTAGCGCTACCTTTCGAGCGGCAGTATTGTCTTAGTTATTCCGGGTGTCAAGGCGGTGCCAGCGGCTCCGCCAGCAGATCCAGAGTCTCGGGATGCCGCCGCATGTACTGCGCGACAAACGGACAGTGCGGCACCACTTTGTCGCCCCGAGCGCGCACCAGCGCCAGGGCGCCTTGCACCAACGCAGATCCGATGCCGCCGCCGCGCAGAGCGATGGGGACTTCGGCGTGCGTCATGATCACTTTGCGGTCCCCGCGGACGTAGTCGATGAAGGCTGACCCGCCCTCCACTTCGAGCTCGTAGCGCTGACGCGCGGAATCGTCGCGAACCGTCTCTGTCATTGGACCTCCGATGACGGGCATTCTACGATGCCTGGTCCCCTTGCCGAAGCCGCTTCAGCGTGGCGGGCGCACGGATCCTGCTACGGACGCGATAGCAGGTACGGAGGGCACGAGCGTGAGCAGTCATCTGACCCTTGGAATCGACAACCCCGAGGCGGAAGCGGCGGCGCAGGCCTTTGCCTCCGGCCTGCAGGCCGGCCATGACCAGCGTGACGCGGAGATCCTGAACCGTCAGTTCGCCGCGGACGTCATCTGGGGCACTCCCTTCGGTGCCCTGGTGGAGGGCTACGATCAACTCCACCCCATCCACGTCCGCTTCCAACAGAAGCCGGGAAACGGGCCGGGCTTCCGCTATTGTGTCCGTCACGTGACGGCCGTCAGCGAGGATGTCCTCATCGCTCACATTGCACGGCTTGCGATCGGGTCGGACGGCAGTCCCCTGCCTCCAAGCTCCACTAACGACCAGCCGTTCTCGGAGATGGCCATGTACGTTCTCGTCCGCAGGGACGGCAGGTGGTGGCTGGCCGCCGGACAGAACACTCCCATGCGGCCGGGCGGAGCCGTTGCGGCGATCACCTGAGCGGGTGCCGGCAGCCGCCCGCCATCCGGGCGGCTGCCGGGAAGGACATCCCGTTACTCGCTGATCGCGACACCACTGAATGCGGCGACCCCGATCGGGCTCGACGTGGCTTCCGGCGTCAGGTCGCCATACTTATCGATCGCGAATACACCCACGTAGGCGTTGCTGTTCGCGGAGTAGATGACCGCCAGCCATTTACGGTCCTTCGAAACCGTGATGTCGGTGGGCACGCCAGGCACGGGCACGGACTTGTAGAACACCCCGCCCTTGCCGTCGCTGAAGAATATCGAGATCGCCTCGCCAGGACTGTTGCCCGTATACCAGACATTGCCGGGGCCCTTGGCGATCCAGCATGGCGCGTTGGTCGGATAGGACGGCGCCGGCCCGACTACTGGATAGACGTTCCGCTTCGCATCGACGATTGCGAAGCTGTCAGGGCTGTGAGCCGGGTTGAAGCCGAGAATGTCACCCCAGAACGCGGCACCCAGCGGCGTGTTGTTGGCATCGCTCGGGAGCGTGACCGGCGCGGACGCGCCGCTCAGGGCGCCCCAGCCCGTGAGGGCCACCTGTTTGACAGCGCCGGAGGTAAAGGTGACGGCGCCCCAGGTCTTACCGACAGCGACCTGCGCCGCCGAGGTGTCCGAGAGGTGTACGACGGCACCGTCCTGGATGCCGGACGGCCAGGCATGGCTCTCGATGCAGTTTGCGCCCGCCACGAAGAGCTGCTCGCGGGTTAGGGCCACCGAGTCGGGCTTCAAACAGCCGGGCGCGAGCCTGATCTGTCCCCTGACCTCGACGTAGTCTCCTGCTCTAACGAACTCACTCACACTGTTCGAGCCGAAATTCGCCACGGCGCCGAAATCGTCCTTCATCTGCACGATACCGGCGTTGCCGCTCGCGCCGCCCCGGCCGCCCGTGGGCAACGTCTGTAGCAGAGAGAGCGCGGGGGTCCTGTCCATTTCCAACTGGTACACCAGAAGCTGATTGGCACCCGGGCTATTCGTGCTCGTGAGCAGGAGCACGCCGCGGCCGGGCTCGCCGGCAATGGCCACGCTGGCCACTAACAGCGAGGCGGCCAGCGCCGCAGCGGTGCGCCCGGCAACGGATCGAGTGAGATTGCGCGATTTCATGGTGGTCTCCGTTCTTGGGATTCGTTCATGGGAGTTCGGACGTCAGAGGATCGGCTCAGCACCGAGTCGAGAGAGAAAGGGCCGCTGCCGCCCAGCACGAGCGCGGCCAGACAGGCGAGGTAGAGCAAGTCGGTCTCGTACCCCGGCTGCCCGAATTGCGCGCCCGCCGGCGTGACCGCGAGCAGCTTGATCGAGCTGAACCCGTTGGGAAGATGTACCGTCAGGATTGCAACGATCAGGACGATCGCCATGGGCACGCTGGCGAGCGGCACCAGGGCGCCGAGCAGCACAGCGAGACCGCCGCAGAGCTCGGTCACAATGGTTGCCCAGGCGAGGAGCGCGGCGGCCGGCATGTGCAGGGCGTGCAGGATGGCGGCGAAGTGTTCCGGACCTCGTGCGAGCTTTGCGTAGCCGTGCTCCATGAACCCGTAGCCGACGATCAGGCGAAGAGGCAGCGCCCACCAGGATGGCCGCGGGGATGCGGCCGGGCGGGCGCGAAGGTCGAGCAGCATCTTCATGCCGCTTTATTTCGCCGCGCACCCGCACGTGTTACAGGCCGGTCGGTTTTTCTGCGTTTGTGCTTCGTCGGACGCCCGCATTAGAATCAGGCCGCTCGCGCGCCGCGGGCGAGTCGATCCTCCAGTGCCGTACCAGGACGAGACCGAACAGCGCCTCCGGCCGCTGATGATCCGCAGCCTGGAGGGAGACTCGGGCGCGCACCGTCAACTCCTCGGCATGCTCGGTCGCTACCTCCGTGGGTACTTCACCCGCCGCATCGGCGCCGCCGCCGAGGTCGAGGACCTCGTCCAGGAGACACTCCTGGCAGTGCATTTGAAGCGCGACAGCTACGACCGGTCTCTTCCATTCACGCCCTGGGCATATGCGCTCGCCCGTTACAAGCTCATCGACCATCTGCGCCGGCGGCACCGTTCGGTTCAGGTTCCTCTCGAGGATGCCGGTGCGCTCTTCGCCGCGGAGGATTCCGAAGAAGGTGCGCTGCGTACCGATCTGGAGCGGCTGTTGCAACGTTTACCCGACCGGCAGCGAAGTCTGATAGAGGACGTGAAGCTGCAGGGTCTATCCGTCGAGGAAGCCGCGCAGAAGCGCGGTGTGACCGCCGTGTCGGCTCGCGTCATGCTGCATCGAAGCCTCAAATGGCTGAGTCAGGCCCTACGTGATGAGAACGACTGACCTCATTGACATCCTCGCACGCGACGTGCGGCCGGCGCCGCCGGGCGTCGTGAACAGGAAGCTGCTGGCGGCTCTGGTCGCAGGCGGCCTGGTTACATTCGCCATCGTCGCGCTCGGGCTGCGCTGCCAGCCGCTCCTGGCGGCGGCGCAACAGCCGTGGTTCTGGATGAAGGCCGCATACACCGGTCTCCTCACGGTGGCGGGCGCAGTCCTCGTGAGGCGCCTGTCCGTACCAGGCTCGAGGCTCGGCGCGGCCCCCCTCGCCGCCGCGCTCGTCGTTCTGGTCATGCTCACCCTGGGGGTGGGTCAGATTCTGTCCGCAGCGCAGGCGGGGCGCGTGGCCCTGTGGCTGGGCCAGACCTGGAAGGTCTGCTCGCCGCTCATTCTGCTGCTCGCGATACCGATCTACGCCTGCCTGATCGCCGCGATTCGCAACCTGGCGCCCACCCGCCCCGCGCTGACCGGTGGCTCCGCCGGATTCGCCTCCGGAGCGCTCGCGGCGACTCTTTACGGACTACACTGTCCCGAGCAGGCCGCCGCTTTCGTGGCCACCTGGTATACGCTCGGAATAGGCGCCGCAACGGCCCTCGGCGCCATTGCCGGGCGCCGGCTGCTGCGCTGGTGAGTCGAATCTCTCCGAGGGAGCTGTAACACCATAGCGCGGTCTGCGAAGGTAAGAGCATGTCCACCCCTGCCGCCAAAGCCGTACCCGAGACGGTTAAGCGCCGCGCCCGCCCGCGGCGGGAAATCATTCGCCGGCATTCCTGGCCGGTCCGCCTGACCCACTGGATCAATGCACTGACGATCTTCATCATGGTCGGCAGCGGCCTCAACATCTTCAACGCACACCCGCGACTCTACTGGGGACGGGCCGGCGCTGATCTCGACAAGCCGTTCCTCGCTCTGCACCCCTGGCCGGGCTGGCTGACCATACCGAGCTATAGGGACCTCGCCGACGCGCGGCACTGGCATTTCTTCTTTGCCTGGATACTGGTTGTCAACGGCGTGCTGTACCTGGCGTGGAGCCTCGCCAGCCGGCACATCCAACGAAATCTGTGGCCGACCGCGACCGACCTGCGCGCCATTCCGAGCTCGGTCTATGATCACATCAGGCTGCGGCACCCCACCGGCGAGGCTGCAAAGCGCTACAACGTCCTGCAGCGCCTTGCTTATCTCGGTCTGCTGCTGCTGGTGATCGGAATGGTCGTGACGGGACTTGCCATGTCGCCGGGTTTCGACGCATTTGCGCCCTGGCTGGTGCACGTGCTCGGCGGGCGCCAGAGCGCGCGCACCCTGCACTTCCTGTTCGCGGCCGCGATCGTGCTCTTCATCGCGGTTCATCTGATCGAAGTCGTGCTCGCCGGAGCGGTCAACGAGGTGCGTTCCATGATCACCGGCCGTTATGCCGTGCCCGGGGAGCATGACTGACATGACGATCGTCACCCGACGCCAGGCATTGTTCACCGGCCTCACCGGCACCGGCCTGCTGCTCAGCGGTTGCAGCAGGATCTTCCAGGCGGACAGTCTGACGGAGAGCGCGAGCTTCCAGCGCGTGCTCGCGGCGGCGCAGAGCTGGACCCGTGCCACACAACGCTTCCTGCTCGCCGGCGGCCAGATGGCGCAGGAATACAAGCCGTCCGACATTTCGCGTTATTTCAAGCCCAACGGGACCTACAACCCCGGCGGGACGGACTATAACCGGCACGTCGCCGAGGGCTTCGTCAACTGGCGGCTGCGGCTCGACGGCCTGGTCAGCCATCCGTTGTCGTTGAGCATCGCCGACCTTCGCAGGCTCCCGTCCCGCAGTCAGATCACACGGCATGACTGTGTCGAAGGCTGGAGCGCCATCGGCGGCTGGAGCGGCGTGCCGCTCGCCCTGTTATTGCGGGCAGCCGGCGTGCGGGCCGGCGCCAGGTACGTGATGCTCTACTGCGCCGATAGTCTTGGCGGCGCGCCTGAGAAGGGCGGCGATCAGAGCCTCGGAAAGTACTATGAAAGCATCGACCTCGTGGACGCGATGCACCCCCAGACGCTCATAGCCTATGACATGAACGGCAAACCGCTCGATGTCGCCCATGGCGCGCCGCTGCGGTTGCGAGTCGAGCGACAGCTCGGCTACAAGCAGGCGAAGTACGTCCGGCACATCCGGCTCGTCAATGACTTCCGCGACATCGCCGGCGGCCAGGGAGGCTACTGGGAAGATCGCGGCTACGACTGGTACGCCGGAATCTGACACCCGGACCGATTTCTCAACCGGGCCCGCAGTTGATCCTCGAGCGCCGACGGCGGATCATTGCGCGATGACCATAACCCAGGCTCTCACCGCCTACTGTGTCGCTGCGGCTCTTCTCACCATCGCGCCCGGCCTGGACACGGCGCTGATACTGCGCACCGCCGCGGCCGAGGGAGCGAAGAGCGCAGCACTGGCCGCGCTCGGCGTGGTGATGGGCTGCCTCACTTGGGGCGCTGCTGTGGCGTTCGGCCTCGGCGCGCTTCTGGCGGCCTCGGAGCTCGCTTTCACCGTGCTCAAGTGGGCAGGCGCGCTGTACCTCGTCTGGTTCGGCCTGAACCTGATTCTCAAGCCGCGCTCACAGGTCGCGCTGGGGGCTGCCGATGGGAGCTCTTCCGCGAGAGGGCGCAGCTGGCTGGGACGCGGATACCTCACGAACCTCCTCAATCCCAAGGTCGGAGTCTTCTACGTTTCCTTCCTGCCCCAGTTCCTACCGGCACACGTGCCCGCCGGGCCCTTCATCTTTCTCCTCGCGGTGCTGCAGGCATTGATGGGCATCGTCTGGTTCGGGCTGTTGATCGTAGCCACGCGGCCGATCGCGCGCGCATTGAAGCGGCCGTCGGTCATCAGAAGTCTGGATCGGCTGACCGGCGTCGTCTTCCTGAGCTTCGGAGTGAAGCTGGCGCTCGTCCGGCAGCGCTGACACCCTGGGAGGAGTGCCTTGCCGCATCGCACATCGACGCTTCTGGGTTCGCTTCTGCTGCTCGTCGGAACAGTGTCAGCCGGCGTCCCCTGCCGTGCGCAGCAGCCCGCGCAGTTTACCCTCACCCAGGTGCTGAGCTACCCCTTCCCCTCCGATCTGGTATCGCTGCGGTCGGGCAGTGCCTTCGCCTGGGTCTCGGATGAGCGTGGAGTGCGCAACATCTGGCTGGCGCAGGGCCCCGACTACCGGGCACGCCGGCTGACCAATTACAGCGGTGATAGCGGGCAGGAGATGACTTACCTCCAGTTCTCGCGTGACGGTAAGTACATCGTTTACGTGCGCGGCGGCGATCACGACGGCAACTGGCCGGAAGCCATCGAGCCCGACCCTGCGGCAGATCCGCAACAGCCGCAGATGCAGGTATGGGCGATCGCAGTGAGCGGTGGTACCCCGCAGGCCCTCGGTGAGGGCGACGCGCCCGTGGTTTCGCCGGACAGCCGCCGCGTCGCCTTCATTCACATGCCCGAGGAGAGCGTCTGGCAGGCGACGCTCGACGGCAGCAGCAACGCAAAGCGGCTCTTCTTCGACCTCGGGAAGAATTCGGACCTGCAGTGGTCACCGCACGGCAAGTCTCTCGCCTTCGTCTCCGATCGCGATGATCACAGCTTCATCGGCGTTTATCGCGATTCCAACACACCGATCGAGTACCTGCTGCCATCGACCTCGAAGGACGTGGAGCCGCACTGGTCGCCGGATGGCGGACGAATCGCCTTCGTGCGCACACCGGGCAGCGGCGGCCCGCCGCAGTCGTTCCTGCAATGGAATCCGGTTCAATGGTCCATTCGGGTTGCCGACGTGACGCGCAACGCCGGGGCGCGTATCTGGCAAAGTCCGAACACTCTGCGCGGCTCGTATCCGGAGAATGGCTCGAATCTGCATTGGGCCGCCGGCAACCACGTGGTGTTCGTTTCAGAGAGTGACAACTGGCCGCATCTCTACACGGTGTCCGCAACGGGAGGCAAAGCGAGATTGCTGACGCCCGGCCGGTTCATGGTCGAGGACGTCGCCATGACACCGGACAGGCGGTACCTGATCTATAACGCGAATGCCGGATCCACACCGGGCGATGAGGATCGTCGTCATCTCTATCGCGTCTCGGTGGAAGGCGGCAGCCCGGTCGCAATCACGCGCGGGACCTCCAGTGCATGGAGCCCCGTCACCACCGGTAACGGTGCGACACTTGCGTTCATCGATGCCGGGCCGAAGCAGCCGCCCGAGGTGAAGTGGGGAAGTCTCGCGGGTGACAGTTGGCACAGTGCAGGCGGCGATGTGTTGCCCGCCGAGTTTCCCACGAATGAGCTCGTCGTCCCGAAGGCGGTCACGTTCCGAGCACCGGACGGCTTGGCTATCGAGGGTCAACTCTTTGCCGCCCGCGGCGGCATGGCACGCAAGCCCGGCATCATCTTCGTCCACGGCGGGCCTCCGCGACAGATGTTGCTCACGTGGCACAACATGGGCTACTACAGCAATTCCTACGCCGTGAACCAGTATCTCGCGAACCATGGGTTCGTGGTGCTGTCGGTCAACTACCGGCTCGGCATCGGCTACGGCCACGACTTCCACTATCCCGAGCGCTGGGGACCGACCGGCGCCGCGGAGTATCAGGACGTGCTGGCCGGCGCAAAGTGGCTGCAGCACGATCCGGAGGTGGATCCGAAGCGCCTCGGCATCTGGGGAGGATCGTACGGCGGTTACCTCACGGCGCTGGCGCTCGCCCGCAATTCCGACATCTTCAAGGCCGGAGTCGACCTGCATGGCGTGCACGACTGGTCGATGTTCAGCGACGACTGGCTCGGCAAGCAGCCGGAGCGCTACCAGATGCCCGACATGGCGGCACTGAAGAAGATCTTCTGGCTGTCATCGCCGGATTCGGCCATCGGCACCTGGAAGTCGCCGGTTCTCCTGATCCAAGGCGACGATGACCGCAACGTGCACTTCCACCAGATGGTCGATCTCGTGCGCCGCCTGCAGCTGCAGCACGTGCCGTATGAGGAGATGGTGATCCCCGATGAGATCCACGGCTTCCTCCGGTACCACTCCTGGGTGCAGGCCGACGAGGCCACGGCGGCGTTCTTCGACAAGAAGCTCTTACGGGCGCACTGAGGGCTACTGATCCTCGAGCTGGAACCTGATGCGAAATGCATAGCAGGCGGCCACCGCGCGGCCATTCTCGGTCGTCGGCCGGTAGTGGCCGGAGCCGGCGCTCGCGAGCCGCAGCGCGCCTTCATCGATCTGCCCGATACCGGATGATGCGACGATCCTGGGAGCCGCGGTGAGTCTGCCTCGAGGATCGACACAAACGCTGATCACCGACGTGCCCACCTCACCCAATCGCCTGGCCGCCGGAGGATAGTAGTCCTCCGTATTGGGAAAGCCCGCGCCCGGTCCTCCCATCACACGGTCGATTCGTGTCGGAGGCGGCTGGACGGGCCCACTGGGCTGGGAGGACTGAGCCGCGGTGATGGCCCTCGGCGCCGCAGGGAATTTGAATTTCAGGTCCGGCAGGGGGACGTTGTCAAAGGTTGTGGTCGTGAACGTCGGCGGCTGCGGCGGTGTCGGCTGAGGTCGAGTGCGCGGCTGGTCAATAAAGTCGCCGTTCAGCGGCCTGGCCGGGTTCACCACGATGGTCCGGGTGAAACCGGTCAGATACAGATAGAAGATCCCCACGTGCAGGCAAACGATGGCGATGATCGCCGTAGTGCGGCGGGAGAACCCGGAAAGGTCGGGGCCGCCGTACCCAACCAACAGCCTGTTGCCGGTAGCCGAGCTGCCAGCCGCTGCCGCCGCCACGCCAAACTCACGCGCAATGACCCGCGTGGCCCAGCAACATCCCAGGCCGAAACGAATACGGGAGAATGCGCCCTGCCGGACCATCAGGTCAGCGAGCCACTCCTCCTCCAGGCGCTCTGCCAGGCCGGGCGGAGCCTTGCGCGCCGCACAGCCCACGAGGTAGCGCGCCAGCGAAAGATCCCAAAGAGATTGCCCGTTCATGCCGGGACTCCTCTGCCGAAGCTCGCAAAGATCCCGCTCGCGCGCGCGAGGCCGCTGGGTGTCAGACGATAGAGCCGGCGGCGGGGCCGGCCTGCACTGACGGGATCGATGGCTTCCCAGCGGCTGACGAACCAGCCGGCGGACTCCAGCCGCAGGAGAATCGGATAGAGCGTCCCGGAAGCCAGCCCGCTGCGCTTCTGCACATCCGCCCCGGACAACTCGTCGGAGGGATTCTCCAGAAAGGCCTCCAGAGCCCGCAGGGTCTGGAGAGAAATCCGCACGTCACCGTCCCGCTTACCCATAGTTGCAAGTCTACATAGGGGTGCGCGCGTATGCAAGCCCCGTGCGGCTCATGGCCGCGAAGGATGGGCGACGGGCTCACGCCAGGACGGTGCGGTACAGCTCCAGCAACTTTCCCCAAGCCCGCTCGGCGTCGGGCTTGTTGTAGATCGGGGTGCCATCGTGGCGAGGCATGTCGGGCACACACCAGCCGTGGATGGTGCCCGCATACACCTCGATTTCGGCGGGCACGTGTGCCGACGCAAACGCCTCGCGGAGCTTGTCCTTCGCATCCGGCTGCTTCGCATCGTCGCTCGCGGCGATCGCCAGGTACATGCGCGCCTTGATGCGGGGTACCAGCAGATGCGGGCTGTCAGGTTTGTCGGTGACGAGCCCTCCCCCATGGAAAGTCGCGGCGGCAGCGATCCTGCCGGGGACGCGCGCGGCGGTCTTGAAGACACTCGGGCCGCCCATGCAGTACCCCTGTGTGCCGAGCTTGCGCGCCCGATCGACCTGCGGCTGCGCGTCCAGGAAACTCGTGTGCGCTTCGGCATCCCTCTCGATCGCTCCGGGCGCGCGCAGCGATGCGGTCCATTGATCGGCTTTCGCCCGGTCCGCGGGACTGGTGAAATCGAAGCTGGAGGCATCGACGACGACCGGCGCCCGCGCCGTGCGATAGAACGGATTGGGCACCAACACCGCGTAGCCCTGCGCCGCGAGCCGCCTGCCGATGGCGCGAAATGCAGGTCGCAAGCCGAAGATGTCGGTCCAGATGAGGACTCCCGGGTGCGTCCCCGCGGCGGGATGGAAGAACGCCGCATCACACACGCCGTCCCCGGTCTTTACCTCGACGTTCTTTTCGATGACCTCGCGCTCCGCGCCGAGCCCCACGCTCGTGGCGGCAGCCAGCCCGAGGGCCGCGGAGCTCGCCACGAATTCGCGGCGCGTGGCGCCGGACGATTTCGCCTCGGAGGGATCATGGTCTGTGCCGCTCGTCTTCATTGTCATTGACCTCGCTCATGACTGACTATCGGCGCTTGGCGTTACTCTCGCGCTCGCGGTCATTCTTTGGCACGCTGCCGGCGCATGATACAGCGGAAGCCCTGCTGCGAGGTCGGGCTATCGACCGGGTGGGGGAATTCAGCGGCGGGACGATCCGATACGGGCCGCCCGAGCGTCCCGCTCCCTGGCGGCCCAATCGAAGTTGACCTCCTTATGGAACAACTCGACCGCGGGCTGGATCGCGATCAGGCACGATGTTTGCGGGCGTCCGACTCGGAATGACTGATCGCGCCGCAGAAGTCGAACGTCAGCTCCGGCAAGAGAGAGAAACACTCGAAGTCACGCTGAGATCAATCGGCGACGCCGTCATCGTGACCGACGTCGCAGGCTGCGTGACCTTCCTCAACCCGGTGGCCGAGGAGCTCACCGGCTGGCCCATGGCGGACGCCAAGGGTCGGCCTTTCGAGACGATTTTCCACATCGCCAACGAGCGCACCGGGGCGCCGGTCGAGCACCCGGTCGCCAAGGTCCTGCGAACCGGCGGCATCGTGGGCCTCGCCAACCATACCGTTCTCATCACCCGAGACGGCCGCAGCATCCCCATCGACGACAGCGGCGCTCCCGTGCAGCTCGTGAGCGGGGAGCTCATCGGCATCATAGTGGTCTTCCGCGATGTATCCGAGCGTAAGCGCACGGAGCATGCGCGCGCGTGGCTCGCCGCCATCGTCGACTCCTCGGACGACGCCATAGTCAGCAAAACGCTGGACGGCACCGTGACCTCGTGGAATCCGGCCGCGGCGAGCCTCTTCGGTTACGAGGCCGCCGAGATGATAGGCAAGCCGATCACTACCGTCATTCCCCTCGAGCTTCACACCGAGGAGGTCGACATACTCGCGCGGTTGCGGCGCGGCGAGCGGATAGATCACTACGAGACCGTGCGCCTCGCCAGGGATGGAAGTCGTATCGAGGTCTCGCTCACCATCTCACCCATCAGAGACGAGGAAGGCGAGATCATCGGCGCATCGAAGATCGCGCGCGACATCACCCGGCGCAAGCGCAACGAGCGTCTGCTGCGCGAGGCCGACCGCCAGAAGGACGAGTTCCTCGCCACGCTCGCCCACGAGCTCAGGAACCCGCTCGCTCCGATCTGCGCCGCCGCGGAGCTGCTCAAGCACGCCAACGGCCTGGCCCCCGAGCTGCGGGCGGCAACCACCATCCTGGAGCGCCAGGCGCGGCACATGCGCCATCTGGTCGATGACCTGCTCGACATGTCTCGAATCACGAGCGGCCGCATCCGCCTGCAGCCGGAGCCGATCGAGCTCGCGCAGCTCCTGCAGGGCGTCATCGAGACCTACCGGCAGTCCGCGGAGACCACACGGCACCGGTTCAGCCTGGCGACTGCCAACACACCGGTCCACGTGAGCGGCGATCGCATCCGACTGACGCAGATCTTCGCCAACATTCTGCATAACGCCGTCAAGTACACCCCGCCCGGAGGAAAGATCGAAATCGCCCTGCATACGGAAAATCGACAGGCGGTGGTCAGCGTGCGCGACAACGGCATGGGGATTCCGCCGGAAATGCTGGAGTATGTCTTCGAGCCGTTTGCCCAGCTCGACAGGTCGTTTCAGCACGCCGATGTCGGGGTCGGAATCGGACTCACGCTGGCCAAGAGGCTCATCGAGCTGCATCAGGGACGCATCGAGGCGAGAAGCGCCGGCCGCGGCCAGGGAACCGAATTCCTCATCCGTCTGCCCACGACCGCGGCGGCTCCCGCGGAGCCGGCGCGCGCCCCCGAGCGGCAATCCGACCCCTCGGTCAGCCGCCGCGTGCTCATCGCGGACGACAATCACGATGCCGCGGTCAGTCTCAGCATGTTGCTGCAATCGCTGGGCCACGATACGCGCGTTGTGCACGACGGCATCGAGGCGTTGGAGGAAGCAGAGCTCTTCCGCCCCGAGGTGGTGCTGCTCGACATCGGTATGCCGAGGCTCGACGGCTACGAGACGGCACGCAGGATGGCGCGCCGGCCCTGGGCCGCGGCCACGCAGATCGTGGCCGTGACGGGCTGGGGCCAGGAAGCGGATCGGGAGCGGGCGAAGGAGGCCGGATTCCACCGCCACCTGGTCAAGCCCGCAGATCTCGACGCATTGCTCGAAGTCATGTCGAGCGCGCCCGGAGAGGGGCGCGAACCGTCGTAGCGGGAGCTATCGCGCCCGGCCGCTACGCGTTCGCGTTGAAGGCGATACAGATTCGCGGCTCATCGCTCTCGTGCGGCTCGACGTAATGCTCCAGCCAGGAGGGGAAGAGCACGAGCAGACCCGCGCTCGGTTTCAGTCGAACGTCCGCGTGCCCGTTGGGGACGGAGCCCTTGACACTTCCATGAAGCACGCCGGCGCGGGGATCGCGGAAGCAGAGCGCGCCCGAGCCCGCGGGGACCTCGAGATAGAAGCTGCCCGAAAGAAGCGAGGCCTCGTGCATGTGCAGGAAGTTGAAGCCGCCGCGGTCGTGCAGATTGACCCACGACTGGAGCTGAAACGGCCTGTTGCCGCGGCCCATCTCGCCGAGTGCCGCCGCGCATGCCGCGTCAGTGGCCTGCCGCAGGAGGGCCCACACGGGCCGCTCCAGAACGTCCATTTCCCTGCTGTTCCAGCCGCCGCGGTTGCTCCGTCCCGCGGAGTTCGGACTGGCGGCGCGCAGCGCAAGGACCCAACTCTCCCATTCCACGAAGCGCGGCTCCAGGGCGTCGAGGCGAACCTGCCAGATCCGCGTCGGAAACAGGTCGAACGACTGCGGTGCGGGTGTCGCGGTCGCCTGCTCCAACCTGTATGTGGTACTGAACGTCTCGGCCATCGTCTCGCTGCTATCGGGACGCGCTCCGGCCAGGCGGCCGCACGGCCAGGTAGACCGTGCTCCAGAGCTGCGCCGCATTCGACTCGTCAGCATCCGCGGACGACGAGCCGAACGGCCGCAGTTGATAGCGGCCGGCCTGGTACGACCACGACCAAAGCTCCGCGTTCTGCATGGAGCGGGTAGCCTCGATCGCGGACCACAGGACTCGCTGCGCCTTCATGAGATCCGCGCGCACGGCGGCCGGGAGATCGTGTCTCTCGAGCTGGCGGGCGAGGCCCGCGGCGAACAGCGCCTGCTGCCACGACCAGACGACCGTGCCGTGGTAGGCATTGCGGCTGAAGAGCTTCTGCTGCGCGGGCGCGCAGAAAACCGGGTTGGCGACGACCATGCCGGCGCCCGTCATGAGGCCCGCGGGAAAGGGACGCATCACCGTCGAGACAATCCGGTCCACGGTCTGCGGCTCCGGATCCGCGAACAGGAGCAGAAAGCCCTCGTCCGAGTGCATCACCGGAATCGGCTCACCGGCCGCTGAAAGCGCCAGCGCGTGAAAGCGCAGGGCTCCCTGACCCAACGCAGCGAGAGCCGGCTGCGACGGCACACCCTGCGAGTCGGCATAGATCTCCACCGCGTTGGCCGCGATCGAATGGCTCAAGGTCACCTCGAAGAGCGGCGGCGCCCGCTCACGCCATACCGCTGCCATCCGCCCCGCAGCGGAGAACAGAGCGCGGTCCGAGGCGGTCAGATACCGCGACAGGAGCCCGCTCGCCGACAGCCGCGCGGCCGCATCGAGCGCCGCCGGGACCAACACGGCGTTGACGTCGTAGGGATAATGGCCGCCGCCGAGACCGGTGTCGCTGTCGCGCCACTCGCCGACGGTCACGCCGGGCTTGAGGCCGATCAGGTGCGCAAGGGCCGGCGTCCGCGCGAACGCCTGCGCACTTGCAACCACGTACCGCAGATTCTTCACGAAAGCAGCGCCGCGCGTGCCGTTCCGCTCGAGCGGTCCGCCGACGGACGCGGCAAGAAAAGCGGCCGACCGCGCCTGCGCGCCGGGCTGCAGCAGCCATGCGGCCGCCACCGGCGCGAGCAGGTAGTCCTCATCGATCATCTTGTAGTCGTACACCGGAGCGGCGGAGCGCGAGCCATCCGCCTTGAGATGATCGAGCACGGCCATCTCGCCGATGTCCTCCTCGTGCGCCACCTCTCCCCGGGGCGAGAGGCGCGCGAGAACGGAGTCGAGCCCAGCCTCGATGGCAGTCGGGCTCAGCACCGGCATCAGCAGGCGAACGCTCATCAGGGTGTCGCGGCCGAAATAGGTGTCGAAGCGCCAGGAGCCGGCAAGGAGCTTCTCGCGATAAGCGAGGAATGTGAGCGTCTGCCGGGCAGCGGCCTCCCCCGCGGACGGGTTGCGCAGCAGATCCTGGCCTCCCAGCGGAGCGAGGGGGGTCTCGCCGGTGAGGGCCGTGATCCGCAGGCCGATCGCACCATCCGCTCCCGCTGATATCCGCCTGCCACGCACTCGCCCGTCCAGCACCTCGATGCTCAACCGGTAGCTCACCGCGCCGTCGAGGCGCTCGCGAGACCACGTGAGCATCCGTCCCTTCAAGGAGGACGCCACAGTGATTCCGGGCGGAAGAGTGCCGGCGGTCTGGTAGTCGCGCAGCACGCGAATGGTGGAGAGCACCGCCTGGCTCATGTCGAGCTCGCGATCCGCAATGGCAACGTCGGCCGAAATCCCGTGCAGCGGCCGTCCCTTGCTGTCGCGCGCATCGACCGGTCGTGGCTCGCCCCGAATCTTCCATTGCGCATTGGCCGCCGTGTGCGCGAACCAGAGGCCGACGCCGCTATTTCCGGCCGGGAAGGCAACGAGAATCCTCGGCACCGGGCCTGAGCGAAGCAGCAGGTGCGCCGCGACGGCCCCTTGCCGCAGGAAGTAATTGAGAATCCTGCCTTCGCGTACCTGGAACGTGAGCTGCGGCGGGGTGGCCCGTGCCGATACCCGCGCGGGGAGCAGGCAGAGAGGCACGCAAGCGGCCACGGCGAAGCGCACGATGAGCGAAGCTCGTGAATGACCCATGGCCTGGCGCATCCTCTACGGGCTTGTGGCGAATCGGCGACTTATAGCGTGTTCTCCCGCTGCCGTCACCCCTCCGATGATCTGCAAATGCCCATCCGGCGTCCTTTGGAATTTTTGTTCGATCCGGAATGGCGGAGATTGCGCCGCCAAACGTCTCCCACAAAGATGACCTCTCGATTCGTACCGGTCGCTTCGTACAATCGCGCCGTCCGCCGGCCCCACGCAGCGGGTGTTGCGGTCAAACAACGACTGCAGTCGGATGAGGGTGATCACTTCGACGGTTTCGCTGCCTGATCGAGGCGGCACTTCCTAATGGGGGAATTCGCATGAGAGTCAAAGAGAAGGCGCCCCGCCGGGGCGCGCATATGGTCCGGCAACGGGCCATCGGATCCATCAAGACCGGGCCGAACAGCGTAGCCGTGATCGTCGCCGGAATTCTCGGCGCGAGCGGCCTCGCGGTCGCCGGAAGCGCTCACGCCCAGAACGCCGACGCGCAGAGTGCACCCGCGCAGAGCGCGCCCACCCTGGCGCTTCCCAACTCGCAGGCCACCCAGAGCTTACAGACGGTCGTCGTAACCGCCACAGCGACCTCAGTGAAAAAGCTGGACGCAAGCTACAACATCGTAGCGGCGTCGGCGCAGCAGATTGCAATGTCGGACCCCAGCAGTGCCGCCGCAATCTACAAGCTCTCGCCCGGCATCTGGCCGGAAGCATCCGGCGGACCAACCGGCGTCAATGTCGACGTGGCCGGCTTTCCACTGGGCGGCGGCGACTCTCCGTATTCCACCACCATGCTCGAGGGTCTGCCTCTCTACGGCTCACCCTATCTGTCCTTCATGGATAACACCTCGCTGATACGCATGGACGACACGGTCGACCGGGTCGAGATCGTTCAGGGCGGACCCAGTGCGATCTTCGGTCCGGGCCAGCCGGGCGCCACGGAGAACTTCATCCTGAAAACCGGCTCCGATCAGCAGCAGGGATCGATCGGCGCCACCTACGGCTCCGAGGGATCGGAACGTGTGGACGTGTTCGAGAGCGGCAAGCTCACCAACGGCTGGTACGGCAGCATCGGCGGCTATATCTGGCGATCCGACGGTATCCGCGATCCGCAATATCTCGCCTATGACGAGCAGCAGCTGACGGCCACGCTGAAGCATGATTTCGAGAATGGTGAGGTCACGTTCTGGGCCAGAACCCTGCACGCCCACGACCTGTGGGTCGCCGATTTCCCTTATACGGAATCCGCCAACGGCTCGGTCAACACGTATCCCGGGTTCAATCAGCTCAACTCCACCTACAACAGCAAGCAGCTGCAGAATTTCCAGATACCGGATCCGGCCTGCAACTGCTTCGAGAACGACGATATCAGCAATGGCCGTGGCGGCCAGCTGAGCTATGTCGGTTCGCAGCTCAAGGAAAAATTCGACGGCGGCTGGTCAATCAGCAACGACATCATATTTGACGGCGGCCTCGTCCCCACCAACGCGCTCATCAACAACGGCAATCCGCAGACGCTGGGGTCATTCATCGACTCTTTGACCTTGCCTGCGCCCCTGACCGCGGGCATGGTGCAAGCCACCTCCGCCGCCGGTCAGCCGGTGAGCCTCAACCAAAGCGTGGTCACCGAGCAGGTCTGGGAAGTACAGAAGAAGATCACGAGCCTCATCGATGAGTTTCGCGTCAACAAGGACCTCGGCTTCGGCGACACCCTGACCGTCGGTGTGTATGCAGCCCGCTACACCATGAACGACAACTGGTCGTTGAGCTCCAACGTGCTGATCACCAATCAGCCGAACGCTGCGCCGATCATCCTGTCAGCCACCGCAGGCGGCAATGCCTATCAGGTGACCAGCCCTCAGGGCATCGAGAATGCAAACGGGGGCTACTACATCCTGCAGAACGGCCGCGCCACGAATATCGCTCCCTATATCTCCGACACATGGAAGATCGATCGTTGGTTGCTCGATGCCGGCCTGCGCGTCGAACACATCAACCTGGATCAGGAGACGACCAACCAGACGAACGTTCAGCTGGGGACGCAGTACGATCTGTGGGACAACTCGGTCGCGTTGCCCAACGGCACCTGGTCGCACGGCTATGAAAACAACACGATACCGACGTTCTCGGTGGGAGCCAATTACGAGTTCAACGACCATATGAGCGCCTATGTGCGCATCAATAATGGCGTGCTTTTCGAGAACATGGACGATGTACGCTGCAACGTCAACAACGGCTCGAACGGTTGCCCGAGTAAAACGCCCCTGCAGACCGTGCGCAACTACGAAGGCGGCTTCAAGATCCAGAACCAGTGGGCGTACATCGACGCGTCGGTTTATCGCAAGACTTTCAAGGGAATTGCGTATACGCCCACGAACATCGAGGATGTGCAGATCGGCCCGTCTTCAGTCTATGGATCGACCTCCACGGGCGGGCGACTCGTCGGCAGCGTGACTCCCTTCGCGACCAGCGACATTCAAGCCCTGAGCGCCTTCAAGATCACGGTCAATGGCATCTGGGAAGATGCTTATTACACGGGCTTCGGGGGCTGCTACATATACCAGAACATCACAGGTCAGACGATCTGCGGCACGATCAACAACAAACAGCTCGCACGCCTGCCGAAGTTTCAGGTCCGGCTGACACCGAGCGACACGCAGTCCCTCGACTGGGGCACGGTGACGGAGCAATTGACGTACGAGCGCATTGGCGAACGCTACCAGGACGACACGGGTTTGACGCCATTGCCCGCTTATTACGACCTGGCTTTCGGCGTCGATGCCATGTACGGGGATAACTGGGAGTTCCGGGTGCTCGGCTCGAACCTCACCAACCAGCTCGGGTTGACCGAGGGTAATGCCCGGTTCGGCGGCAACACGGTACAGAACAACGTCGGCTTCGGACGTTCGATCGAAGGCCGCGAGGTCAACGTAACACTCAAGTACTACTGGTAACGCCACGGAGACTCTCTCCCCTCACGGCGACGTGAGGGGAGACTTCGCCCCCCTCGCCTGATCCGGCGCCAGGGGGACGGCGGCGGCGCTCTTCCCCCGGAGCGCCGCTGCACTCTTCCGGCCTGCGCGCCGGGCCCTTCCGTGCGAGAATCAGCCCGTCCTTCCTGCGATTCCGGGGTTCACGTCGAGTGTCTGTTCCGGCTTCCGTCCTCGAAGCGATGCGCGCCATCAGCGCGCAGCTCCAGGCCGGCCAGTTTCGCGCGGCGCACGACCGTCTCGAGACGGTCGTTGCGGCCAATCCCACCTTTGCCGAGGCGCAGCGGCTGCTTGCCGGCACCAAGCTCGCCCTGGGCGATCCCGCTGCCGCGGAGACGCTGCTGCGGCAGGCGCTGGCGGTCGATCCGGCCTGGACGCCCACGCTCACGACCCTCGGTGAGCTGTTGCTGGCGGGCGGCCGAGGGGCTGAAGCGGAGGGAGTGCTGCTGCGCGCGCTCAAGACAAGGTCACCTGACCTGCGTGCGGCATGGGTGCTGGCGTGCTATTACAACAATACCGGCCGCCCCGCCCAGGCGCTTGCCGTTGCCGGACCGTTGTGCACTCAGGGTAGAGTGGATGCGGACCTCGCCACACAGCACGTGATGGCTCTCGCCGCGCTGGGACGGCAGGCCGAAGCCATCTCCATCTACAGCAGCCTCGCCGGGGCCGCGACGGACAACCTCGCGCCCGTCCAGGCACTGGCCATCGCGCTCGGCGCGGCGGGCCGACACACGGATGCCGCGCAGATCGCTCATCGCGCGCTTGCCCGCGGCTACAGGACCGCGACGCTCTGCCTGACCTACGCCAGGAGCCTCATGGCGGAAGGCGCCAACGAGCGCGCGGAAACCGCATTGCGTGACTGCCTCCGGCTGGACCCCCGACAGACCGAGGCGCACAACAGCCTGGCTCAGCTCATCTGGCTTCGCAGCGGCGACCTCACCCAGGCTACCGAGCCGCTCGACGAGGCGTTGCGGAGGTTTGGCAACGACGATGCCCTCCGCGCAACCAAGGCGGCGATTCTGCAGGGCGCGGGAGATGCACGCGCCGCCTACGACTGTCTCGCTCCGCTGGCGGAGCATCCGCTGGCGCCGCCCCAGCTGCTCGTGCGCGTCGGAGTCTCAGCGCTCGATTTCGATGCCGCCAAGGCGCTTTCGCTCGCCCAGCGGGCGCTACGCGCGATGCCTGACAGCGGCGCGGCGCGCAGCCTGCTCGCGGCCTCGCTGCTCGGGGTCGGAGATGCTCAGGCGGCGCTGCGGGAATGCGAAGCGTTGCAGCCCCAGGCGCCGGACGATCAGTATCTGATCGCGCTGCAGGCGACGGCATTGCGCCTGCTGGGTGATGAGCGTTACGCACAACTCTATGATTACCGGAATCTCGTTCTGTCTCTGCCCATCGAGCCGCCGCCGCCCTGGTCGGATCTCGCGAGCTTCCTTGCCGACCTCGAGACGAGTCTCAACCGCTTCCACGATCCCAACGGCCACGCGCTTCTCTTCCAATCGCTGCGCCACGGCACCGAGACGACTCAGGACCTGACGCGCAGCGCCGACGCCGCCGTGCGCGGCCTCTTCCAGTCCTTCGCCGCGCCCATTGCGCGTTATCTCGAGCACATCGGCAACGGCACGGATCCCCTGCGCCGCCGCAATAACGGCCGCTGGCGATTCAACGGCAGTTGGTCCGTGCGCCTGCGTGATCGCGGCTTCCACATGAGCCACGTCCACCCGCGCGGTTGGATCTCCTCCGCGTTCTACGTAAAGTTACCGGACATCATGGCCGACGATCGCACGGATGAAGGCGTGCTCAGCTTCGGCAAACCCGGAATCCTGACGAGCCCGCCGCTGGAAGCGGAATACACCGTCCGTCCGACTCCCGGCTTGCTCGTGCTCTTTCCGTCGTACTTCTGGCACGGCACCATTCCGTTTCAGAGTCCCCAGTCCCGTCTGACCGTAGCCTTCGACGCCGTGCCGGAGCGTTGAGAGGATATTGCCGTGGATACCGTCCACCACGGCGATCGTTCACAACGGCGGAAGCCCAAGCACAACCGTCTTACCTTTGATTGTCACGAAACTGGCCAGCGAAGGGTTGAGACCGACTGCAATCCGTAGGTCTGCAACGGCCTTTGCGCCGTCACCGGAATTTCCCAGGGCCACGCTGCGCAGGTAATAGGCCGAAGCCAGCTTCGGATCCAGCCGGATCGCGCGGGATTCGTCCTCCTCGGCGTTGCCGTACTCGTGTCGACCGATGTCCACCTCGCCTCGATCGCTCCATAAAGCGGCCGTCTGCGGCTGCAGCCGGATGGCCACTGAATAGTCCGCCAGTGCCCCCGCGAGATTACCTCGGGTCGCATAAAGCTGGGCGCGCTGACGCAGCGCAGGGACGAACCTGGAATTGAGCTCCAAGGCAGTGTCGAAGTCGTGCAGGGCCGAATCGTAATTGGCTTGCGCGTTAAAAACTATCCCGCGGTTGTAGTATAGAACGGCATTGTGGGGATCCGATTTGATGGCGGCATCGTAATCGTCGAGCGCACGCTGCTTGTCCCCCAGCGCGAAATAGTCGGCCGCACGTGGCGTAAATAGAAGGAAACGCTCGTTGGCCGGAAGGAGATGAGCCATTCTGATGGCAGCACTGTAATCATCGAGTGCGCGCTGCTTGTCATCCAAAGCCAGATACGCATCCGCACGACCCACGAAGAGAAAGGCCTGCTGGGGGACCTCGAGAATGTCGTGTTGCAGCGCCTCCGTGCATGCCTGAATGACCCTGCGCGGCGCTGCCTTGCCGTCGAGATCGTAGCAGGCCTTGAGGACGGTATTCTTTTCCTGATCCATTTCGAACTCGCACTGCGACAGTTGCCAGGGAGCAGGAAGAAATCCGGCGACCCCGAGACTCCTCTCGCAGTTCATGAACTCGTCCGGTGGCAGCTTTGGCAGTGGTGCCCGGGAGCGCAGTGGTTTGGCGGTGACGGTTACTCCCGGACTCAAGGTTGATGGTGTGGTCGAAGGCTGAACACTCTGACCGGGATTTTGAACTTGAGCGCCCGCCGCCATTCCAACCAGCGGCAGGAGAACTGAGAGTTGCCAACGGAGTAGGCGTCGCATGGCTTCCATCCCAGGTCAATTATTGCAACTCAACGTATCACCTGGCCCCCGCAAGTCAAGTTTCTAAATTTTAGTTAATGTCCTTGATTCCCCGTCAGGCCGCCCGATCCGGGTTCTGCCGCTCGGCAAGAAACCGCATCACCATCCGTTCGACCCGCCACATTTCGGGAGGGTCTTCCTCCTTGCCTACCGCGGCAAGCGTCCGGCGCAGACTGCCATTCAGATAGCCCTCCAGCACCGCGGGATGGATGTAGCACTTGCGACAGACCGCCGGCGTGTTGCGCAATCGTTTCGCCACCTGCCTGATGGCTTCGAGCTGCGCCTTCCTGGTGGGCGCCTCCTCATCCTGATCCGCGAGCGCGAGAACCGCCAGGTTGGTTGCGGCCCAGGTGCGGAAATCCTTGGCGGTGATGTCCTGGCCGGAGATCTCCCGCAGGTATTCGTTGACGTCAGCCGAATCGATGCAGCGGTGCTCGCCGGTCTCATCGATGTACTGGAAGAGCTCTGAGCCCGGCAGATCGCGGCAGTTCTTCACCACACGCGCCAGCTTGCGATCGCTGACCAGGCTCACGTGGCGGATGCCGTGCTTGCCGCGAAAATCGAGCTCGATCCGCCCGCGCGTGATCCGCACATGGCGATTGCGCAGCGTGGTCAACCCGAAGGTGTTGTTCTGCGAGGCATACTCGGGATTGCCCACCCGCGCCAGGGTGTCTTCCATCAGCCGGACCACCGCGGCAAGGACCTTCTCGCGCGGAAGACCCGGCAGGCTGAGATCCGCGTCGACGCGCCGGCGGATCGCCGGCAGCGCGCGGCCGAACTCGAGCAGGTGCTCGTATTTGGTCTCGTCCCGGGTATGCCGCCACCGCGGATGATAGCGATATTGCTTGCGGCGCCGTGCATCTCGCCCCGTGGCTTGGAGATGTCCGTGCTCGAGCGTACAGATCCATACCCCGGTCCACGCCGGCGGTACCGCAAGCGCCTTGATGCGGGCCAGCTCCGCGGCATCCCTGATCACCTTTCCCCTGGGATTCCGATAGACGAAGCGGCCGGCGGCGCCAGCTCGCGAGATGCCTGGCTGACGGTCGGAGACGTAACGCAGCCGCGCAACCCTCGCCGCGTACACACTATCCGGCGATGGGACCGGGACGTCCGGCTGGGCAGAAGTGCTGTCCATCATTGGTTCGGCAACGCTGAAGCTACGGAGCGGGGCTCCCTTCAGGTTCAACGTCAAATCGGGACGCTGGGTCCGTAGCTGAACGGCTGGCGGCCCCGGAGCGCTACGATTGTTCCGCGGGGAACCGGCGCGGGATAATGCCGCCGAGCCCTTCGCAGCCGCTGCCATGGATACCGTCCAGGTCCTCAAACCCGCCACCGCCCGCATGGTCTTTCGCTGGCAGATGGCCTTTCTCGCCGTGCTGCTCTCCGCCATCGCGACTTCCGACGTATTCACCTCGATCGCGGATCGAGCTTATTACGGCGTGCACGTGGCGCCGTGGGAACCGATTACCTGGGAGTTCTCCAGCATCGTTTGCCTGTGGCTGCTGGTGCCCGCGATCGGCTGGTGGCTCAAGCAGTTCCCGGTAGTCCACGGCGGCTGGCTCCGCAGCCTCCCGGCGCACCTGCTTGCGACGCTCCCCTTCTCGCTGCTGCACGTGGCAGGGATGACCGGGCTTCGCGACCTCGTCTACAGGCTGATGGGCTCCCGATACCATCTGGGCCCGTGGTGGCCGAACTGGCTCTACGAATACCGCAAGGATTTCGTCGCTTACTGGCTGCTGGTCGTCTGCATCGTGGCATTTCGCCTCTATGGACTCTGGCGGGACTCGCGCGACTCCCTCGCTGCGAGCGGCCCTGCGGCGACCGAATCCGCCGCCGCCGAGACGCCCCTCGAGCGCCTCGTCGTACGCAAGCTCAACCGCGAATACATCATTGCCGTGACGGATGTCGATCGAGTGGAGGCTGACGGCAACTACGTCATGGTCCATTCCCAGGGCAGCGCCTACCCCCGACGCGAATCGCTCGCCGCTCTGGAGAAGAAGCTGGACGGCCGCCGCTTCGTCCGGGTGCACCGAGGCCATCTCGTCAATGTCGATCGCATCCGGGAGATCCAGCCCTGGGACCACGGCGACTATCGCATCCTGCTACAGGATGGCAGCTGCGTGAACCTCAGCCGCCGCTATCGCGGCCGCCTCCAGCACCTCCTACGCTGAATTTCGTCCTCGCCGGCGCGCCGCTCGTCACCGCAGAGCGCCGCCCGTCACCTCGCCTGTTGCAGGACGCTCCCCCGAGCCCCTAGCGTCCGCACCTTCGTCACAGCGTAACTGCCGGAGTGACCTCCCATGAGTAGAGCCCCGACCCTGATGGCCGCTGGCCTCCTTGCCATCCTCGCCCTCACCTCCTGCTCCCCGGGAGCGCCGGCGGGAAAATCGCCGGATGCGGGCTGGCCGGCATACGGCGGCGACGCCGGTGGCAGTCGCTACTCTCCGCTCACGCAAATATCCCCCGCGAATGTCCGGCGGCTGCAGGTGGCATGGGTCTTCCGTACCGGCGAGCTCGGCAAGGGGGTTACGGACTGGAGTCGGTCGGCCTTCGAGGCAACGCCCATCCTGTATGACGGCACGCTCTACTTCACGACCCCCGGCACGAACGTGGTAGCCGTCGATGCAGCGACCGGACGCCTTCGCTGGCGGCACGACAGTCAAAACGACAATGAGCTGCACTACTCAGATGGCGTTTCTCGCGGCGTATCCCTCTGGGTAGACGCGAGCAAGCCCGCAGGCGCGGAGTGCCGGGCGCGCATCTACGCCGCCACGCTCGACGGCAGGCTGCTCGCTTTGGATGCCGCGACCGGTAACGCCTGCGGCGACTTTGGCGAGCACGGGGCCGTCGATCTGCTGCAGGGGGTGCGCCACACCGAGGATGCGAAGTCAGGTTGGCGAGACTATCTGGTGACCTCACCACCCGCGGTTGTCGATGACAGGATCGTCGTGGGCTCCTCGGTCGGCGACAATCGGGCGGTCGCCGTCGAGCTCGGCACGGTCCGCGCTTTTGATGCCAGAACCGGGAAGCTGCTCTGGAGCTGGGACCCGATTCCCCGCGATCCTTCCAATCCCGTATATAAGGAATGGAGCGTCGCAGGCGCGAGCTCCACCGGCGCTGCCAACGCATGGGCACCCCTCTCAGTCGACACTCGGCGGCATCTGGTCTTCGTGCCTACCGGTTCCGCGAGCCCCGACTTCTTCGGTGGCGAGCGCCCGGGCGATGACCGGTGGGCGGACTCCGTCGTGGCGCTCGATGCGGACACCGGCAAGCTGGTGTGGGGCCGTCAGCTCGTACATCACAACCTGTGGGATTACGACGTGGCGTCGCAGCCGACGCTGGTCGAATTGACTCATGACGGCGCGCAGATACCCGCGGTCATCCAAGCCACGAAGACCGGTTTTCTATACACGCTGAACCGGGAGACCGGCGCGCCGATTTTCCCCATTGTGGAAAGACCCGTGCCGCAGGATGCGGTGCCCGGCGAGACGCCCTCGTCCACTCAACCCTATCCGGTTGCGCCACCCGCCCTCGTACCCCAGGAAGCCGTGACTCCGGCTAACGCCTGGGGCGTTGCCTGGCTCGACACCCGTGGCTGCCGCCAGCGCATCGCGGCCGATCGCTCGGAAGGCATCTTTCAACCGCCGTCCACCAGGGAATCCATCTACACGCCCGGCTTCGCCGGCGGCGCCAACTGGGGTGGCATCGCCTTCGATCCACGCCATCAGCTCGCGATCGTCAACACCATGAATCTGCCCTGGCTGATGGCGCTCGTGCCCCGGGACAAAGTCGCCGCGGAAAGGCGCGACCCGCAGTACCGCGGCTGGGAGTTTGGTCTGCAACTCGGAACTCCGTATGCCATGCGCCGCCGTCCATTCTTTTCCGGACTCGGCATTCCCTGCGTCAAGCCGCCCTGGGGTACGCTGGCCGCCGTCGACATGGTGCACGGCACCATCAAGTGGCAAGTACCGCTCGGGGTTACGCCGCTGGTTCATCTCAACCTTGGCATGCCGGGCCTGGGCGGCCCAGTCGTCACGGCCAGCGGCCTCGTCTTCATCGCCGCGAGTCTCGATGACCGTCTCCGGGCATTCGACATCGGTACCGGTCGAGTGCTCTGGCATGCGAAACTGCCCGCCGGCGGCCAGGCGACGCCAATGACCTACAGCGTTAAGGGTCGCCAGTATGTGGTCATCGCCGCCGGGGGCTACAAGGACTCCAGCACCCGCGGCGACTACGTAATCGCCTATGCGCTGCCGCGCTGAGCGGCGCGGGCCGGAGCCAACGTCCGCTCAGGTGAGACACAGCTCGATGTGACGGCCAAGCGCCGCCAGAGCGGCTTCTATCCTGGGAAGCTTGGTCGGGTGATGCGGGTCGAGGATGCGACGCGCCTCCTTCTCGTCAAGCTGCATGCGACGCGCGAGCTCGGAGCTGGTAATGCCCGCCTCTCGCACAGCGAGGTAGACGGCAGCTTTTAGTGCCATGGAGGGAGGCACATTCACGATCCGCTCGCCGCGTTTAGCTGATGACGGCGAAGGAATCTCACGTCCGTCCTCAATTCGACCCGCGATAGCCTCTTCGAGACAATCCGCTGCCTCGACAAGCGCGTCGTCGATCGTCTCGCCCTGAGTAATCGCCTCAGGGAGGTCGCGGAACGTGACCACGTATCCACCCTCGTCCCTGTCCGGTGTCAACTTCACGGCGTAGGTAAACAGTCTCATAGTTGATTCTTTCGGATACCGAGCTACTTGCACATGGCATGCAAGGTTCCGGTTTTGAGCTCATCCTTCGGGTTACGCACTATTGTCATCCGATTGCCCAAATAGAGCGTAACGTGGCTGCCTTTCCCGCGCTTCTCGTCCACCCGGCTGTCGAGGCTTCGTGCCTTCGCAAGGGCCTGCGCCTTGCGGATGAACTCGCTCCCTTTCACGACACTTCATGATCGGACATTTTTGTCCGGATTGCAAGCGCCTTTCGCCGCTCGCGCAGCCAGAAGGCTGCGAGCATCGGGATGCCTGGCCCGTGGCTCGCGCACCTGAAATGGCTCGTGTAGGCTTGCCAGCCATGATAACAACGCCGCCTGGCGCGGAATGGCAGTGGACCCAGACCCGGCGCATCGCAGCGCTGGGCGAGCCGCTGCTGGAGCTGCAGCCCGCGGAGGACGGCGGCGTGCACCTGGCTTTCGGCGGCGACGTCGCGAATTCCATGATCTGCCTCTCGAGAATACTGGGTGCGGGGACGAAATCGATATCTCTGATCACGGCGCTCGGTGACAGCAGCTATTCCGCCTGGCTGCGGCAGCGGCTGACGCGCGAAGGCATCCATGTCATCGAGCCGCCGATCGAAGGCGAGCCCGGCATCTACGGACTAGCTCTCGGACCGACCACCCGTCCCGGGTTCTCCTACTGGCGCGCACAGTCAGCCGCGCGCGCCTTTCTGCAGTCCGCAGACTTCGACCGCTTCGAGGAGCTTCTCGGCGACGCGCAGCTTCTTCTCGTCACCGGAATCACGCTCGCCCTTTGCTCAGAAGCGAGCTTCGAGCACCTCTGCCGCTGGGTGGATCGACATCGCGACAGCTGCCGCCTCGTTTTCGACTCGAATTTCCGTAGGCGCCTGTGGGACAGCGAGGCGCAAGCTCGCGAGCGGATCGGCATTTTCGAGCGGCTGGCTTCGGTGCTGGCGACGGGTGGGGAGGACGAGAAGACTCTCTGGGGCGCGACGGACACCGCCCAGATCATCCACCGCGTGAGCCGAATGTCAGCCGAATACCTGATTCGCGGGGGCTCCGAAGGATGCTGGATCGGATCGGGGCGGGAATGTCAGCACGTCCCGACCGAGCCAGTCGCGGTCGTAGGTGATACCGCGGGGGCGGGAGATTCGCACCTTGCCGGCTACATGGCCGCTAGAATATCCGGGTACGGCCGAGCGGACGCCGCGGCCTACGCGAACAAAGCAGCCGCGGTCATCGTGAGTCAGCGCGGCTCCGTGCCCAGGGAAGGCGTGAGGTTCCCGTCGTTGCAGACCCAAGGCCGCTAAATGCATTGGCCCACCACACTCTTCATCGCCGCCGTCGCCATCGCCACGGCAGTGGAGCTCTGGCTCGCAGCGCGTCAGATCACCGCGGTCGCGGCGCACCGCGATCGCATACCGGAGCCTTTTGCCGGCCAACTCTCGCCGCAGGATCACCGCAAGGCCGCGGATTACACGGTCGCCAAAGCGAGGCTCGGAATGGTCGGCGCGGTTATCGACGCGGGAGTCACTCTGGCCCTCACTGTCGGCGGCGGCATCGCGGCCATCGACGGTCTCTGGCGCCATTCGGGCTGGGGCGAGCCCTGGCTCGGACTCGCCGTGATCGGCACGGTTGCTGCCGTGGTGGGCCTCATCGGCCTGCCAATGTCACTGCTGCGCACCTTCCGTATCGAGGCCGCCTTCGGCTTCAACCGCATGACTCCCCTGATCTTTCTGGCCGATCTCTGCAAGGGAATCGCGCTCGCGGTGCTGATCGGCGGCCCGCTGGTTCTCGCTGTCCTGGTGCTGATGGATCACGCCGGCCGCGGGTGGTGGCTGGCGGCATTCGGTTGCTGGCTCGCGGTGACGCTGCTCATCACCTGGGCGTGGCCGGCCTTCATTGCGCCGCTCTTCAACAAGTTCTCACCGCTCGAGGACGCTTCGCTCAAAGGCCGCATCGAGGCGCTTCTAGAGCGTTGCGGCTTTCGCTCGAGCGGCGTCTTCGTCGTCGATGGCTCCCGCCGGTCTGCCCACGGCAATGCCTACTTCACCGGCATCGGTAGGCACAAGCGCATCGTCTTCTTCGATACCCTCCTCAAGCAATTGGCTTCCCCGGAGATCGAGGCCGTGCTCGCACACGAGCTCGGCCACTTCCGCCTCCGACATGTCCGCCAACGCCTGATCGTATCCTTCGTCACCATGTTGGTCGGATTCGCGCTTCTCGGCTGGCTAGCGGGGAAGGCCGGCTTCTATCGGGCGCTCGGAGTGCCGACTCCGTCGACGCACGCGGCGCTGATCCTCTTCGCGCTGGCGGTTCCGGTTGCCCTCTTCTTCACCACTCCGCTCAGCTCACTCTGGTCGCGCCGTCACGAGTTCGCCGCCGACCGCTTCGCCTCCCAACACGCGAACGCGCAGGAGCTCGCCTCGGCGCTCGTGAAGCTCTATCGCGAGAACGCGAGCACGCTCACCCCCGATCGGCTCTACACTGCCTTCTACTACTCGCACCCGCCCGCGCTCGAGCGCATCGCGCGGCTGTCCGCCCCTTCGACGGCCTCTACTTGACACGGCGAGGAATCGACGTTAGCTTCTCCAGCGTGAACACGACGCCGCGCAAACAACAGCAAACCCGCAGAATCATCGCGGGCCATGCGTGCGTCCGTTCTGAATCCGCGGCCTGAAAGCCGAACCAGATTCGAACCTCCAACACTCGCAAACCCCGCTAGCGGTGGGGTTCGCTCGGGCTCCGCCGTACGCGGTAGGAGCCCGACCATGTCATATCCCGGTACTGACGACGATATCGAGCGCATCGCTCGGGGATTGATCGACCGCACCTTGCCGAAATCCGGCTGGACGCACGCGGCGCATTTCGCCGCCGCCTTGTGGCTGCTGCGCCACCGTGGCGATGCTGCGTTCCACGATATGCCGCCGCTCATTCGCGCCTACAACGAGTCGACAGGCGTGGCGAATACCGACACGAGCGGATACCACGAGACGATCACCGTCGCCTCGCTGCGCCTGGCGCGCGCATGGCTCGCAGCCCGGCCCGACCTGGCCCTGCATGCCGCGCTCGCGGAACTGCTCGCCAGCCCTTACGGCCGCGCCGATTGGCTGTTCGCCCATTGGTCGCGGGAGCGGCTCTTCTCGGCGATCGCACGTAGGGCGTGGGTGGACCCCGATCTCCAGGCGTTCACCTGCTGAGCGCCGCTGCGGCCCATTACCGCGATCGCGGCGGATACGGCGTGCCGTCCTTGTGAAGGAAGGCGCGTGCGCCAGCGCGAATCGCAAGATCGATGTCGGGATAATCGACCCCGTCGGCCTCGGGATTGCGGCTGCCGATCTCCAGCAGGACTACCTCCGCATTCGTACGGTTCTGCAGGTGGTGCCCGTCGGCCTCGCCTGCCTTGAATCCGGCGCAATCGCCCGCCCGCAGCACTTCCTCGCCGGCATCGGTGACTAGCACGACCTCGCCCTCGAGGATGTAGATGAACTCGTCCTCCGTCGTGTGCCAGTGGCGCTGGCTGGACCAGACGCCGGGCGGCAGCCGCAACAGATTGACGCCGAACTGGGTCAAGCCCGCCGCTTCCCCGAGACGGAAGCGCTTGCGCTGCCGGCAAGGCTCATCATGAGGCGTGGGATAGCCACTGCCGACCACCGTTTTGCCTGCCGCGATATCTATTTTCTTCATCTCCCGCCTCCGCCAGAATGCCAGGGTCGCTTGCCGCAGTTTACCTCTGCCGAGGCCCAGATCGATGAGCAGCTCCAGCGTCAGTTTCCTCTTCGACCTCGATGGCACCCTGGTCGACAGCGTTTACCAGCACGTCCTGGCCTGGCAGGAAGCCCTGCACGCGGCCGGCATAGAGCTATCCGTATGGCGCATCCATCGGAAGATCGGGATGAGCGGCGGTCTCTTCACGGAGATGCTGCTGCGGGAGACGCCCATCGAGATCACTCCGGCTCTCCTCGAGACGCTGCAGCGCGAACACGCGCAAGCCTACGCGCGCCTCGCCCGCTGGGTGCGACCGCTGCCCGGCGCGATAGAATTGCTGCAGTATCTGACCGAGACCCGCATCCCCTGGGCCATCGCCACCAGCGCCCGCATGGGGTCGGCGAAGTACAATCTGGAGGCGCTGCGTGTCGATCCCGCACAGGTGCCGGTGATCACCCGGGACGATGTCCGTCATGCCAAGCCCGACCCCGATCTTTTCCTGGCGGCGGCTGCACGGCTCGGCGCCGACATCGAGTCAGCCGTCATTGTCGGTGACAGCATCTGGGACATGCTCGCGGCGCGGCGCGCCCGCGGCCTGGGAGTGGGCCTTCTGTCAGGCGGCTACGGCCAGGACGAGCTCGAGCGCTCTGGCGCCATACGCGTGTACGAGGACCCGGCCGACCTCCTGAGGCACATCGACGAGATCGGCGGCCGCGTGTGAGAACCCGCGAGCGCGTCCTAGCTTGAGATCCCTGCGCGGACCCGATGACCAACGAATCCTCTTCGGGAGGAAGCGAATCCCACCACCGCGGCGAGCGCGCCTGCGCCGACCGTGATGGCAAGGGCGTATCCAACCGCGCGGGGATCGCCGAATACCTCATCCGACAACGCTGCAACCGTCAGTGGGCTGAGCGAGAGCGCGAGAAGATTCACCAATAGGACCTGGATGGCCATGACCTGCGCGCGCATGGGTACAGGCGAGATCTGTTGCAGGGCGGTGCCCCCCACTACAGTCGGCATCCCAAGCAGCGTATAGCTGGCCCACACCCACGCGGCGGTCCACCCCAGCGATCTGGCCAGCACCGCCGCGGGGACTACCGCCAGGAAGGCGACCGATATGCCGACCGAAACTTGCAGCGCGCCATCCTCGCGCCCTCGGGACTCGATCCAGTCGGAAAGCAATCCGCAGGCCCATGCGCCCAGCATGCCCCCGACGAGTGCCGCGGCACCGGTGATCGCACCCGCACGGGAATAGCTCATCGCGTGATCGCGAACCAGCATCGTAGGGAACCAGCTTGCGGTGGCATACACACAGAAGGACAGCGCCAACATACCGCCGCTCACGCCGGCATACAGCCTCGCATGCCCGATCATGTAGCGCAGAGTCGCTGCGATGCCGGTGCGACGCGAGTCTGCCGCAGCGCGATGTGCAGGCTCCGAAACGGTGAGCAGCAGTGCCGCCGCAAGCGCCCCGAATGCGCCGCAGAGCAGGAAGACGACGCGCCAGGCTGGCAGGTCGGGAAAGATGAACGCGAGGCGAGACGCACTACGCAGCAGCCAGCCACCGCCGATGAGCGCAAAGGCGGCGCCGACCGGTCCACCGCAACCGAAGGCGCCGATCGCGCTCGACATCCGGCCAGGCGGGGCGACATCGGCGATCATGGATAACGCCGAAGGATACAGGAACACCTCACCGAGGCCGACCATCATCCGCGCGGCAAAAAGCTCACCAAAATCCCGTGCGACGGCGCATGCGAGTGTCGCGGCCGACCAGACGACGATCCCCACCAGCACGACGAGGCGTCGATTGCCGCGATCGGCAATGGTGGCCGCTGGGACGCCCAGGAGCGAGGCAAATATCGCTACGGCGAGCCCCTGCATGAGGCTGTACTGGACGT
>DATAXF010000053.1:0-16435 GCA_036273095.1 Steroidobacteraceae bacterium | reverse complement strand
GTCGAATGCGGTGGCACGGCACGGAGCTGACCCGGTGGCTGCGCCGGCTCTGAATTATGTGGAGTGATTGCCCTGCTGATGGCATCCCGAGCCCGGCCGCGGCGGTCGCTCCACATAAACGACAGCTGCACATAAATGGAGTTATGTGGTGCTACACATAATTGCACACGGACCAAGACCATCCGCATGTGCACCTGATCATCAAGGCGGTGAGCGAGGAAGGGAAGCGGCTCAACATCCGGAAAGCCACACTGCGAGGGTGGCGCGGACTCTTCGCGCAGCACTTGCGTGAGCTCGGTATTGTCGCCAACGCGACCGAGCGCGCGGTGAGGGGCCAGACCCGGTCAGCTTTCAAGGATGGCATCCATCGCGCCTCACTGCGCGGGGATTCTCGTCATCTGCGGGAGCGCGATACGCGCATCGCCCGGGAGCTTCGTAATGGAGGTCTTAAGCCTAGCTCGGGAAAGACGAAGCTCCTCGAAACCCGCCGCGATGTGATCGCGGGTTGGAACGTTGCGGCCGATGCTCTCCTGGCTGCAGGGCAGGGCGCTCTCGCCGAGAAGATCTGGGGTTTCATCGGTGCCATGCACCGACCGCTCACAACCGACGAGCACCTGGCAGCGAAGCTCGAGGAGCGGATGCGCGCCCGCGAGCGGGAACGGGAAGAGGGACGTACTCGATGAGCTCACGAATCAACTCGAAAGTCTACGGGCCGCCGCCTGTTCAAGCGGAGCTACCCATGATCGCTGTTCCGCCCTCCCTGCCGCCAACCACGGAGCTCGTCACAAAAGCTCAGCTCGTCGCGAGACACCCGCATCTGCTCAGCGTCAATCGTGTCACATGGGCGCTCCGGTGCCGCGCAGCGAACGGACTCTCGGCCGCTATCTTCGACTCTCCATGCGGAGAGTTACTGATTCACGAACCGTCCTTCCTGGCTTGGTTCCTCGGGCTCAGCGGCCGTGCCAAGCCGCGTGCTGGGCGCCGGCTGAGCGGGGCGGCCGGCATCGAAAACAATCGTGCTGGGCCCTGCTGAAGAAGCCAGGGCGCCGCGCCGCAGGCAGTATCGCGAACGGCCGGCGTCAAGAGGGGACCGAGTACAATCGGGGTAGGATCGGGCATGAGGCTATTGCGCCATGAGAAACATATTGCGCGGTGCGATCACTTTCATGGCGTTGCTCGTAGTGGGGGCGCTGATACTCGCCCTCAGCAGGCGTGCGCCCTGGATCAGCACGGTGATCACTGGTCTGGTTATCGCGTTCCTTCTTGTTGGCTCGGTCGTGAAGATGTGGCGGGCAGCGAGATATGGTGATTTCAGTGTCACGAGCAACACCTTCTGGTTGCCCAAGCGCGTGCGCTCTTGGATGCATCCCGAACTCTATGAGAAGAAGCAAGCGTCGCGCCGTCAAGGGCGGCAGAATTCAAACTGAGACGCTACCGCTACCGCTGTGGAGACCGAAGAGGAATTCACCACCGCCTTGGCCGCTCTACAACGCCGCAGCCAGGAGGAGCTTGCCGCCTTCGTCGTTTCCCTGCTTTACGGCGCGCCTCCCGGCGTCCGGTCGTATGTCGAGGCCTTCATCGCTGCGGCGGAGCCCGGTCGGGTCGCGACCATCGTTCGCCACGAGATCGGGGCGCTTCGCGTGGGCGAGCGCGAGTATGACGTGCGCCACCGCCGTAGCGCCGAGATCGTCGCCCGCGCCGGCTACACCCTCGAAATCATTGAACGGGTCGTGCTGCCCGGGGATGTGGCTCTTGCTCGACAGCTGCTGGGCGAGCTGCTGGAGATCGAGCAGCAGATTGCGGAGCAGTGCTACGAGGACGACTTCGGTGTCGAGGAGCTGTTTAGGCGGGTGCGGAGCCTGCTCATCGCGGGCGCCGCGCGCTAACCGCACCTGCCCAGCGCAAAATCAGCGCGGTGAGGTACTCATCGGCACTCTTCCTGCCGCTCGTCGCAGTTTGACATTTGTTCCCAAAATGGGAACATGCTACCATTTCTACGATGAGGATCATCGCTCGCAGCACGCTCAAGCGATTCCTTGAATCGCAGAAGAGGCACGCAGGGCACGGGGCTCTCAAAGGGGCTCTGGATGCTTGGTTCGACGAAGTCCGGCGAGCGCAATGGCCGAATATGGCGGCGCTGAAACAGCTATACCGCTCGGCGAGCGTGGTATCGGCAGACCGCGTCGTGTTCAATATCAAGGGAAATGATTATCGGCTCGTGACCGCCATGGATTTCGAGAAACGGATCGTTTGGATCAAGTGGATCGGTACCCACTCGGAATACGACCGCATTGACGTGAAGACGGTAGCTTATGAAAGACCTAAAGCCGATTCGAAGTGAGAGGGACTACGACCAGGCGCTCGCAGAGGTCGAAGAACTCTGGGGTGCAAAGGCCGGCACGCCCAAAGGCGACCGCCTCGATATCCTTGCGACTCTCATCGAGGCCTACGAGACCGAGCACTATCCGATGGATCCACCAGACCCGATCGAGGCGATCAAGTTTCGGATGGAACAGCAAGGGCTGACACGCAAGGACCTGGAAGAGATCCTCGGCACCCGGACCCGTGTCTCGGAGGTGCTCAATCGCAAGCGCGGCCTGTCCATCAACATGATCCGCGCGCTGCACGACAAGCTGGGAATCTCCGCAGAGATTCTCATTCGGGCAATTCGCGGGCCGAAGACTGTCTGAGCAGGCAGGGCGAGTGTAAAGCCACGGTAAGGTTCAGCCCATGGAACGATTTAACACGATTTTCTTTCGCGTTTGGATCGCGCTGGCGATTGCAGTTGATCTCATTGGCATCGCGACCCTGTTCATGAGCGAAGATAGCCCTTGGGCTGTCACCCGGCGATTCGCGCTGCTCTTGACCGTACCTGCCCCCGCCGCGTACGCGTGGCTACACAGACGCCGCAAACTCGCGGCACTTGGAGCTGATACCCCGAATGGCTGAAGTCCGCTGGTGCTCAGTGCAAATTCAGTGCAGTGAGGCACTCTTCTGCACTCGCCGGCACGCTTCTTGACGCCTTCAGCGCGAGTTTCGGCCGCGATAAATCAAGGAGTTGCGAGATGGCCCAGGGAGCCTGTTGGAGTCGCGGCGAGCACAAACTGCGACTTTTAATCCGCTGGTCGTGGGTTCAATTCCCACACGCCCCAGTTTCAGAATCAAGGGCGCGAGCGTAAGTTTTGGGCCAGCTAGCGCAGATCTTGCGGCAGCGAGGGCATGAACGCGCCGCTATGGATGATCCCGTAGCCGACGACCAAAGCCGTCGCCACATAGGCGAGTCGTGGTATCCATTCCGCAACCAGATCGTCGAATCTATTGATCGCGGCCGTTTCAGCCTCGGAGTGCCGTGACAACATGCGCGGTAATGCGCCGCTTGCCTCGCCGGTGCGAATCAGTTCGTACGCCTGCGTCCCTCCGAAGAGCGGCAACCCTGCGATCGCTTGCGTGAAAGACGTCCCCGCGTCTATCCGCGGCTTGATTTGAGCAAGCTGAGATTTGATTGCCTGGTTTCGCACCGTGCCCAGCGCTGTGGGGAAGGCTTCCAGGATCGGGACGCCCGCCTCCAGCAGGATCGCCAGACTGTCAAAGAAATCCCGCAGGTTGCGCCGCACTTCCATCGGGCCGAACAACGGCACGAACGGCAGGACTCCGTCGAGCCGGCGTAAGAGGGGGAGCAGCAGGTACGCGATCACCGCCACACCGATCCATGGCAGCAGGTGTTTCGCCAGATAGCCGCCCACGGTCAGGCTTCCAGTGACGAGAGCAGGCACCGGCCCCAGGATGATCCAGACCGCGATCATCACCGCGGGGACGGTCATGCGCGACCTTATCGCTTTTATGCGCGCCGCCCGCCGTGCGCACTGATCTGCCAGGAGACGATAGGTGCGCGCCGGGCTACCGGACACGGTCGCCGCGCGCACCAAGGACGCCTCCAGAGGCGTGAACAGGCCGCTCCTGCGCCCAGCTTCAGCAATACCCACGCCGCGCCTGATCCACTTTCGGGTTGCCTGCAGACGCGGCCCTTCCTTCGGTGGCAAATGCACGATATCGATCACCTTGTCGAACGGCAGGCCCGCCTCTTCCAATGTCGCCAATTGACCGAAAAGATCGGCTCTAACATTGAACTTCATCGGGATTGGCGAGCTGCCCGGAATGTCTCGATCACTTAGCGCCATCGGGATTGACCTGAGCAGCACCTTGCTGATGACGAGGAGATTCTACACGTATAATATACGTATAATACGTATATTATACGTATCAGGACTGGGCCGATGGGAGGGGACTATGAAAGGCAAGCTGAAGCAGTTCCGGGTCGATGCCGGTATGACACAGAGGCAGGCGGCACAGAAGGTGGGAGTATCCCAGCCGAATTATCAGCGATGGGAGTCCGGATCGGCGCCCATTCCCGCCGATAAGGTGAAGAAACTGGCCAAGGCACTGAAGACGAGTCCGGCAGCGATTCTTGGCAGATACCTGCCGGTCCAGACGGCTCCCTCCGATCGCCCCGAGGGTGCAGACCTCAGCTATCACGGCGAGATCTCAATCCACTTTTGTGGAGGCGGAGAGCCCCTGGTGCTCTCGATTTCCGAAGGGGCATTCCACCGCCTGTACGATCAACTTCAGCGACGCCCCGCCTTCGTGACCGTGGCGAGTCTCGCGAATCAGACCGTCGCCATCAGGACCAGGGCAATCGCGGAATTGCATCTCTACAGCCAGGCGTACGACGTATCCCGCGATCATCCGGATCACATCGGCATTCAAATTCCGGACCCGCGCGACTGGGCGATAGTGGAGGCGCTGGCGGCTGGTGACGTTGGAGAGTTCGATCCTTTCGATGTGGACCGGGTTACCAACCGTATCATGGTGACTGATGAGCAATACAGGAAACGGGTTGCCGACGGAAAGATCAAGCCGGAAGATCTCGAAGGCATGCGCAAGAAGGACCGGAAGGAGACTGACCGAATATTCGATCTGGCCACCGGTACGAAGTACCAGTTGTCTTCCGGACAGCAGCGGCGTCTATACGTGGACGCACCCGAAACGCTGTTTGATGCTCTCTACGAGCTGACAGACTCTGGGGGAGGAGATCCTGACAACATTATCGTGCTTCCTGCGCAGGGTGCGCACCGAACCGTCTTCATAAACAAGGACGCGTTGGACTACGTGATATGCCCGACGCACCTGTATCTTCAGGGTAGGACGGATGCCGACTCGCGTGATCTGGACAGTGTGGAACACGCTGATCGATAATCGAGCCCGTTGTCAGTGGGGGATGCGACATGCTGTTTCCGACCATGCTCGTGGGAAGCTATCCGCAACCGGATTGGCTGATCGACCGGGAGAGACTGGCCGGGCGCTTTCCGCCCCGGGTCCGGATGCGGGAGTTGTGGCGGATTCCCGAGCCGTTCCTGGCGCAGGCTCAGGACGACGCCACGGTGCTCGCGATCAGGGCGCAGGAAGAGGCCGGCCTCGACATCATCACCGACGGCGAGATCCGGCGGGAGAGCTACTCGAACCGCTTCGCCACTGCGCTCTCGGGAGTCGACCTCGACAACCCGGGCACGGCGCTCGACAGGTCCGGACATCCCAATCCCGTGCCGCGCGTCGTCGGCAGGGTGCGCCGCCTGCGCCCCGTGGAAGTGGCCGACCTGCAGTTCCTCAAGCGGCATACCCGGCACACGGTGAAGATCACGGTGCCGGGACCCTTCACGATGAGCCAGCAGGCACAAAACGACTTTTACCCGACCGAGGCGGAGCTGGCGCTCGCTTATGCCGCCGCGGTCAACGAGGAGATCCGGGACCTCTTTGCGGCTGGCGCCGATATCGTGCAGCTCGATGAGCCGTACATGCAGGCTCGGCCGGAGAAGGCTCGCCAGTTCGGCCTGCAGGCGCTCGAGCGCGCTCTCGAAGGGGTGAGCGGGCGGACCGCGGTGCACATCTGCTTCGGTTATGCCGCGATCATCCACCAGCGCCCGTCCGGGTACTCGTTTCTGCCGGAGCTGGCGGCCTGCTCGTGCCGGCAGATCTCGGTCGAAACCGCGCAATCCGGTCTCGATTGCGAGGTGCTGGGGAAGCTCGCCGGCAAGCAGATCATGGTCGGGGCCATCGACCTTTCCGACATGACCGTGGAATCGGCGGAAACGGTGGCGGCGAGAGTCCGTCGCGCGTTGAAGTTCGTGAGCCCGGAAAACGTGATCATTGCTCCCGACTGCGGCATGAAGTACCTGCCGCGGGAGGTCGCCTTCGGCAAGATGCAGGCAATGGCGGCGGCGGCGAAGATCCTGCGGGCTGAATTAGGCGAGTAGCCACCCGGCGCGTCCCGCGTTAACATGTAAGGGCTGAAGGTGCCCGCCCCAAAAGGCGGGAGAATTGGGAAGCCGGTTAAATTCCGGCGCTGCCCCCGCAACGGTAGTGGAGTGTCGACTCGGCATTGGCCACCGAACCCGATCAAAGGTTTGGGAAGGCGCCGAGCCGGTCGCCGAGCGAAGCTCGGTGACTGCTCCAGAGCCCGGAAACCAGCCTTGCAGCATTGCAGCCGTCGGATCGCGGTGGGCGATCATCGGGCACCAAGGCTCAGCGCCGGGCACTCGCCCGTACTGACCCCGAATGCTCCTCCCCCGCACGTCCGTCGCGCCTTCCTTTGGCCGTTTCACGGGGAGTGAGCATGACCACGACCACGATCAGCGACCGGGTGCGCCGCAGCCTGCGCGAGCGCACGCCCGGCATGGGCCTGACACGCGAGTTCTATACCGACGACGACATCTTTGCTCTCGATCTGGAGCACATCTTCTACAAGGATTGGCTCTTCGTTGCGCACAGCGCGGAGCTGCCGGGAGCCGGCAGCTATCTCACCTTGCAGATTGGCGCATATCCCTTGCTGCTCACGCGCTCAGGTGATGGGATCATCCGCGCCTTCATCAACTCCTGCCGGCACCGCGGGGCGCGTGTATGTCCCGGAGCGTCCGGCACGGCGGCAAAGCTCGTTTGTCCGTATCACCAGTGGACCTATCACCTGGATGGGAGACTGTTCGCCGCGCGTCAGATGGGTCCGGGTCTGGATCGCTCGCGCCTGGGGTTGAAGCCGGTGCACTGCGAGACGGTCGCCGGCTACATTTTCATTTGTCTCGCGGCTGAAGCCCCGGATTTCGCGCCCACGCGCCGGCATCTCGAGCCCTATCTGCAGCCCCACAGCCTGACCGAAGCGCGAGTGGCGTTTCAGGGGACCATCATCGAGGAGGGCAACTGGAAGCTCGTTTGGGAGAACAATCGCGAGTGTTACCACTGCGCGAGCAACCACCCCGAGCTTGCGCGAACCTACCCTGACACGCCTACGGTAACGAGCGTCAGTGGTGCCGAAGATGACCCGAGAATCGCCGAGCACTGGCGCCGTTGCGAATCGACGGCGCTCGCCAGTCGATTGAAGCTCTCACCCGACGGCCAGATGCGTACCGCCCGCATGCCTCTGCTGGAGCCGGCCGAGAGCTACACGATGTCGGGTCAGCCCGCGGTCAGACGACGTCTCAGCGACTCCATCCCCGCCGACCTGAATATCGGCGCACTGCTTCTCTTTCACTATCCGACGACGTGGAATCACTTCCTCGGTGATCACGCGATCTCCTTTCGCGTCTTACCGCTGGGTCCGACGCGTACCGAGCTTACCACCAAGTGGCTCGTGCACCGCGACGCTGTCGAGGGCGTCGATTACGATGTCGCAGAGCTGACTCGTGTCTGGCTCGCGACCAACGAGCAGGATCGCCGCATCGTCCACGAGAATCAGATCGGTATGAACTGCCCGACGTATGAGCCGGGTCCGTTGTCCAACGTGACCGAGAATGGCGTCAGCCAGTTCATCGATTGGTACTGCAGCCGCCTGGAGCAACGGTTGCCAACGGACGCCCTACGCAAGGCCTCCTAGCTTCCGGGCGGCGGCTCGCTCCAACAATCGGTGACGACCGAGCGCAGATCGCAGCGCCGTGCCCAGTTCTGCTCTTCGAGCATGGGGCGCGCGTAGAAGGCGGCAACGTGTCCGAGGCAGAGCACGGCGATCGGACGAGACCCTGCGGGCAGTTTGAGCAACTCCCGCAGGGCCTCGGGCTCGAACAAGGACACCCAGCCCATGCCGATCCCCTCCGCCCGCGCCGCGAGCCACAGGTTTTGGATCGCGCAGGCAGCGGATGCAAGGTCCATCTCAGGCATCGTGCGGCGTCCGAATACGTGCGCTTCGCGGCCGGCCATGAGGGCAACCACCAGCAATTCGCCGCATTCGAGGATTCCTTCGACCTTGAGGCGCATGAACTCGTCCTCGCGCTCGGCGAGTGCATGCGCGGTCGCTACCCGTTCGGCTTCCACGAGCGCGTGGATCGAGCGGCGCAATATCGGGTCTCGAATCCGCAGGAAGCGCCAGGGTTGCATGAATCCCACGCTCGGGGCGAGATGCGCGGCACCGAGCAGACGCTCGAGCAGAGCCTCATCGAGGGGGTCGCTGAGGAAGTGCCGCATGTCGCGCCGCTCCGAGATGACGCGATAGACGGCATTGATCTCGAGTTCGCTGAAGTCGCTCATCGTCGGGTCCGCAAGCCGCGTGTTGCGGCATGATCGCATGGTTTCCCGCAGACTGCGCATGAAGCGCAGCCAGCAGCCAAGGATAGGTTTTCTCAATCCCGCTGATAGAGCAAATCGAATTTGCTCGGCCGCTTGCTGGCAATAATATGCATGCGACACGGCAGCTGAGGCATGGGAGACGACTATGGCAAGCGAGAAAGAGAGCGTGGCGGGGCAGGGGAAGTGCCCCTTTCCAGGCGGCGGCAAGGCACGCAGCAACCGTGAGTGGTGGCCGAGCCAGCTCAACCTGCAGGTTTTGAATCAGCACGCGCCGCGGTCCAACCCATTGGGCCAGTCGTTCGACTATGCGCGGGAGTTCAACAGCCTCGACCTTGGGGCCGTGATCAAGGACCTGCACGCGCTGATGACCGATTCGCAGGACTGGTGGCCCGCGGACTTCGGACATTACGGCGGCTTGTTCATCCGCATGGCCTGGCACAGCGCGGGGACTTACAGAATCACCGATGGGCGCGGCGGCGCCGGTGGCGGCCAGCAACGTTTCGCGCCACTCAACAGCTGGCCGGACAATGCCAATCTCGACAAGGCGCGACGACTGCTCTGGCCCATCAAGCAGAGATACGGCCGGAGGATCTCCTGGGCGGACCTCATGATTCTGGCGGGCAACGTCGCCCTCGAGTCCATGGGATTCAAGACGTTCGGCTTCGGCGGCGGCCGCGCGGATACCTGGGAGCCGGAAGAGCTTTATTGGGGTCCCGAAGGCACCTGGCTCGGCGACGAGCGCTATAGCGGCGAGCGCGAGCTGCAAACGCCTCTGGGCGCAGTGCAGATGGGACTCATCTATGTGAATCCCGAGGGGCCGAACGGCAAGCCCGATCCGGTTGCGGCGGCCCGCGACATCCGTGAGACGTTTGCCCGAATGGCGATGAACGACGAGGAGACCGTGGCGCTGATCGCGGGCGGCCACAGCTTCGGCAAGACGCATGGCGCGGGTGATCCGTCCTTCGTTGGCCCTGAGCCCGAGGGCGCGGTCATCGAGGATCAGGGCCTCGGCTGGAGGAGCAAGTACCGCAGCGGCGTCGGAGCCGATGCCATTACCGGCGGCCCCGAGGTCACCTGGACACAAACACCGGTCAAGTGGAGCAACTACTTCCTCGAGAGTCTGTTCAAACACGAGTGGGAGCTCACCAAGAGCGCGGCCGGCGCTCATCAGTGGCAGGCGAAGAACTCTCCGGCCACCATTCCCGATGCGCACGACAAATCCAAGAGGCATGTGCCAACTATGCTGACCACGGATCTGTCGCTGCGCTTCGATCCCGCGTACGAGAAAATCGCGCGGCGCTTCTACGAGCATCCCGAGCAGTTTGCGGACGCCTTCGCGCGCGCCTGGTTCAAGCTGACGCATCGTGACATGGGGCCGATCGTGCGCTACCTCGGCCCACTCGTCCCGAAGGAAAGCCTGATCTGGCAGGACCCGATTCCCGCCGTCAACCATCCCCTGGTGGATGATGCCGATATCGCGGCACTCAAGACCGCCATCCTCGCATCCGGACTATCCGTTTCGACGCTCGTATCGACCGCGTGGGCATCGGCTGCGAGCTACCGCGGCTCCGATAAGCGGGGTGGCGCCAACGGCGCGCGAGTTCGGCTGGCGCCGCAGAAGGACTGGGAGATCAACCAGCCGGCGCAGCTGCAGAAAGCACTGCAGAAGCTCGCGGCCATTCAGAGGGAGTTCAACGCCTCGGCGACGGGCGGCAAGAAGGTCTCGCTGGCAGACCTCGTTGTGCTTGCGGGGTGTGCGGCGGTCGAGAAGGCCGCGAAGGACGGCGGCAACGCACTCAATGTTCCATTCATGCCGGGTCGCATGGATGCATCGCAAGAGCAGACCGACGCCGATTCTTTCGCGCCCCTCGAGCCGGTGGCCGATGGGTTTCGTAACTACTCGCGCGGACCGCAGCTCATGTCGCCCGAAGAAGCCCTGGTGGATCGGGCCCAGCTGCTGAATCTCAGCGCGCCGGAGATGACCGTGCTGGTCGGCGGGCTGCGCGTGCTCGGCGCCAACGCAGGGCAATCCAAGCATGGAGTGTTCACGCAGAAGCCGGGCACGTTGACGAACGACTTCTTCGTCAACCTGCTCGACATGCGTACGGAGTGGGAGGCAGCGGCAGCTGATGGTGTGTACCAGAGCCGCGACCGCAACACCCGGGAATTGCGCTGGACCGGCACGCGGGTCGACCTCATCTTTGGCTCCCATTCGCAGCTGCGCGCAATCGCGGAGGTCTACGCGTCTTCGGATGCGAAACAGAAGTTCGCGCAGGATTTCGTGGCGGCCTGGAACAAGGTCATGAGCCTCGGTCGCTTCGAGCCGGCCCGGGACTGACAGGAGCGCTCAAGGCTCGCCGTCACCGATTTCGGCGCGGCGGCGCGTCATGTACTCATCGAGCGCTTCGGCGATCGCGGGATCGAGCGCCGGCTCCTCGTACTCTGCGAGGGCTCGCTTCCAGATCCCGGTCGCGCGCTGAGTGGCGTCGTGGCCGCCGGCGATCTGCCAATTCTCGTAGCTCTGCCAGTTCGAGACCAGCGGCTCGTAGAAGGCGTGTTCGTAGCGCTCGAGAGTATGCGGCTCGCCGAAGAAGTGTCCGCCCGTCTTGACGCCGCGGATCGCTTCGAAGCCGAGCTCGGCCTCATCGACCTGCACCGGCTCGAGGAACTGCATCATCAGCTGGAGCATCTCGACATCGAGAATCAGCTTCTCGAACGAGGCGGTCAGTCCTCCCTCCTGCCAGCCAGCGGCGTGATAGATGAGGTTCGCGTGGCCGAGAATGGCGCCCCATAGGGACATCTCGGTCTCGTATGTACCCTGGGCGTCGGCTGCATTGGAGGCGCTGGCGTTAGAAGTCCGATAAGGCAGTCCATAGCGTCGGGCCAGCTGTCCGCTTGCGACATTGGCCTTCGCGTTCTCCGGTGTGCCGAAGGCCGGGGCACCGGAACGTAGGTCGACGTTCGAGGTGAAGGCGCCGTACGCGACGGGCGTCCCAGGACGCACTGCCTGCGCAAGAACCACTCCGAAGAGCGCTTCGGCGTTTTGCTGCGCCAGCGCGGCGGCGAGAGACACCGGCGCCATGGCGCCCATCAGGGTGAAGGGAGTGATGACGACCGGCTGTCCGTGGGTGGCCATCGCGACCAGCCCCTCGCTCATCCCCTCATCGAAGCGGCGCGGACTGTTGACCGATATGATCGTGATCACGCCCGGGCTCGAAGCAATCTCCTCGAGTGTGACCCCGCGCGCGATCGCCATCATCCTGATGCCATCCAGCGCACGTCCGGCGCCGATCGCGCTGACGTGAAACGCCAGGTCGCAATAGCGGATGTTCGCGCGGTAGGTATCGAGGTGACGTGAGCTCGCCGGTAACTCGATCGGCGCGCATACCTGGTTACCGAGGAGATGGATGGCGTTGAAGTAGTGCGCGAGTCGGATGAAGTCGCAGTAGTCGGCAAAATTCCCCGCGCGGCGGCCGCGCTCGCGGTCGTGGACATTGGGCGGTCCCGCCACCAACCCGAAGTTGATGTGATTGCCGCCCAATGTAACCTGTCGGGCCGGATTGCGCGGAGTCAGCGTGAAGGATCTCGGCGCGGTCGCGAGCGCCTGCTCCACGAGCCCGCGATCGACGCGAACCATGCCGGTATCGTCGACCTCTGCACCCGCGGCCCGCATGATGTCGCAGGCGCGCGGCGACCTCAATTCGACGCCGAGCTCCTCGAGAATGCGCAGTGATGTGAGGTGAATGGCCTCGAGCTGGTCGGCGGTGAGGATTTCCATGGGCGCATAGGGATTGCGCACCGCGCGCCACGGGAGCTGCCGCAGATGGGTGGGTGCCGCGCGGCGGCCTCTGCCGCCTTCGCGTCGTCGCCGTGGTTCCATTTTTGGATGATCGCGGAGACCGCCTATCCGGGCTTGCGCAAAGCCGACGCCGGCAGTGCGCCTGTGCGACCTCTTGCACGTCTTCTGGGGCGTTATTTGGGACCGAAGAGGCGAGGGAGACGGCCGGGGGTCTGTTTCGCCATGTGCTCTCTGAGCAGCTCCAATAACTCATTGGGATCCACCGGCTTCACGAGGTGCAAGTCGATCCCTGCTGCACGGGTGCGCCTGCGGTCCGCCTCCTGCCCCCATCCGGTGATGGCGATGATCCGCACCTCATTGCCGTCAGTGCGATTACGGATCTGCCGAGCCACGTCCGTGCCGCTCATGTCCGGAAGGCCCATGTCGAGCAGAATCACGGCCGGTCGTACCTCTGCGTAGGCCCTCAATGCCGCCTCACCACCGAAGGCGACCGTGACGTGAAATCCATGGCCCCGCAAGAGTATTGCCAGCGCTTCCGTGGCGTCCTGGTTATCATCGACGATGAGCACACGGCGCTCCATGTCGAACAAGGGCACGATATTGCCACTCGGCGGCGCCTCGCCTTGGTGCGGCTGCAGCGATCGGGTGAGCGGCAGGCGCAGGGTGAACTGGGCGCCGCGATTCAGGCCTTCACTCGTTGCCTCGATACTTCCTCCATGCAGCTCGACGAGGCGCTTCACTACCGTGAGGCCGATGCCCAGACCGCCGGTCTGCAGCGGCTGACGCACCTGCGTGAACAGATCGAACACCCTCGGGAGCATCTCGGTGGCAAGCCCGATGCCGTTGTCTCGGATGCGAACGACTGCCTGATCCGACAGGCTTTCCGCGGAGATTTCGATATGGCCTCCCGCCGGCGTGTACTTGGCGGCATTGTCGAGCAGATTGCCGAAGATCTGCAGCAATCTCGCGGGGTCACCTGACACGACGAGAGGGACCGCCGGGAAAGACAGCGTCAAGCGATGCCGCAGCTGACCCAACAGTGGTTGAGCGAACTCCGTGACTTCCTTGATGAGATTGCCGAGATCGACTCTGGCCCGCTTCAGCTCGATCACGTCGCGCGTGATCCGGCTCAAATCGAGCAGATCATCGAGCAGTCGCGTCATCTGTGCCGATTGCCGTTCGATGACGGTTCGTGCGTGCTGTAAGGTGCTATCGGACACTCCGGTATTGAGCGCCGCGGCGGCGTAGCGGATCGGAGCCATCGGATTTCTGAGCTCGTGCGCGAGTGTCGCGAGGAACTCGTCCTTGCGCCGGTCAGCCTCCTGCAGCCTCTCTTGAGTTTCCCGCGCCACCTTCAAAGCCTCGTGGAGGCGCTTGCGCATACTGCGTGCACGGATCAGCAGCAGGCGTGCAGCGACGGACAGACCGAGCACGCCGGCGCCGGTTATCCAACATAGGAACAACGCCAGCCAGTCCGACCGTCGTCCTATTGTGAAAGTCCACGCCGGCGCTATCCAGAAGAAGTCGATTGCGGCAATCGACAGCGCGAGGACCAGGACCCCTGGCGCGACCCCCGCGAGGAAGCCCGCCAACATGATGGCTGGAACGTAGGGCAGGAAGAGTACCCTGCCGCCGGCGATCGGGACGACCCAGAAATTCACAATCGTGGGAAGGGCCGCGAGCCCAATGGAGATCGCCCAGCGCGCGACATCAGCGTCGAACGGCGTTCCTGTTTCTCCGGCCTCGAGCCTGGGTTTGAGGGAATTCTTGGGGCGAAAACGGGTGAAGCGCATAGGCCGGCCCTCCCGAAGAGGAGGGCGGTACGCAATGTTCATTCCCGCTGATCGGCGCCGCCGCAGCGGGATCGGTCGGGATTCTGCAACCGATCGTCGCGATTACGATATTCGGCCGGGAGCTCGACTGCCATGCTGCGGCGAGACGCATGAAATCGCACACGTCCATCGGGCGGGACCGCGCGTCGGTCGCGGGCAAGCAGCCGCCCATAGACGAATCGACCGACCTGCTCATCGTTGGCGCGGGGCCGGCGGGGATCTCAGCTGCGCTGACCGCCGCGGGCGGCGGAGTGCGGGTCACCCTGGTCGACGAGGACCCGGTACCTCTCCAGACCATGGGTGAGGAAGTGCCGCTGCATTTCGGCGGCCGCATGGCGCCGACCGTCGCGAATCGTAATGCCGTGCTCGAATCGGTCCTGCGGGCCCGACCGCAGCTCGCCGATGCGATCGACGCCGGCGTCGACGTGCGCCTCGGCACTGCCGCCTGGGGTCTTTTCCCCCAGCGGCGCACGGCTGGCTGGATCGACGGCCATGTGGCGGGGCTGGCGGATGAAGACCGCGTGTATCTGCTGCGTTTCAGGCAGGTCATCGTCGCCGCGGGCTGCCGGGACATGGGTGTCGCATTCGACGGCTGGCAGCGTCCCGGGGTGATGGGCGCCAACGCGGCATACAGACTGGCAACAGCTTACGAGGCGCTGGACTCCAGGAGGGCAGTGCTCGTCGGTAGCGGCGCGGAAGCGCTGCAGATCGGCAATGCCCTGATGGACGCCGGCGTTCGGATCGCGGCGGTCATCGAGCAGGCGGAAACGATCACCGGACCGAAGGAGCTGTTGGCGCGCTTGCTCCAAAGCGGCGGCCGCCTCTTCACCCGGCACGTCGTGGACCAGGCGGTTGGCGATTCGCACGGCGTTACAGCGGTCCGGCTCGCCTGCGTGGACGGGGACGGATCTCGACGCCCAGGCGCGCTCGAGCAAATCGAGTGCGATACCGTGGTGCTGGCCGTGGCTGCGATTCCTGCAATCGAGCTGATCGAAGCCGCAGGTTGCGACGTAAGCTTTCAGCCTGCGCGCGGTGGCCACGTGCCCGTCATCGATGCGTCGCAGCGCGCGTCACTGCCGTTTCTACATGCCGCCGGAGATTGCGCCGGCATCTGGCCGTCGAAAACTCTCTCCGACGACACGGCCCGGCGCGAAGGACGAATCGCCGCGGTCGCGGCGCTCCGAGCCCTCGGCACCATGCCGAATGGCCTCGAGGAGGAGGCGGTACTTCCGGACCCCATCGTGAGAGATATCGAGCTCGAGCGCTCGGCGTGGGTCCGCGCCATGACGTTGAAATCAACAGCGGCACCGTTTGTCTGCCAGTGCGAGGAAGTGACGGCGGTGGAAGTTCTCGAGTTGAAGCCCCCCCGCTATCTGCATTGGCGCGACGGCACTCCCGAAGCCTGGCGGCCCGGCCCGGTGAATCCGCAGGGGTTGCCCCATCCCGATGTGGTGAAACGGCTCACCCGGGCCGGAATGGGCACGTGTCAGGGACGGCGCTGTCGTGAGCAGATCGCGGCGCTCATGGCCTTGGGCACAGGCAGCGCGCTCGCCGACATTCCGCTTGCGACGTACCGCCCGCCGGTGCGTCCGCTGCGCCTCGCGCAGCTGGCGGCGCTGCCCGAGGCGGCTGCAATGGGCGAGGGCTGGGAGAGTTGGTTCGGCATACCCTCGCAATGGACCCCGTTCTGGCGGCTCGAATGAGCCCTGGCGACGGCGCAGGCGCCACGGTCGTCATCATCGGCGGGGGTGTCACCGGGCTCAGCGCCGGGTGGTGGTTGGCTCGCGACGGAGTCGATGTTCTCGTGATCGAGGCGGGCGCCGCGGGCTGGGGTGCTTCGGGACGCAACGGCGGCGGCTGCTCGCATCATCACAGCCCGCTCTTCCGGGAAGAGCAGCGCCTGTGGCCTCTCATGGACGCGCTGCTCGGCTATCCGACCGAATTCCACCCCAATCGGATCCGCATTGCGCTCGATGAGCGGCAGTTCGAGCTCTACCGGCGCGCGCTCGACAACGGCGCGCAACAGGGCTTCCGCTCCGATGTGTTGGATCCAGGGCAGCTTCGGGAGCTCGTGCCGCTCGCCGGAGACAACGTCTTCGGCGGCTACTTCCACCATTTCGGCGGCCACGCGAATCCTCATCGCACGCTGCAGGCTTACGCCTGGGCAATGCGCGATTGCGGCGGTCGGCTGCTGCAGCAT
>DATAXF010000052.1:0-50373 GCA_036273095.1 Steroidobacteraceae bacterium | reverse complement strand
CTCGAGCAGGTGCGCGAGGAGCAGCGACGGCGTTCGACAGTTTCCCGGTAAGGGAAAGACAGGCCGAGCCACTTCGAGAGCCAACAGGTGAACCATGAGTAGCGATGTGGATACAATCGACATGACCGGAGCGCGAGAGGTCTACAAGCTGCTTGACGAGCTCGACGGCCACATCAGTGGACAGGACGCGAGTGGCCGGGCTCTGCTGTATCAGGCAAAGGACCGCATCCGCATGCTCATGATCAGCATTGATCGATCGAATCCGGAGTGAGGCCGCGACAGAGGGTACCCAGTGCCAAGACAAAACTACCGTCAAGTCAAGAAGCAGAAAGAGCAGAGCCGGAAGGCGCGCCAGCTCGAGAAGCAGCAGCGTCGGACGGCTCGCCCGAATGGTTCCGACGAGGCTGCGGTGCCGGTGCAGGATCCAACCGTTGCCCCGAGCGATCCGACACCGAGCAGCGGCACATGAGACTCGCCCGCGCCACACCGCGTCAGGATCGTTCCGCCCAACTGCGCCGCGACCAGGAGGCTGCGCCCAAGCTGCGTGCGATGTTCCCGGAAGTCGAGCAACTGCGCTTCGAGCTGAGTTTCGAGAGCGTTGGGGCGACTACACCGGTACCCCAGTCGCACGTCCTGCACCCTCCGGCCCGTGCGTTCTTTTCCTTCCGTTGTCCGCATGCCGATTGTGACGGCCGCTTCGAGCTGGCGACGGCCGTGCACGCGGCAATGGAGGACCCGTCACACCGGGTCGAAGGCGTGCTCGACTGCACCGGGTTGCGTGCGAGTGACTTCGCGTCGAAGCCGCCCTGTCAGTTGCGCCTCCACTTTACGCTTACGGCGGTCTGCTCACCGGCCCACTGAAAGTTTGGCAGGCCGACCCCGAATCCTGTAGTCTTCAAGCCGGCTCGTACTCTTTCCGGCTTGTCTGCCTTGGCGCCATGCGCCGCCTCCCGGCGCGCTTTCCGGCCAATGTCTGCCACCCTCGCAAAGCTCCGCGAACCAGGAGGCAGGACGTACCCGCCTCCCAATACCGCTTTCTTTCACGAGTAATCCTTAGTGACGAAATTATACGTTGGAAATCTTCCCTTCACCGCGACCGACGAGGCCGTGCGCGCTCTGTTTGCCCAGCACGGGACGGTCGAGAAAGTCTCGTTGATCACTGACCGCGACACCGGTCGCCCGCGCGGCTTCGGCTTCGTGGAGATGTCGAATGCCGACGCCTCGCGTGCGATGCAGTCGCTGAACGGCACCGACTTCGACGGCCGTGCTCTCAGGGTGAACGAGGCACAGGAGAGGGATCGGGCCGGCGGCGGCGGCGGTGGCAACCGCGGCGGCGGCTCGCGCCGTTACTGACCCTCCATCAATCGACACGGCCTGTCGCTGTCGTGAGGCCTGACCCATGGCTTGGCGCAAGACCGGAAACCACCGGCCCGCCGAAGAGATTCTGGTTCTAACCTGCGACGTCTGTGAGCGCGACGTGGGTTTTGAGGACGGGCGGCGGCCCAAGGAGCATTTCCGCGTGAGCCGCCACCCCAATCCCGGCGCGATCGACGATCAGGACCCGCCGGTGATCGTTTGTTCCCGTGAGTGCCTGCGCGCCTTTGCCGCCAACACGCCGGGCCCGGACCGGATGATTTCGCGGCCAGGGAGCGATTCTCCGGCCGGTAAGCCGGACCGGGAAAGGTGAGTGCCAAGCCACTCCCATGAGCGAATATGAGTTCACCGTTTCTTTGCGTATTCGCCATCCGACGATCGACCCGGCGGTGATCACCGCCGCGCTCGGCATCCAGCCGCAGCACACCTGGCAGGCAGGCCAGGCGCGCTGCGACGAGGCGGGCGCGGAGGTTGGCGGCCAGTATCACGAGAGCTACTGGATGGGAGGGCTCATGGATGAGCCGCAGGTTTCCTCCGGCAGCGTGTCATTGGAGGGAGCGATCGTGAAGATCCTGACTCACCTGCGGCGCGCACAATCCTTTCTCGAGGAGTTGAACGCGCAGGGCGGTGTCGCCGAACTGCTGGTGAGCCTGTATGCGCGCGATGACTTCCGGCTCGAGCTTCCTTCGGACTCCCTGACATTGCTCGGCCGGTTGCACCTGGCCGTCGCCCTCGACGTGCATCCTCATTCACAGCCCGAGGCGGAGTCATCGAGAGCGAACTGACACAGGCATGAGCGAAACCAGAATCACCTCCGCGCAAGCGCTCGTCGCCGATCCCTCGGCGCTCATGCGATTGCTCGACGAAGTGCCGGATGCGCGCGAGATCTGCCTCGAGCTTTCCAAACCGTACTTCACCCGACGCTGGCGTAACTCCGACCAGCACAGCTTCTGGATCGCGAGCGATGGCACGACGGTGGTGTGCCATACCCTTACCGGCCTGGAGCTCGATGAGGTGATTGCCCTGTGGCTGAGTTTCGACGACTACCGGCGGCGGCCCGGATTCACGCTGTCGGCGAGCTCGCTCGGCAAGATCATCGAAGCCGAGCTGGGTGTGCGAGTCGAGCTCGACGAGTGATCACGCTCAGCTTTCGAGCACTCGGCAACGAATCGGTGGTCCTCGTCCGCGGGCTGTATTTCCGGATTTGCGGCGACGGGACGCTTCGTGGGCCCGACAACGCGGTCACGGCCAGCTACAGCGACGGGCTCTGGCAGCTCGGGCGCAGGCAGCACAGAATGCTGGAGTGTCGCGAGCCCCTATACCTGCGCGTGACCACCTCGGACGGGCAGCGCGAATGCATCGGGCCCTACGAGTGTCTCAAGGTGACCGGGGGCGCGATCTTCTCGAACGACACGTATCTCGGCGCGCACACGCGCGGGGAGTCGCATCTGCCGCCGGCCGAGGTCTGGAGGGAGATCGCGCTGCTGTCCGACATGCCGGAAGCCGGCTGAGCTGGAACATGGTCCCGGGTCTGAGCTAGCATGAGGGCGTGTCCTGGAAGGAGAAGACCATGTTCGACATGAAGAATCTCACCCGGTTGAAAAAGCTCGACGAGCTCGCGCCCCAGCCGATGAAAGCCTTCTGGGCTTTCGACAAGGCGGCGTTCACCGCGGGCGCTCTCGACGTGCTGACAAAGCAATTGATGGCGGTGGCCGTCGCCCTGACGACACAGTGTCCCTACTGCATCGAGATCCATAACAAGCAGGCCCGCGAAGCCGGCGCCACTGACGCGCAGCTGGCGGAAGCCGCCCTGGTTGCCGCCGCCATGCGGGCGGGCGCTTCGGTCACGCATGCCACGCATCTCTTCGGACCCCCCGGCTGAAGAGCTTCGCGGCGCTGCCCACAGGGGAGCAGCATGTCCAAGGTTCAGGAAGCGGCGCTGAAAGGCCTGCATCCGACCCAACTCACGGTCGGCATGATCGTGGTGCAGGACAAGCATGAGCATCTGGCGGGGATGAAGCCCGCGGATCGGCTGGACTTCATGAAGGAACACCCCATGCCGGCAGTCGTCGGGCCGCAGGGGAAGCTCTACATCACCGACCATCATCACCTTGGGCGGGCGGCCCTGGAGGCCGGGGTGCCTACGGGATGCTTCCTGGTGGAGGACGATCTGTCCCAGTGCACCCTGGAGTCCTTCTGGAAGGAGATGAACGAGAGCCTGTGGGTGCACCCGCTGGACGAGAACGGGGTGCGGCATTGCTACTCGTCGATTCCCGACAGCCTCGGCAAGCTGGTCGACGACATTTATCGTTCTCTGGCCGGGTACGTGCGGGATGCGGCTGGGTTCGATAAGACACCGACCGCATTCGCCGAATTCATCTGGGCGGATTTCTTCCGGCGCAACATTGCGATCGAGACCGTGCGGTCGGATTTCCAGACGGCGGTGCAGGCCGGCATCTCACTCGCGCAAAGCAAGTGGGCGAAGAACATACCGGGATACAACCGCAAATAGGCCGTCGCGGTCGCGCGTTGCAGTCAGTTGCCAGCCGGTGTCCGAGGCAACCTGATCATCGTCTGCTGAGCCATCGTGCCGTTGGAGATGATGATCTGACGCCGGTCGGCGGTCTGCAGGACGGTATAGCCGAGGGAGATTTCCTCCACTTCGCCGACCTCCAGCCCGGTGGGCGCCTGGATCTGGAGACGGTCGCCACGCTCGAAGGGCTTGTACAGCACGAGGGCGATCCCGGCGACCAGGTTCCCGAGGGTCGTCTGGGCCGCGAATCCCAAAATGACCGACATCAGGCTCACCCCGGCGAGGAGCGCCGTGCCGAGTCGGTTGAGAGCCGGAATCAGATGCGCGTAGACCGTCAGCAGGAGAACCCAGAGGACCAGGGTTGAGAGGTGACCCAGAAAGGAAAGGGTGATCTGGTCGATGCGCTCGGATCGGTCCTGTCGCAGCGCGTTGCCGATACGGTGGACCAGTCGTGAGAGGATCGCTCCCGCAAGAAGAAACAGCACCAGCAGGAGCAGCGCTCCGGTGATGTGGCTCGGATCGAGAAGACGCGGCATGGTTCGATCCTTCGGGACGGCGCAAGGTCATCCCATTCTGGCATAGAATGCCGGGACTGCTCACCCTGAGGTCAAGCGTGCCAGACGTCGCTCCACAACCGGTGGTTGCCTCCCTTACGCGTGCCGCCATTTTTCTGGTCGCCACCATCAACTCCGGAGCGGAGAACGAGGCGCGCGTGCGGGCGATGTGCGGCGACGTGGGCGCACTTCTGCGCGCGGTCGGGTTTCGGGATCTCGAGGGGCGTCTGTCTTGCGTCATGGCGTTTGGTTCCGGGGCGTGGGATCGTCTCTTCGGGACGCCCAAGCCGAAGGGATTGCATCCGTTCCGTGAGATCCGCGGGCGCCATCACGCGGTCTCCACCCCGGGCGATGTTCTGTTGCATATCCGCGCCGTACGCATGGATCTCTGCTTCGAGCTGGCGACACAGATCATGTCGCGGCTCGACGGCGCCGTTTCCGTTGTCGATGAGGTACACGGCTTCGGTTACTTCGATGACCGCGATCTTTTCGGCTTCGTCGATGGGACGGAGAACCCGGTGGATCAGGGCGCCATCCGTGCGACCATCATCGGAGAAGAGGATGCGGCCTTCGCAGGCGGCAGTTACGTGATCGTGCAGAAGTATCTGCATGACCTTGCCGGATGGAATGATCTTGGCGTCGCGGAGCAGGAGAAAATCATAGGCCGGACCAAGCTCGCCGACATCGAGCTGGACGATGCGGTGAAGCCCTCCTACGCGCACAACGCTTTGACGACCATCATCGAGAACGGCGAGCAACTGGAGATCGTGCGCGACAACATGCCTTTCGGCGAATTCGGCAAGGATGAATTCGGCACATATTTCATCGGCTATGCGCGCTCCCCGCACCGGATCGAGCAGATGCTCGAGAACATGTTCATCGGCAAGCCGCCGGGAAATTATGACCGGCTGCTCGACTTCAGCCGGGCGGTGACCGGCACGCTTTTTTTCGTGCCATCGGCGACGTTTCTGGACGATGTTGCCGCAGGCCCGGCGATTGCGCCGGATCCGGCGGCCAGGTCCGAATCGCGACCGACGCCGTCCGATGGCTCGCTCGGTATTGGTTCTTTGAAGAAAGGTTCAGCCCATGAATAATCTGCATCGGGAGCTCGCGCCTATCTCCGAGAAGGCCTGGGCTCAAATCGAAGAAGAGGCGACGCGTACCCTCAAGCGCCACCTGGCCGCGCGGCGGGTAGTGGACGTGTGCGGTCCGAAGGGAACCGAGCTTGCCGCTGTAGGTACCGGGCATCAGCGCGAGATCAAGCCGCCGGGCAACGGTATTCAGGCCGCCCAGCGCGAGGCGAAGACACTCGTGGAATTGCGGGTACCGTTCGAGCTCGCACGGGATGCGATCGACGACGTCGAGCGCGGCGCAACCGATTCGAACTGGGCACCGGTAAAGGAAGCGGCGCGCAAGATTGCGTTCGCCGAGGACAGCTCCGTCTTCGACGGGTACGGCGCGGCGGGGATAGAAGGCATCCGGCAGGGATGCAGCAATCCGAAGTTGGTACTGCCTCCCAGCGTGAAGGCGTATCCGGGAGCGGTCGCGCAGGCGGTGACGCAACTGCGCCTGGCCGGCGTGAATGGACCCTACACCCTGTTGCTGGGTGCGGAAGCCTATACGGCCGCCACCGGCGGCAGCGACGAAGGCTATCCCGTGCTTCGTCACATCGAGCGCCTCGTGGACGGAGAGATCGTGTGGGCTCCTGCCATCGAGGGGGCCTTCGTGGTCACGACCCGGGGCGGTGATTTCGAATTGGATATCGGCCAGGACATTTCCATCGGGTACTCGAGTCACACCGGCTCGACCGTCGAGTTGTACTTCCAGGAGACGTTTACCTTCCGGATGCTGACCACCGAGGCTGCTGCCGTGCTCACGCCTGGGAAGAAATAGACTCCACGTCGAGCCCCGCCGGCGAGCTCGGTTAGGAGTTGGCCCCGTCCGGGCTTCTCGGGCACGGCCTTTGCTCTACGACCTTCGGGTAACTCTCAACCCGTTGGGAGGAGCAAACACAATGGATCTCGTACTCATTCTGATCCTGCTATTGCTGCTTTTCGGCGGCGGTGGCGGGCTGTGGTGGGGCTTCGGCGCGGGCTGGGGAATGGGCCCCATCGGGCTGATCATCCTCGTCATCATCGTGGCCGCGCTGCTCGGCGGATACCGCGGCCGGAGGGGACCGCGGCTCTAGGCAGGGGACGCAGCCGCGCCCAGCGAGCCTACGGACTGGCTCGCTGGGCGGCATTTGTGCCTATTCGATAAAGTGACCAGAATAGGCCATGAAAAGAATCCGCTGGGGAATGGTGGGTGGTGGACGGGACGCTTTCATTGGCGCGGTCCACCGGATGGCGGCCCGCCTCGACGATCAGTTCGAGCTGGTAGCCGGCGCTCTATCGTCCGATCCCGTTCGCGCGCAGGAGTCGGGCCGTGATCTGGGGCTCTCGCCGGAGCGGAATTACGGGAGCTACCAGGAGATGGCCGCCGCCGAAACGGCACGCTCGGACGGAATAGAAGCCGTTTCGATAGTGACTCCGAACAACACGCATGCGCCGATAGCGAAGGCCTTCCTCGAGCGCGGAGTTCACGTCATCTGCGACAAGCCACTCGCCGTATCGACGCGGGAGGCCGCCGAGCTCGTCGAGCTGACGAAGCAGGTCAAGAGGATTCTGGCGGTTACTTACAACTACACCGGCTACCCGATGGTGCGGCAGGCACGTGAGATGTGCCGAACGGGTGCGGTGGGCAATGTGCGGCTGGTCCACGTGGAGTATCTGCAGGACTGGCTGGCCAGCCGGGTCGAGCTGCTGGGCTCGAAGCAGGCGGAATGGCGAACCGATCCCGCAAGAGCGGGGGCGGGCGGCGCGATCGGCGACATCGGCACCCATGCCTACCACCTGATGAGGTTCATCACCGGACTCGAGGTCACGGAGCTCTGTGCGGAGCTGACCAGCTTTGCCGCAGGCAGGCGGCTCGATGATGACGCGCGGATACTGCTTCGGCTCGGCTCGAGCGCACGCGGCGTCCTCTGGGCGAGCCAGGTCGCGACGGGCAATGAGAATGAGCTCTCCATACGGGTGTATGGCGACAAGGGCGGCCTGGAGTGGCGGCAAAGCGATGCCAACCGCCTGGTCCATACGTCTCTCGACAAGTCGCGCGAGATCATGACTCGCGGATCGCGGGCGGTGAGCCAGGCGGCAGCGCGGGTGACCCGCATTCCGGCCGGTCATCCCGAGGGTTATCTCGAGGCATTTGGTGCCCTCTATGCCGAGATCGCACGTGGGATCCGCGCGACGCAGCTGGGTCAGCTTCCCGCCGACGACGTCTGGTACCCGGACGCGCGCGACGGACTCGACGGTGTGCGTTTCATAGAGGCTGCCGTGCGCTCGAGTGCCGCACAGGGCACGTGGATCCCGCTGCAAGGCCGCGCCATCGCGTGAGCATCAGGGCACTGCTGATCGACCTCGACGGAACCCTGATCGACAGCGACGAGGCACACCTCTGCGCGTTCAATCGAGTGCTCGATTCCTATGGCGTCGGCCTGACGCGTGACTCGTTTCACTCGGTGGTGTCAGGGAACAACACGCCGGCGATCCTGCGCGCATTGGTGCCGGCGCTCGGCCCGGAGGAAGTGACGGCGCTCGGTGCGCGCAAGGAAAATCTCATTCCTTCTCTCCTCGACCGGATCGCGGCGGCGCCCGGGGCCCTCGCGCTGCTGCGAGGCGCCACCGAGGCCGGTTGCAGGATCGCGGTGGTCACCAACGCCACCCGGGACAACGCGGTCGCCATTCTCGACCATCTCGGAATGAGCCGGTTCATCTCCGCCGTCATTGCCGCTGAAGACAGTCCGGCACCCAAGCCTTCCCCCGCACCGTACCGCACAGCGCTCGAGCGCTTCGAGCTTCCACCGGAGCACGCCGTGGCGATTGAGGACTCAGTCAGCGGCATCACCTCGGCCCGCGGCGCAGGTCTCGTCGTGCTCGGCATTTGCGGCAACAAGGCTGCGGAGCCCCTGATCGCGTCCGGCGCGCGCGCGTGCTTCCCGACGCTGGCCGAGGTCGGCGCGGAGCTCGGTCTCCTCTAATAGAGACAGACGCGGTGGCGCGGGATTAGAGTGATCGGGCGGGACGCCCGCGTAACAGCTGCCGGAATACGCGCAATGACCGATTCAATTGAACATGTCATCGTGCTCATGCTCGAGAACAGGGCGTTCGATCACGTGCTGGGCGACTGCGCGAAAATCAAATCGAAGCTCGGACATGCGCCTGACGGAGTCAATCAGTACAGCGGGTCGACTTACCCGCAGCGATCCGGCGCGGCGCGCCAGGTGGTCGATGACCCGGATCACGACACCTCCGATGTTCTGGTGCAGCTGCAGGGATTCGGGTCCGTAACCACGAACGGCGGCTTCGTGCTCGACTACGCACGCAACTATCCCAGCCTGGCGGACCCGGGCGAGGTGATGCGATACCACGCCGAGGGAACTCTGCCCGCCATTCAGACCCTCGCGGCGACTTTCACCGTCTGCGATCGCTGGCATGCGTCGGTTCCCGGCCCCACGTGGCCGAATCGGCTGTTTGCGATGAGCGGTACCAGTCTCGGGCGGGTGAAGATGCCGAGCGGAATCATGAGTCTCAATCTCCACTGGTACGACCAGCCCACGGTTTTCGACCGGCTGAACGAGCAGCGGAAGGACTGGAGGGTGTACTTCGGAGACGTTCCGATGTCGCTTCTGTTGGTGCATCAATGGGACCCGGAGAACGCCGCCCGTCACCTCCACATGACCGACTTCTACAAGGACGCGGCAGGTGATGCGAACGACTTCCCGGCGTTCGCGCTCATAGAGCCTTCGTACCTGTCGCCTGGGGCGAATGACGCTCATCCACCTCATGACATCGTCGATGCCGATGTGCTCGTCGCCCGGGTCTACAACGCCATCCGGTCGAATGAAGAGTTGTGGGCGTCATCCCTGCTGGTGGTCCTATTCGACGAGCACGGCGGATTCTACGATCCGGTGCAGCCGCCCGCCGCGATCCCTCCCGATCATCATGTCGAGGAGTACACCTTCACCCAATACGGCGTAAGGGTGCCTGCAATCCTCGTCTCGCCATTCGCCGCGAACGGGTTCTATTCCGAGGTCCTCGACCATACGAGCCTGCTGAAGTACCTGCAGGATAAGTGGGGCCTTGGCGATCTCGGTGCCCGGACCGCGAGTGCCAAGTCCGTAGCCCCGGCCCTGCAAGGCAAATCCGTGGCTGCGGTGCTGCCGGGTCTCCAGGTTGCGAGATCAGCCGGTCCGCCCGCCATCACTCCTACGGCCTTGAGCGACCACCAGAGTGCCTTGGTTGCATTGAGTCAGCATCTCGAAGCCATGACCGACGAGGATCCCAATGTGGTCGCGGCGCGCAGTCGACAGGTGCTCAGCGGCCCTCAGAGCCAGATCGATGTGGCGGTGGATCGTGTGGAGGCATTCATCGCGCAGCAAAAGACCAGAGTCAACGCGGGTCAGGCCTGACGTCCCATGAGCGACCCCCAGATCACCTTGTACGGTTTCGAGTACTCGGGGCACGCGCATCGCGTCGTGTTGCTCCTGCGCATGCTCGAGGTTCCGTTTCGCTACGTCCCAATTCCGAGAGGGGCCCGTCGCACCCCTGAGTTCCTGAAACTGAACCCTCTCGGCCAGATACCCCTGCTAGAGGACGGGCAGATCACCATCGCCGACAGCAACGCCATCCTCGTGTACCTGGTGAAGCGTCATGCGCCGGGTAGCCAATGGCTTCCTGAGGAGCCGCTCGCAGCGGCGCGCGTGCAGCGCTGGCTGTCGATCGCCGCAGGGGAGCTGACGTATGGTCCGGCGCTCGCCCGCCGGATCGCACAGTGGGGCGGTCCGGGCGATCGTCAGCGAGCGCTGGAGGTGGGGAGGCAACTCCTCGAGTTCATGAATACGCATCTTGCCAATACCCCGTATCTGGCGGCGCCGCATCCCACGCTTGCAGATCTTGCCTGCTACTCGTATACAGCGCACGCGCCCGAGGGCGGACTCTCGCTGCAGGCATACCCTGCAGTCCGTGGATGGCTGTCGCGCATCGAGGCGCTGCCGCGCTTCGAGCCCATGCCGGCCTCGCCGCTTCCCCCGGAGACTCCGTCATAGCGCGTCGAAAAGAGCGCTGCTCGTTCGTCCACGGTTCAACAGACTCTGAGGGTAAGTGACGATGGCATTGAAGGCCGGTGGATTGGCGAGGCTCGAGGCTGACCTGAAGGCGCACATCGCCGACGGACAGCCGCCCGGGCTGGTGGCGCTCGTGAGCCGGGGTGGCGAGACGCACGTCCTCGCGGCCGGGGCGATGACGATGGAAGGGCCACCCATCGCGCGCGATGCGATATTCCGCATCGCTTCGATGACCAAACCGATCACGGCGGTCGCGGCAATGATGCTGGTCGAGGAGGGCAAGCTCCGGCTGGATGAGCCGATCGATCGGCTCGCGCCGGAGCTCGCGCAGCGGCGGGTGTTGATGCGCATGGACGGCCCGCTGGACGACACGGTGCCTGCGCATCGGGCGATAACGCTGGAGGACGTTCTGTCCTTCCGCATGGGCCTGGGCCTCGATTTCAATGAGAAAGCGCCGTTAGTGCAGGCGGCGGGCGACTTGCCGGGTTTCTGCATGCCCAATCCGGGTTGGCCGGGCGACGATGACGCCTTCATGGGGCGGCTTGGCCGATTGCCGCTGCAGGCGCAGCCGGGCGAGCGATGGCTCTACACCGTAGGGTCGAACGTCCTCGGTGTGCTCGTGGCGCGGGCGGTGGGCCAGCCGCTCGATGTGGTCTTCCGGGAGCGGATATTCGAGCCGCTCGGCATGCGCGACACGGACTTCTTCGTGCCCGCCGGCAAGCAGGACCGGCTGGTCACCGGATACGTCAATCAGAGCGGCAAGCTGGCGCGCTTCGAGCCCTGGAATGGGCTCTACGCGAAGCGACCCAACTTCCTGGCCGGCGACGCGGGGCTCGTATCCACCGCCGACGACTACGGCATATTTGCCCGCTACATGCTCACCGGGACTGCGCCAGGCGGCAGGCGCCTGCTCAAAGCGGAGACACTGAAGGCCATGGCCGTCAACCGGCTGACCCCCGAGCAGATCAGGGACGGTGAGGCGATCCTGGGGCCCGGTTGGGGGTGGGGTCTTGGCGTCGGCGTGCAGGTGGGCGGCAGTCCCTATGGTCCGCAGCCCGGTGCCTACGGCTGGAATGGCGGCTTCGGAACCTCATGGTTCAACGATCCGGCCAAAGGGCTGATCGCCATCCTTCTCACTCAGCGGGTATTCGATAACCCTGATCCGCCGGCCGTGCACAAGACATTTTGGCGGGACGCCTACGCCGCGATGGCCTGAGCCCATCGGAGCCGGCGATCCGTCAGCGCGATTTTGCGGTACGCTGATCGCAGTCGCGGGCTGTGGAGCGGGCAAATCGTGGCGAGTCATACCTACCGGCTGCTGAACGTCTTCACGCGAGGCGCGGAAGTGCTCTCGGGCAATCCGCTCTGCGTATTCGAGAACGGTGCCGCCTTCGATGACGAGACGATGCAGGCGCTCGCGCGGCAATTCAATCTGTCCGAGACCACATTCATTCTGCCTTCGAGCGGCGCGAGCGCACGCGTTCGGATCTTCACGCCGACCTACGAGATGCCGTTTGCAGGGCATCCCACGCTCGGCACCGCACATGTCTGTCGTTCGCTCGGGGTCGGCGGCAATGAGCTCACGCTCGAAATGAAAGCCGGCGTGATTCCGGTGGCCGCCCAGGGCGACCGCTGGACACTCCAGGCGAATGCGCCGCGGTGGCGGGAAATCGTGGAGTCGCGGGGCGCAATCGCCGCGACGCTCGGCCTCGAGACGAAGGACGTCGGCGAGCGCCCGCTGTGGGTCAGCACCGGCCGCGAGCAGCTGATCGTGCCGCTGACCAGCGAGGACGCTGTTCGCCGTGCGCGGCCGCAGCCGGATCTGCTGGCTCGCATCGAAAGCGAAGAGGGCGGCAGCATGGCTTACGTATTCGCGCCGCGAAAGGGCGCCGCCGCGGGCAAGCGGGAGCTCCTCCTGGCGCGGTTCTTTTTCCCGCAGGGCCCGGCGGTGCTCGAGGATCCGGCGACCGGCTCCGCCACCGCCAATCTCGGCGGCTGGTACCTTGCGCTCGATCACCAGCGGCCGTGCCGGTTCGAGATCGCGCAGGGGGAGCAGTGCGGGCGGCCCTCGATTCTGTATCTCGAAGTCGATGCGGATCGGCAGGTGCGCGTCAGTGGTGATGTGGTCGAGCTGGGACGGGGAACCATCACGATCTAGGAGTCTGCGTGAAGCACTATCTTTTGTTCTACGAGCCCGCCGCCGACTATCTGGCCCGGCGCCCCGAGTTTCGGCAGCAACATCTCGCCAAGGCGTGGCAGGCGAGTCAACGCGGTGAGCTGCTGCTAGGGGGCGCTCTGGCGGATCCGATCGACGGCGCCGTCCTCCTCTTCAAGGGCGAGTCGCAGGGTGTTGCCGAAGACTTCGCCAAAGCGGATCCGTATGTCACCTCGGGTCTGGTCAAGCGCTGGTACGTGCGGGAATGGACCACTGTTGCCGGTGATCAGGCCATGACCCCGGTTTACCCCGACACGATTGCCGGCAACGCGCCGGCGGCCTCGCGTGGAATTCTGCGGCTATGGAGAGGGCGCGCCACGGCGGCCAAGGCGGGCGACTACGCCCGGCACGCCACCGAGACCGTCTTTCCCGAGATCCAGCGTCTCCCCGGGCATCGCGGTGCCTATCTGCTGCGGCGCTCCGTCGGCAACGGCATCGAGTTTCTGGTGCTGACGCTTTGGTCCTCCATGGACGCCGTGCGGAAATTTGCCGGGCCTGATCCGGAGAAAGCCGTGGTGGAGCCCGCGGCCCGCGCCGCATTGTCGGACTTCGAGGAGACGGTAGCGCACTATGAAGTCGTAGTGCGCACCGGGGAAGCCGTCTAGGACGCCGGCTGTTCGCGCGCGTGCTCGAAGAGCAACAGCGAGCGCCCGGTCACCTCGTAGACTGCACCGCTGCTGAAGCATGCTCCCGGCGCAGCCGGGTTGTTGCTGTCGATGAGCAGCGACCAGTGGTGGCCGCCGGCGCACTCGGGCAGCGTGAACCGGACCACGTCATGATGCGCGTTGAGGACCCAAAGCAGCGTCGCATCCTGACCGCGTTGGCGAATGCCGGTCGACTGTGCACGACCGTCCATGAGCATGCCGAAGCAGCGGGTCGCCGCGTCTCGCCAGGTCTCCTCCCGCATCTCGACGCCGCTCGCATCGATCCAGGTGACGTCCTTCACCTCCAACTCGGCGTTGTACTCGCCGGTGAGAAAGCGGTTGCGCCGCAGGAGCGGATGGGCGTGGCGCAGCTTCGTGAGACGCTGCACGAAGCGAATGAGGCGCTGTCCCGGCTCCGCGATGTTCCAGTCGAGCCAGCTGATCTCACTGTCCTGACAGTACGCGTTGTTGTTGCCCTGCTGCGTGCGGCCGAACTCGTCACCGCCGAGCAGCATCGGCGTCCCCTGGGACAGCAGCAGGGTGCCTAACAGGTTGCGCATCTGGCGTTCACGTAGCGCATTGACGTCCGGGTCCTGCGTCGGACCCTCGGCACCGCAGTTCCACGATCGATTGTTGGAGCTGCCGTCCTGATTGTTCTCCTGATTCGCCTCGTTGTGCTTGTCGTTGTAGGACACCAGGTCGTTGAGCGTGAAGCCATCGTGCGCCGTGATGAAGTTGACGCTCGCCCAGGGCCTGCGCCCCTGATTGTTGTAGAGATCGCCCGAGGCACAGAGCCGCGGCGCCAGCGCGCTCGCCGGGGCCTCGCCGCGCCAGAAGTCACGCGCGGTATCGCGAAACTGGTCGTTCCACTCGGCCCAGCCGGGCGGGAAGGCGCCGACCTGATAGCCTCCCGGGCCGCAGTCCCACGGCTCGGCGATCAGCTTCACGGTCCGCAGCACCGGATCCTGGCTGCAGGCCTTGAGAAAGCCGCTGCGGTTGTCGAACCCGTTCGGCTCGCGCGCGAGGATGGTGCCGAGATCGAATCGAAAGCCGTCGACATGCATCTCCTGCACCCAATAGCGTAGCGAGTCCGCCACCATCTGGATCACGCGCGGATGGCTCAGGTTGACCGTGTTGCCGGTGCCGGTATCGTTGATGTAGTAGCGGTTCTTCTCGGGGATGAGCCGGTAGTAGCTCGCGTTGTCGAGCCCCTTGAACGAGAGCGTCGGGCCGCGCTCGTTACCCTCGGCTGTGTGGTTGTAGACCACGTCCAGGATCACCTCGAGCCCGGCGTCGTGGAATCGGGCCACCATCTCCTTGAATTCGCGCAAGCTGTTGGGTACGTCGGCCGCGTAGCGGGGATCAGGGGCGAAGAAGCCGATGGTGTTGTAGCCCCAGTAGTTCGTCAGCTTGCGTTCTACCAGCTGGCTGTCGTTCACGAAGGTATGCACGGGCAGGAGCTCGACGGACGTGACTCCGAGGGAGCGGATGTGCTCGAGCACCTCGCGCGTGCCGAGACCCGCATAGGTGCCCCGCAGCCGCTCCGCGACCGCGGGATGCCGCCGCGTAAAGCCCTTCACGTGCAGCTCGTAGAGGATCGTGTCGTCCCAGGGGACGTGCTTGCGCGCCGACTCGCCTTTCCAGTCGAAATTCGGGTCGACGATCACGCTCTTCGGCACGAAGGGCGCGCTGTCGCGCTCATCGAAGGTGAGATCGTCCTGCGACTCCATCCGGTAGCCGAACACCGCCGGATTCCACTCGAGCCGGCCGGCATGCGCCCTGGCATAGGGATCGAGCAGCAGCTTGTGCGGATTGAAGCGGTGACCGGCCTCCGGCTCGTAGGGACCGTGAGCGCGGTAGCCGTAGAAAGTCCCCGGACCGACCTCCGGCACGTAGCCATGGAAGATCTGATCCGTGTATTCGGGGAGCTCTATGCGCTCGCTCTCGCGCATGCCGTCGTGCTCGAACAGGCAGACCTCTACCTTGCTCGCGTGCTCCGAGAACACCGCGAAGTTCGTACCCTTTCCATCCCACGTGGCGCCGAGGGGGTAGGGCGAGCCTTCTTTGATACGCAGAGTCGCTTGCTTCCAAGGTCAGGTGCCGGACAACGCGACGCGAGCGTGAGAGTTCCGGCTGCCGCCGCGACTAACGCATCCGGCCGCTATGGCCGGCTTCTCTGGCTCGCTCAGCGAGATAATGCGCTGCGTCATTGGGCGTGACCGTCGACGGAGCCGCTGGCATTCGTGGCGGGAGCAGTCCGGCGCGCCGCTGCGGCCGGACAAAGGCGAGCCGCGGGGCAGCCTGCCGGGGCATACTTACGATGCCGTGGCCGGCAGCTTGGCTGGGATGCCAGAGGCCTTGCTGCCATGAGCGGATGGTGAAGGTGAGCAGAAAGCCGATGCATGCCAATGCTGCGGGAGCGATTCGCAGGCTACGCGACGGAGCCGGAAGATTCCGTCCCGGGGATTTTCTCGCAGCGCGTCGCATCATCAGGAGCGTACGCGCCGTTCATGACAGCTCCTTGGCGGCCGGGTCTGTCACGAGCCCGTAACCGCCGGAGCCTAGCTTCTCTCGTTCCCACGTGAAGATTCACCTCGCGACAACATGCCTGATCGCCATCACGCTCGGCCTGACCGGCCGGACTGTTGCGGCTGAGCACAGCGGCGATTGGTGTCCGCGCCCGGCGCCCGGCAGCGTCGTGCAGGAGCCGAAGGACCTGCGCAGCCGCGACGGTGTCCTCGAGCTCGACCTCACCATCCACGATTTCAAGGAGAAGGACGGCTCGGTCCGCTACTGCTATCTCCTGCCCGACGGCACTCAATCGCCGACGCTGCGACTGCAGCCCGGCGATCTGCTGATCCTTCATCTGACGGATCGACTGGTCGACTTCGGGACCACCCCGGCGATGAAGATGACCATGGACATGAAGCGGGTCTCATCGGATCCGTGCGTGCGCGGAACGATGTCCGCTGTCGCGACGAACATGCACTTTCACGGACTCACCGTGCCGCCGCTGTGTCATGAGGACGATGTGCTCAAGACATCGATCCTTCCGGGTGACCCGCCGTTCGAGTACCGCTTTCGGATCCCCGGGAACGAGCCTCCGGGCCTCTACTGGTATCACCCGCACATCCACGGCTTCAGCCTGCCGGAGGTGCTGGGCGGCGCATCCGGAGCCCTGATCGTCGAGGGCATCGAGCGAGCCAATCCCGACCTTGCGGGCCTGCCGGAGCGTGTGCTGGTGATCCGCGATCAGGACCTGCTGCATCCCAACGCGCCGCCTTCGAAATCCGAGCCCGTGGTGCCGAAGCTGTTCATCGACCACGACGGCGATTCGGCCAACAACGGCACCGGATTCGGGCTGCCGGCCAAGGATCTGTCGGTCAACTTCGTGTCGGTGCCGTACCCCGACTATCCGCCGGCGCGCATCACGATCAGGCCGCACGAGCGGGAGCTCTGGCGCGTAGTCAACGCCTCCGGCATCACCTACCTCAATCTCGCGGTGCTGTTCAACCGCATGCCGCAGCGGCTCGGCATCGTTGCAATCGACGGCGTTCCGCTTCGCTGGGGTGGAAGTCCGGCGCCCCCGATCGTGTGGGTGGATCACATCGGCTTGCCGCCCGCGGCGAGAGCCGAGTTCGTCGTCGAGGGGCCGCCTGCGGGGGTTGCAGGATTGCTCGTGACCCGCACGGTCGATACCGGACCCGGCGGCGAGAACGACCCCAACCGGGCCTTGGCGTCCATCACTGCCGCCAGCGACGCACCGGAACCGCAGTCGGTGCTGCCGTCCCACCCGAGGCCGTTATCGCCTCCGACGCAGCCCTGGATCGGAGACGTGCAGCCGGTACGGGTGAGAAAGCTTTATTTTTCCGAAAAGCTGCAGAATCCGAACGATCCGACCAGCGCCGTCGAGTTCTACATCACGGTCGACGGCCAGACGCCGAAGCCGTTCGACCCGAACGCCTCCATGCCCAACATCGTGGTCAGGCAGGGAACCGTCGAGGACTGGATCATCGAGAACCGCTCGCCGGAACTGCATGACTTCCACATCCACCAACTCCATTTCCAGCTGGTGGCCTGGAACGGCGTTGCGGTCAACGAGCCCTTTCTGCGCGATACGGTCAACGTTCCCTACTACAACGGCCGCATGCTCGAGTATCCGAGCGTACGGCTGCGCATGGACTTTCGCGACCCGAACACCGTTGGTACCTTCATCTTCCACTGTCACATTCTCGACCACGAGGACGCGGGCATGATGGGGACGATCCGGGTGCTTCCAGCCACTGCTCCGGTCCCGGCGCAGCATTGACCGTAATTCTCCGGACACCATGCGGTAACAATCGTGCACTACAACAGCTACCCGACTCATCCAGCATCAGGGGAGCTTTGCCAATGAGTATCCAGAGTTTCAGGTCTCAGCCCGCGAACTGGTTGCGCGTCGTGCTCGGAACGCTCGCGCTGCTCCAGATGCCGATCGGCCCGGCGCTGGCCGGTGTGGCCGTTGCCAGCAGCCCGTCGTCATTCGCCGACAACCATACGGCGACTCCGATCAAGCACGTCATCGTGATCATCGGCGAGAACCGCAGCTTCGATCACGTCTTCGCCACCTACGTGCCGAAGCAGCGCGGCGTGACGGTCCGTAACCTGCTCTCCGAAGGCATCATCGCCCTGGATGCCAACAGGAATGCGATTCCGGGACCCAACTTCGAGCAGGCGCACCAGCTCGCCGCGACGGACATGGGCGCGAGCGATCCGTTCCTGCTGAGCCCTCCAAAGCAGGAGTTTCCAAACAACCAACTGCCGGCCCCGCTGGTCGGTGGTCCCGCGGTTTCCTACATTCCGAACGAGTGCGGCTCGAGCACGCCGATCGCGCAGTGCGCGGCCAGCCTGACGCTCGCCCGGCAGTCCGAAAGCGGGCTGCCGGCGTCGTACTATCAGGAGCTGCTCAGCGGCGGCACGGGTCAGACCAAGGGAACGCCCGATCAGCGCATCACCAACGTGAGCACGCTGCCGGCCGGCCCGTTTCAGCTCACGAACGGCTCGTCCTTCGTCTATGACGACTACGCTCAGAGCCCGGTGCACCGCTTCTATCAGATGTGGCAGCAATTGAATTGCAGCGTCGCGCGGTCCACGCGAGATAACCCGTCAGGCTGCAATGCGAAGCTCTTCTCCTGGGTCGAGGTCACCGTCGGGGCGGGCACGGATGGCACCACGCAAGCGCCCGTCTGCAATCCCAGCAGTCCGACCAAGGGGTGTTTCAGCACGAACTACCTGCCGGGCGCGACCACGACCGGTGAGGGCTCGACCGCCCTCGGGTTCTACAACGTGCAGAAGGGCGATGTGCCGTACTTCACGAGCCTCGTGGAGCGGTACGCGATGAGCGACAACTTCCATCAGTCCGTCAACGGCGGCACGGGCGCGAACCACATCATGTTCGGCCATGGCGACATGATCTGGTTCAGCGACGGCAAGGGCAGGCCGGCGGTGCCGCCGAACGGCGCCACGGTGTTCCAGGGCTCACCGGACGCCGGTGTCATCCATTCGATCGAGAATCCGAATCCGGCGACCGGCACGAACAACTGGTACGCGGAAGACGGCTACGGATCCAGCTTCAACGCCGGCTTTCCGCCGCCATATACCAACTCTCCGGTATTCGGCGGCGGCTCCTACAGCGACTGCGCCGATCCGAATCAGCCCGGCGTGCGGCCGATTCTGAATTATCTCGCCAGCCTGCCGCATCCGATCGATCCGCACTGCGAGCCGGGCCACTATTACCTGCTGAACAACTACAATCCGGGTTACTTCGGCAACGGCAGGAATGCCTTCATCGACCACAACCCGGCCAATACGCCGTTCACCGTTCCGCCCTCGTCGACGCCGAGCATCGGCGACGACATGAATGAGCACGGCGTCTCCTGGAAATACTACGGCGACCAGTGGAACAACTACATACCCGACCCGTACCAGATCAACTACGGCACCGCCGGTCCGAATGCCGATGAGTACTGCAACATCTGCAATCCGTTCCAGTACGACACCTCGATCATGTCGCACCCGGACCGGGTCGCGGCGCACATCCAGGATTCGGTGAACCTGTACTCTGACATCGCGCACGGCACGCTGCCCGCTGTATCGATCGTCAAGCCGAGCGGCTATACCGACGGCCACCCGTCGTCGTCCAAGCTGGATCTGTTCGAAGGATTCGTGCAGAAAATCGTGACCCAGGTCGAGGCCTCGCCGTACGCCAGGGACACCGCCATCTTCATCACCGAAGACGAGGGCGGCGGCTACTACGATTCGGGTTACGTGCAGCCGCTCGACTACTTCGGTGACGGCACGCGCATTCCGCTGATCCTCGTGTCGCGGTACGCCAGGCCCGGGTACATCTCACACGACTACACGGATCACGTCTCGCTGCTGAAATTCATCGAGCGCAACTGGCACCTGCCGCCGGTGTCGTACCGCAGCCGCGACAACATGCCGGATCCCATCACGGCGCGCGGCGATGCCTATGTGCCGATCAACACCCCGGCCATTGGCGATCTGTTCGACCTGTTCGATTTCTCGTCGCACGGGCGCAGGTAGCCGGCGCCCGAAGGGGTCCCGCGGGCCGCAGGCCGGCCTGCGGGACCTTCAGATGTCCGTGGTCAGGTACGCGAAGACCGTGCGCGGGCCCGGGGTCAGGTAGTACCCCGGCGTGAAGGCGACCGTCCACCAGGTGGAGTTCGACACGTTCTGGATCTGCACGCGCAGGGTGCTGTTCCTGCCGAATATCTTGAACTCGTACCGCCCCCCGAAGTTCAGGAACGTGATCGCGGGTACGTCAACGCGATTGTCGACGACGGCAGGGGCCTGCCCGAAATGCGAGGCGGAGAGGTCCAGCGAGGCAGCCGACCACCAAGGTAGCGCGTAATTCACGTTGACCGAGTACTGCAGGCGGGGCTGCCCCACCGCCATGGGGCCGACGCCTTCGGCGGCCAGGTTCGGCCCGACTATCGCGACATCGTCGACGAGGACGCCGACATTGATGTCGAAATTGTCGAGATGCTGACCCGAAACCGAGAGCTCGTAGCCCTTGGCGCGCTGCACTCCGAGCTCGCGGTCGACGTCGCTGGCATCCAGATTGAAGTAGGGCTTCTGCAGCTCGTAGACGCCGGTGATGATCTTCAGCCGGGGTGTCAGGAGATAGCGCAGTCCCGACTCCACCTGCCAGGTCAACGACGCCGGCAGGACGGCGTTGCGATTCTGTGCCGCACTGGGCGCTGCTCCGGAGTCTTCCAGGCCCTGGGTGTAGCCCGCGTAAAGCGTCAGCAGGCGCGTGAGCGCCACAGCGGAATTTCCGTAGGCACGCAGCGGATGGTCTGACAGCCTGCCCCGCGGCTCGCCCGGAGAGATGACATTCTCCCGGTAGTGCTCCTGCTGGACGCCCGCCTCGAGCTCGGCGAACTGGTCCCAATCGACATGGTATGCCGCGCCGACGCTCCACAGCTCGGTGCGATCTTGAGTGCGCGCCGAATAAGCGAACGTCGGCGGCGACACCTGCAGCCCGGAGCCGATGTTGGCTGGACCGACATCGACGACGTCATCGCCGCCATAGCGCGCCAGAACGTCGCGGCCGCGCGCCAGCAGGATGAGCTTGTGATGCCATTCACCCGTCCTGAACTGGCCCGTCAGGCGCGCTTCTCCGGAAGTGGAAGCGTTGTTTTGATCCGGATACCCCACGACCAGATGCTCCGACCCGCCGTTCGGTTGCACGGCGGTGTAGAAGTCCGAGAAGCTCAATGGGTTGTCCGCGCTCGAACGGAAGACACCCGCATTCAGCGACCACACCGGGCTCAGCTGGGCGGCAACCAGGACGCCCAGGTTCTGCGTCACGCTGCGGCCCTGGGCCCAATTCTGGCCGAGGTAGCCGCGGGGAATCGCCGGCGGCAGGTAATCACCGGCGCTGAAAATCAGCGGCAGCGTGGTTGCACCGCGGGTCAGCTGCCAGTCGAGTAACCCCCGCACGGTCACCCTGTCGTTCGGCGACCATTGCGGTGTCGCGCCAATGCTCGTCACGTGCGATGTGTAACCGGGCAAGGATGCGTACTGGGTTTGCGTGGTGACTTGGGTCGCCACGCCAACCGGCACGATGAGCTCCTTGCCCGCCAACGGCAGAGTGCCGTCGACGCTGATGCCCCAGGCATCGTATGGCCCGACATTGGCGATGACCGTGGCGGCGGGCGTGCCGTTCCCCGGCTGACGGAGCTCGTAATCGATGATGCCGGTCGGCGCGGGAAAGGCATAGCCGATCTCACTCACGCCCACCCGAGTGGTCGAACCGTCGATCACTCGATTCGAGAGCCCGCCCTGCTCATCGAAATACAGGCCGTCGATCCGTACGTTGCCGGCCGCCTGCGGACTGAAGCCGCGGATTCCGCCCGGGCCATACAGGCCGATGGATTCCAGCCCCAGCGTCAGGCCGAATGCATCCTGCGCCGCGGAGACCGGATTGTCGCCCGCATGCTGCTGCGCCCGCGCGGCCGCCAGATGAAGCATCATGGTGACGGCGCCAACGACCCAGGGAACCCGAGCAGTCCTTCGCACGCCTGTGAATCTCAACGCGGACAAGCAGACACTCCACCGCCTCCTCGGATCTCCCGGCGCGCAGTGTAAGTGCAGGCGGCAAATCGCCTAAGACCGCTCACTGCACCGGGCTGGTGACTCGCTGCAGGACGAGTTCGCACCGCCGGCGCTTTGGCGTAGAGTGATAGCCATGACCTCGGATCCCGGTGACATGCGTTCGACAGGCTGGCGTTGGATTGCGGGGATCTGGTCTGCCTACGCGCTTTGCGATGCCTGTCAGACGGTACTTTCCATGCGCGTCGATGGGAAGCATCAGCCGTGGCTGCCGGGCTTCACAACCGACTTCGCGTCATGGCTTCCCTGGGCGCTGGCGACTCCCCTCGTGATTGCCGCGGCGCGGCGTTATCCCCTGTTGCGCGGCCTGAGTCTGCGCTCGGTCTGCACGCACTTCGCACTCTTCGCCGTCGTCAGCGCGGTTGCTGAAAGCTGGTCTGCGGAGCTGCAGGTGCTCTTCAACCCCTGGGGCAATGCGCAGCCACCGACCTTCGTGGCTACGTGGACCATGATGTGTCTCTACCAGGTCGTGACATTCATCACCGCGTACGCGCTGATAGTGACGGTCACCTTCGTGGTCGACGCAAACGCGCGTATGACGCGCCAGATGACCGAGGCCGCCCGGCTCAATGAGGAGCTCTCCAAGGCTCAGCTCGCCGCGCTGCGCCGGCAGATCGATCCGCACTTCCTCTACAACACTCTCAATTCCGTTGCCGCCCTCGTGCGCGACCATCTGAACGACGCCGCCGTGAGGATGATAGTCGGGCTCAGCGAGTTCCTGCGCCGCTCCTCGGAGGACTCACACCGGTCGCAGGTCGCCTTGCAGGAGGAAGTGGAGTATCTGCAGCGCTACCTCGAGATTCAGAAGGTTCGCTTCGGAGAACGTCTGCAGGTGAGCGTGGACATTCCCGCGGATCTGCTGCGGGCGCAGGTTCCCAATCTGCTGCTGCAGCCGCTCGTGGAGAACGCCATCAAGCACGGCATCGCGAAGCGCGTCGCAGGAGGAGCCGTGCGCGTCGCCGGCGCGTGCCATGACAGCCGGCTTTGCCTGAGCGTCTACAACGACGGTCCCGCTTTGCCGACCGATTGGGAAGCCGGCCAGACCGGTGTCGGTATCCGCAATCTGCGCACACGCCTGCAGATCCTCCACGGCAACGAATCGGAGCTGCAGCTGACGCGCGCCAACTCCGCCGGGGTGGAAGTACTGGTGACGCTGCCTTTCAGGGAAGCCTAGATGGAGGCGGTGGAGCCGCGACGCGCGCCAATCCGGGTGCTCGTGGTCGATGACGAATCATTGGCGCGGCGCAACGTGACCGTTCTGTTGCGCCGCGATCCGGACGTTGGTCCGGTCGCCGAATGCTCGTCCGGACCCGAGGCCATGGAGGAGATCAAAAAGTCCACGCCCGACATCGTCTTTCTGGACGTGCAGATGCCGGAATGCGATGGCTTTGACGTGCTGGAGCTCCTGGGCGGCAATCTGCCGCCCGCCATCATATTCGTGACGGCTTACGACGAGTACGCGCTGCGCGCCTTCGAGGCGGGAGCGCTCGACTACCTGTTGAAGCCGTTCGACGACGCGCGCTTTGCGCGCGCCCTCAACCGGGCCAAGGAGAAGCTCGCGCACTACCCGCCGACGAAACCGCGGGCAGCGGAGCAACTCGTCGTCCGGACTCAGGGCCGGGTGCTCTTCCTCAAAGCCGCGGATATCGACTGGATCGAGGCCGCCGGCTACTACGCCTGCCTGCACGTGGGCGGTGACACGCACGTATTGCGCCGGCCGCTATCCGAGCTCGAGCAGGACCTGGGCGACGATAAGTTCGTCCGCATTCACCGCTCCACCATCGTCAATCTCGATCGGATTCGCGGCCTCGAGCTCCAGTCCGGCGGCGAGTACGAGGTGGTCCTGAGGTCCAAGGCCCGACTGCGGTTGAGTCGACGCTACCGCAAGCGGCTGCAGGAGCGCATGGGTGCCAGATACAAACCCCTGGCGGTGTCGTGATCGGATGCTCTCAGGGAGCCGGCCGTCTGCCAACGAGGCCGTAATGGAAAGGAGGCAGTTGAACCACCGGGCTCGCCAGGTCGAATCCGGCAGCCTGCATCCATTGCTGACACTCCTGCGGGGTAGGGCGGATCTGTAGCGGCGGCCCGCGCGGCGTGCCGGGATCCGAAACCCAGTGGATGACGGCGACCCTGCCGCCCGGGTGCAGGACCTCGTGGGCTTGCCGCAGCAGCCCGACGGCATCCTCCGCGTGCAGGATGTTGAAGAGCATCGCATAGCTGCAGCTGCCGGGTGCCAAGCCGGCCCCGTTCGCGACGAAATTCCGCTCGACCGCGCATACATTGCTCAGGCCGGCCTCCAGTGCGCCCCGGGCCGTGGTACGCACCATCTCAGGGTCGATGTCGATCCCGTAAACCGTGGCTCGGGTGAGGGTTGCCGCCGTCAGCGTGAACGTGCCATAGCCGCACCCGAAGTCCACTATGTCGCCGGTCACCGGCAGGGACAGCAACTCGAGGATCTCGGTGGGCTCGAAAAACGACTCCCACAGCACTCGATCCGGCATGCTGCTGTCACGCACTCTCATGCCGGCAAGGTAACACGGCCAGTGCGCCGGCCGCGCCCCAATTGCGGCATACTTGTAACATGTCCGCCGAACATCGCGTGGAGACCACCATGGCCTTGACCCCGCAACCCGCCATTCAAAGCCCCCCGATCGTATCCCCCGAGTCCTGGGAGGCCGCGCGTCAGCAGCTGCTCGCGAAGGAAAAGGCGCTGACGCGTGCCCGTGATGCCCTGGCCGCGGAACGCCGTCGGATGCCGTGGATGGCCGTCGGGAAGGCGTATCGGTTCGAAGGTCCCAACGGCAAGGCGAGCCTCGAAGACCTGTTCGAAGGCCGCCGGCAACTGATCGTCTATCGCGCTTTCTTCGAGCCGGGGGTGTTCGGCTGGCCGGACCATGCCTGTCGCGGCTGCTCCCTGGGCGCCGACCAGGTCGCCCACCTTGCCCATCTGAACGCGCGGGACACGACGCTCGTCTACGCCTCACGGGCGCCGCAGGCTGACATCGCACGCCTGAAGGCGCGGATGGGTTGGGAGATGCCCTGGTACACGATCACCGACAGCTTTGACGGCGACTTCGGCGTACGCGAATGGCATGGCCACAATGTGTTCTATCGTGATGGCGACAAGGTGTTTCGCACCTACTTGATCAATAACCGCGGCGACGAGGCGCTGGGGAGCACCTGGAGCTATCTCGATATCACGCCTCTTGGCCGCCAGGAGACATGGGAGGACTCCCCCGAGGGTTACCCGCAGAGCGCCCCCTACAGGTGGTGGAACTGGCACGACAACTACGACGCCGAGAAGTCGACGGATCCGCGCTGGGTCGACATTCTCACCGATCCCGCGGGAGCCGCCGCCCGCAGGGCCGAGGCGGAAAAGAAAGGATGCGGCTGCCCCTGAGCGGCCTCAATGACCCATTGCATGCCAGGCCGCCAGCGCAGCCAGCTTCTGGTCCCGGCTCCAGGGTTTGGTGGCGATTTTGCCTACCGCGGTTATGTCGAGTGAGGCTGCCGGTGTGATGCGGCACGGGATCCGACAGGCGTCGCGAAAGACATCACGGTAGAACATCCCTTCCGCGCGGTGAATCCGCATGTGTGTCGCCAGGGCCGTAGTCGGGTCCGGCAGATCTCCGTCCCCTGCAACTATGGCGCCGATGCGTACATTCTCCGTCAGCATCCGCGCGAGCTCGGTTCGTGCCCGGGCCAGCGCCTTCGCGCGCACTCGCGCCAGCCACTCCGGCACGGACGCGGCGCTCATCTCGGCGGCACGGTGGTAGCAGAAGCGTTCCGTGCCCTCCAGGAGCGCGATCACCGTGTTGACTATGATCTGCGGCTTGCGAAGCGAGCCGCCCACCACGACGCAGGCGCCCCACCCGGTGTGGACGGTAATGCCGATCGCGGACTCCAGCGCAGGATCGCGGGCGCTGTCACCCTTCTTCATGACAAAACGGTAACACAACCCGACGCACCGCGTACATGGTGCACGCGGCCCATAGGTGCTACGCTCAGCCAGCCATGAAATTCGCCATTCCTGCTGCCCTGCTGCCGCTGCTCGCCACCGCCTGCGCCGTGCCCAGTCAGTTGGCCAATTCAGCGACCATGACACAGGCGCTGCAAACGATCAGTGCGGGACACACGGGATGCATGCCTGCCGACAACAGGATCTCGAGCGTGCAGATGCAGCTCAATGGCAGCGGCACCTGGAATGCGACCTGTCAGAACAAGACCTATCTCTGCTCGGCGTTCCAAGGCGTCAGTCCGTCCGTCTCGTATAGCTGCGCGCCCGCCGTCAGCGAGTGAGCCGGCGAGTCGTCTTTTGGCGACGGCCGCCGGAAATGTGAGCTGCTGTACACCCCGGTCGGGGTGCCGCGTTCATCATGTACAGGCGGTAAATTGGCACCGCGACGTAGTGAGTGAAGAGGTTCACATGACTCGTGTTGTCCCGCGCGCACGCAATGCAGCAATCGTTCTCGGGCTCGCCGCGGCTCTCGCAGGCTGTGTCGTAGTGCCGGCCAGACCCTACTACGGCGGCGGATATGTGGCCGTCGCGCCGCCTGCCGCGCGTATCGAGTATTACGGCGCGGCGCCGTATCCCGGCTACTTCTGGATGGGCGGCTTCTGGCGTTGGGGACCGGGCGGCTATGTCTGGGCTCCCGGGCACTGGGCCGCTCCGCGTGCCGGGTTTCGCTGGGTGCCGCGCCACTGGGCACATGGAGAGCGCGGCTGGCACATGGCCGGCGGCCATTGGGCTCGCCGCTGATCTGATCAGTCGCGCCGCTGCCGCGCTCGCTGAGCAGCGGGCTCAGGCTTGCGGGTGTACGGCCCAGCCGCGTGCCGCGAGCGCGGCGCGCGCTCGAGGAGAGACCGAGCCGGTGACCAGGATCTCCCGGCCTGCTCCGGGCGGTAACGCCTCTCGCAGGCTGAGCTCATAGTCGGACACTTCCGCCGTCCACTGCACGGCATCGAAGGCTCCAAACACGACGACGCGCCCGTCAGGAAGCTCTACCGCCGGGATGCGTACGCCCGCAAGTATCTTCTTGACCGGGTGATGCGCCTGAAACCGCAGCAGGAGCAGCGTGCTCTGCAGGAACACCTCGGTCTCGTCTTCCGACTGTAGCGACATCGCATGACGCAGCAGCTCCGCTCGACCGTCGACGCCATCGAGCGCAGTAACAGCATTTACGAGCACGGTCTGCCGGGTCGGCGTGAGGAGCGGTGTGTGCTCGAAGCGTGTGACCTCTGCCGGCGTCAGGCCCGCTCGCAACAGCGACTCGCGCCGGCGCTTGCGCAACACTGCCGGGTCTTCGTGATCGATGGTATTCAGCGCCTGCTCCACTTCGCCGGCGAACGGAATTCCGACCGGCGCGAAGCGCATGCCGAAGGATGCCGCGGCATCGATACGTGCCATTCGTGTGATCGCACGCCGCAGCACGATATTGTCCGTATAGGGGTCGACGCCGAGCTTCGCGTACCAGCGTCGCTCGGCCGCCGTAAGACCGACATAGTGCTCGGCCTGATCCCGCGCAGCGTGCGTTGCCTCCGTCCCCACCCGCTGCAGCGTGTAGCCTTCAGAGTCTTTGGTCTGCGAGGCGCTGCCTGGCGTCAGGGAGTGACCGATACTCGTCGTGACCTCCTGTGCCTCGGCCCGGTACCCGCCGAGCAAATGCCCGATGCCGGCCGGAATGCCAAGCAGAGTGCCAACCGGATGCGTGGCCACGCGGACCACGGAGTGCGCCTGCTCGCGCAGACCGCGCACGACAGATTCGACCACCACCTTGCCATCCGACGTGCTCTCCAGCGTAGTCAGCGCCGCAATCTCGCACAGCCGAGTGTTCAGCGCATCGATGCCATAAGCGTCGAAGACGCCGAAGCGGCTGTCGATGACATAGCGGTGCATCAGCCCGTCACTGTGCACGGGATCCTCGACATGAAACGATGGGCCTGAGACCTGGGGCGCGGAGAGACTCGCGCCTGGAGGCTCATCAGCCGGCCGCTGGTAGCTCTCGGCGCCGAAGACCTGAGAGGCCGCTGCGAGCGCAAGGCCTGTCGACACCAGCGCAGGCCACGTGATTCGGATTGTCATGACGGTCCCCCCACGTCTCCAGGCCACGCGCCGCAGCTTAGCCTTTGCCGAGCGCTTCGGCGAGCGGCCGATCGGCGGCGATGGTGTCCGTGAAGAAGTTGGGATAGACCGGCGCCAGAGCCGTGGCCGCATCAAGATCGGCGATCTCAGCGGCCGTGAGGGTGACCGCCACCGCCTTCAGGTTGTCGTCGAGCTGGCTGAGCTTGGTCGAGCCGATGATCACGCTGGTCACGCCCTGACGCGCCAGCAGCCACGAGATGGCGACCTGCGCGACGCTGGCATCGTGAGCGGCGGCGATGGCGCGCATGCGCTCCACCAGCCTGAAGCCCTGCTCCTTGTCGAAGGGCAGGAAGTCGAATCCGGACAGCCGATTGTTGGGGTCCGACAGCGTCTGGCGGGTGTACTTTCCGCTGAGGAAGCCGAACGCCAGCGGGCTCCACACCGTGAGGCCCACCCCGTAGCGCCGCATCATCGGGATGACATCGCGCTCGATGTTCCGGCCGACGAGCGAGTAGTACATCTGCCCGTGGGTGAATGGCGCGAGACCGTTCGCCTTCTGGATCTCGAGCGCTGCCGCCGCCTTCCACGCCGACCAGTTGGAGAAGCCGAGATACCGCACCTTGCCGGCGCGTACCACGGTATCGAGCGCCGCGAGCGTTTCCTCGATCGGCGTATGAGGATCCTCGCGGTGCGCGATGTAGACGTCGATCCAATCGGTGCCGAGGCGTTTCAGGCTCTGATCGACCGACCAGAGGATGTGCCTGCGGGAGAGCCCCGCACGGGTCAGGGCGGGACCGGTGCGAAAACCGACCTTGGTGGCGATGACGACCCGGTCGCGGTGAGGCTTGAGCGCCGCGCCCAGCATCGCTTCGGATTCACCGCCGGCATAGCCGTCGGCGGTATCGAAGAAGTTGATCCCCGCCTCCAGCGCCCGGCCGACGAGCTCACCCGCCAGGTCCGCGCCCACCTTATAAACGGCGCCGATGTCCTTGTTGCCCGCGGTGAACGTCATGGCGCCGAACGCCAGGCGGGAAACCGTCAGGCCGGTGTTGCCGAGCAGACTGTATTGCATCGCTGGACTCCCGGGCGGCGACTCGCCACCCCTCCGGGCACCATACAGCCCGGCCGGGCGCCCGAGAATCTACCGAAATGTGGATATGTTAAAAACTGAGGTGCCGTTCAGCCCGGGCTCAGGTACCTTGCGGCAGTCTATCGGCAAGTCTCTTGCTGCAATTCCATTTGCTGTAATCATTGGAGGGCGTTCAAAAATGAAGCGAATGATCATGGGAACGATGGTGCTGTCGCTGGCCGTAGGATCTCTGGCACTGGCCGATCCCCCGGGCTACGACCAGCACCACGACCAGCATCATCATGTAGTCGAGCATCATCGGACGGTGGCGCATCACGCGCATGCAGGATTCGCCACGGGCAGGTACGTGCACCCGCATGGGTACCACGCTCACACGTGGCGTAAGGGTGATCGGCTTCCGCCGGCCTACCGCGGGTCTGCGTATGTCATCCCGGACGTTGCCGTCTATCATCTCCGTCCGGCACCCGTAGGCTTCTACTGGATCCGGGTGGACAACAACGCGGTTCTCGCGTCCGTTGCGACAGGGGCGGTGGTAGACGTCCACGTCAACTTGTTCCCGTAGCAATCAGTGACGCCCGTGCCCGGGATGGAGACCCGGCACGGGCGTCGTGCCTGACGGACCGCGCGCCTCTTTTCATCACAATCCTTCACTGCCCGGCCACCGTTGCATCCTCAGAGATGCGCGGATTGAAGCGCTCAATGCTCCCAGTTCCACCACCGGGAGTACGCCATGGTCCGCTCTCCGATCCCCCTGACGACTCCGTCCAAACGGTTGCCGCGGCTGCCTCTGTGCGCGCTGTTGCTGGCGCGGCCCGGGCTCATTGCGAAGGTCCTCGCGATCGTCGCGTTCTTCTCGATCGGGATCGTCTAGCACGCCCGAACCCGGGCCGCAATTCGTCGCGACAGCCGCTCAGCTGGGCTCGCAGGGACGCGCGGAGATTGAGCAAAAGGGATCGTGTCCGGATAGAGTGACGCCCCTCGCCCCACTATGCTGGGGATTCTGGGAGGCTGCCCTTGCGAATGCGCGGTCTTGCATGGCTCATGGTCGGATTATCACTGGCGAGCCTGGCGTGCGCCGGCCCGAGCACGGTCGATCCGTCGAATTATCAGGCGCTGCACTGGCGGCTCATCGGTCCTTTCCGCGGCGGGCGCGTGCTCGCGGTGACCGGGCTTCCGGGCAACAGCCGCCACTTCTATTTCGGCTCCGTCGATGGCGGCGTCTGGGAGAGCCAGGATGCCGGCCGGACCTGGCAACCGATCTTCGATGGCCAGCCGGTAGGCTCGATCGGCGCCATCGCGATCGCTCCGTCCGGTCCGAGCACCATCTACGTCGGCACGGGCGAGGCGGACATGCGCTCCGACATCGCGCAGGGCAACGGCATGTACAAGTCCACGGACGGCGGCGCGCACTGGACGCACATCGGCCTCACCGACTCGCGCCAGATCGCGCGCGTTCTGGTCGATCCCCATGACCCCAACCTGGTGTACGTAGCGGCGCTTGGACATCCGTACGCTCCCAACACGGAGCGCGGTGTGTTCCGCTCACGGGACGGCGGCGCGCACTGGACCAGGATCCTCTACGAGAATGCCAACACCGGGGCCGCCGATCTCGCTTTCAAGCCGGGCGATCCGAGCACCATCTATGCCACTCTGTGGCAGACGCGGCGGCCGCCCTGGAACGTCTATCCACCTTCCAACGGGCCCGGCAGCGGCCTTTACGTGTCTCACGATGGCGGCGATCACTGGAGCCACGTCGAGGGTCACGGCTTCATAGCAAATCCTGGCCGCATCGGTCTCGCGGTGTCGCCCGCGAGTCCGGACCGGGTCTACGCATTGGCTGATGGCCCGCGCACCGAGGGAGGCATGTATCGGTCGGATGACGGCGGAGTGAACTGGCGTCATATCTCCGGCGATGCGCGGATCTGGGGGCGCGGCTGGTATTTCTGCGCACCCACGGCCGATCCGGCCAATGCCGACCGGGTCTATGTCATGAACACCATCGTCCTCGAGTCGCAGGACGGCGGCGCGCATTTCATCGCGTTGAAGGGCGACCCGACGGGCGATGACTTCCACGCCCTGTGGATCGACCCGACGGATAGCGCGCGCCGGATTCTCGGCAGCGATCAGGGCGCGCAGGTCACCCTGAATGGCGGCAAGACCTGGAGCAGCTGGTACAACCAGCCCACCGCGCAGATCTATCACGTCAGCACCGACAACCGGTTTCCCTACTGGGTCTACGGATCGCAGCAGGACTCCGGCGCGACGGCGCTGCCGAGCCGCGCGTCGAGCTACGACGGCATCACGATGGAGCAGTTCCACGAGATCACTCCGGGCGGCGAGAACGGCATGATCGCCCCGGACCCGGATGATCCTGACATCATCTACGGTGACGGCAGTGACGCTGGTGCCAGCGTCACGAAGCTCGATCGCAAGAGCAATCAGGTTCGCGACGTCAATCCGATGCTCGCGTACCCGTGGGATCACTACCGCACCACCTGGACGATGCCGCTCGTCTTCTCGAAGCGCGACCAGAAGACGCTTTACTTCAGCAATCAGCGGCTCTTCAGCACGGATGACGGCGGCAACCACTGGAAGCCGATCAGCCCGGACCTGACACGGCGCAACGCCGGGACGCCGTCGAATCTCGATCCGACGACCGCGGCGGATGACTTCCACGTCGGCAAGCGCCGCGGAGTGATCTACACCATCGCACCCTCACCGTTGAGCGCCGACATCATCTGGGTGGGCACGGACGATGGACTGGTCTGGCGCACGGCAGATGGCGGCGGGCACTGGACACAGGTGACGCCGGCGGCACTGACACCCTGGTCGAAGGTAGGCAGCATCGACGTGTCCCACTTCCGGCAGGGCGTGGCTTACATGGCGATCGACCGCCACCGCCTCAATGACGAGACGCCCTACATCTATCGCACGAACGATGACGGCAAGAGCTGGACCCGCATCGATTCAGGCATTCCGCGCGGCAACTTCGTCAACGTGGTGCGGGAGGATCCCGTGCGGCCGGGACTTCTCTATGCCGGCACGGAGTTCGGCATCTACGTCTCTTTCGACGATGGGGCGCATTGGCAGTCGCTGCAGCAGAGTCTGCCCATCACCTCGGTGCGCGACATCGACGTGCACGGCGATGATCTCGTGATCGCCACGCATGGCCGCGGCTTCTGGATCATGGATGACGTCAGCGCGCTGCGTCAGATGGATGATGTGCGTGCCGGAGCGGCCACACTCTTCAAGCCCGCGGACGCGATTCGCGTGCGGGGCGCGTCGTTCGCGGGAACGCCGCTGCCGAAGGACGAGCCGATGGCCGCCAACCCTCCCGACGGCGCGATCATCGATTACGTGCTGCCTGCCGGGGTACAGGGCCCCGTCGTGGTGATGATTCGCGACGCGGGCAATCAAGTGGTGCGCTCGTACAGCAGCGCGGACCACGTGCCGGCGCCTGATGCGACGACGCTGGAGTTCGCTCCAGAGTGGGTTCCTCCGACTCCCGTTCCGTCGGCCGCGGCCGGCATGCAACGGTTCGTATGGGATCTGCACTATGGCGCGGCCGCCGCGCCCGGCTCCAGGCATGCCTCGAGGGACGCCGGAGTATGGGCGCCTCCGGGCCAGTACAGCGTCGAGCTGACAGTGGCGGGACACGACTATCGCGAGCCTCTCGTCGTGAAACCCGATCCGCGGGTGAGCCTGCCGCAAGCCGCTTACGAGCGTGAGTTCGAGCTGGCACGCAAGGTGGAGGCCGCGCGGCTGCAGACATCCGCGGCTCTCGGCCGCGCGGTGCAGCTGCTCAATACCCTGGATGCGCGGCTCGCAGGGGCCGGCGGGGCACGCCAGCAGATGGAGGCTCTCCTCGCCAAGGCCGGCAAAATCTCCGGAACGAGCCCGCACGCCATTCCTTTCCCGGCGGTGCCGTCGCTGCGGACTGACAGCCTCCAGGCGCTCTCGACGGACCTCGAGAGCCTCGAGTCGGCAGTGGATGGCGCGGATGCAGACCCGAGCCCCGATGCGTTGTCGTCCTACGCGGCGCTGTCCCAGAAGGCGACCGCTACGTTGGCGGAGTGGACCCGTCTCGAGACGGTGGACCTGCCCAAGCTCAACGGGCGGCTGAAGGCCGCTGGGGGGCAGCCCATTTAAAGGCTGACTGCGGGCTCGACTCCTCCGCGCCCGCATTCTCGAGCGCCAGCAGCTTGCGCTTGATCGGCAAGCCGCCGCCGAAGCCCGTGAGGCTGCCGTCGGCGCCGATCACTCGGTGGCAGGGCACGATGATCGGCAGAGGATTCGCCCCGTTCGCGAGCCCCACGGCCCGCGGCGCGCTCGGCTTGCCGATGCTCCGCGCCAGCTCGCCGTAGGAAACCGTTTTTCCATAGGGAATTTCCGTCAACGCGCGCCAGACGCGCTGCTGAAATTCCGTGCCGCGGGGCGCGAGCGGCAGGTCGAACCGGCGCCGCTCACCGGCGAAGTACTCGCTCAGCTGCGCGATCGCCAAGCGAAACGCCGCGCCATCGGCGATCCAGCCGTCCGCCGGCCGCTGCGGACGCGGACCGGACTGGAAGCACACCTGGATGAGGCTTTCGCCGTCACCGGCGAGGAGGAGCCTGCCGATCGGTGAGTCGATCTCGTGCCAGTAGAGTGCTGAGGTTTTCATCGAGCGTCTCCTCCACGAATTTGCCGGTCGCTGGCCGCGCACCAGAGGTGCATGACGGCATAACCGCGCCAGGGCCGCCACGCATCGGCGCGGCGTTCCAACTCTTTGAGCGTGAGCGGCGCGCCGTCTCCCGCGGCCATGCGCCGCACGATGAGGTCGGCCGTAAGGAATGCGTCGGGCTCGCCAAGCGCGCGCAGGGCAATGTACTGCGCCGTCCATTCGCCAAAGCCCGGCAGCTCCACCAGGCTCGCGACGACCTCGTCGGCGGGGCGATCGAATGCAACCCGGCCCTCGGCCACCGCCTGTCCGAGGGCTTGCAGCGCGCCGATGCGCGCGCCGGTGAGCCCCAGCCCATCGAGATTCGCGGCCGCGAGCGCCCGCGGTGTTGGGAAGAGGCGGTCGAGTCCCGTTACCGCGGTCGCGACCGGCTCGCCGACGCGCTCGACGAGACGCCCGGCCAGAGTGCGCGCGGCCGCCACGGTGATCTGTTGACCCAACACGGCGCGCACCGCGCACTCGAATGGGTCCCACGTGCCCGGAATGCGTATGCCGGGCCGCCGGCGCACGAGCGGACGCAGCAGGGGGTCCGACTCCAGTCCCGCGGCGAGGAGCGCCGGATCGGCGGAGAGATCGAACACGCGCCGCGCGGCAGTAGCGATCTGAAAGAGCGCTGTCGCGGGCGCGCCCTGGACGCGAAGCTGCAACGCATCCTTTCCCGCCAACGGCTGCACCTGGATCACGGCGTGGCCCGCATCGGTCCGGATCAGTCGGCCATAGCTGTTCTCATCCACACGCTCCACGCCCGGCGTGGCGCGCACCGCGAGGAAACCGCGCAGGTGATCCCAATCGTAGGGCGGCCGATAGGAGAGGGCGAGCGACACCTCGTCGCCGGCTCTGCGAAGCGGCGGCCCGCGGCGCTCGCGGCGCAATTCCCGCGGCGGCCGGCGATAGGCGTTGCGGAAGGCATCGTTGAAGCGGCGCAGGCTGCCGAAGCCGGCGGCGAGCGCAATCTGTGTCATCGGCAGATCGCTCTCATCGATCAGCCGCTTCGCGAAATGCAGGCGGCGCGTCTGGGCGACGGCGAGCGGCGAAGCGCCGACATGCTGCAGGAAGAGCCGATCGAGATGCCGCGCGCCAACACCGACACGCGCCGCGAACTCGCCGACGCTGACCTCATCGAGCGCGCCTTCGTTGATGAGGCGCAGCGCACGTCTCACGACCGCGGACGTGCCGAGCCACGCCGGCGTGCCGGGCGCCGCCTCCGGCCGGCAGCGCAGGCATGGCCTGAAGCCCGCCTCGGCCGCCGCGGCGGCGGAGCCGAAATAACGGACGTTGCCCTTCCTGGGGGACGGCGAAGCCGGACAGATGGGACGGCAATAGATGCCCGTCGAGGTCACGGCGATGAAGAATTTGCCGTCGAAGCGAGGGTCGCGGCTCAGCCGCGCCCGCTCCAGCACCGTCGAATCGAATGGCAGCATCTCTTGCATGGGGGGCACGATACGCCGTGCCGGCGCCGCGGACTAGCCATTTTCGGACGCGGATGCGCGCTGTGGTCCTGCGCCCGCAATGAGACGCAAGTCACAACGTTGCCAACATGCGGGCGAACTTGCCATAGTAATTGCCGAGCGCTTCGCGTCGAGCTAACGTACGAAGCATAGGATCGGCGGTGGGAACCCTATGATGCTTTCTGCCTCGACTCGCGGGCATCGGCCCACATGTGGAGCACCGCGCGGCGCACGCGCCGTGCTCGTCGTGGGCGTGCTCGTCGCAATCTCGCCGGTGCTGCACGCCCAGCAGCTGGCCGGCAATCAGGTCAACCAGCTCAAGCACCTCAGCATCGAGCAGCTCACGAACGTCATGGTGACCTCCGTGACCCGGGCGCCGCAGCCGTTGGCGCGCTCCGCCGCCGCCGTGGCCGTCGTCACCAGCGGTCAGATCGCAAGCTCCGGCGCCATGAACGTCCCCGAGGCGATCCGCTACGTTCCCGGAATCAACGTCGCGCAGCTGACGGCCAGCCAGTGGGCGGTCAGCTCGCGCGGCTTCGCCAGCGCCAACTCCCCCGATCTGCTCGTATTGAGCGACGGGCGAAGTATCTACACGCCGCTCTTCGCCGGTGTGTTCTGGGACGTACAGGACTACCTCATGCCGGACATCGACCGGATCGAGGTGATTCGAGGCCCCGGCGCGACGCTCTGGGGATCCAATGCGGTCAACGGCGTCATCAACATCATCACCAAGAGCGCCGCGGACACACAGGGCGCGTGGGCCACGGTGGGAGGCGGCACCGAGCAGAACGCCCTGGCCGCGGCTCAGTACGGCGGCGAGACCGGCGATCAGATGTACTACCGCGTGTTCGCGAAGTATCAGAGCGACGCCCCTGAGGACTACCCGGCCGGCGCCAGCTCCGACGGCTGGGATCTCGGCCACGTCGGCTTCCGTACGGACTGGAAAGGTGACTCGGCAGATGCGTTCACCGTCCAGGGGGACGCCTACGACGGCCGCATCGGGCAGGTGAGTCCGGCGGTCAACATCATCGGCCGGCCCGGCCCGACGCCGCCACTGGTGGTGGGTGTGGGCGGCGGCAACCTGCTGGCACACTGGCAGCACACGATGAGCGATGATTCCGATTACGAGGTGCGCGTCTACTACGACTACACGCACCGCGACGATCCCACCTTCACCGACAACCTCGGCAGCCTCGACGTCGATTTCCTGGAGCATCTGCCGCTCGGCAGCGCGCAGACGATCACCTGGGGGCTCACGGGCCGGACCATGTACGAGCTCACCCACGGCAAGGGGCTCATCGGGTTGAATCCGCCGGACTCGCGCTACAATCTCGCCAGCGGCTTCGTACAGGATGAAGTCTCTTTGCCTCACGCCGTGCGGCTGACCCTCGGTACCAAGCTCGAGCACAACGACTTCAGCGGCTTCGAGGTGCAACCGAGCGTGCGCGCGGCATGGGATCTGGCCGACACGCAGACGCTCTGGGGCGCGATCTCCCGCGCTGTGAGGGTGCCGACTCGAATCGAGCAGTCCGAGGACATCGTGGCAACCAATCCGGCCGCAAACCCGGTGGTGATACTGCTCGGCAACCGTAACTTCCATGCGGAGCAGGTGCTCGCCTTCGAGGTCGGGTACCGCTGGCGGCCGCTGTCCGATCTCTCGCTCGATCTGGCGGCTTTCCGCAACCGCTACACGGGACTGGCGTCGCTCGAGCTCGGTGCCCCGTACCTCGATGCCGCGACCGGCCAGACCATCTACCCGCTGCTCACCGAGAACCTCATCGATGGGCATGCGACTGGCCTCGAGGGCCTCGCTCAGTACTCACCGGTCGACTGGTGGCGGCTCTCGGTCAACTACTCCTACATGCAGATGAGCCTGTCGCCGCTCGGTGAGGACCTCAACCGCAACCATTTCTATGAGGGCTCGACGCCGCGCAACCAGGCCGGATTGCAGTCCTACTTCGAGCTGCCCCACAACGTGGAGCTGTACGGCGGTTTGCGTGTGCTGTCGGCGATCGACTCGCTGCCTGAGATCGTCGACGGAACCGGCGATCCCGGTTACCAGGAGCTCGATCTCAACGCGATCTGGCGGCCCTCGCCGCACCTCACGCTCTCTCTCGAAGGTGACAGCGTCCTCCACAGCAGCCACGTGGAATTCGGTGCACCCTACGAGCGCAGCGCCATAAAGCGGAGCGTCTTCGGACGGCTGACATGGAACCTCTGAGGGCCCGGATCCGGGCCACGGCCGTGGCGCTGCTGCTGGCCGCGGGTCTGCTCGGCGGCCCCTGCGCCCTCGCCGCGCCCTCGGCGCAGCAGGTCGAGGCCGTGTTCCTCTTCTACTTCTCGCAGTTCGTGGACTGGCCCCAGGGATCTTTCGCCGATGATCGCTCCCCGATCGTCATCGGTGTGCTTGGCGATGATCCTTTCGACGGCTCGCTTGATCAGGCGGTCGCCGGCGAGCGCGTGAATGGGCGGCCGGTCGTGGTGCGCCGCCTGAAGAGCCTCGCGGATGCGACGGGCTGCCACATTCTCTACATCAGCTCGTCCGAGGCGCCGCAGCTGGCGCAGATCCTGAGCGCGCTCAAGGGCCGCAACGTGCTCACGGTGAGCGATCTCGATCACTTCGTGCAGAGCGGCGGCATGATCAGCTTCGTGCTGATCGATGAGCACGTGCGGCTGCGCATCAATCCGAAGGCGGCGCAGGCCGCCGGTCTCAGGCTGAGCTCGAAGCTGTTGGGTGCCGCGGCTCCCGCCGCGCCGGGGGAGGGTTAGCCGTGGCGCTGCGCAATCTCCCCATCCGGCGCCGGCTCATGATCATGCTACTCGTGACGAGCGGCGCGGTGCTCGCGCTCACTTGCGCGGCCTTCATCATCTATCAGTATGCGAGCTATCGCGTCGTCGCGCGGCGTACCGTGCAGACGCTTGGCGAGGTCATAGCAAGCAACAGCACGGCGGCGGTCGCTTTCGATAACGCGTCGGATGAGACGGACGTGCTTTCGGCGCTGCACGCGGAGGGGCGCGTGAGCGTGGCCGCGGTATACGACTCCGGAGGCGCGCTCTTTGCGCATTATCCGGCGCATGCGCCGCCTACGGATTTCCCGGCGCATCCGGGAGGCGACGGCGTGCGGTTCGATGCAGGCACGCTGATCTACTATCAGCCGATCCGCCAGCGCGGCAATGCCCGACTGGGTACGCTCTATCTGCGCTGGGATCTGAGCTCGCTGCACCGTGAGATCGCGCTTTACGCGCTGATCGCCGCGGGCATGACGGCCTTCGCGATGCTGATCGCATATATTCTCGGGCGCTCGCTGCAGCAGCAGATCTCGAGGCCGGTGCAGACGCTCGGGCGTGCGGCGCTCGCGGTCTCGGAGAAACGGGACTATTCCGTGCGGGCCCCGAAGTTCGGCAACGACGAGCTGGGCGTCCTGACGGATGCCTTCAACCATATGTTGGATCAGCTCACCGCCGACATCGCCGAGCGCAAGGCGTTCGGGACGAGGCTGCAACGACAGCTCTCCCGCCTCGATCTGCTGCACCGGATCACCCGTGCGGTGGGCGAGCGCCAGGATCTGCGCAGCATCTACCAGGTGGTGATCCGGCATCTCGAGGAGGACGTGCCGATCGACTTCGGCTGCATCTGCCTCTACGACCCTCACGAGGAGATGCTGACCGTCACGAGCGTCGGCGCGCGCAGCCGGGAGACGGCGCTGGAGCTGGCGCTGACCGAGAAAGCGCGGGTGCCCGTCGACCGCAATGGCTTGAGCCGCTGCGTGCACGGCGAGTTGGTGTACGAGCCTGATATCGCGCAGAGCACGTTCCCGTTCCCGAGCACTCTGGCGAAGGGCGGCCTGCGCGCCCTGGTCGCCGCGCCCCTGCGGGCGGAGAGCAGAGTCTTCGGCGTCCTCGTGGCGGCGCGCCGCGAGGCGGAGTCCTTCAGCAGCGGCGACTGTGAGTTCCTGCGGCAGTTGAGCGAACACGTCGCGTTGGCCGCCCACCAGGCACAGCTCTATGACGCGCTGCAGGGCGCCTACGAGGAGTTGCGCCAGAGCCAGGAGGCCGTGGTGCAGCAGGAGCGGTTGCGGGCGCTGGGACAGATGGCGAGCGGCGTCGCGCACGATATCAATAACGCAATCTCTCCGATCGCTCTGTACACGGAGTCGCTGCTCGAGCGGGAGACCACGCTGAGTGAGCGCGCACGCTCTTACCTGACGACAATCCAGACGGCGATTCACGATGTGGCGCGGACCGTGAGCCGCATGCGCGAGTTCTATCGGCCGCAGGAAGGTCATGCGGCGCTGGCGAAGATCGAGCTCGATCGTGTCATCCGCGGGGTGTTGGAGCTCACGCAGGCGCGCTGGCGCGATCTGCCGCAGGAGCGCGGCGTAGTCATCGAGCTGCAGACGGACTTTGCGCAACCCCCGGCCGTGATCATGGGGGCCGAGAACGAGATCCGCGACGCGCTCACCAACCTCATCTTCAACGCTGTCGACGCGATGGCAGACGGTGGAACTCTCACCGTCCGAACCAAGAGCGCCGTGCGGCAAGCGAAGGAGGGGGCCGAAGCGGACGCCCCGACCGAGATGATCTATCTCGAGGTTTCGGACACGGGCGCAGGAATGGACGCGGAGACCCGGCGGCGATGTCTCGAGCCGTTCTTCACCACCAAGGGCGAGCGCGGTACCGGTATGGGGCTGGCCATGGTGTACGGCATGGCCCAGCGTCATCGCGCGGAGCTCGAGATCGATAGCGTCCCGGGCGAGGGCACCACGGTCAGGGTCGTGTTCCACACGGCAGCGCACGAAGGGGACGAGACGGTGCGGCAGCTCGCCCTCGGCCTGCCGCTGCGGCCGATGCGCATCCTCATCGTGGACGACGATCCCCTCATCATCGAGTCGCTGCGCGAGACCCTGCGCGGCGATGCTCACCGTGTGACGGCGGCCGATGGCGGACAGGCCGGCATCGATGCGTTCCAGGCGGCGCAGACGAAGGGCGAGACCTTCGAGCTGGTAATCACCGACCTCGGCATGCCGTACGTGGATGGAAGACGGGTGGCGGCTGCGATCAAGGCCGCGTCGCCGCAGACCCCGGTGGTGCTGCTCACCGGCTGGGGCCAGCGGATCACGGCGGAGAACCAGGTGCCGCCGCACGTCGATCGCGTCCTCAATAAGCCGCCGCGGCTGAAGGAGCTGCGGGCCGCGCTGGCGGAGCTGGCGCGCGCGAGCTGAACGGCGAACTTCCGGGGCTCTCGTGGATTCTAATGGGGGCTGCATGCCATAGCGCCCGGGAGGGTACCCATGGTTCGCCCCATTCGATTCCTGGCGGCATCCGCGGCCGCGGCTCTGCTCGCGGCTTGCAACGGAAGCAGCGGCGGCTCGTCCGCCCCTTCGCAGGCCGCGACTCCGCAACCGGGCCAGCTCCTGCAGAGCCCCCCCGCCGAGACCGGCTCCTACACCGTCTCCGACCTCCTCTCCATGCTGAGCGGCGACAGTGATGCCGCGCAGGTCCTCAAGCTGGTCTTCACGCCGGCCTGCACGGTCACCGTCTACCATCTGCAATACGAGACGGTCGGCGGTCAGGGCGAGGCAACGACCGCCTCCGGTGCCCTGATGGTGCCTGGCGGAACCGATCCGTCCTGCCAGGGCCCGCTGCCCGTGGTGCTGTACGCGCACGGCACCTCACCGGCGAAGTCCTACGACATAGCCGGTCTCGCGGGCACGCAGGGCAACGTCAACGACGAGGCGGTGCTGATAGCGGCGGTGTTCGCCGCCCGCGGCTATATCGTGGTCGCCCCGAACTATGCGGGCTACGACACCTCGACCCTCCCCTATCATCCCTATCTCGTGGGCGCCCAGCAGTCGCACGACATGATGGACGCACTGACCGCCGCGCGCAGCGCGCTCTCCGCGGTGGGCGCGAGCGCGAGCAGCAAGCTCTTCGTCACCGGCTACTCCCAGGGCGGCTACGTGGCGCTCGCGACGGTTCGCGCGATGCAGGCGGCCGGAATAGCCGTCACGGCGGCCGGTCCGATGTCGGGACCCTACGCGCTTTCCGCCTTCGGCGATGCGATCTTCATGGGTGAGCCGAACGGCAGCGCGGTACTCAACTTCACGTTCGTCGCCGACTCGTACCAGCACTCGTACGGCAACATCTACACCAGTGCCACCGACGTCTTCTCGCCGCAGTACGCCACCGCCAATATCGGCTCCCTGCTGCCGACCACCACCTCGGCCTCGAACCTCTATGCGCAGGGCCTGCTCCCGGAGAACACGATCTTCAGCAGCACGCCGCCGGCGCCGCAATACGCAGCCATCACGCCCGCAACCACGCCCGCCAATCTTGCGCTGGTGTTCGCCCTGGGATTTGGCCCGAGCCCGCTGGTAACCAACGCTTATCGCCTGAGCTATCTGCAGGACGAGCAGGCAAACCCGGACGGCGGCTTCCCCACGACGACCACGAACGTCCCGCCCGCGAGCGCGGGCAATACCCTGCGTCAGGACCTGGCGAAGAACGACCTGCGTAACTTCAACCCTTCGGTCCCCGTGCTCCTCTGTGGCGGCGACAACGACCCGACCGTGTTTTATTTCAATACTCAGCTCATGCAGGAGTATTGGTCGGCGCATGCGCCGGGCGCGCCGGTCACGGTGCTCGATGTCGATTCGGCAGTCGGTACCAACGATCCTTACGCCGATGTCAAGGAAGGATTCGCAGCCGCCAAAGCGCTGGTGAACGCCAACGGCGGGCTGACCGCGGTGCTCACCGATTACCACACGGGGCTGGTGCCGCCGTTCTGCCTCTACGCCGTGGAGAGATTCTTCGCCGGCTTCTGAGCAGTTACCGGCGCTGACCGGCGTTGGCCCCCGCTGTTGATAACAAAAGCGACGTCGCGTTGATACTGTGCGCCGCGCCCGGCGCAGGCGCGCGCACTTGTCTGTTGCGCGCGCGCCACGATTGCTGAAATTGCCAGGCTTATAGGCTATCTTTCACGCCACTCATGGGCCACAGGGGACGGGCTGGCCGCCGGTCCTGGTCCCGAGACCCATTCACTTTCCATCAGGGTCAGCAAATGAATCGAAAAATTCACCTGGTCTCAGTTGCCGTCGCCGCCGCGCTGGCGAGCAGTGTTTCCCTCACCGCGTGGGCCGACGGGCCCGACGCCCCGGGGGCAACAGCGCCGGCGCCTTCCGATCAGCTTGCCACGGTCGTGGTCACCGCGACCAAGCGCAAGACGCTCGCACAGAACACGCCGATCAGCATGACGGTGCTCACCGCCGCGAACATCAGCGATCGCGGACTGACCGATTTCAACACCCTGGCGCAGGGCATCCCGGGGCTCGCGATGCGCACCTCCGGTCCCAACCAGACCGAGTACGAGATGCGCGGCCTGAATTCCTCGGGCGGCAACACCTCGATGGTCGGTGTGTACCTGGACGAAATCGCGCTCTCGGCTCCCGCCTCCGAGCAGCTCGGCAAGGTGATCATCGATCCCAACCTGTATGACCTGGATCGGACCGAGGTTCTGCACGGGCCGCAGGGCACCCTGTACGGAGCAAGCTCGATGGGTGGAACGGTCCGGCTCATTCCGGCGATGCCGGAGCTCGGAACGTTCGACGTGTCAGGAGAGTCGACCATCTCCGATACCGGTTCCGGCGGCAGCATCAACTTCGCGCAGAACGGCATGGTGAACCTGCCGCTCGCACCGACGCTCGCCGTGCGATTCGTCGGCTCGGCCTCCTCGACCAGCGGCTGGCTGAACCGCTATGTACTCGCTGACGGCGCCGTGACGTCGGACGCCGGCTCGAATCCCACGAATTCCCGCCCCACCAATTTCTACACCGCGCCGCTCATTTCTACCGAGTCGGGCGTGAACTCTTCGGACAACGATTCGTTCCGGGCGATCCTCCTCTACAAGCCCAACGATCAGCTCTCGATCACGCCGATGATCATGTGGCAGCAGGGCACGGCCGGTGCGCCCAACGCGGTGGACGTCAACGGCTCGCCGACCGATCCGACCATGCCGAGCCAGAAGGGTCATTACGAGATCTATGAAACCGGCGAGCCGCAATGGGACCGCTTCACGCTGGGCAGCCTGAAAGTCGAATACGCCCTGACGCCCGATATCGCCCTGACCTCCATCACCGGCTTGTGGTCGAATCACTCCCTGGTCTCGCAGGACGGCACCGAGGAGAATTCGAGCTCCACCGCGCTTGGACCATCCGATCCGACGGCGCCGCCCCCTCCATACGATACCTCAGCGGGCGGCATCGGCCCAACTGGCCCCGGGCCCTACGGCCCCGGCGTCGAGGAGCGAGATTACACCAGGCAGGTGAGTGAAGAGCTCCGCGTCGCCTCCACGGGCGACGCGCCGCTGCAGTGGTTGGCCGGCTACTACTACCAGGACCTGCTCTCCGAGTGGGATATGTGGTCGGTCAATCCGCAGGCGGGCCCTGTCGGCAACATCTACGTGGATTACATGCCGCAGACCATTCTGCAGAACGCCTTCTTCGGAAATCTCTCCTGGGATTTCGGCCACGGCCTCAAGGCGAGCGCGGGCGTACGCTGGTACCACTACTCGTATGACCAGAGCAACTCGGAGTGGGGTGATTTCACGCCTTACGGCTTCGACAATCTGCTGAGCGGCGCGCCGACGACGGCGGGAAACAGCAAGCCGTTCAATACCAACGCGTCGAACAGCGCGAGCGGAACCAACCCACGCTTCAACCTGACATGGCAGATCGATCCGGATCACATGGTTTACGGGACCATCGCCAAGGGGTTCCGCCTCGGCGGCACGGATCAGCCCTTCGTCGGCTTCCTGACTTCGGTCAGCGCCGCAACGTGTCCGTATGGGAATCCGCCGTCGCTCGCGGGACTCGAGCAGTGCGGCCTGCAGTCCAAGCTCTCGGCGACGCCGACCCATCCGGGCAGCATCTACACGTCGACGGCGAACTTCCCCAATGTCAACGGCCAGGGCGTGCCGCAGTTCAACTCGGATTCCGTGTGGGACTACGAAATCGGAACCAAGAACGAGCTGTTCGATGATCACGCGCTCTTCAATCTGACCGCGTATTTCGAGCGTTGGACCGATCCGCAGATCGCAACGAACATTTCCGGCTTCGGGTTCACCGTGAATGGCGCCAACGCCAACATCTACGGCTTGGAGGCGGAGTTCCGCGCCAATCTCGGCTACGGCTTCGATTTCTCCACGGACTGGGGATATACGCACAGCAAGTTCCTGAGCGACAGCCCCATCGACGGCATCCCGGCGGGTTTCGCGGTTCCCGATACGCCGAAGCTCACCGGCTCGGCATCGATGAACTATCATCATGACATCGATGACAACATGTCGTTCTTCGGCAATGTCACCTACAGCTACGTCGGATCACGCTACGATCTGCCGTACGGTGTCACCGTCTATCTCAACAACATCAACCAGACCGCGATCAATCTGCAGTCGTACGGAATCGTGAATCTGCGCGCCGGTATTCGCACGTCCAGCTGGAGCCTGGCGCTGTTCGTCGACAACGCGACCAACAATCAGGTGCTGCTCGATCCGCTGCCGCAGATCAACCTGGCGATTCCGCAGTACACGCGCTACATCGTCAATCAGCCGGTCACCTACGGCATGGATGTGACCTACAACTTCGGCAAGTAATCGTACGCGGGCCGCCTGCTGTGCATGACAGCGGCGGCCCGCTCGCGGTCAGCGGGAGGCGAGTGACGTGCGATTGCAACTTCGAAAATTGCTGGCCGGTCTCCCCGCGGCGCTCTGTCTCATTGCCGCCCAGCACGCCTGGGGAGACACGATGCGTTGCGGCAACGGGCTCGTCTCGGTCGGCGATTCCATGGTGGCCGTCAAGGCGCTCTGCGGCTCCCCGGCTACCGTGCAGCAAGGCGTCAAAGTCGATACGACGACCACGGGCGGCAGCAGGAGCAGTCAAACCACCGGCGCCGAGGTTCCCGTCGAAACGTGGACCTACAACCGCGGGCCGAATCAGCTATTGGTGAACATCCGCTTCGTCAATGGGCAGGTCGTCGGGATCGAGACCCTCCACCAGTACGGCAACTAGGTCCGCGGGCTGGTTATAGCCCATAATCCGCTCCATGACGTGGCTTCTTCGGCAGGCTACTCCGGCGGACTGCGCGGAGATCCAGGAACTGATCGTAAGGTCCATCCGCGCGCTCGGCGCGGCGGATTATTCCGCGGACCAGATCGAAGGAGCGCTGCAGGGCGCCTTCGGCCTGGACAATCAGCTGATCGCCGATGGGACCTACTTCGTCGTGGAAAGCGACGGCCAGCTTCTCGGCTGCGGCGGCTGGAGCTATCGGCGGACGCTCTTTGGCGGGGATGCGCGCGCGGATCGGGATGCGGGCACCCTCGATCCGGACACCGATGCCGCCAAGATCAGGGCCTTCTTCGTCGACCCCGCGGCGGCCCGGCGTGGCGTCGGCAGCGCGATCCTCGAGCGCTGCGAAGAGGAGGCGCGCCGCCAGGGCTTTCGGCGTGCGGAAATGATGGCGACGCTCCCAGGCAAGAGACTCTACGAGGCCCGCGGCTACGTCCCGGAAGACAAAGTCCACTACCCGGTCGGGCCGGAAGTCACGATCGAGTTCGTGCCGATGTGGAAGAGTCTCACCCGCTAGCGGCGGAACTCTCCGCCAGGGTGAAATGGAAGCTCGCGCCGCGGTCGGGCGCGGCCTCCGCGCGGATGCGCCCCCCGTGGCGGCGAATGATGCGCTGCGCCATCGCCAGTCCGATGCCCGCGCCTTCGAACTCCCGCTCGGAGTGCAGGCGTTGGAACGGGCCGAAGAGCCTGTCGGCGTAGCGCATGTCGAAGCCCGCGCCGTTGTCGCGCACGAAGTAGACGGGCGGGTTGGCCGGTTGCACGCCGACTTCGATCCGCGCCGGTTCGCGGCCGCGGGTGAACTTCCAGGCGTTCTGCAGCAGCGCTTCGAGTGCGGCTGTCAGTAACGTGGGATCGGCCTCAGCGGCGATGACGTCAGGAATCACGACTTCGATCGCGCGCGCCGGCTCCGCCGCCCGCAGCCGATCGACAATGCCGCGGGCGACACTCGCAAGGTCCAGAGGCACCGGATGCAACTCCGCCCGCTGAATGCGGGCGAGGCTGAGGAGGCCCTCGAGCATGACCGACATCCGCTGAGACGCATCCAGCACGTGCTGCAGATAGCGTTGCCCGTCCGCGTCCAGTGCCGCGCCGCAATCCTCACTCAGTGCGCGGGCGAATCCCTCGATGCTGCGCAGCGGCGCCCGCAGGTCGTGGGCGATGGTGTAAGTCAGGGATTCGAGCTCGCGGCGTGATTCCTCGAGGGCCGCAAGACGCTCATCAGGGTTTGTCTGCTCGTCAGCCAAGATGTCAGTCTCCGGCAGCGAGATGCGCGGGTCAATTCGCGCGGGCGCTGTAGCTTTCCATCATGAGGCCCGTGCCACCGCGCGAGACATGCGCTACCACAGCGGTGCGGCGGTGCAGCTTGGTGACGGCGCCCAGATTGATCGCGAACGAGAGCACCACGGTCTGTCCCTTGCGCAGTCCAAGGTTGGTGGTCTCGATGAAGACACCGGTGGCACTCAGATTCACGGCCTTGCATAGCTTGCGGGAACCGCCGGGAACGGTGATGTAGACGGTCGTCCGGGCTCGGTGCCTTGTATGCAGGCGGCGTTCCATTCAAAGGCCTCGCGGAAGGTTCTGGCTTTTCTAGTTCGCGGACCAAGCCATTATGCCTATAACCAGCCCTTCCGGCACCGACACTCAACTTAATTCAGGAAAGCCTTGATCTCCCGCCCGAAGCGTTCGATGTCCAGCAGGAAGGAATCGTGCCCTTCGATGCACTGCAGGGGCGCGAATCGAGTGGCGGCACCCCCTGCCTGCAGCGCCTCGGACACGGCCCGTTGTTCCGCTATGGAAAAGAGAAGGTCGGACTCCACCCCGATGACCAGAGCATGCTCCAGCCCGGCCTTTCCCAGCAGCGCCACGGGATCCCCGTGGGCGCCGAGATCGAAGCGGTCCATCGCTCGCGATAAGTAAAGGTAGCAATTGGCGTCGAAGGCGTTAACCCAGCGCCGGGCCTGGGACTCGAGGTATCCCTGGACCGCGAATTCCGCAGTGAACGGCCCGTTATGCTCGTGGTCAGGCCGTGCCGGCTGGCGGTCGAAGCGCTGCTGCCACTCCGCGGCGGAGCGGTAGGTAACCGTGCCCAGCTTGCGCGCCAGGCTCATCCCGGTGCGCGGCGGGCGGTCGGAAGGGTAGTTGCCGTCCCGCCAGTCCGGGTCGCCCGTGATGGCCTCCCGCTGGATGGAGCGCAGTGCGATGGCGAAGGGTGAGGCGGCCAGCGTGCCGGATATGCTGACCAGACGCCGGGCGGCTCCGGGAAGGAGTGCTGCGTAAGCCAATACGACCATGCCGCCGAGCGACGGACCCATGACGGTATCGACGCGCTCAATGCCGAGCGAGCGCACGACCTCGTACCCCGCTCGCGCAATGTCCTCCACCGAAAGGTCGGGGAAAGCCAACCGGTAAGGACGGCCGGTCGCAGGGTCGGTCGAGGCGGGGCCGGTCGATCCGAAGCAGCTGCCGAGCGAGTTGACGCACACCACGAAGAACCGGTCCGTGTCGATCGCGAGTCCCGCGCCGACCATGCGCTGCCACCAGCCGTCGCGGGGGTCCTGGGGCGAGGATGCGGCATGGGCGGAGGGTGAGAGCCCTGTAAAAAGGAGCACCGCGTTGTCGCGTGCGGCGTTGAGTCTTCCCCAGGTTTCGTAGGCTATCTTCGCGCCGTGCAGCGCGCCGCCCCGCCACATCGGGAAGGGGTCTGACAGTGTCGCGTAACGCCTGGCATCAGGCTCGCGCTGCTCGGGTTGCGGCATGGGGGTCGCCATTTTAGGTACTCGACCGGACTCCGTGGGGGCTGCTGAGGCGATCTTCTACATTGGCGGCCAGTCCCCCACAAGCACCGGAGGGCTATCTATAGAGGCCGTGGGATTATAATTACCCGTGACTATAAGGCTTCAAAAGCTGCTCTCGACGGCCGGCGTGGCCTCGCGGCGCCAGGTCGAGCAATGGATCGTCGAGGGGCGCCTGACCGTGGCCGGGCGTGTCGCGAAGCTCGGCGATCGCGCCGGCCTGGCAGATGAGATCAGGCTCGACGGCCGGAGACTGGAGCTCGGCCCGCCGCAACCGGTCACGCGGCAGGTGCTCCTCTACCACAAGCCGGTCGGCGAGGTGACGACCCGTCGGGATCCGCAGGGCAGGCCCACCGTCTTCGATCATCTGCCGCCGCTGCAGCACGGCCGCTGGATAGTCGTCGGCCGGCTGGACGTGAACACCTCCGGTCTTCTTCTCTTCACCACCGATGGCGACCTCGCCCATCGTCTCATGCATCCCTCGAGCGGCATCGAACGTGAATACCTGGTGAGGGTCCGCGGCCGCCCGGACGGGGACACGATCAGCAAGCTCCTGTGCGGGGTTCCCCTGGAGGACGGCCGCGCGGCCTTCGACCGGGTGATCGAAGAGCCGTCGCCGCGTGGTGAGGCGCAGAACGCCGCCTATCGGCTGGTGCTGCACGAGGGCCGAAACCGGGAAGTGCGCCGCATCTGGGAGGCCGTGGGCTACGGGGTCAGCCGGCTGCTGCGCGTCCGTTACGGACCGATCGAGCTGCCGCGCGATCTTCGCGCCGGGGGATGGCGCCTGCTCGACGACCGCCTGGTCGCCGCGCTCGCCGTCGCGGCGGCTCCGGCATAGTCCTTGCGGCTTGGGCTCGCGGCCGATAGAGGACGGTATATGCAGGTGTTGGTCAATTCGGATCACCACATCGTGGGCGGCGGCGATCTGGCCGAGCGTGTGCAGGGCGTCCTCGAGGGGAGACTGGAGCGCTTCGAGGAGCGCATCACGCGTGTCGAGGTCCAGCTGAGCGACCTCAATGGCAGCAAGCTCGGGGAGCGTGATAAGCGCTGCATCATGGAGGCCCGTCTCGGTGGCATGAAGCCGATCGCCGTGAGCCACGAGGCGCCGACTCTGACGGAGGCGATCCACGTGGCAGCCGACAGGCTGGAAAGCGCGGTCGAGGACGCGCTCGGCAGGCGCGAGGACCTGCCCGGACGGACTCCGTCGCTGCCGGGCTCAGGCATCAGCTCCGGCCAATAGCAAAATACGCGCCAAGCGCATTGACACCCGCGCGGCTGGAAATCAAAATACGCGGCTCGTTTTCGCGGAGGGGTACCCAAGCGGTCAACGGGAGCAGACTGTAAATCTGCCGGCTTACGCCTTCGTAGGTTCGAATCCTACCCCCTCCACCAATTAGCGTGGGCGGGGTAGGTCCGGACTGCATGAGGCAGGCCGGTGGGGAAGGCGACGTCAGCAGCGGGTGTAGTTCAATGGTAGAACCTCAGCCTTCCAAGCTGATGACGTGGGTTCGATTCCCACTACCCGCTCCAGCAGTATCCCTTCGAGCCAAGCCCACGTAGCTCAGTTGGTAGAGCACGTCCTTGGTAAGGACGAGGTCAGCGGTTCAATCCCGCTCGTGGGCTCCAGATTCGTTGGTGCGTAGTAGTGTCGGTGCATTGAGGAAGATTCCATGTCCAAAGAGAAATTCGAGCGCAACAAGCCTCATGTGAACGTGGGGACGATCGGGCACGTGGACCACGGGAAGACGACGCTGACGGCGGCCTTGACGAAGGTGATGGCCGAGACGCACGGCGGTCAGTTCATGGCGTACGACCAGATTGACAAGGCTCCTGAGGAGAAGGCGCGCGGGATCACGATTTCGACGGCGCACGTGGAGTACCAGAGCGCCAAGCGGCACTACGCGCACGTGGACTGCCCCGGGCATGCCGATTACGTGAAGAACATGATCACGGGTGCGGCG
>DATAXF010000051.1:0-22411 GCA_036273095.1 Steroidobacteraceae bacterium | reverse complement strand
CCTGCCGGGGTTCTATCCCTATACGGGCGGCGTCTATCCCTATCGCCGCGAGGAGGAAGACCCGACGCGGATGTTCGCGGGCGAGGGTCCGCCGGAGCGGACCAACCGCCGCTTCCATTACCTCGCGCGGGGCGGCAATGCGGTCCGGCTGTCCACCGCTTTCGACTCGACCACGCTCTACGGCGAGGATCCTGACACGCGGCCGGACATCTATGGCCGCACGGGCAATTCGGGCGTATCGGTGGCGACGCTCGATGACATGAAGAAGCTCTACTCGGGCTTCGACCTGACTCTGCCGTCGACCTCCGTGTCGATGACCATCAACGGGCCCGCACCCATGATCCTCGCGATGTTCATGAACACCGCGATCGACCAGCGGATCGAGCACTACCTGCGGGGCGAGGGCCGCTGGAGCGAGGCGGAGCGGCGCATCGCCGAGCTGCACCGGGAAGCGAGCGGGCCCGGCAACGCGCCACCGGCATACAAAGGCGAGCGGCCCGTCGGTCATGACGGCTCGGGGCTCGCCCTCCTCGGTATCACCGGTGATCAGCTCGTGGAGCGCGAAGTCTACGAGCGCATCAAGGCGGAGACGCTGCAGGCGGTCCGCGGCACGGTACAGGCTGACATCCTGAAGGAGGATCAGGCGCAGAACACCTGCATCTTCTCAACCGAATTTGCGCTGCGGATGATGGGCGACGTGCAGCAGTACTTCATCGAGCAGCGGGTGCGCAATTTCTACTCGGTGTCGGTCTCGGGTTATCACATCGCCGAGGCCGGCGCCAATCCCATCTCCCAGCTCGCCTTCACCCTCGCCAACGGCTTCACCATCGTCGAGTACTACCTTGCGCGTGGCATGGCGGTCGATGATTTCGCGCCGAACCTGTCGTTCTTCTTCTCGAACGGCATGGACCCGGAGTACGCCGTCATCGGCAGGGTCGCGCGCCGCATTTGGGCGCGCGCCATGCGCGATCTCTATCGCGCCGGACCCCGCAGCCAGATGCTGAAGTATCACGTGCAGACCTCCGGGCGCAGCCTCCATGCGCGCGAGATCTCGTTCAACGACATCCGCACCACCTTGCAGGCGCTCTACGCGCTCTTCGACAACTGCAACAGCCTCCATACCAACGCCTACGACGAGGCGCTGACGACCCCCACGGAGGAGAGCGTGCGGCGTGCAGTCGCGATCCAGCTCGTGATCAACCGCGAGCTCGGACTCAACAAGACGCAGAACCCCTGGCAGGGCTCGTTCGCGCTCGAGCAGCTGACGGACCTCGTGGAGGAGGCGGTTTACCGCGAGTTCGAGGCCCTTTCCGAGCGGGGCGGCGTGCTCGGGGCCATGGAGAGCATGTACCAGCGGGGCAAGATCCAGGAGGAGTCGCTCTACTACGAGACCAGGAAGCACGACGGCAGCCTGCCCATCGTCGGAGTCAACACCTTTCTCTCCAAGTCGGATGGGGCCGGGGAGCACGCGGGCGCGGCGCTCATCCGCTCCACGGAAGAGGAGAAGCAGGATCAGGTCGCGGCCGTGCGCGCCTTCCAGGAGCGTAACGCCGCGCGCGCCCCGGCGGCGCTGGAGCGGCTGAAGCAGGCCGCCGCCGCCGGCGGGAACGTGTTCGCGGAGCTGATGGAGGCCGTCAAGACCTGCTCGCTGGGGCAGATCTCGCATGCTCTGTATGAGGTGGGCGGGCGGTATCGTCGGAACATGTGAGGTCCGGCTCCCCGAGCTCGCGCAGGATGGCCTCGCGTGCCCTATCCCTCAGCGCCGCCGATGAGGACTCTCCCGCCTGCGGCTCCGCCTGAATCTGCGGCAGGATGTCGACCTCGATCCGGCCCGGGCGCGGCAGGCCGCCGCTCGGCGGCAGCGCCGAGCGGGTGCCGCGCACGACCGCCGGGATGACGGCACATCCGGCGCGCGCCGCGGTGACGAAGGCGCCGGTATGGAATTTCAGCAGGCCCGGGGTACGGGTGAAGGTGCCCTCCGGAAAGAACACCAGCGAGTGGCCGCTCGCCGCGTTGCGCAGCACCCGCCGGGCATCCGCCGCTCCCCGGTGGCGATCGAACCGCTCCACGAACTCTGAGCCGATGCGCCGCAGGAAGAGACCCGCGAGCGGCACCGCCGACATCTCACGCTTGATGACGAAGCTGAAGCGGGCGGGCAGGGCGGCCGTGAATACCAGCCCGTCGAGATAGCTCGCGTGGTTGGCCACCACGACGCACTGTCCGGATGCGAGCCGCTCCAGGCCGCGCACCGTGAGCGGCATACCGGCAAGGACAAGAAAGGCGCGTGAGCACGCGCGTGCCGCCGCCCGACGCCGATATACGCCTGGCAGAATCAACGCGGCTGCGAGCGCGGAGAGCCCCAGAATGAGAAATGTGATCGCCGCGTACAGCGCGTACGCAACCCGCAGGGCCGTAGGCGCCTGCAAATGTGATCCGCTTCTCTTTATGTTAATGCTCAGACTCAGATGTGAAGATCATCACGTCGGTAACTCGGCCGCGCTCACCATACTGCGGCCGCTACCTTGACCGCGACCTGCGGGCCGAGACGGAATTGTCGAACCATTCTGCCGCAATTGCCATGGGCTCTCACGCCGACTCTACCGACCCGGCGGTCGCCCGCTTTCTGGATGCTGTCTGGTTGGAGCGCGGCCTGTCGCCCAACACTCTGGCCGCGTACCGCGCCGATCTCACCGCGCTCGCCCGCTGGCTGGCGGAGCGCAAGCTGCCGATCGACAAGACTTCGCGCGCGGACCTGCAGGACTTCATCGCCTGGCGGGTGCACGCGGGCGCACGACCCCGCTCCACGGCGCGGCAGCTCTCGAGCTTCCGCCGCTTCTTCCGTTATCTCATGCGCGAAGGCGGCATTCGCGAGGACCCGACCGCGCAGATCGCGATGCCGAAGATCGGGCGCTCGCTGCCGAAGTCCCTCACGGAGGAGGAGGTCGAGTCTCTGCTCGGCGCGCCGGTGGTGACGGATCCGCTCGGCAATCGTGACCGCACCATGCTCGAGGTGCTCTATGCCACGGGACTACGCGTCTCGGAGCTGGTGAACCTGCGGCACGGCCAGGTGAACCTCAATCAGGGCGTGATCCGGATTCTCGGCAAGGGCAACCGCGAGCGGCTGATTCCGCTCGGCGAGGAGGCGGTGCGCTGGCTGATGGACTTCGAGCACGGCCCGCGCGGCGAGATCCTGCTCGAGCGGCAGACCGATTTTCTCTTTCCGACCCGGCGCGGCGATCGCATGACGCGCCAGGCGTTCTGGCACATCATCAAGCGCTACGCGCGCAAGGCGGGGGTCGCCAAAGAGCTCTCGCCGCACACGCTGCGCCACGCCTTCGCGACGCACCTACTCAATCACGGGGCGGACCTGCGTGTGGTGCAGATGCTGTTGGGACACAGCGATCTATCCACCACCCAGATATACACGCACGTCGCCCGCGAGCGGATGAAAGAGCTGCATTCGCAGCATCATCCGCGCGGCTAGAGACTACCGCTCCAGCACTTTCAGCTTGTCCGGCTTGCCGTCCCACTCCTTGGCGTCGGCCGGCGCATCCTTCTTCTCGCTGATCACCGGCCACTGCTTGGCGAGCTCCGCATTGAGCTTCGTGAACTGCTCCTGACCGGGCGGCAGCTCCTCCTCGGAGAAGATGGCCTCGGCCGGGCACTCCGGCTCGCACAGGGTGCAGTCGATGCACTCATCCGGATCGATGGCGAGGAAGTTCGGCCCTTCGTGGAAGCAGTCCACCGGGCAGACTTCCACGCAGTCCATGTACTTGCACTTGATGCAGTTTTCAGTAACGACGAAGGTCATGAGTATGGGCACCGCGCGCCTGCGAGCGCACCGAAAAGACATATCTTGCCATGCGACCCGGGCCGGCGGCAAAGTCGCGCCCGGAATGAGGTCAGACCTCATCTATCTGAGTCGGCGGTCGAGCGAGGTGAAATGATGCGGCTCGACGCCGGCGGCGCGATCCTCCAGGTAGCGCCGCAGGCTGAATTCAGTGCTCGGGAAGGCGAGATCAGGCCACGGAATCTCGTCCGGGTGCACCAGCTGGACCTCCAGGCTTTCGGGACCGGCGCCGAACGCCGCCAGGGGCAGCGCCGCGCGGAAAAATACGTGTACCTGCTGCGCGTGCAGTACGTGCACGACCGTGAGGAGGGTCCCGACCTCTACCTCGGCCAGTGCCTCCTCGCGTGACTCGCGCGCCGCCGCCTGCTGCAGAGTCTCTCCGTTCTCCATGAAGCCGGCCGGCACGGTCCAGTAACCGCGGCGCGGCTCGATCGCGCGCTTGCAGAGAAGAATGCGGCCTTCGTGCTCCGGGACGCAGCCTACGACGAGCCGCGGGTTCTGATAGTGGACGGTCCCACAGGCATCGCAGACGTGTCGGGCGAGATGATCGCCCGGCGGGATGCGAAACTCGACGCGGGCGCCGCACTGGTTGCAGAAATTCATGGCGTGGCGGCAGGATACGAGCCGGCCCGAGGCTTGTCGATGCCGGCTACCGCAGGCGCAGGGCGCGGCGCACGGCCGTCGAGGCGGTCTGGTAGCTCTCCTGGTCGATGCGCACCAGGTCGCGCCCCTGGTTCTTCGCTTCGTAGAGGGCGGCGTCGGCGCGGGCGATGATCTCATCGAGCGAACGTGCACCTTCCGCGGTGGTTGCGAGCCCGGCACTGAAGGTGACACGGACCGGATCGCCTGCAGTCGCTGACGGCACCTGGATCGCGAGGGCCAGCGCGCGCAGGCGCTCGACACTGGCAAGCGCGGCATCGAGCGTCGTGTCGGGCAGGATGAGCAGGAATTCTTCGCCGCCCCAACGCCCGAGAACGTCGCCGGCACGCAGCGAGCCGCGGCTGACACGCGCGAACTCCTTCAGTACGTAGTCGCCGCCCGCATGACCGCAGCGGTCGTTGATGCTCTTGAAGTGATCGAGATCGATGATCGCCACAGTGAGCGGCCGGTGCTGGGCGGCTGAGATCTCCAGCGCTGCAGTCGCCAGCTCCGCGGTGTGCCCGCGGTTCGGCATTCCGGTCAGCTTGTCTTCTCTGGCGAGGCGCATGAGCTCGCGCCGATAGCGCAGAGTGGTAAGGAGAATGTACGACAGGAGGGCTATTACCATGATGCCCGCCGTACCCGCCGCGGCGACCCAACGCAGGGTCTCGGTCTGGCGCGTGGCGCGTGCCCGAGTCAGCTCCAGCTGATGTTTGAGGACGGCATTACGGGCGATTTCCCGCTCGGCCAGGAAGCGCTCCTTGACCGTCTGCTGCAACCGCTGGTTGTGCGCAAGATTGTCCGCGTGGTACCGCTGCAGATATTCCGTCAGATCCAGATACGCACGGCGGTAGTCGTGCAGCGCGCCGTAAGCCTGCGCACGTGCCCGGTACGCAAGACTCACTGCCCCGGTGTCCATATCCGTGCCGCCGTGATCGAGCACGTGGTTCAGGATCGCGAGAGCCTGTCCCGCGTGCCCGTCGTGCAGATCGATCTCGGCCAGGTACTCCTGCGTCTCCTTCAAGACATCAGTGGTTTGGCTGGCAGTGAATACTTTTGCCGCGGCGACGCAGCGCGGGCGCGCCGCCGCGTACCGATTGAGCTCGATGAAGGACTGGCAGACCCGCATGTCCGCGAAGGCGATACCCTGGAGATCGCCGAGCGAGACGCTGATGCTGCGCGCCCGATCGAAGGTTGCGATGGCGGCGTGCAACTGGCGCATGGCCGCGAGAATCTCGGCTTCGATGTAGTAGGACACGGATAGAGCGAGGGAGTCGTGTTGGGCAGCGTCCCAGGCGATCTTCTCGCGCACGAGCATGAGCGCATCGCTGTCGTCGCCGAGCCCGCGCAGCGCCGAGGACAGCTCGATGGCCGCCGCCGCGTGGGCTTCGGCGCGTGAGCGCGTCTCACTGTCGCGGTAGGCCCGGGTCATCGTCCGCGTGGCGGCCGCATTCTCGCCGGCGCGGCGCTCGAGGGTACCCAGGGCGATCTCGAGACAGAGATCGGAGCGCGCGTCCCGAGGCTGCTCGGCGCGGGCTGTTTCGACCGTGCGCATCGCGTCTCGGATGCCCTCCTGAGTGTAGATGTTGAGGGCAGCGGTCGAGAGCAGCTCGAGGCGCAAGGGGTCGGTTGGCCCGCTGACGCGTGCGAGTCCCTTGAGAGCGGTCGCGCGCGCCTCCTGATCGAGCTCGAGGATGCTGTAGGCGTCCGCCTGGATGGCATAGAGAGCGGCGAGCTGCCGTGAATCCGCCGCCTGGCCGGCGCCGCCGAGCGTGTGGAGGCGCGTCGCCACGGCGGTAAGGGCCGCGCGGGCGTTCCTGTCCACCAGGGGATCGAGTTGCACATACGTGGGGTCGGACACGGGAAAGCAGTCGGCCCATGCCGTGGTCGGGCTCGCGGCGCACAGCGCCAGGGCGAGCAAGAGGGCCCGCCCAAAGGCTGCCGCCGCTCCGCCTGGTCTTCCGGGGCTGAATACGAACCTGCGCATTAAGTCCACAAAATTACGTCCTTGCGCCATCGAAGGCATCATCGGACTTCACGCTTCCGTCGCATCGCTGGGAGCCGTAGTGCCGTCGGGGTGTGCTGCGCTGCGCTTGCGGGGGTGCAGACGCCGCAATCGGGAGCTGTGTCCCGGACTCGATCCGACGGCTGCGGCTACTCTTCGCCCGGCATCGAGGCGCCCCGCCCGCTGCCGACACGGCATTTTACGTAATCCGGGGAGCAATCCCATTTCCGCGAAGCGTTCCAACGCGCCTCTCCGCGCCAAGGCGGCGGCTGCCGATGCGCCGCCTCCAGGCCCCGTCGCGCACGACGTGTTGGTCGAGGCGCTGCCCGATCTTGCGCTCCTGGTCGGTCGGGACGGCATAGTGGTCGCCCACGGAGGCGGCCGCGACACGGCCGGCCTGAAGCCTTTCGCGGAAGCCGACGGTAAGCCGCTCGAGGCCTCCTGGCCCGCATCCATAGCCGCATTGCTCAGGCAACTGACCCGCAAATCGATAGCGCAGCGCCTGACCGTCGAAGCCCGCTTCATGAGCGGCGACAGCGAATACACGGTCCAGGTCTCACCTCGAGGCCCTGATCGTGCGGTTTGCGTCATCCGGCCGGCCGGCGGCGCGATCGCGGATGATGCATCGGACAGCGACGTACGCCCCGCGCCGAGGCTCGACCGGCGCGGGTTCCTGCAGCGGTTCAAGGAATCGCTGTCGTGGGCCGCCCTGCGCGAGACGCCCATCGCGCTCGCCGTCATCCACATTGACGGCATCACCGACATCGCCCAGGTGCTCGCCTCCCAGGTCTCCGAGCAGGTGATGAGCGCCGCCATCCGCAGGCTTCCGGCGCCACCGCAGGGCCCCGGATCGGGCGCAGCAAACCCACCCTGGTACCTCGGCCAGCTGAGCGAAGGGCTGCTCGCCATCGTGATCGAGAGCTCCGACCGGGAAGCGATCGAGACGTGCGTTGCGCAGGTCTGCGCCAGCCTGCGCGAGCCCGTTTGCACCGGCGATGCCGAATTCCATCTGACTCCACATGCCGGCGTCGCGATTCTCGGGCAGGACGCCTCCACACCAAAGCTCCTGTTGGAGCAGGCTCGCAGCGCGGCAATGGAGGCGCGCCGATCGGGCGGCGCGCAAGGGGTTCGGTTCTTCACCGATACCATGAAACTGCGCACCCTGGCGCGTATCGATCTGACTCGCGAGCTGCGCAACGCGATCGCCGACGGCGATATTCGCCTGCGCTATACCGGCCGCCACGACCTGAAGAGCGGGCGCCTGGTCGCATGTGTGGGCTACTTGCGCTGGCGACATCCGTTGCGCGGGGAGATCCGTCCGGCAGAATTCCTGCGCCTCGCCGCGGCCACGGGCCTTGCGGCCTCGTTGTCCCGGGCGGTGCTCGGGCATCTGCGCAGGGACTTTGCCGTCCTTGCCGCACGCTGCGAACCGGAGGTCTGCATCTCGTTCGGCGCTTTGCGACATCACGTCCTGCACGAGGAATTCCTCAACGACGTAAGCCAGCTCGTCACCGACGGCGGCATACCCCCGGAACGCCTCGAGCTCAGAATCGCCGAGAAGGTCTTCATCACACGCGAGCAGTCGCATGCCGAAGCCCTGAGACGGGTCGGCGTCCGCTTGGTCGTCGACGAAGTGGCCCGCGGCATCGGATCGCTCGATTCGCTCGCCCGCGCGCCGATCTGGGGTCTGCAGCTCGATCGCGCCTGGGTCGCCGCGCTGCGCGCCGATCCGGTTGCCCGCAAGGTCTGCCGGGCCGCCATCGAGATGGCGGCCGCCCTGGGCCTCGTCCCGATCGCGACCGGGGTCGATGATGCCGACACGCGGGACGCGCTGCTCGAGCTCGGATGCTGCTACGGCAGCGGTGATCTCTATCAGAAGGACGGATTGGACATAACCGACCGTGCGATTTGACGGGTCATTATGTGACCGACGTCACAACCGCGGGCCGGCCCGCTGCGGCCGGCTCGACTGCGACAGCCGTCACATCCATCGAGAATGCGCAACAGACAACAAACGCCTACAAGGGCACTCCGATGCGCACCCGCAACCCGTTCCGGATTCTGATGCTGACCCTCGCACTCGGCGCCGCGGCGCCGGCGGCCAATGCCGCAGCGAAGCTCTACATCGTGCAAGCGCCGACTACGGTCGCGGCACGCGCGAGCGTGCTGCAGGTGCATGGGAAGGTCGAGCGCGACCTTTCGATCATCCACGCCGTCACGGCCGAGCTCGACCCGCAGCAGGTGGCGCGTTTGCGCGCCAGCGCCGGCGTGAATGTTTTCGAGGATAGGAAGGTGGCCGCGCACGGGCTCCTTTCCGGCCTGACTCAGGCTCTGAGCAAAACGACGAATTCGCTCAATCAGGCGCTGGCCACGAATCCCTTGGTGTCGACCGTCACGAGTACGGCGCTCCCCCTCGTCACGGCGGTCACCGGCAATGCCGTAACGAGCACCGTGACGGCCCCGCTCGTGTCGGCACTGAGCAGCGCCACGGCCACACAGGACGGCCAGGGCGTCGCCGCGCTCACCCTAACTTATGAGACGAACTACCCGATGCTGGTCGGCGCGGACACGCTGCAGCAGGCCGGAGTCACGGGCAAGGGCATCACGATCGCGGTGCTCGACTCGGGGCTGTGGCAGGACCTCACCCAGAACTACGGTTCCCGGATCAAGGCCACGGTTGACTTCACCAACGGCGGCTCGGGCCCCGTCACCGGCGATCCGTACGGTCATGGTACCCACGTCACCTCCATCGCCGCGGGCGGCGCGCAGAACATCGCCGGACAGTATCTCGGCATCGCGCCGCAGGCGAATCTGGTCATCGTGCGCGCACTCGACGGTTACGGCGGGGGAAGCTATTCGGACATCATCGCGGGTATCAACTGGATCGTCGCCAATCGCCAGAAGTACAACATCCGTGTCCTCAACCTGTCGATCGGCGCCACCCCGGAGTCCTACTACTGGAACGATCCTCTCGACCAGGCCGTGATGGCCGCCTGGCGCGCGGGCATCGTGGTGGTGGTGGCGGCAGGCAACGATGGGCCGAGTGCGATGACCGTCGATGTTCCCGGCAATGTGCCCTACGTCATCACGGTCGGTGCGCTCACCGACAACTATCAGCCCTACAACACCAGCGACTGGCGGCTGGCCTCGTTCTCGTCCACGGGTCCGACCTACGAGGGCTTCGTCAAGCCCGAGGTGGTCGCTCCCGGCGGCCACATAGTCGCCTCGATGGCCAGTGGCAGCTATCTTGCCAACATCGACCCGAACTCGATGAGCATCGTCGAGCAGATGTTCACCATGTCGGGCACTTCGATGTCCGCGGCGGTGACCACGGGTGTCGTTGCCCTGATGCTGCAGGAGGACCCGTCGCTCACGCCGGATAACGTGAAATGCCGCCTGATGGAATCGGCGCGGCCCGCCGTGACTTCCTCCGGCAAGCTCGCCTACAGCGTCTTCCAGCAGGGCGCAGGTCTCATCAACGCCGTCTCGGCGGTCAACAGTTCCGCGGTCGACTGCGCGAACATAGGGCTCAACATCGGCGCTGATCTGGCCGGCACTGAGCACTTCGGCGGCCCGGCGAACCAGACTGCCAACGGCAGCTACTACATCATGAACATGCAGTCGTCGACGCCAAACACGCCCGCGTCGGGCGACGGCTTGAGCTGGTCGAGCGCCTACCAGGGAACCCAGGGGTATGCCTGGAACGAGGGATATCCCTGGAGCCAGGGGTTCGCCTGGACGCAGGCCTATGTCTGGTCGAATAATTTCGCCTGGGCGAGAAACTTCGCCTGGGCCCGCAACTTCGCCTGGGCCCGGCAGGTTTCCTGGTGGAACACCACGAAGGCTCCCGCATCGACCGCGCCCGCGCCGGTCGTGCCTTGGGTGCCCAACCAATAGCGGAGTGATCGCGCCGTGAGCATGCCGTGAGGAGAATTGCACGCGCCGGCGCTTGGAGGCGGCGGATCATCGGCACAGGGTTACTTCTCATCGCGGCGGCCTCACTGGCCGCCGCAGCCGATGCTCCGCCCCTCATTCTCACGCATCTGACGACCGCCGACGGTTTGCCGCAGGGCACCGTTCGCGCCGTGCTGCAGGACTCGCAGGGGTTCATGTGGTTCGGGACTGAGGACGGCCTCGTCCGCTATGACGGCCAGGATTTCGTCCGCTACGGATATTCGCCACAAAGAAACCGCGGGCTGCCCGGTAACTTCATCAGGCAGATCGCCGAAGGGCCGCACCACAATATCTGGATCGCGATGAACGGCGGCCTCGCCCGTTGGAATCGGGCCCGGGACGATTTCACCGTTTACCGCCACGATCCGCACGATCCGAGCTCGCTGGCGAGCGACGATGTGAACGCTCTTTCGATCGATGCGCGGGGAGGGATCTGGATCGGGACCGCGGATGCGGGCCTGGACTTGCTCGATCCTCGAACCGGCCGGTTCGCGCATCTGCGGCACGAGGTGGCGGCCCCCGGTTCACTGGCGAGCAATCAAGTGACTGCCCTCACCCGCGATCGAGCCGGCGACCTCTGGGTCGGCACGGACTCGGGACTCGATGAGCTCGCGCCCGGCCAGCAGGCTTTCCGTCATTTCCGCTCGGTGCCCGCTGATCCGCACTCACTGAGCAGCGGCTTCGTCACGCAGGTGCTCGAGGATCGCAGCGGCTCCCTCTGGGTTGGCACTCGCGATGGCGGACTTGACCGGATGGATGGCAACGGACAGGTGTTGCAGGTCTTCCGACACGATCCGCGCGATCCGGCCTCGCTCGCCGGCAATGAGGTGCACGCGCTTCTCGAGGACCGTGAGGGGCATTTCTGGGTGGGAACCACGGCGGGACTCGACCTGCTCGATCGTCCTTCGGGAGCGATCGTCCACTATCGCTACGACCAGGAGGATCCTCACTCCCTGCGCGACTCGTTGATCATGTCGCTCTATGAGGATCGGTCCGGGCTCGTATGGATCGGCACCGAGACTGGCGGCGTCGATCGCTGGGATCCGCGTAGCGCGGAGCTCGGCGCCCGCCGGCCCGATTGGGTCGGAAGCCGATACGTCACAGCCTTTGCCGACGCCCCTGACAACAGAGTCTGGATCGCATTGATGGGGAGCGGCTTGGTCCAATACGATCCGGATACAGGCCGCGAGAGCAACCTTCAGACAGTTACCGGCAGGCGGACTGATCTCGACGGCGGTCGGGTGATGACATTGCGCGCAGACCGCCGCGGCATGCTCTGGATCGGGACGATGGACCGCGGCATCGCGACCCTCGCTCGCAACGGCAAGCTCGCATGGATTGCAGCCGAGCGCGGCGACCCGCATAGCCTCAGCGCCGGCGGAATCATGACGATCTTCGAGGCCCGCAGCGGCGAGATGTGGGTCGGCACCTATGGCGGCGGGGCGAACATCGTCGATCCGGCGACCGGACTGGTGCGCCAACTCCCCTACGGGTCAGCGCCGGGCGCGGTCAGCGCGGACGCGGTTACCGCCTTCGCGGAGGATTCGCGCGGCGATATGTGGATCGGTACGGACGGCGGCGGTCTCGATCTCGCCGGCTCGGACGGCACGGTGATCAAAGTCTTCCGTCACGACCCGAATGACCCATCCAGCCTGCCCTCGAACACCATCTATGCGCTTGCGGTCGATGCGCGCGACCGGGTCTGGATCGGAACCAACGGCGGTGGCCTTGCTCTCGGCACGGGTGGCGCCGCGGCGCCTGAGAAGGTCGCCTTCCGCACCTTCTCTCTCGACAAAGGGCTGTCGAGCGACACCATCAACGGCGTGCTGGTCGATGCAGGCGGCGACATCTGGATGAGCGGCAATGCCGGCCTGATGCGGCTCGATCCGAACGACGGCGCCGTAAAGACCTTTCACGTGGAAGACGGAGCCATGGGGGAGGAGTTCACCACGGGAGCTTATTTCCGCCTGCGCGACGGCCGTGTTGCCTTCGGCGGCCCTGGCGGCTTCAATATCTTCGATCCCGCGCGTCTCACTGAGAGATCGAAGCCGCCGCGTCTGGCGCTGACGGGGGAGGAGATTCTCGGTGCGCCGGCGCCCGGGGCGACCCCGTACTGGCTGCGCCGCCGCATCCGGCTCGATTATCGCGCTAACGTAGTCTCGCTCGATGTCAGCGTGCTCGACTTCACTTCCCCGAAGCACAATCACCTTGCCTACCGGATGGCCGGGCTGACGGACCGCTGGATCGATCTCGGCGCGCAGCATCGCATCACGCTGACCAACCTGGACTCCGGCAATCACGTCCTGGAGGTACGCGGTGCCAACTCCGACTCCGTATGGAGCGCGCCGTTGCGGATCACACTGCATCGCAGCCCCGCGCCCTGGAAATCTCCCTGGGCGTACGCAGTCTATGCTCTCGTCATCCTCGGCCTGATCGGCCACCGGCTGCGCAAGTTGCACCTCGAGCGCGTACATCAGGCGCGCGAGCGCGAGCGACTGGAGGCGGAAGTCGCGGCGCGTACGCGCGAGCTTTCCGAGAGCAACCGTCAGCTTGCGGACGCCGCGCGCGCGAAAAGCGACTTTCTCAACCGGATGAGTCACGAGCTGCGCACACCGATGAATGGCGTCGTGGGCATGACGGAGCTACTGGCGCGCACGCCCCAGTCGGCGACGCAGACGCGGCTCACGCAGACGATCCGCTCGTCCGCGCAAGTACTGCTGCGGATCGTCAACGACCTGCTCGATCTCTCGCGAGCGCAGGCAGGCAAGGTCGCGCTCGAAGCCCTCCCCATCGATCTCGATCGCATTCTCGACGAGTGCGCCAGCCTCTTCAGCGGGACTACCCAGGCCAAGGGCATCCGGCTCAAGGTGCGGCCGCCGGCGGCGGATCACCGCGCGCCCGAGGGGCGGGCTCTCATTGGCGATCCGTTCCGGATCCGCCAGATCGTCATGAATCTGGTCGGGAATGCGGTCAAGTTCACAGAGCAGGGCGTGATCGCCGTGCAGGCGGACGTCGAGATGGCGAGCGCGGATCGAGCCTCCGTCCATATAGCAGTCTCCGACACGGGCATCGGTATGGATGCCACGGCGCTCGAGAAGATCTTCCAGCCTTTCACGCAGGCGGATGAATCGACCAGCCGCAGGTTCGGCGGCAGCGGCCTCGGGCTTGCGATCTGCCGCGAGCTTGCGCAATTGATGGGTGGTCAGATCACGGTCGAGAGCACGCCGGGTTCGGGCTCGACTTTTCACGTCCTGTTGCCTCTCGATCTGAGCGCTGCGCATGCGACGTCGGGGGCGGCCGTGATCGAGACTGCGAACGATGCAACGGACGCTGCAACCGGAGCGATCGGCGGCCATGTGCTGATCGTCGAGGACGAGCCGGTCAACGCGACGGTCGCCCAAGGTTATCTCGAGGCTCTTGGCTGTACCTCCGTATGGACCAAGGACGGGGCGGAAGGTCTTGCCCGCAGCGCGACCGAACGTTTCGATCTGATCCTGATGGATATCAACATGCCTGCCTTCGATGGTTACGAGACCGCGAGGCTCATACGCGAGCGGGCGGCCGGCTCGGCTCGTCGCGTTCCCATCATCGCCCTGACGGCGCACGCCCCCTCGCTGGTTCGCGAGCGCTGCGAGGCAGCGGGCATGGATGACGTGCTCAGCAAGCCGTACACGCTGGAGGACTGCGAGAAATTGCTGCGGCGCTGGATACCGGGCGATCGGGAGTTGCGGCTGGCAGCGCAACCAAATAGTGTCGGCCAGAACGTCGAGACGCCCTCGGGTCCGCGGGATGAAGCTGGCAGCGCTGATGACCTCGTGAAGCTCGACAACGCAACCGTCGTGCGTCTGCGCGGCGCGGGTGCTCCGGGCCGCCCCAATCTCTACTCCAGGTTGGTCGAGCTCTTTCGTACCGGGTCGTCCGCCGCTCTCGAGGAGTTGCAGGCGGCACTTCGCGGCGGCGACCTGACGACCGCTCGCGCAACCTGCCACAAGCTCAAGTCGAGCGCCGCCAATGTGGGCGCGAAGGCGTTCTCGGAAGACGTCCGCCGGCTCGAGCAGCTTTGTGCGGCTGGCAATGTGTCTGCAGCGTGGAGCGCGTTCGAGCGGCTGCGCTCGGCCCATCCGGCGCTGCTTTCGGAACTCACAACACTCGAAAGAAAAGAAAGCGCATGACACGCAGAACGGCAGTGCGGCCAGTCGCGATTATCGCCGACGATGAGGAGACCGGGCGGATGCTCCTCGCCGAGTCCGTGGAGCAAGTGGGGCTGGCGCCGCTTGCCTACGACAACGGCAAGGAGGCGCTCGACGCGGGACTTTTGTACGGCGCCGCCATCGTCCTCCTGGACGTCGAGATGCCAGGCATGGATGGCTACGAGGTATGCCGACGGCTGCGCGGCGATCCCCGCTTCACCACCACCCCTATCGTGATGGTGACTGGCCACGAGGACCCGACGGCGATCGGCCTTGCTTTCGATGCGGGTGCAACCGACTTCATATCGAAACCGGTCAACTGGGCGCTGCTGCCGCGACGCCTGGAATACATCCTGCGCAATGCGGCTACGGCCGAGCGGATAGAGAGGCTCGCGTACTTCGACCCTCTCACCGGGCTGCCAAACCGGCAACGCTGCCTCGAGACGGCGGAAAGACAGTTCGCGGAGGCTGTCCAATCGGAAGAGGAGGTCGCGGTCATCTACCTGGACCTCAACAGCTTCAAGCGGATCAACGATACCTTCGGACACTCCGTGGGTGATGCGGTGTTGTGCACGGTCGCCGGCAAGCTCGCCCGCGCGGTGGAGGTTCTGGCCGGAGAGCCCACGCACCTGTCGCTGGCGCGATTCGGCGGCGATGAGTTTGTGATCCTGGTCCGGCATCACGACGCCCGAACGCTCGCTCTGCGGCTGGCGGAGAAATGCAGCGCCGCGTTCAGAGATCCGATCCTCCATGAAGGCCTCGAGTTCTATTCGGCGCCGAGCATCGGCGTAGCGGTCTACCCGCAGGATGGCAGTGACGTCGCCACGGTCCTCAAACATGCCGACACCGCGATGTATCAGGCCAAGACGGCCAGCGCGTCGCCGATAGCGGTTTACGTACCGGCGATGAGCAGTCGCTTGCGCGACTGGCTCGAGCTCGAGACGCGGCTGCGCCGAGCCGTGCAGGAGGAGCGCATCAACCTGCTCTTCCAGCCCAAGTTCCGCCTGAAGGATCAACGCCTGTCCGGGGTCGAGGCGCTGTTGCGATGGTGCGATGACGAGCATGGCGAAATCTCCCCCACCCGGTTCATCGAGATCGCCGAGGACAGCGGGCTCATCCTGGAGATGGGCAGCTGGGTCGTGCGCGCCGCGTGCCGGCAGCTGCGAAAGTGGCTCGACGCGGGCTTCTCGGTTCCGGTTGCGATCAATGTTTCCGGCAAGGAGTTCCTGCATGGCGATCCGGCGCGGGTCGTGGAGATGGAGGCGGCGGCGGCCGGCGTCCCGACTGCGCTCATCGAGATCGAGATCACCGAGTCGGTGTTGGTGCGCGACTCGGCCAAGGTGCGCAACGCTCTCGAACGGCTGCGCCAGCTCGGCTGCCGCATCGCGCTCGATGACTTCGGCACGGGTTATTCCTCGCTTGCCTACATCACGCGCTTCCCGCCCGACCGCCTGAAGATCGACAAGGCCTTCGTGCGCAACGTGGACCAATCCGCCAGCGATGCCGCGATTGCCAACGCCATTCTCTCGCTCGCGCAGACGTTGGGTATCGTCGTAACCGCCGAGGGCATCGAGCGTCCGAGTCAGCTCGAGTGGCTGCGCGCGCGCGGATGCGAGGAGGTGCAGGGATTTCTGCTGTCCAGGCCGGTCACGGCGGCCGAGCTGGAAGCGCGCTATCTGCGTGGCGCTGACGACACGTCGCTGCCAGACGACATGGCCTTGGCTCACCGTCGCTGAGACGCGAGCCTGATTCGCAAATGGGTCACATCCGGGAGTTGATGCCCCGAACGCGCGTCACAGTTCACCCGTCCGCCCTCAAGGCAATATGTCGTGGGTCGAATCACTTACGAATAACTGTTAACGGGGGCTTCAATTCCCATGCGGGTGTCCGGACTCCATACGGGCGACTTGCCGCCGCGGTCAGTGGACCCGGCCCGGGGGCGTTTGCTGGTCGGAACCTTCGCCGCCTGCAGCGCCATGGCCGTCCTTGCCGCCAGCCTGCTGGCGCTGCGCTTCGACGTCGGGGCAGCGGCCAAGGCCGACGACCTGTTATGGACTTCCGTTGCACTGAGCGCGCTTCTCGGGTTGTCCGTACTGCTCATCGCGCTGCTCATGCTGCAGTGGTTCGGGCGCCGCCGCTACGAATCGAGGCTCGAAGGAACCATCCGGCGCCAGAGCCGGCTGCTGCAGGAGATTTCCGCCATGAGCACCATGGTGGAGCTGTTGCAGACCTGCCACACGCAAGCTGAAGCGAACACGGTGATCCACGGTGCCCTGCCGAAGCTGTTGCCGGGCGTCGGCGGCGCGTTATATGTGGCACGGCACGACGACACCTCGCTCGAGCTGCAGGTCGGTTGGGGCTCGGTCGTCGTAGGCTCGACCTTCTCCGCCGAGGACTGTTGGGCGCTGCGCCGCGGACAGCCCCATCTTTACGAGCCGGCCAGTGCCGCCGCCGTCTGCCGTCACATCGGAGAATGTGAAGACAGCTGCCTGTGCGTACCGCTGGTATCGCAGGGTGAGACTCTGGCAGTGCTTCACCTGCGCCTCCCCGGACCGGAGCGCCTTTCCGAGGATGTGCAGCGGCTGGCCTCGGCGCTTGCCGAGCAGCTCTCGCTCGCTGTGGGGAACCTCCGGCTGCAGGAGACGCTGCGCAGCAGCTCGGAGCGCGATCCGCTTACCGACCTCTACAACCGGCGGCATCTCGAGATTTCGCTCCAGCGGGAGCTCGCCCGTGCTCAGAGGCATGTGTTCCCTGTGAGCCTGATCATGCTCGACGTGGACCATTTCAAGGCCTTCAATGACACCAACGGCCACGATGCGGGCGACGAGGTGCTGCGCAACGTCGCGCACGTGCTCAAACGTCATACGCGCGTCGAGGATGTGGCCTGTCGTTACGGCGGCGAGGAATTTCTGATCGTCCTGACGTCGTGCTGCATGGATGATGCGTATGCCAAGGCCGAGGCGATCCGGGAAGCCATCGCGCAGCTGCAGGTCTACTCGCATGGAAAGGCGTTGCCTCGCATCACGGCCTCTCTCGGCATCGCGTCCTACCCGGAGGACGGCGATCGCATGGAGCAACTGATCGCCGAGGCCGACACGGCGCTCTACAAAGCCAAGGCCACCGGCCGCAACCGCATCGTGGCCTCGAATGCGCCCGGGGATATCGTGTTGTTCGAGCCGAGAAGCCGCGAATCGGCTTGACTGCCCGGGGCGTCGTCGCCGGATGCTAAGATATCCCGGTGTTGCGCCCCTGTTATCTGAGTGCCGTCGCGGCCAGCATCATCCTCGCGACGCAAGCCCGGTCTGCGTTCGCCGTGCAACCGCGTGTGGATCATTCCAAGGCAGCCGCTGACGCCCTGGTTGCGAAACTGCGCGAGCTGCCTTTGCCGATGCGACGACAGCCACAAGGAATCTCCGCCGCGAACTCCACTCCGCCGCCTCTGCCGGATCTGGAGGCGAGGCGTCAACGGGTCTATGACGAGCTTCATGCACTTGGATCGGCGAGCGTGCCCGCGCTGGCCCGCGCCCTTCGCGATCGGGATCCGGAGATGCGGCGCGATGTCGCCGTGGCGCTGGATGTCGTTGGGGGCGGGTGGTGGCACTTCCCCGACGGCCGCCCGAAGCTGGACCTCCGTCCTGCGCTGCCAGCGCTTCTCGCGGGACTCCGGGATCCCGACCCCGGCGTGAGGGCCTGGGTCGCACAAGACATCAGCGACATCGGCTCGGGCGCGGCGGCGGCGGTACCACGTCTTCGCGCCATGTTGCACAGCTCCGACCCCGAATCGCGCGGCACGGCCTGCAACGCTCTCGGGGCCATTGGATCTGCTGCGCGAGTCGCGCTGCCCGACTTGCGGCGCTCCCTCAGCGACTCGAGCCCGGAGGTTCGACAGGCCGCCCGCGCTGCGATCGCAGGAATCGGCCGCGCCGATTCCCTGCAATGAGTTTCCGCTAGGCGCCCAACCGCAGTCCCGCGCTCTCGTAGATCCGCGAGATCACCGTGAGATCCCGCAACCCTTCCGCGCCGTCCGTCTTCGGCTCCCGATCGTTCCAGATGCAATCGGCAAAGTAGTCGGCCTCCAGCGTGAACTGACCTGGCGCGCGGATCGGATCCGGTCGATCGATCGTCTCTCCGCTCGCCAGCTGCGCCGTCAGGTGCATGCCGTCGTAATTGAATCCGTCCATGTGAATCCATCCTTTCGACGCGAACACGCGGAAATAACCGTCCATGAGGCCGCCATATGTTGTGCTGCAGCTCGCCACAATCCCGGTCGGAAACTCCATCGTCCAGGCGTCGTTCTCCTCCACCTGGGTGAAGCGGCCGTCGTGGTCGATTACCGACGCATACGCTTTTACCTCCGCCGGATTCTCTCCCGTCAGGTAGCGACTTGCATTCAGGGAGTAGATGCCGACGTCCACCAGCGGGCCGCCTCCCGCCATCTTCTTGTTGAGTCGCCACTCACCGGGGCGAATGTCGAATCCGAAGGCGCTCTCGATCGCCAGCACCTGCCCCACGGCTCCCGTGCGGATCAGCTCGATCGCTTTCAGGTGTGACGGATGATATTGGCACCGGTAGGCGATCATCAGCTTCACGTTCGCATTGCGGCATGCTTCGATCATGGCGCGGCAGTCGGCCAGGCTCGTAGCCATCGGCTTCTCGCACAAAACGTGTTTGCCCGCCTTCGCCGCACGGATCGTGTACTCCGCGTGCATGGAGTTCGGCAGCGCGATGTACACCGCGTCGATCTCCTTGTTGTGCCGGATCTCGTCGAAATTCTCGTAGCTGTGGATCGCGGACGAGGGCACGCCGTAGAGGGCCGCCTGCCGTTCAGCCTTGGCCCGATGTCCGCTCACGAGCGCGGTGATCCTGCCCGTCTTGGACAGCTTCAGTCCCGGCATGAACTGGCCCATCGAGATGCGTCCCAGCCCCACGATGCACCAGCGGAGCTTGCGGCCCTGCGACGCGCCTGCGGTCTGCGCCCGTAGCGGCAGGGCTTGGGATAAGGCGGCCATCGCGCCCAAGTGCGCAAAGTCACGGCGGGTGAGCTTCATCGCGAGATTCCTCCGCAATCGATGGTAGCGGTATCATACAGCAGCTAGCGACGCCTTATCTCGTCACTGATCGCGATACGATCGCGCGCCCCAACCCGAGATCGCGAACCTTTCCCGCAGCCTTGCCCGGTTCCTCGTGAGCCAGAGACACAGGGCGATGAATGATCCTCCGGGCAGAATGAGCTCGAGGCCTCGCGCTGCTGTCTGCGCGTTGGTGTGCGGCTTTCATGGTTGGGAGCCGCTGAACAGATGCAATTCGCCGCATTCCTCGAGAGGCTGAGCTGAACGGAAGGGTTGACAATACAGCCCGAATTGGTTGACAATAAGGCGACCCGAGGTTGACAAAGAAGGAGCGACGGATTCAATGATGACCCGAGTGAATTCACCGGGCGAGAACGTGCGCCGCTTTATCGTCGAGCACGTCGAGAAGCATCCGGGAAGCATCGCTAAGGTCACGGCGGAGCACTTCAATATCACGCGCCAAGCGGTGAACAAGCATCTGCAGAAACTGACCGTCAAGGGGTGCCTCACGGAAACAGGCCATACAAGGAATCGCGTTTACAAGCTTGCTGCGCTATCTACTTGGCAGCGCACCTACCAGATCGTTCCTGGCTTGGCGGAGGACGTTGTGTGGACCAACGAAGTGTCGCCGGCTCTCGGGCAGTTACCGGACAATGTCAAGAACATCTGGCATCACGGCTTTACCGAGATGTTCAACAATGCGATTGATCATTCGGAGGGCAAGTCAATCGTCGTCGATGTCATCAAGACTGCCGCCAGCGCCGAAATGATGGTGCGGGACGATGGGGTGGGAATTTTCAGAAAGATTCAAAGCAAGTTAGGGCTTCTCGATGAAAGGCACGCCATCCTCGAGCTCTCCAAAGGAAAACTCACCACGGACCCAAAACATCATTCCGGCGAGGGCATCTTCTTCACCTCACGCATGTTTGACTCGTTCGAGATTCTGTCTGGCGGCTCGTTCTTCGCGCACCAGCATGGGAAGCCGCAAGATTGGATGCTCGAGGCTAGCCGAGAAAGGAATGGAAGTGCGGTTTTCATGCGCCTCAACAATCACACCTCGCGCACGACCAAGAAGGTGTTTGACGCGTACGTTTCCGGGGAGGACTTCGACTTCACCAAGACTGTCGTTCCCGTGGACCTCGCCCGCTACGGCACCGACAAGCTCGTGTCCCGATCCCAGGCCAAGCGAGTGCTCGCCAGAGTTGAGCTGTTCAAGACAGTCGTGTTCGACTTCAAGGGCGTCGATTACATCGGACGCGCATTTGCCGATGAGATATTCCGGGTCTTTGCCATCGCGCATCCTGCCATCGAACTCCACGCAATCAATGCCAATTCGGAGGTCAAGGCGATGATCGCACGCGCGCGCAGTGGAACAGTGACCCCCGCGGGCGAAACCACGGACGGCGGAAAAGAACAGGAGTCATCCAATTGACATCTGCACGAGCAATGGCCTGACCGGCCGAAGCTCGCTAAGTCATTGATCTCAAAGGCTGCACTTGCTGGACGGTAGCCTGGACCGGGCGTATCCTGTTCCCATGGTAGAGCTGCGCATCCAGGAGGATCGCAACATGAAGCAGCTATTCGTCGCGGCTGTCACTGTTGCGTTGACGGTGGTTTGCTCCGTTTCACAGGCACAAACCAGCTCTCTTCCGTCAGTCACGATTCAGGGAACCAATGTCCCCAAGGAACACGCCGTTGAGGATGAGCATGCGCTGCAGAACTCCGTCCAGACCTGCATGGCCATGGATGCTGGCGCCGACAACAGCGCTGATTCTTCCAACGACGCGTTTGAGGCTACGGAAAAGTACATGCATATGGCGCAGTGTGCTGCCACCAAAAATGCCGCCGAGGTTCACGTGGTGGAGCTGTGTAAGTCCAGCCAGAAGCCTGCTGAGGCTATCCAGGCGTGCACAGAAGTGCTGGATTTGAAGCTGCTCAGCAAAGGCTATGAATACCTGCCGCTCACCTGTCGTGCATTGGCCTATATAGAGGCGGGTGACTTCACGGATGCTAACAAAGACCTTGACGCAGCAATCGCGCTGAACCCCAAGTACGCCGTGGCTTACTACCTACGGGCTGATGCGATGTCAAAGCTTGGTGATCGCCAAGCGGTTGCGAACCTTCAAACAGCTGTGAGTCTCGACCCTTCATTGGCAAAGCTCGTGCAAATTCAGGGTAGGACCGTCACGCTTCGATTGCCACTTAATCGAGGCTGAAGCGTCATGGGTTACTTCCAGATCACTGTTGGAACTGCTCCAATAGCAATAGCGATCCAGACGTTCTCGTGAATTTCGTGCCCGAGGTCGGAGTCGAACCGACACGCTTTTAACGGCGGCGGATTTTCATCCCGCTGCGGCTTTCGCCGCCCCACACGGTGTGACCGCGGGGTTCGTGGGCTGGAGCACGCCTTCACCGTAGCCTTGCGGCCTTAGGTGCCCGCCGTCTGCTCTCTACACCTTCCCCGGAATCTTCGGGGCTTGGCTCGGCATTAGCTCGAAGCGCCACGCTTCAGGGCCTCTACCGACTTTGACGGGCTTCACCCAGGGGATTTCTCCCCGGGGGCTCAACTTGGATGGTCTGAGTCCGCTGCGTCTACCAATTCCGCCACTCGGGCACGAGGGCGCAAGTATAGGGGGGAGGGGGGCGGAAGCATATGGCTTGCGACCTTTTGCCGGGCTGGCGCATCTAAGTACCCCGTGAGCCG
>DATAXF010000050.1:0-46929 GCA_036273095.1 Steroidobacteraceae bacterium | reverse complement strand
GGCATGCACAAGATCCAGGAGCGGCCGATGGTGGTCGCCGGCCAGATCGCCATCCGGCCCATGATGTACATCGCCATCACCTACGATCACCGCATCATCGATGGCCGTGAGGCCGTGCAGTTCCTCGTGACGGTCAAGGATTGCCTCGAGGATCCCGGCCGCATGCTGTTGGGGATTTAACCATGGCAGATTCCTTCGACGTCGTCGTCATCGGCGGCGGTCCGGCCGGCTACCCGGCCGCGATCCGCGCCGGCCAGAACAAGCTGAGCGTCGCCTGCATCGACGAGTGGAAGAACCGCGACGGGACGCTCGCCTTCGGCGGCACTTGTCTCAACGCCGGCTGCATTCCCTCCAAGGCGCTGCTCGAGTCGACCGAGCTGTATCACCGGGCCCAGGAGGAGTTCGCGGCGCACGGCATCCGCACGAGCGGGGTCAGCATCGATGTCGCCCAGATGCAGAAGCGCAAGGGCGGCATCGTCAAGACGATGACCCAGGGCATCCTCGCGCTCTTCAAGGGCAGTGGTGTCACGCCGCTGCAGGGACACGGCCGGCTGCTGCCCGGCAAGCGGGTGGAGTTCACCGCGCCCGACGGCACGCGCCGGGAGCTGACCGCGAAGCAAGTGGTCCTCGCCTCGGGCTCGGCGCCGATCGAGCTCAAATCGGCTCCCTTCCAGGCGCCGCACATCGTCGACTCGTGGGGTGCGCTCGACTTCGATGCGGTGCCCAAGCGGCTCTGCGTCATCGGTGCCGGCGTCATCGGCCTGGAGTTGGGCAGCGTCTGGCGCCGCCTCGGAAGCGAAGTCACGATGCTCGAGGCGCTGCCGGATTTCCTGGCGATTGCCGACCAGCAGCTCGCCAAGGAGGCCGCGCGGCATTTCAAGAAGCTCGGGATCGATATCCGCCTCGGGGCGAAGGTGACCGGAGCGCGCCTCACCGCGGGCGCCGTCGAGGTCGCCTACACCGACTCCAAGGGTGAGCAGACACTCACCGTCGACAGGCTGATCGTTGCGATCGGCCGTAGACCCTACACGCGAGATCTCCTTGCCGCCGGCACCGGAGTCGAGCTCGACGAGCGCGGCTTCATCAAAGTTGACCATCAATGCCGTACCGGCGCCGACGGTGTCTGGGCGGTGGGCGATTGTGTGCGCGGCCCGATGCTGGCCCACAAGGGCAAGGAAGAGGGCGTGATGGTGGCCGACCTCATCGCGGGACGCTTCGGTGAGGTCAACTACAAGACGGTTCCGTCAGTCATCTACACCGCACCCGAGATCGCATGGGTCGGCCAAACCGAGGAGCAGGTGAAGGCGAGCGGCCGTCCCTACAAGGTCGGTATGTTCCCTTTCCTTGCCAGCGGCCGGGCACGGGCAATGGAGCAGGCACAGGGCTTCGCCAAGATCGTGGCGGCGCAGGATGATGACGAAATCCTGGGCGTGCACATCATCGGGCCGCTTGCCGGTGAGCTGATCGCCGAGGCGGTGTTGGCGATGGAATATTCGGCGAGCACCGAGGACCTGCAGCGCACCATCCACGCACATCCGACTCTGTCGGAGGCCGTGCACGAGGCCGCCCTCAACGCCGACAAACGGGCCATCGACTCCATCAATCGCTAGGTCAACGAGCCCGGCGCGCCTGGATCACGTTGGGTACGGCGCCCAGGCGGTGCAGCACTCGCGACAGCTGCTCCAGGTTGTTCACCGGTACCGTCAGTCGCACGTACGCCGTGCCGGCGCCCTGGTCGGTCACGGTCGACATCGACTCGATGCTCAGCCGCTCCACGGCAAGCACGTCCGTCAGGTCGCGGACCAATCCCCGGCGATCGTATGCGGTGACGGCGATCTCCGCGGTCAGCCCGGCGGCATCACCCGAACTCCAATCGACCTGCAGCACGCGCTCTGGTTTGACCGTGCGCATGCGCGCGAGGCTCGGGCAATTGCTGCGATGGATGGTGACGCCACGTCCCACGGTCACGTAGCCCGTGATCGCTTGCGGCGGCAACGGCCCGCAGCAGTGAGCCAGGGTGATCGGCAGATTGCCGACACCCTCGATGTCCACGGGCGAGCTGCCGCGCCCGCTCCTCGGCCGTGCGGGTCGCGGGGCTGGTAGGGGAGGCGGCTCCGGGTGGACGCTGGCTTCGTCGTCAGCGGAGGGTTGCTCCTCGCCATCGCTTGTGGCTCCGTCGCGCTTGCGAAACCACGCGCGCACCTTCGCGCGGTTGCGGGGCGAGGCCAGAAAACCCTGCTCGGGCACCAGCCAGTCACGGCTCGGCGCATCCTGCTTGCCGGTGATGATGTCGACGATCTCGCCGTTCGAGAGCGCGTAGGTCAGCGGCACGATCCGTCCGTTGACCTTGGCTCCGCGGCAGCGATGGCCGAGTGAGGTATGAACGTTGTAGGCGAAGTCGAGCGGTGTCGCGCCGCGCGGCAGATCGACCACCTCGCCCTTCGGCGTCAGCGCATAGACACGGTCCTCGAAGAGCTCCGAGGTCACCTGCTCGAGGAACTCCCGGTCGGTCTCCGCGGTCGCCTCGGCGCGGTTCTCCCCGGGCGCCTGCGGCTCGAGAAGCCGCCGCACCCACTCGATCTTGCGCTGATACTCGGCATCCGTCGGCGCGCCTTCCTTGTAGGTCCAGTGTGCGGCGACGCCGAGCTCGGCGTGCTCGTGCATTTCGCTGGTGCGGATCTGCACCTCGACGCTCTTGCCCTGTGGCCCGATGACCGCGGTGTGGATGGAGCGGTAGAAGTTGCCTTTGGGCGTGGCGATGTAGTCATCGAACTCCCCCGGGATGTAGGTCCACAGCCCGTGGACCACCCCCAGCGCGGCATAACAGTCGCGGAGGGTCGCGACGATGATGCGCACGGCCCTGACGTCGAAGAGTTGCTCGAACGCCAGTTGCTTGCGCTGCATCTTGCGATGGATGCTGTACATGTGCTTCGGCCGGCCGTAGACGTCAGCCTCGACGCCGGCCGTTCGCAGCTCAGCGCGCAGATGCTCGCAGAGCTCGTCGATGTAGCGCTCGCGGTCGGCGCGCCGCTCGTTGAGGGCGCTCGCGATCCGCCGGTACTCCTCCGGCTCGAGATAGCGGAACGCCAGGTCCTCGAGCTCCCATTTGAGCTGCCACACCCCCAGACGGCTGGCGAGCGGCGCGAACACCGCCCGCGCCTCGATCGCCCGCCGCTCCCGCTCCGCCAGCCCGGCGGTATCCCCCGGCAGCTCCCGGGCGTGGCGCATGTCCACCAGGTGCTCCGCGAGGCGAGCGAGGATGAGCCGTGGATCGCTCACCACTGCAAGCAGCATCTTGCGCAGCGTTTCCGCCTGACGGGCGTCGAGTCCCTGGGTGGGGGCCCAGTTGCGTGGCAGTCCGAGATCGCCGAGCTTGAAAAGCGCGACCGCCGTGTCGGCGGCGGACCGTCCGGCCGCGGAGGCAAGGCTGTCGGCCGCGCGGCGGGGATCCAACCCCTCCCGACCGGAGCGTCCGATGGCGGCCTTCACCAGCAGGGCTTTGGCGAGGTCGGCGTCGGACGTCAGCGCCCCGAGCAGCTCGGCCGCCTCGGCTGCCGTCGCCAGTGCGTCGGCAGCGGGCGCGCTCAGCTCCTCGATACCACGCCGGGCGGCGGCGATCGATTCGATCAGCTCGGGTGGGCAAAGTTGCCGGGTCTCCATTGCTGCCTGAACCGCCCCTTTTACGGCTATGATTGGCGCCGCTAATACTTTATGGCCAGTCACACCAAGTGGGCGAACATTCAGCACTTCGTCGGGCGTGCCGCGCGAGCGGCCCCCGCGGGCGGGGGGCTGGGTGGGGCCCATGGCCGTACCGATCGCGGCGCTAATGGCGCGGTCCACGCCAACGGCCCGGTGCCGATCCGCTTTGAGGGCTATGGCCCGGGCGGGGCCGCCGTGCTGATCGAGTGCGTCACCGACGACCACAACCGCACCCGGGCGGCCCTGCGCCAGGCCTTCAACGACCACGGCGGCCACCTGGGAGCCGAAGGCTCGGTGAGCTATCTCTTCAATCACGTTGGCCTGATGACTTACCCCCCGGGTACGGACGAGGAGCGCCTGATGCACGCGGCGCTGGAGGCCGGCGCCGAGGATGTGGTTGCCAACTCCGATCGCTCGATCGAGGTGCTGGCGGATCCGATGGAGTTCGAGACGGTGCGTGCGATCCTCACCGACCGCGGTTTCGTCCCGGCCGCCTCAGCGGTGACCGAGCGCGCTTCGCTGACGACGCTGCTCACCGGAGAGCCCGCGGAGCGGATGGTGCACCTGCTCGAGTCGCTCGAAGAGCGGGATGATGTGAGGAACGTGTATTCGAATGTCGAGATATCGGACGAGGTCCTGGCGCGCTTTTGACCCGGGCGCCGCCCGCACGCTGCCCGCCCGTGCCGCGGGCCTTCGCATCCTCGGCATCGATCCGGGGTCGCGGCGGACGGGGTACGGTGTCATTGAGCGCCGCGGCGCGGACTGGGTGCATGTTGCGCATGGGTGCGTGACGGTGACCGCGACGGGAGAGTCTCTGTCGGAGCGCCTACGGGTCATCTTCGAGAGCCTGCGGGAACTCATCGCGACGCACGTCCCAGGAGAAGTGGCCATCGAGCGGGTGTTCGTCAACAGAAATGTCGACAGCGCGCTCAAGCTCGGTCAGGCCCGGGGGGCGGCGCTGTGCGCGGTGCCGAAGGGCCTGCCGGTGTTCGAATACGCGCCGCGGGCCATCAAGCTCGCCCTGGTGGGTTCGGGGGCGGCGGAGAAGGCGCAAGTGGCTCATATGATTCGCACCCTTCTCGGCCTGCAGGGACGCATTTCGCCCGATGCCGCGGACGCGCTCGCCGTCGCTGTCTGTCACGCCCACTCGCTGCGTCTGTACGAGCTAGTGGCGCAATCGGAGCCCGGCGCGATCGGCGCGGCGGCGCAGCCCTCGCGATGATCGGATCGGTCCGCGGGCGCATCGTCTCGAAGACCCCGCCGCAGCTGTTGGTGGAAGCCGGCGGGCTCGGCTACGAGCTCGAGACGCCGATGTCGACCTTCTTTCACCTGCCGGCCGTCGGGGAGGAAGTGCGGCTGCTCACGCATCTGGTGGTCCGTGAGGACGCTCACGTGCTCTATGGGTTCGGCACCGAGGATGAGCGGCGCCTCTTTCGCAGCCTGATCAAAGTCTCCGGTGTCGGTCCCAAGATCGCGTTGGCGCTGCTTTCGGGTATCAGTGTCGAAGCGTTCGCGCTCTGCGTGCAGAGCGAGGATGTGGCCACGCTCATCAAGGTGCCCGGCATCGGCCGCAAGACCGCCGAGCGCCTGGTGGTGGAGATGCGCGACCGCCTGGAGGCGGGCGGTGGCGGCGGGACGAGCGCCGTGCCGGCGGGAGCCAGTCCCGAGGCTGAGGCCTTCGGCGCCCTGGTTGCTCTTGGTTACAAACCGGTCGAGGCTACCCGCTTGCTCAAGGCGGTGGGTCCGGGTACACATTCCACCGAAGAGCTCATCCGCCGCGCCCTCAAGGGCGCGGCGCCGGAGTAGACCGACTTTGCAACAAGCTGAAAGAACGATCGGCACCGAGGCCACGCGCGAAGACGAAGCGCTGGACAAGGCCATCCGGCCGCGGCGCCTCGCCGACTACGTCGGGCAGCCGCAAGTGAAGGCGCAGCTCGACATCTTCATCAGCGCCGCGCGCCAGCGCGCCGAGGCGCTCGACCACGTCCTCATCTTCGGGCCGCCGGGGCTCGGGAAGACCACACTCGCCAACATCATCGCCGCGGAGCTCGGGGTCAGCCTGCGCCAGACCTCGGGGCCGGTGCTCGAGCGTCCCGGCGATCTCGCCGCGATCCTCACCAACCTGCAGCCGCGCGATGTGCTCTTCGTCGATGAGATCCACCGCCTCTCGCCCATCGTCGAGGAGGTGCTGTATCCCGCGATGGAGGATTTTCAGCTCGACATCATGATCGGCGAGGGACCGGCGGCGCGCTCGATCAAGCTGAACCTGCCGCCCTTTACCCTGGTCGGCGCCACGACCCGCGCCGGGCTTCTGACCTCGCCGCTGCGCGACCGCTTCGGCATCGTGCAGCGCCTCGAGTTCTACGGCGCGGAGGATCTCGAGCGCATCGTGCGTCGCTCCGCGGGCATCCTCGGCGTGCCGGTGGAAGGAGAGGGGACGCGCCGGATCGCGCAGCGCTCCCGCGGCACGCCACGGATCGCAAACAGGCTGCTGCGCCGGGTGCGCGATTTCGCCCAGGTGAAGGCCGACGGACGCATCACGGAGGCGGTCGCGGAGGCCGCTCTCGACCTGCTGGAGGTGGACCCTCAGGGCTTTGACACCCTGGATCGCAAGCTCCTCCTCACCATCATCGAGAAGTTCGACGGCGGACCTGTGGGCATCGACAGCATAGCGGCGGCCATCGGCGAGGAGCGCGGCACGCTCGAGGACGTGATCGAGCCCTTCCTCATCCAACAGGGGTTCCTGATCCGCACCGCGCGCGGGCGCATGGTGACTCGCGCCTCGTACCTGCATTTCGGTTTGAAGACCCCCGAACGCGCCGCGGCCCCGCTGTCGCTGTTCGAGGACGAGCGGTGAGCGTTTTCTGGTGGCCGGCCCGTGTATACTGGGAGGATACCGATGGGGGCGGCATCGTTTATTATGCGAACTACCTGCGCTTCCTGGAGCGGGCCCGCACGGAATGGCTGAGGTCGCTCGGCTACTCGCAACAGGCCCTCGCCCGGGAGCCCGGCATAGTGTTCGCGGTGGTCAATCTCAGCGTCGAGTACCGCCGCCCGGCGCGGCTGGACGACGAGCTCGCCATTACCTGCGAGGCGCACGCCGATCGGGCGGCTACGATCCGATTCGAGCAGGCGGTCTTCCTGGGCCGCGGTCCCGAGGAGGGACCGCCGATCCTCACCGCGGAAGTGCTGGTCGCCTGTGTCGATGCGCACACGCTGAAGCCGAGAAGGCTGCCCGAGTCCCTGACGAATGTGTTGATCTCACTGCCTGACACCGCATGAACGGACAACTCTCCATCATTCGCCTGGTGGTCGAAGCCAGCATCCCCGTGCAGATCGTGGTGGGGCTGTTGCTCCTCGCCTCGCTCATCTCCTGGGCCATCATCTTCAAGAAGCGCCTGCTCGTAGGACGTGCGATACGCGAGGCCGATCAGTTCGAGAACAACTTCTGGTCGGGCGGTGATCTGGCGCAGCTCTATCGCGCGATCGAGTCGCACGGCGGCGCGACCGGCATGGCGAGCATCTTCGAGTTCGGCTTTCGCGAGTTCGCGCGCCAGCGCCAACAGGGGTCGATTCCGCCCGAGCAGCTCCTCGAGGGCGCGCGACGCGCCATGCGCGTGGCGCAGCTGAAGGAGATCGACCGGCTGGAGCACAGTCTCGCGACCCTGGCCACGGTGGGCTCCACCAGCCCCTATGTCGGTCTCTTCGGTACGGTGTGGGGCATCATGACGGCGTTCACCGGGCTCGGCGACGTCCAACAGGCGACGCTCGCCTCGGTGGCGCCGGGCATTTCGGAGGCGCTGGTGACCACGGCGATCGGCCTTTTCGCCGCCATCCCGGCAGTCGTGGCCTACAACCGCTTCGCCGACCAGGTGGGCCGGCTGGAAGTGCGTTTCGATGCCTTCATGGAAGAGTTTTCCACCATCCTGCAGCGGCACGCGACCCGCGGCACGGCCGCGCCAGGGGCTCACGTGTCGACCGCCGGGGGCAGCGTCGCGGCGCCATCTGTGCTGCCGGGCACTGCCGGAGCCCGGTAGGAGGCCCGCATGGCGAAAGTCTCCCGCGGCCGGCGGCTGATGGGCGAGATCAACGTCGTCCCATATATCGACGTGATGCTCGTGCTCCTGATCATCTTCATGATCACGGCGCCGCTTCTGCAGCAGGGTGTGAAGGTCAACCTGCCGAAGGCCCATGCACAACCCCTGCCACCGAAAAGCGCCAATAATCCGCTGGTGCTTTCGGTGGATGCCCAGGGCCAACTGTTTCTCAACATAGCGCCCGACCCGCACTCGGCTCTGGATTCCGATGCCATCCTGCAGCAGGTGACGGCGGCTCTGAAACAGGACCCGGACAGGGCCGTAGTGGTCAAGGCGGACAAGTCGGTCTCTTACGGCGTCGTCATGCAGGCCATGGTTACCCTGCAGCAGGCAGGCGCGAGCAAGGTCGGAATGGCCACTGACCCGCCGCCGCGGCCGGGCAGCTGACCGCCCCGCGATGGCCGAGTCCGTACGCGACCGCTGGCTGTCTATTGGCATGTCAGTGCTGCTGCACGGCAGCCTGATCGTGCTGCTGGCGCTCGGCTGGTGGCATTTTCGAGAGCCGGCGCCGGCGCCGACCCCGCCCATCGATGCAACGGTGGTGGATGCCCGAACGCTGAAGGGCGTTGGGGTCGCGCCCACGCCGTCACCGCAGAAAAAGGCGCCACCGCAAGCTCAGCCGCAGCAACCTCCGCCGGCTCCAGTCGAGGGACCCCCGCCGCCCACCCCGGACGAGGTCGCCATGCGACAGCAGGCGGCCAAGGAGGAGGCCGAGCACGAGGCGCTGGCCCAGCAGCGGCTGCAGGCGCGGGAGGCGCAGCGCAAGGCGGCGGAAGCCGCGGCGGCGGAGCAGGCCGAGGAGGCCCAAAAGGCCGAGGAAGAGCAGGCTGCCGCCCAGGCTGCCGCGCAGGCCAAGAAGCTCGCAGCAGCCCAGAAGGCGGCGGCCAAGCTTGCGGCCAAGAAGAAACTGGCAGAGGAGCGCAAACTTGCTGACGAGAAGAAGCTCGCCGCCCAGCAGGCAGCGGCGGAGCGTGCGGCCCGCGTGGCCGACCTGAACCAGAGCCTGCAGGAGGACGAGCGTGCGACGGCGGCAAGCGGTGCGCTGGCGAGCTGGACGAGCGAGATCACCTCCCGTATCCAGAATGCATGGATCAGGCCGCCCACCGCCCAGCGGGGCCTCAAGTGCGTGCTCAATGTAGGACTGGTGCAGGGCGGCTCGGTAACATCGGTGAGTATCGGTGAGTGCAATGGCGATGACGCCGTTCGTCAGTCCATTCAGACCGCGGTGTACAACGCCTCGCCCTTGCCGGCGCCGCCCGACGGCATTGCGTTCCCGAGCCAGCTGATCATCACCTTCCAGCCCACCAACTGACCGCGAGACCCATGAAACCCACACCGAGAATGGCCTCCCTGCTGCGGATTTCCCTGGTGGTGCTGATGGGCGCGTGCCTCGCGCCCACCGCCGCACGAGCGCAACTGCAGATCCAGATCACCTCCGGGGTGAGCAACCCCGTGCCAATCGCGATCGTGCCCTTCGCCGAGGCGCCCAACAATGGCACCGACGTTGCTGCTGTCGTCCAACACGACCTCGTCGGCAGCGGCCGCTTCACGGAATTGCCGAGAAACAAGATGCCGGGGACGCCTACCACCGCCGCTGACGTGAAGTTCGCGGACTGGAAAGCAGCGGGCAGTGACTACGTGGTCGTCGGACAGGTGGAGCCGGTCGCGGGTGGGCAGCTCGCGGTGGATTTCAACCTGCTGAATGCGCTGACCGGGCAGAGCATTGCGCGCCAGCGGTTCGTCGGCACCGCCTCGGCGCTGCGCAATGCCGCGCACCGGGTGAGCGATGTCATCTACCAGGCCATCACCGGCATCCGCGGGGCCTTCGCGACACGCATCGCTTACGTCGCAATAGCAGGGCAGGGCGGCGCTGAGCGCTTCCAATTGGTGGTCGCCGACGCCGACGGCTACAATCAGCATCTGATCCTCGAGTCGCGCTTTCCCCTCATGTCGCCGGCATGGTCTCCGGATGGTCAGTGGCTCTCATATGTGTCGTTCGAGAATCACCTCTCAGCCGTGTACGTGCAGCGCGTGCTGACGGGTCAGCGGTCCCGCGTTTCCATGCGCGCCGGTATCAACGGGGCGCCGGCGTGGTCGCCTGACGGCAAGAAGCTCGCGCTCACCCTTAGCGGCGACAGCGGCCACCCGCAGATCTACGTCCTGGATCTGAGCAACCAGCACCTGACGCGTGTCACCGATTCGCCGTCCATCAACACTGAGGCGACCTGGTCGCCTGACGGGCGGTACCTCTACTTCACCTCGGATCGGGCGGGAGAGCCGCAGATCTACCGTTGCGCGGCGACCCCTGGCAGTATCCCGGAGCGCATCACGTTCACCGACGAGTACAACGCCGGTCCGCATGTGTCCGCCGACGGGAAGCTGCTGGCGATGGTTACGCGTGACGACAGCGGCAGCTACCGCATTGCCGTGCAGAACCTCACGACCGGCGAATTCCGCATGCTGACGCCCGGCCGGCTGGACCAGTCGCCGAGCTTCGCGCCGAACGGCGCCAGCATCATGTACGCCGCCCGGCCCGGCCAGGCGGCGGCGGGCATTCTGGCGACGATCTCCGTCGACGGGCTCACGGGCCTTTCCCTGAAGCCGACTCAGGGCGAGGTGCGCGATCCGGCGTGGGGTCCGTTCATTCAGTAGCGGTTCAGTAGTCAAGTCCGAACGTCCAACAAGAGCTGCCGCCTGGCGGCGAACCTGGAGAAGGGTCTATGTATCGTCGAATTGCCGTCTTGATGTTGCTGGCCGGGTGTCTCGGGCTCACCGCCTGCGCGAGCCACAAGCCGAAACCATCGGCCGAGCAGCAGCAGTCGTCCTCTGAAAATGGCGCCGGTGCCAATTCGGCGGGTGCGAGCGGTGCCAACGCCAACGGTGGTGGTCCTTTCGGCAACCAGAGCTCGATTTCCGGCCCGCAGGCGGGCATGCTCGCCAAGCGCACGATCTACTTCGACTTCGATAGCGCCGTGATCTCGGGCGATGGCACGGACATCGTCTCGGCCCACGCGAAGTACCTCTCCGACCACACGGACGCCCGTGTGCGCCTCGAGGGCAATACCGATGAGCGCGGCTCACCGGAATACAACATCGGACTCGGGATGCGGCGCGCGCAGGCGGTCCGCCAGGCGCTGCTGCTGCAGGGCGCCTCCGCCACACAGATCACGGTGGTGAGCTATGGCGCCGAGCACCCGGTCGATCCGGCGCACAGCGAAGACGCCTGGCAGAAGAACCGGCGCGTGGACATCGTGTACCTGGCGGCGAACGGGCAGCCGGCGCCGCCGCCGCAGTAAGATTGCCTTCGGCACCCAGTCACACAAGGAGTCCGCCATGCGCCCGATCATCCCCCTCGCGCTCATCACGGTGCTCGCCGCCGGCTGCGCCTCGGTTCCCCCTGATCAGGACCCGGTGCAGATCAGGATGAACGACCTCGATGCGCGGATCTCGAAGGTGGAACGGGTCGTATCCAACCAGAGCCTGGTGCAGCTCGCGACTCAGGTCGATACGCTGCAGGGCGAGGTGCGGGACCTTCGCGGACAGGTCGAGGAGCTGCAGAACAGCAACCAGGAGCTGAAAAAGCAGCAGCACGACCTCTATGCGGATCTCGACAAGAGGGTCGGGGCGCTCGAGCACGGAGGGTCCGCCGGCGGGGATTCCACCGGCGGCTCCACGGCTGCTGCGGGCGGCGCGGCCGACGGCGGTACGCAAGGGGCCTCGTCCACGGAGCAGTCGATCTACAGTCAGGCGTTCGATGCTCTGAAGGCCGGCAGCTATTCGGTGGCCATCAGCGGTTTCCAGGGCTTTCTCAAGCAGTACCCCTCCAGCCCGCTTGCGCCCAATGCGCAGTACTGGCTGGGAGAGGCGCATTACGTGAACCAGGACTTCGCGGCGGCCGGGACCGATTTCCAGGTCGTGCTCGACAAATGGCCGAGCTCGGGCAAGGCAGCCGATGCCATGCTCGACCTTGGCAATACTCAGCTTGCGCAGGGTAAGACAGCGAAGGGCCGCGCGACCCTGCGCCAGGTCGTCAGCCAGTACTCCGGCACGGATGCCGCCTCGCGCGCGCAAGCGCGGCTGAAGCAGCTGTCATCGCATTGATGGATGCAGGTGGCGCGGCTCAAGATCACCGAGATCTTCTATTCCCTGCAGGGCGAGGCTGACACGGCGGGGATCCCAACCGTGTTCGTCCGTCTCACCGGATGTCCGCTGCGGTGTCAGTACTGTGATACGGCGTACGCCTTCCATGGCGGCGAGTGGTGGGAGGTGGAGTCCGTGGTGCAGCGGGTGAGGGAGCTCGGGGGCCGCTTCGTCTGCGTCACGGGCGGCGAGCCGCTGGCGCAGAAGAGCTGTCACGACCTTCTGACTCAACTCTGCGATGCCGGCTGCCGCGTCTCGCTCGAGACGAGCGGCGCCATGCCGCTCGAGGGAGTCGATGAGCGCGTGGTGCGGGTGGTCGACGTCAAGACTCCCGGCTCCGGCGAGGAGCCGCGCAACCGTTACGAGGAGCTCGCGCGCCTCGGTGCCCACGACCTGGTGAAGTTCGTGATCTGCGACCGCGGCGATTACGAGTGGAGCTGCGCCAAATTCCGCGAGCTCGGCCTGGAGGGCCGCTGCACGGTGCTCTTCTCCGCGAGCCACGAGCAGCTTCCCGCCCGGCAGCTCGCCGACTGGATCCTCGAGGACCGGCTGCCGGTGCGCTTCCAGATCCAGCTGCACAAGTACCTCTGGGGCAACGTGCCAGGAAAGTAAACCAAGGAAAGTAATGTCGTCCCATAGAGCTGTCGTCCTCGTCTCCGGCGGCCTCGACTCGGCCACGACACTGGCCATCGCGCGCGAGCAGGGCTTCGAGTGCTATGCACTGTCCGTCGATTACGGTCAGCGTCACGCCGCGGAGCTCGACGCGGCGATGCGCGTTGCCGGCGCTTTGGGCGCGCGCGAGCATCGCATCATGCGCATCGATCTCGCCGGCATCGGCGGCTCCGCGCTGACCGACACCTCCATCGCGGTCCCGGAGCAGCCGACCACCGGCATTCCGGTGACATACGTCCCCGCACGCAACACCATCCTGCTCTCGCTGGCGCTGGGTTGGGCGGAGGTGCTCGGCGCGGAGGACATATTCGTCGGCGTCAATGCGGTCGATTTCAGCGGTTACCCCGACTGCCGTCCGGCCTTCATCGATGCCTTCAGCCACCTCGCGGCGCTCGCGACCAAGGCGGGCGTCGAAGGTCACCCCTGTCGGGTCCAGGCACCGCTCATCTCCTGGTCGAAGCAGCGCATCATTCGAGAAGGCACGCGCCTCGGAGTCGACTATTCCCTGACCGTCTCCTGCTACCAGGCGGACGATCTCGGCGCGGCCTGCGGCCGCTGCGACTCCTGCCGGCTGCGCCGCGCCGGCTTCGAGGCCGCCGCGCTCGCTGACCCCACGGTCTACCAGCGCCCGTAGTGGTCGTTTTGACCTACTCCGATTGAATCCTGCTATTGCGCGGGTCGCGCTGAAGGCCAACTACGGGCCATGAGCCGGAGACCGGCCAGCGGAGCAAGACAATGGGCAGGTTCAGCGCTTACGAGTATCGAAAATTACCCGGGTTCGACATGGACACCTTCGAGGGTGCGAACCAGGCCATCCCGATGAAGACGCTCGTGATCCACTGCTTCGACCCTCGGGCGGCGGAAATCCCGCAGGCCGTCGCCGCGTTTTTCGGGGACGAGGTCTACCCGGGGGAGATCATCACCGACAAGCATGGCGCTCGAATCGGATCCACGCGAACACTGTTCGTCGAGACCAATGCGGGTGGACGGGCCGCTTTCGCTCTGGAGTCAGTGGCGGCCATGGACTATATTTTCAACGTCAAGAACGTCGTCGTGGTGCACCACTCGTTCTGCGGCACGACGACCCTCACGCCGGAGCTCCTGGTCGAGGAGTTCCATGATCATCATCATGTCGATATCGCGCCGCTCTTCGATCGCAACAGCGTCGCCATCATGGATTTCGAGGAGTCGCTCAACTACGACGTCAGGTTGCTGCGTGAGAGCCCGGCTGTTCCGAAGCACATCAAGCTCTATGGCTTCTTCTACGAGATCAGCTCCGGCAAGCTGACCGAAGTCGTGCGGGACATTCCCGCTTCATGAGTGCCCTCGGGTAGGGAGGCTCATGTGGAAAGTCGCGCCGCGCCCTGGAGCGCCGACTGCCCACAACCGCCCGCCATGAGACTCGATGATCGAGCGGCAGATGCGAAGCCCCATGCCGGTGCCCTGTGGCTTGGTCGTGAAGAACGGGTCGAATATCCGCTTCGCCAGTTGCGGCGGAAAGCCTATGCCGGTATCGCTGACCGAAAGGAGAATCTCCTCATTTTCGGCCCGCTGCGACGTGATGACCATTTCCCGGGCCCCCGCAACCTCTTTCATCGCTTCGATACCGTTTACGATCAGGTTCATGGCGACCTGCTGCAGCTGCACCCGATCTCCGGCGATTCGCGGCAGATCGGCCGCCAGCTCCGTGCGCACCGATATGTTGTGTCGTAGCGCTTCGTCGCGCAGCAGGGCGACGGTCTGTTGAGTGATCTCGTTTATATCGACAGCCTCCAGATCGCGGGCGTCCTGCCGGAACTGCGAATGGATCCTGCCGATGATGTCCGCGGCACGTTGCGTATCCCGCGCCAGTCTGGTGATGGCGGCGCGCAATTCGTCGACCTCGAGCTTGTCGCGCCCGAGGTTTCGCAGGCAGACATTGACGTTGATCAGGGCGCCGCTGATCGGCTGATTGAGCTCATGGGCCAGGGATGCCGTCAGCTCTCCCATGGTCGTCATCCGGTTGATGCGCGCGAGATCATCCTGTGCCTGGCGCAAGGCCTCCTCCGCCTGTGTGCGCTCGGTGATGTCGCGAACGGCGCCCACAAAATCGACGTTGCCGGTCTTCACCGCCCGGCCCGTGACGTGGACGTTCCTGACTCTGCCATCCGGCATCAACAGACGATGCTCAATATCGAAATCCTTCCTGTCCCTGGTCGCATCGTCGATGGTTCGCTGAACCATGGACCGATCATCGGGATGCACCCGCTGAAACACCAGCTCGAATGAAGGCTTGGCCGCCCGCTCGCATTCCAGGATATTGTAGGTTTCATCCGACCAGTAGATCTCGCCGCTGGCCAGGCGCCAGCCGAAACTGCCGGTTTGGCTGATTCTCTGAGCCTGGGCCAGAAACGCCTCACTGTACTGCAGCTTCTCGTGCGTTCTCCTGCGCTCGTCGATATCCGTAATCAGGACATACCAACGGACGATCGAGCCGTCTGCGTCCCGTATGGGAAGGCCGCGGACCACGAACCAGCGGTAGAGGCCGTCGGCGCCAAGAATACGGTGTTCAACATGGTACGGACTGCCGGTCTCCACCGAGCGAATCCACCGCGTCGTCACCATCTCACATTCGTCCGGATGCAACAGCGGGCGCCAATCGGCCAATTGCTCGGCGGTCCAGCCCGTATAGTCCAGGATCCCCTGATTGAGGAATTCGACCTGACCCTGCGCCGTCATCGTGCAGAGGAATCCTGGAATGGTATCGATGATGTGGCGAAAATTCCGTCCCTCGCGCTGCAGGTCGGAATAAAGGGTTGCATTCTCGAGCGAGATTGCCGCCTGCGAGGCCAGCAACTGCAGCACCGCGGCCCGGCTCGGCGTGAATGCGCCCGGGGTCAGGTTGTTTTCGAGATATAGCGCGCCGATCAGCTTCTGCTGCTGGAGGATTGGCAGACAAAGAGCGGATCTGGACCGGTGCTGCCGCACATATTCGTCTTTCGAATACACTTTGTCGGCCGAGGCATCATCGAGAAGCACGACCTCCTGTGTCCGGACCACGTAATGCAGCACGGATTGCGGCAGGTCGGAGGGCGTGACGACTGCCGGTCGAACGATAACGTCGACCTTGCCCTGGCGAGTGGTGGCCTCCGCCTCGATCCGCGACTCGCTGTTTCGGGCGCCGCCCCGAAAGAGGATCAGCAGGGCGCGCTCGGCCCCGGCATTCTCCACCGCGATTCGTAACAGCTTCTCGATCAGCTCAGGAAGGACGATCTCGCTCGAGAGTGCTTGTGATGCTTTGACTATCGTCTCGATGTCGAGCTGGCTGTTCGATGAGGCGGGCGTGGCCGAGGCGGCGGGAGCTCTTGCCTCGCGCAGCCACGGGTACCGCCCGTCGAGCTGCTGCACCTTGCCGTGGGCGCCCCAGCGATCGTAACACTCGCGCGCGGAGAGAAGATGCGCGTGACCGGCCGTTTCGAGACGCTGCGTCAGACAATACCGCGCCGCCAGCTCGTGAGCCAATCCCTCGTTTTGGACGAAGCCCTGCTCGCGCGCAAAAGATATGGCCTCTTCGTAGAGACGCAAGGCTTCGGCATCCCGCTTTTCGATGCGGGCGATCTCCGCGGATACCAGGGCGAGTTTGTCGGCGAACGTCGACGGATTATTCTCCGCCCAGTCATGCAGTTGTTCCCGGCATGACCTCAGGAGCTCGCGCCATGCCGCCTGCTGATCGGCCGATGCGCCCTCGTAGAGCGCCGACACCGTCAGGGCGGTGTAATAGTGATAATCGAGCAGTTGGGTCATGATGGCCAAAGCTTCGAGGAACTGCCTCGCCTTGTCGGCAGCCGCCAGCGCTTCGGCAAAGTCGCCTGACAGGAACCGCGCCTGTAGCTTGAGAATCCAATATGACCCGGGCAGCATGGGCATCCGGCCCGCGGTCAACTGCGCCTCGAACGCCGCCTCGCCGAACCGGTCGTCGCTGAAGGTGGAGAAGGTCGTGGTGCGGCCCTGCATCGTCGCGATAAACCGCTGCTGACTCACGATGATGTCTGCGATATCGAGGAATCGGACTTTTCGGGCGAAGTCGAGCTGCATTTCCGCATCGCGCCACAAAACGTCGAGTGAGTCGTTGCGTACGAGGCGGTATGGGATGGATACCGACATGGGGAAACAGGCGAATGCGAGATCCCCCATCTCAGTGGCGGCTTGAATGGATTTGCGGTTGAATTCGATCGCGGTAGTGATCGGTTGCGTCCAGATGGCGGCCGCGGCCGTCGACGCGTAAACCTTCGCCTGGCTGGCGATGAAGCCGTGCTTCTCGATCAGGTCGCATGCAAGTCTGGCGAACCGATACGCCTCATCGTACCGGCGAAAGAACCATCCGGGACCAGACACCCAACTGGCACACGCATACGCGGAAGCGCCGCTCATCCCGTGCCGCAGGCTGATTTTCACCAGGCGGCAGATCTGCAGGCACGCCAGATTGAAGCCGGTCAGCTTGGCGGGGGCAAAAAGGTCGGAGAGCGCCGTCATGGCCGCCTGCAGCTCCGGATCGGTCACCAGGGGCAGATCGATCAGGCTTTCAATCGAGCGCCCATCGAGAGCATGCCACACCGCCTCGTATTCCTCCCACACCTGCTCGTCGGTCGGATGCGCCGGCAAGTCGATGCCAAAGCCGCGCAGACAGGTGAGCGCGGTCACCACTGCCTGCTGGATGTCGGACGTCATGACCTGCAGCTGGACCTTAAGATGGTAGACGGCGGCAGCATCGACTTTCGACGCCGCCAGCGGTAACAGCTGCTCGATCAGTTGCCCGGCTTTCTGCGGATTGCCGCTGAGGAGCTCGCATTCCACACGTTCAAGCCACAGGCTGAACGTCAACTCGTAGCGGGCGCTCCAGTCGTTTTCGTCGAGTAAGGCGATGCCGGCCGCGAAATAATCGCGCGCCGACGTATATGCCGCGGACGCTTTGGCCTGGCGTCCCGCTCTCAGTCCGATTCCGGCTACCTGCACTCTCTCGACGTGATCAGTCAGCAGGCTGGCGCCCCGATTCATCTGGTTGGCGACGTCGAACAGATGGTTGGCCAAGTCGCCCGCCGTCAGGCCCGCCAACAGCGTCCGACCAATCCGAAGGTGTACTTCGGCGCGCGCGCTCTCGGGGATGAGTGCGTAGGCCGCCTCCTGAATACGGTCGTGGAGGAAGGAATACGATCCCTCCAGGCGAACGATCAACCCGGATCGGACCGCTTCCCACAACGGAGCGTGGATACGCTCCTCGGGCTGCCCGAGACCCAGACTCAGCAGCGCAATGTCGGCCACGTTCCCCAGGCAGGCGAGCTGCTGCAGAGCGGTCTGCGTCGCGTGCGGCAGGCGCCGCAGCTTCGCCAGCATGAGATCCACGACGTTGCCGGAGTAGTCCTTGGCGCGGATCTGATCCAGTTGCCAGAGCCATGTCGCCGCTTTGCGGTCGAACCGCAACAACCCTTCCTCGGTCAGCGCCAGGAGGAACTGGATTGTGAAGAAGGGATTGCCGCCGGTCTTTTCGTGGGCCAATAGTGCCAGGGGAGCGGCGGAGTCGGGATGGCAGTGCAGGGCTTCGGCGACGAGCCGCTCCACATCATCGAGCCCGAGAGGCGCAAGCGCGATTTCGTGCACTCTCGCTCCGGCGGTGCGGATCGCGGCCAGCGTCCGCGTCAGAGGATGTGACGAGCCGACCTCGTTATCGCGGTAGGCGCCGACCAGCAGTACGTGGCGCAGGTCCGGGTCGATGATCAGGGACTCCAGCAATTCCAGAGTTGCCGTGTCCAGCCATTGGAGATCATCGAGGAACAGGGCCAGCGGGTGTTCCGGGCGGGCGAAAGCGCCGAGGAGTCGTCGGAACACCAACTGGAAACGGCCGCGCGCCTCCAGCGGCGGGAGCTCTGAAACCGGCGGCTGCTTGCCGATGACGAATTCGAGCTCCGGTACGAGTTTGACCATCAGTTGGCCATTCGATCCCAACGCCTCCAGAAGGACGCGCCTCCATTGGGCCACCTCGGGTTCGCTTTTCACGAGGATGTCGCGTATCAGCGTCTGGAAGGCCTGCGCCAACGTCGCGTAGGGCACGTCCCGCTTGACCTGGTCGAACTTGCCCGCTGCGAACAGCCCGCGCGGCGGGACCAGTACCTTGTGCAACTCGTTCACGACCGAAGACTTGCCGATGCCGGAATAGCCGGATACCAGTACGAGCTCCGCCGTTCCCTGCGCCACCACCCGGTCGAAGGCGGTGAGCAGCCCAGCGACTTCGGGTACTCTCCCGTACAGCTTTTCGGGGATCAGCAGTCGGTCCGACGCGTCGTCCTTACCCAGAGGAAACGGGTCGATGCGACCATGCGCTTGCCATTCCGACAGGCAGCGCCGCAGATCGGCTTCCAGACCCGCCGCGGTCTGATAGCGCTCCTCCGCGTTCTTGGCGAGGAGCCGCATGATGATGGCGGACACAGGCTCGGGGACTTCGCGACGATCGACAGGCGCCACCGGCTGACGCGCGATGTGACAGTGCACCCACTCCAAAGGGTCGGCGGCGGTAAACGGGAGTATGCCCGTCAGCATTTGGTACAGGGTGACGCCCAAGGAATAGAGATCGCTGCGCGAATCCATCGATCGATTCATGCGCCCGGTCTGTTCCGGGGACATATAGGCAAGGGTGCCCCCGATACTTTCGAGCGGCGCCGGCGCCTGGCGTTCGCGCGGCAATCGGGAGGCGATGCCAAAACCGGTGAGCCATGCGCGACCGTCGTCGTCGACGAGTGCATTGGCAGGCTTGACGTCCTTATGGATGAGGCCCCGCCGGTGGGCTTGCCTCAGAGCCGCCGCCAAGCCGATGGCCATGGACAGGAAGCGAGTCAGATCAAGCGGCTTTCCCTGCTGCTGTTCGACTATGCGATCCAGGGGTCCGCCGCCCGGATCCTTGAGGATGAGGACCGCGCGGCCCTGGTGACTGGTCAGGGCGAGCGGCTGCGCAGCCCATGCCGCATCGAGCTCGGTCGCCAACGAGTATTCGTGATCGAGCCGCCGCAGATTCTGAGGTGACGGCCGCCCCGCGGCGAGTGCCACCGCCAGCACCGGCATCTGATCGCGGCGCGCTCTGCCGCGATAGAGCGTGAAGTCCGCTTGCTCGCGAAGCGGTTCCAATACGTACTCGGAATCCTCCGCCATGGAGAGCATTCTCGTTGTCACCAAGCCGCTTTTTTCGCCGAAACGACCATATGGGCGGCCGAAAACTTGTCAATCGCCGCGGCATATGATAGCGGATTTGAATATGCGGCGGGTATACTACCAGGCGGTCTCGGAGCCATTCACGCTTGTAACACGTCCGTCGCAGCCGTAGCGACCCGCCATGCAATTGCCATTGCTCAAGTGTTTTGCGTGCGGGGTAGCATTTACGCTCAGCATGGCTGGAGCGCTGTGCTCCGCAACCGAAGCGAACGCAACGGTGGATGCTCAGGCCGGCGCTCTTCAAGTAGTCGTCGTGACCGCGCGACGCCAGGACGAAAATCTGGAAAGGGTGCCCGTGGCCGTCGATGTGCTATCGGCCTCGATGCTCACGGAGCAGCGCGTTACGAACGAGCAGGAGTTACAAACGGCAGTCCCTGGCCTGCTGACCGTGGCGTCGACATCGACGAATCAGCTGGCCTTCTCGATCCGAGGGCAAGCGCTCGACGCCTACTCCTACACGTCCCCCACCGTGGTCACGTATTTCGACGAGCTTCAGACCGGAGGGACGAGCGCCACCACATTCTTCGATCTGCAGTCGGTGCAGGTGCTGAAGGGTATTCAGGGGACTCTGTTCGGCCGCAATGCCACCGGGGGCGCCGTCCTGTACACGACCACGCAACCCGGAAGACAGCTCGAAGGTTACATCGACTATACCGTTGGGAATTTCAACGAGCAGAAGGTGGAAGGCGCGGTCACCATCCCACTCGCCGGGTGGGCTTCGGTACGCCTGGCCGCGGAGGACGAGCATCGCGACGGCTACGAGCACAATGTCTATCTCAATGTCGCCGAGGGCTCGATAGATGAGCGGAATTTCCGCGGCACTCTGTTGCTGACTCCTCTCGATGCCCTGCAAAGCACGACCACCGTTCAGTACGGCAGGCAGGGCGGCAACTCGGGCGCGCCCAGGATCTCGAGCGCCAACGTCAATTGTCCACCGAGTCCCCAATGTGCCGGCGCCGAGCTGTTTCCGCCGGGAGTGCCGACCGGGGGCGCTTATCCGGCGAAGCTCGCCTCCTATGACGGGCTCCTCAACTTCATTGCCATGCAAAACGCGCAACCCTTCCGGGATGTCTGGAACCACAGCGACGATGGGCACGACGCGCAACTGAAGGAGGCGGTGAACAAAACCACGTACGCGGTGAACGAGGGTCTCTCCATCGAGAACATCGTCGGCTACAATCAAGTGGTTTCGCGTGACCGCCTCGACATCGATGGCAGTCCGTTCGGATTACTGACGGCTCCCGAGGGGGTTCTGTATTCGACCGAACAGTACTCGGAGGAGTTGCACCTCGCCGGCAAGGCACTCGCCGAGCGCTTAGACTACCTCGTCGGTGGCTACTACGCCCGCGACAACGAGGGCCAGAACGAACTCCTGAACGTCGGCTGCGGCTCGATCGCATTTACCGTTACCCCGCAGAACCCCGAGGGATGCGAGGCCCCCGCAGGCTTTCGCTACGACTTCGAGAATGATGAGGAGTCGCGGGCGTTATTCGGACAAGCCACCTACGAGCTCATCGACAATCTCAGGGCTACCGCGGGGTTTCGGGAGACCTGGGAAGGAATCAACTTGCGCTATGTGGATGATGGCAGCGAGCCCGAAGATGCGCACCGGCTGGCGGGCATACCATTGCCGCCGGCGCTCAGTGAGCGCGAGCCGAGCTGGACCTTGGGGCTCGATTATCAGCTGACGCCGGAAACCCTGCTCTACATCACGCAGCGCGGAGGCTTCCGGGCGGGCGGCTTCAATGGCACCAGCGTCGTGCAGACGAGCGCGGGCGCGACGAATATCGACTCATTCAGGCCGGAGATCGCACGCGACATCGAGCTCGGCACGAAGTATGCGGGACGGTTGGGTAAGTTGCCGCTTCGCATCAACGCGGACGTGTATGACGAAGGGGTCAGGGATGCGCAGCGCGTCGTCTATGCGGGCCTTGCCGCCTTCACCGTCAACGCCGACAAAACTCAGGTCGCCGGCTTCGAGCTGGACGCACTGATCGATCTGAGGTCCTGGCTGCAGGCGGGGCTCGATTACGGCTACACGGACGCACGCTACACCGATGGCAGCACGCACTTCACGCAGGTCGACGCCATTACCGGCGCCATCGACAATCGCATGGTCATCCTGGGACCCTATGGTGATGCAGCGAGAAACGCCGGCTCGGTCTATATACGCGTCTCCCATGATCTGCCGGACTCGCTCGGCCAACTGGCGGTACGTCAGGACATCTACTCGCAGAGCTACTTCTACTTCTCGAATCTCGCCGGGAGCGTGAACGTTCCTCCCGACGGGATCGGCCCGTTGGACCCCAATACCAGGATCGGCGGCTACACTCTGCTGAACGCCAGCGCCGAGTGGGATGACATTGCCGGAACCTCGGTCCACGTGGCGGCCTACGTAAGGAATATGCTGAATAAGCAATATGAGGTTGGAGGTCTCGGACTGGGCGCCGTCGCGGGCGTCGATTCCGTCATACTGGGCACCCCGCGCATGGCGGGCCTCGAGGTCGGCCTCAAGTTCTAACCTCAGTAATACAGCTTCGACAGTGTCGACACCAGGGGCTCGACGCCGCCGAAAGCGCTGCCCTGTCCGTACCACACGCCGAGGGCCCGGAGTCGCTCGGCGATCGCCATGCTGTCGATGCCGGTTGCGACCACCCGCGCATCCTTACGACTGCCCCATTCGACGGCTGCGCGCACGACCGCTTCGGAGCGCCGGTTCGTGAGCACATCGCAGCCGTGCCGGCTGTCGATCTTGGCTATCGAGACGGGTAGCGTGTTGAGCGGCGCCTTTTGCCATAGCGCACCGCTCACGCCGTCGACGCACAGCCGGCAGACGCCGGACTCGGTCATCTCGGTGAGACGGCTGAGGAGCTGCTTGTCCTGACTCAGGCTCTTCGCGAGTGCTGATTCACGCAGCTCGATTGCAAAGTGCGCCGCCAGCCCTTCCGCCGGAAGCTCATGCGCCAGCAGGCGCGTAAACTCCGGATCCGCCAGCGAGCCGAGCGAGACGTTGAGCGATACCGTGAGGTTGCGGAGCGCAAAGGCCCGGGCGTGGCTGCGAAGGGACTCCATGACGTGCCGGAAGACCCAGCGGTCGATGGACACGGATGGCACCTGGCGCCGCCCGCTCGAGATGAAATTGCCGATGGTGTGAACATTGCCGCCCTGCGCCTGGATGCGCACCGACACCTCGTAGCCGACCGGGGTCGCCTTATCGAGGCTCACCACGCGCTGTGCCTGCAGGACCAGCTCATTGGCGTACCAGGTCGTGTCCGCGGGGCCGCCGGATTGTCCGTCGACGAGGAAGGCGCGACGGCGGTTGCGTCGCAGCCTGGATGCGAACGGTGTGGTGCGCAGGGCGGTGTCGATGGCCTCGTGGAGCTTCTCCATCGGACAGGGCTTCAGGAGCAGGCGTACGACGCCGGCCTCGTTGACGGCCCGAGCGGCTGCTTCGGGTGTCGCGTGCCCTGTGAGAAGAATGCGCCGGGTGGCGGGAAACTCGCGGGCGATGCGGCTCAGGAGCTCCGAGCCGCGCATGCCCGGCATCAGCTCGTCGGCGACGATGACATCGAAGGCCTCGTCACGGAACATCTGCAGCGCGAGTTCCGGCGAAGTCGTCGCCGCGACCTGATACGGATACTGCAGGAATGCGCGCCGCAGGCCCTGGACGACCTCCCACTCGTCATCGACGAATAGTACCTTGGGCATGGAGCGCCAATCGGCTGCCAACACTTCGTTCGTCGCGGTAGGCGCGGCGGACGGCAACCCGATGGTGCTCAAAAGCGGAACACAATTCGACATGGTGTTCATATGACGATCTCCCCACAGCGAACCTTCCAACTGGCAGACACAAGCAAGCTGTTCTCATTTTGCGACGCCGAGCGATAAAAGCAATGGAGATCTGACATAACGCCGGCGCGCACGACATAATGCCGTGTGCGGCGGCAGGCTCGTTCGCTACTGCAGGCTGCAGGTCAGCGTCAGGGTCATGCGGCGCGTGCCGCCGAGGAGGTCCAGGTAGTCGGCGGTGACAGTCCATTGTGTGCCGGTAAACGTCTTCGCGACGCCCGCGTAGCCGTCCCAGTATCGAGGGACCGCTCCCGTTGCACCGGTTTGTATGTTGAGTACGGGCGGGGCGACGTGGCCCTGGGCACCACCGACAAACCACCTGACCCGCGCACCCAGGTGATCCAGGCGTGCGCTCGTGTAGACCGTACCGAGATTGCCGCCGCTGGAGTGCGCGTACGCGGCTCCGAGTATCCAGTGGCCGGCCACGAACAGTGACAAACCGGCCTTCGGCAGGTTGCCGTGAGTCGTATAGACATCGAATTGACGCGATTCGAAAGTCAGCGATATGAACCCGTCCACGGTATCCGTGAAGCGCACTGCCTCGACGTCATAATCGAAGCGCTGCGTGCCGATGTCTCCGCCGCCGAAGCGCCCGTCGGCGGCAATGGTCCAGCGGTTCGCCTGCTGGCCGTTACTGAAGGCGGCGGAAAGGCTCGCAAGCTCCCAGTGCGCGTTACCGATGGTGTCGTACTCGCCGCCGACGCCGGCGAGCGTGTCCAGGTTGAAAGAGTGCAGCCAGGTGAGCGAGCCCGAGCCGCCGCCGCTCGCTTTTTCGAGTGTCGAGCCGCTCACGCTCAACATGAGCCGGTCGGGCACGAAGCCCGGCACTGCGGCGGCCGCCGTCATGCAACCCAGCGCCAGCAGCGCGAGCGCTGCGCTCGCGCTGCGGCGGGTCCGCCTACAGCCGATCGCCTGACTGTACGTTCCAGGACGCATTGACGAGTCTGCTCCAGGCCTCGGGGCGGTAGCCCGTCGGCCATAACATGAGATAGCCCGGCCGCATTCTGAGTCCGATGCGCCTCGCGGCCGCGGCGATCAGCGGGTCGAGCGTGTACAGGAAGAACTGGCGCCTTGCCGCCGCGCTCGCGGCGGCCAGTCTCGCGATGGCCCCGGTCACCTTCTCGCGCGGACAGGCGAGCCACTGCAGCCGATCCGTGTCGTGAACCGGCTCGACCAACGCCAGCGAGTCGTGACTGAGCCGCAGGGCGCGAACCGCGCTGGGCCGATCGATGAACTGCCGGCGCCAGTCGCCGGAGCAGGTATAGAGAAAGCGCATGCCCTGAGGGTGTGACGATTCCCTATGCGCAAAGGCAGCGGTCAGGCGCTCGGGAGCGCAATGCGCCAGGCCATCCCGTGCGGCAGGGCTCGCAGGCCGTCGGCCGGGAGCCGAAGCGATGTAGAAACTGGGAATCGCCAGGGCCCCGCGGTGCACGAGTCCTTTGGTGCTCACGTTATCACGTGTCACGAAGCCTATGATGGCCACGTAGCCCTTCGTGGCCGCACGCTCCCGTACCGCTTCCAGCAGACGTCCGTAGTGACCTCGGCCTCGCTCGTTGGGCAGCGTTACCGTCGAGCCGATGACACCGACGTCCACAGGGGAGTTGGTATCACTGCAGACCTGGCGGTAAGACAGCGTGACGACCGAGAGGGCACGATAACCGTCCGTCACAGCGAACGTTTCGCTCTCGACACCGTGAAAGGGCCGTGCGATATACCAGTCGTAGGTCGGACGGCTCCACTTGCCGGGGAAGCCCCGATTCAGCAGCTCGACGTGCCCCGTGGGATCGAGCCACGGCGGGTTCAGCTCGACACGGACCGTTGTGCCGCTCACGACGATGCGCCGCGCAGGCGCGCGGCGACCTCCGATAGGTGTGCCCACCACAGCCGGGAACCAAACTGCTGGTGCAGATGGGTGAAGAGAAGGTCGAGATAGTTGCAGTAGAGATCGTCGAGACCGTCGAGCATCTGATGGCCGCCCCCGGTCTTGAAGATATGAGCCTTGATATGCAGCAGGCCCCCGAGGTGCAGGATCTGCAGGGCGCGCTCGACGGAGGAGGTCGCCTGGAAATTGCAGCTCAGGTGCACCATCCCGCGAGGCGTGATCACTTCGGGATGGATGAGCGAGAGACCCTTGAGGCCGCTCATCGCGGTCACGGCGCCGGTGGTGACACGCGTGCGCAAGTCTCGTGCGGAGGCCAGGAACTCGAACTCGAGCCGGCCCAGGGCGGCGATGAGCGCGGGCGGCGCATTCCATGCGGGAGGCATGAAGCCGCGGACGAAGCGGATCCCGGCGGCGTGAAAGATGTCGAGCCCACGTTCCAGAATGGCCACACACTCCTCCTCGGATTGCTCCTGGAATTCGACGGCCCAGTGTGGACCGGCGTGTGCGTGCGACAGGCCGTGCAGGACGACTTCACAGCGCTCGAGGCCGTTGAGATAGGCGATGAGCCGTGGATGGCGATCGAGACGAAAGTGGCCGGCGGCCCGCAGCCGTGTCCAGTGGACGCGCCGTCCGATCCAGGCGATGCGACGCAACAGGCTGGTGTCGGGTACCAGGGAATTGAGCCGCCAGTCCGGTGTGACGGCGAGCGTTGCTTTGAGGTGAGGATGGCGCCTCTGCAGGTGTGCGAGTCTTCCGAGGGCTCCTTCGGCGAGGTCGCCGCCGGCCTCGTACGCATCTTGCGAAGTTGCCGGGTGAACATCATCGATGCTCAGGCAGACCGCGGCCGTCTTCCCCGCAGGAAGCCACTGTGGCCGCGCCGGCTGAGCGGCGACCAGGACGCTCGATGCGGCCGCGCCTCGTCTCATGCGATCGCTTCCCGCTTCTCGGGGACGGCCCGGTCGCTCATCCAACGCTCGGCCGCCTCGGCCGGCATGCTGGGGGCGAAGTGATGTCCCTGATAGAGATCGCAGGTGGTGAGGGCGACGAGCTCGTATTGCGCAAAAGTCTCGATACCCTCGGCGACCGATTGCATGCCGAGGTAGCTCACCAGATCGATCAGCGCCTTCAGGAAGCCGAAGTCCCGCGACTCGATCTCGATGCGCTCGATGAATGAGCGATCGATCTTCACGCCCTTCAGAGGCAGCGTACGCAGGTGACTCAAGGAGGAGTAGCCGGTGCCGAAATCGTCGAGCCACGCGTTCACGCCGAGCTCGGCGAGGCGCTGCAGCGTACGCGCAGTGCCGCCCAGATCCTGGACGAGAGTCGCCTCTGTGAGCTCGATGACGAGTTGGCTCCCGGGCAGGGAAAACTCGGTGAGGAGCGCCGCCACCTCGTCCGCGAGCTGAGGCCGCAGGAAGGCCTCGGCGTTCAGGTTGAAATTGATGAAGAGGTCGCGGTAGCCGGCGCGACGCCAGACCGAGGCCTGGCGGGCGGCCTCGCGCATGACCCAGGCGTTCAGCCGATGGGACAGTCTCGATTGCAGCGCTATCGGCAGGAATCGGCCCGGAGAGATGCGTCCCTCCGTCGGGTGATACCAGCGGATCAGCGCCTCGAAGCCCGCCACCTCCTGGTTGGCTGCGGCGATGAACGGCTCGTACTCGAGCACGAACTGATTCTCCTCCAGAGCGCGCTCGAGATCGGCCTCGAGCTGCAGCCGACCGACGGACGCGGCGGAGGTCGCGGCGTCGAACCGGCGCCACTGCTGCGGACTGTCGCGCGGAACGGCATCCAGGGCGGCGTTCGCGTGATCGAGGAGTGTTTCGGCGTAGTCGTAGCCCGAGACCGTCTCGACGATGCCGATCCTGGGCAGCAACAGGAAGGTGTGACTGCCGAGCGCAATCGGCGATTCGACCTCGGCGGCGATCCGCTCGGCCATTTTCTCCGCCTGCGCGGCGTCCGCGTCGGGCAGCACCACCGCGAGTTGGAAGTCACCCGTGCGAAAGAGAAGATCCTTCGACGGCAGGATGAACTCCAGCCGCTCGGCGGCGATCACGAGCACGCGCGAGCTGAATTCGGCGCCAAAGGAGCGGGCGATCTCGGGCAAGTGATCGAAGCCGAGCGCCATCACGGCGACGGTGCGCTGCTGTGACTGACGCATGGACTCGAGCGCCGTGTCGATGCGGCGCACGAGCGCACTGCGGTTCGGGAGGCCCGTGACGGTATCGTAGAGAGTGACGAGCTGCAGGCGCGACTCCACAGCCGCCAGGCTCTCCAGGGCCTTGCCGTATTGCGCCGTCACGGCGCTGCGGCGCTCCTCGGCATCGGCGAGCTCGACCGCGGAGCGCCGCAGAGCGGCGTTGCGGCGCAGCTCGTGCGAGAGCCAGAACACGAGAGCGAGCAGCAGCGTGAGCGAAGAGCTCAGGATATGAGCGGGTGCGGCACCGTGACCTCGCGGTGCGGCCCGCAGTTGCAGCGAGGATGAGCCGAAAGGCACGGCGAGCGTGATGGTGGCGCGCAGCTCACCATCGTCGCTCTGATAGAGCGCGGTTCCTTGCGTGGCATCGTAGAGCTGCAGGCGATACCCGCGGCGCATGATGTCGGCGATGGGGGCACTCGAGACGATGTCGTTGACCGGCCGCCACGCGCCGACCCACTGCAGAGAGTTTGCCGCACGCGACGCGCGTCTTGCGAGCACGAGAGCGTTGGTTGCTGCGTCGGTGGCGAAAGGCCCCAGCAGCAGAGTGTGGTTGCCTGAGCCGAGGTGTGGCGCCAGGGCCTGTCGCAGGTCGGCTTCCGGGATCGGTGGTACGCCGCGGCCGACGTCATGGTAGCCGGACGCATCGAGACTCCAGGGGCGCCAGGCACACGGTGGGTGTCCGCACACCGTCGGTACCAGCGTTGCCCGCTCGCCCGTTTCCAGCTTCTTTGCGAGCTCGTTGGCGGCTGACTCCAGCAGTGTACGAGTGCGGTCGGTCTCGCGGACGGATTCGAGCTCGTACCGCATCCTGACCAGGAGTGATGTGAGCGCGATCGCGGCGATGGCCGCGAACACGAAGGAGGGCCAGCCGGTCGAGTTGGCGCGCATCAGGCGGCCGACCTGGACTCGGCGAGCTGCACGAAGGACAGCTCCTGGGCGCTCTCGGCGATCCGGACTCGTCGAATCGAGGCGTAATAGCGCTGCTCGCGGTAGTCGAGAAGCCGCCGCGCGCTCGCGAGCGGCGCGATCTCCCACCAGTGTGCCGGGTGCGCGGCGAAAACCGTGGTCGCGAGTCCCCCGTCCGCTTCGGAGCCGAACAGGGTGACAGCGGAGCGATTGAGATAGGCGAGCCGGCCGTCGGCGCCGATGGCGAACACCGGCTCCTCGAGCGCATCGAGTTGGCCGCGCAGATAGAGGTCATCGCCGCTCTCGATGGTGAGCAGCGTGAGCGGAGACGACGTCCGCGGCAACACCTCGGCGCGCACGCGCAGCAGGCGCTCTCGCCCTTGCACCGTGGCTGGCTGGATGTCTTCGCCGCCGACCATCATCAGGCGCCGCACGACCTGCGGATGCTTGAAGGCGATGGCATCGAGGAGAAAGGGTTCCGCCGCGCCTTCGAGCCCGAACGCCTCGATGAGACGATCGCTCGCGTGGACGATACGCCCGGTGCTCGAGGCGATCAGCACCGGGGCTGGAGTTCGCGCGACGAGCTCTCGTGTTGCCTGGCGGAGCCGTTCCACTTCCTCCTCCAGCGCCGTGACCTGCCCCGCATCCCGCCGGCATAGCGTTACGAGCGCGCGAGCCGTCGTGCTCAGCGCCAGGCAGACGACTGCCACCATCGCGGTGAGCAGCAAGTCATAAGCCGGCGAAGTGCTGATGTCGGGGAACACCGCGCGACTGCGGGGTATGAAGCTCGGCAACAGCTGAACGGACGCGAGGCCGATGCCGTAGCGCTCCTGGATGAAGGAGTTCGTATCGGGGGAGAGAAGAACGCCCGACGCCAGGACCACCAAAATGGCGACGATCGCGATCTGCTGTTGCCAGAAGGTCAGCACCAGAGCGCCCGTGAGCAGCGGCAGGACGATGATGAGCGGATAGAGCGGCTGCTGGATGCCGCCGAACAGATGCCAGCTCACCGCGATGAGCGCGGTGCCGAGGAGCTGCGAGGCAAGGGCGAGGCGCCGGAGAGTCGCGGCGGATGTGGCGCCGCGTGCCTGGGCGTTGAGGAGGTACTGTATGGCCGCGAGCGCGGCCAGTGCCCAGATGACCGGTCCGACCGCGAATTGCGCCAGCCCGAGCTCCCACCACGCCACCGCGAGGACCGTCGCCAACAGTGTGGCGAGTGTCCAGGTGTTGTCGAACATGGCCTTGTGGCGGTGGAGCTCCTCCACGGCGTGGCTCTCTGACTCCAGCGTCACGAGCCATCCTTCAGCCGGTAAATGCCTGTCGGTGCAACGTCCAGACCATTGGCATGAAACACGTTGCCGCTGCTGCGCGCATCGGCCTTCAGCCTGGTGGTTCCCGTAACGAAATCGAGCGGTCGCAGCGCCGCACCCCGGTTCTCGAGGAGCTGGTTGTCCTCCAGTCGCAGGGTGCCGCCGATGAGCATGATGCCGTCGCCGCGGCTGTCGGTGATCCGATTGCCCTTGACTAGGGGCGTGAAACTGCCGGGGCCGCCTATCAGAACGATGCCCACGCCGTTACGCGCGAATGTGTTCGTCTCGATGCTGACGTCACTGTCACGCACCATGAGCGCGGTGGCTTTGTTGTCCACGAGCGTATTGCCGTCGAGGACCACGGAGCGTCCGGAGATCACCGACACCGCGTCAGCCTCCGAGCCGCTGATCTCGCTGTCATCGATCCTGGCGGCGCCGCCGAGGACGGTCAGAGCGGCATGGTTGTCGATGAAGTGATCCTTCTGCAGCTGGCCCGCCTCGTTCGCCAGTACGACGCCAGTGGCGTTCTTCTCGAAGACCGTATCGAGCACCCGAATCAGGGGATCCGTGGGCGCGGCGGCCGAAGCGCCGCGGGGGCCCGCGGCGGCGCCGACGAACCAGAGTCCGGCGCGGGTATTGAGGCGGAAGATGTCGCTTGCCAGCGTGACCTGGCGGATACCGGGCTCGGCCATGACTCCGGTCTCGTCATGCTCGAGGAGCGATGCGCGGATGATCGCCCCGAAGGCGCCCGCGCCCAGCATGATGCCGACCTTCGAGTCCTGCACCGTAACCGACACCAGCTGGACAGCGGACGAGTCGATCAGGATGCCGTAGCCGTGCGCGTGAAGAACGTGTATTCCCGTCAGGATCGACCCGGTACCCTTCACCTCAATCGCCGAGCCTGTCGGCTCGCGATCGGCATCGATCGTGCCGGCGCCGGCCGCCGCTTCCAGCTCTACGCCGTGCGGATTGATCAGCGCCGGGAGCGCCGACTCGATGACGATGCGCGGCGCCTTGATGACGATGTGGCAGCGGCTCGAGAGCCGGTCGGCGGCAAGGATTGCATCCCGCAGCGACCCGGGGCCGGCGTCGCGCCCGCTCGTAACCACGAATTCGGCGTTTGCGTGTCCGTTCATCGGGGAGTCCCGATGCACGGTGCGGGAGGTGATCGCGGCACCAAGGGTGACGAGACCGCAGGCGACCACTGCCCCGACCGTCAGGCTGAGGGGAGGTCGTGTCGTGATGTGGGTCGGGCTCAACTTACTCAACCTTGGGGGGCCCCCTCGTAGTGGTCCTGATAGAGACGAACGCCGAGGCACCTGTAGCTCAGGAAGCTGAGATAGCCGACCGTGATCGGCAGGTACTGCAGGAGGGCATAGAAGCTGTAGAACGGCAGCGTTACAAAATGACGCGCCCGCTCGCCGCGCGGTATGGCCACCCAACAGGCGCAGGCGAGGACGAGCAGTGACTTGACATACCAGAGCGCGAACAGCAGCGGCTCGTTCCAGCTGTGCGCCGGGACCAGGTGAAGCAACAGCAAATCGTCCAGCGCGCGCAGGAAGCTCGTGGCGAGAATCGCGATCGAGACCAGCTTCAGCGGCAGAAGCACGATGCCGTTGATGCCGAGATAGCACAGGTACTGGTAGGCGCCGAGAGGGCTGCGCTTTGCTATCGCCTGGAGCAGGCGCAGGCGCTCGGCGAAGACCTTGGCGCAGCCGAACGACCAGCCGACGCGCTGCGAGAAGAGACCCCGCCAGCTCGATTTGGGGACCGTCTCGATCGTGAGGCGATCGTCGTAGTAGATGCGCTCGCCTGCCGCGAGGAGCAGCACCGAGTTCTCGAAGTCCTCGGCATAGATCGAGAGACTGTGGCGGGCGAGGGCGTCCGCGAGCGCGGAGCGTCGATAGACCGAGACGCCGGAATTGCAGGCGAGGTCGCGCAGACTCTTGCGCCCGATTCCGCAGGAAAGCTCGTATTCGAGCGCCTGACACTCCGAGAGCCAGCCGCCGCGGGCGGCCCGGACGCGCGGCGTAAGTGCCGCCGCGCCGCTTCTTTGCAGGTCACTCACGACCTCCTCGAGCATGGCGACGGCCGATCTGACGGGCACGGCCCAGTAAACATCCGGGTCGAGAACCACGACCGTGTGAATTTCGGCGGGCAGGCGCGCGAGCAGCTCCTTGAGAGCGCCTGGCTTGTTGCGGTTGATGCCGCCCGCGATGCAGTTCCAGCCGGCGCGACGAAGCTGCAGCAGCGTGGTGTCGCTCGAGGCGTCGTCTATCAGCCAGACCCGTGACTTGAACGGCTCGAGTGTGCTCAGGAAGCGGTCGATGTGCTCCGCCTCGTTGTGGACTGAGGCGACGACCGCGTAGGGCAGGAGACTCACGCGGCGTTCGGCGTGCGACATCTCCGGCAACTCGAGGTCGAGCGACGGACCCCAGGCCGCCGCGCCGTGCAGGCGCCGGAACCACATCCGCAGGATGAGGTCGATCGAGTCGAGGCCGAGCACGAGATTCGCGACCGCGTAGATGGCGATCCGCGAGGCGTCGGCGAGTAGCCCGCTCGCGCCCGCAATGGTCCAGCCCGCGAGGCTTGCGAGCACCAGCGCGGTGACGATGACTGCGTGCTCGAGACCTTGCCGTGCGCCCTGGGAGTGACGGGAGGCGGCTCGCGCAGCTTTGCGGGCGAAAGGGCTCATCACGAAGTCTGGGCGAGGGCGGCACCACGCACGGGCGATGCCTCTTCCTCAGCGGCGGATACGCTCAGGAGGACGGCGATCTTCGGCGGCAGCTGCTTCGCGAAGTGTCGCAGGTGCTCGAGGAAGCTCGGCGTCACCTCGCAGCCCCGAGGTGCGATGAGGACCTGACGGCTCGTCACCACGTCCTGATCGAGGATCATGCCGCCCGCGAGTGCCGCGAGCGGGATCTCGATGCGTGTGAGCGCTTCACTCTGCTCGACCTGCGTGGCTTTGAGTGCCGACAACAGGGCTGGCGAATAGTCGCCGGAGGCCTCCATGGTCTCGAAAATGGCCTGGCCGCGCAGGCCCTGCGTCTCGAGACGCTCGGCCTCCATCGCGAGCCGCAGGACCTCCACGTGTGTCGGGTCCGGGCGGGCCACGATCCTCGGATCAGGGCCGGATCCGGGCTCGGCGAGCGCATTGAGAATCGCGCTCACCGCCTCGAGGCGCGGCACGTGATTGATCAGGCGGTTCGCGGCGCGGGTGGTTTCCTGCAGGCGCTGCGCCTCATCCACATCGAGCTCGGTGCCATGAGCGATCTTGTCGGTGAGAGAGTGCGGGAGCGACACCTCCCCGAGGTGCGACAGGAGGGCCGCGGTCTCGACCTGCCAGCGCTCCTCGAGCTTCAGCTCGGTCGCCAGCGCCGAGACGCGCCGCTTGAGCCGCTGCGCGCGGCCCACGATCGCGGGGCTCACCAGTGTCATGATGTCGGTCAGCGCCTTGATCGCGCCGACCAGCGTTCTTTGCAGGAGCAGCCGCTCGGCGGCGATCAGCTCGTACTGACGAATGGCCTCGCCGATCACGCTTAGGAACTGCTCGGGCGCGCACGGCTTGGTGAGGAAGCGGAAGATCTGCCCCTCGTTGATGGCCTTGATGGCGGCCGCCATATCGGCCTGGCCCGTCAGCAACACCCGCACCGCGGAAGGCCGCAGCACTCGCGTGTGGCGCAGGAAGGTCGCCCCGTCCATCTCCGGCATGCGCATGTCGGAGACGACGACGGCCACATCGCGGTGTTCCTTCAACACATCGAGCCCCGCTGCGCCGCTCGCGGCCGTGAGGACTTCGTAGCTGTCCTGCAGGTGCCGCCGCAGCGAGTCGAGGACTCGCGGCTCGTCATCCACGCACAGGACCTTGAATTTGGAGTCACTCACTGGATCTCTCCTCTAGCCAATCATCAACGCGTCAACGTCGGGGGAACTGGTGCTCGCGGTCTTGGTTTCGATGCCGGCGGGCAGCTTCAGGGTGAAAGTGGCCCCTTCGCCCACGGTGCTCGAGACCGCGAGCTCGCCGCCGTGCGACCTCATGATGCCGCGGGCGATGGCGAGGCCCTGACCCGAGCCTTTGCCGACCGCCTTGGTGGTGAAAAAGGGATCGAAGATGCGCGGCATCACGGCGGCGGAGATACCGCAGCCGGTGTCGGCGATGTCTACACAGACCCGCTCGCCTTCGCTGCGACTCGTGATCGTGATCGTGCCGCGGACGGCCTTGCCGGCGGACTCGATCGCGTGCGCGGCGTTGACGATGAGATTCAGCAGCACCTTGTTGATCTCGGCACGCCGGCAGTCGACGGGCGGAATGTCGTTCAGCACGGTCTTGACATCGGCGGCGTGCTTGTACTCGTTGCGGGCAACGATGAGTGTCGTGCGGATCGCCTGGTTCAGGTCGGTCGATGCGATCTCGAGGTCGCCGGGGTGCGCGAACTCCTTCATGGCGCGAACGGTTTCGCTGACGCGCTGAATGCCCTCGAAGCTGTCGCGGAAGGCGTCCGAAACGTCAGTGAGCAGCCGCTGCCGATCACCCGCCGCGCTCTCGGCCGTGAGCCGATCGAAGGCGGACTTGAGGAATACCGCGTTGTCGCCGATGAACTGCAGCGGGGTGTTGATCTCGTGCGCGATGCCGGAGGCGAGCTGTCCGACGAGCTCGAGCTTGCGGGCGAGATGCAGCTGGGCCTCGAGCTGCTGTCGCTGCTCCACGGCTTCGCGCAACTCGCTGATGTCGGTCAGGACCGCCTCGTAATAACACGCGCCATCACCCATTTCGATCACACGAACGCTCGAGAGGATGCGAATCTCGTGGCCATCCCGCCGCTTCATGCGCAGCTCGAGACTGCGGATGCGGCCTTCCTGCTCGAGCGTCGCGCGTACGTACTGCACTCGCTCCTTGGGGGTGACATAGAGCTCGATGACGGGAATCCGCTTGATCTCCTGCTCGCTCGAATAGCCGAAGAGCTCCAGGAGCGGCTTCGAGGCGGCGGCGATGGCCCCGTCGGGTGTCGTTACCACGACCGGCGAAGCGGCCTCGCGGACGCGGGTCCAGTAGTCCTCGTCGGCGTAGATGCTGTTCAGGACCGCTTCCCGCCGGAGGCGCGCCACACTGGAGCGGTAGCGGCGAACTGCCAGAGCGTGCCGCTTCAGGCGCTGCAGCCGGCTGAGAAGGCGGCCAACGGCGAGGGCGAGCACCAGTACGAGCGCGGCGGCGCTGGCCAGCCATAGGAGCGAACTGAACCCCGGGATACGCATGAGCTCACCTGTGTCGTGCGACGAGCACGGCGTGCCAGGAGTGACGCGCGAGCGCGCGGCCGAGCGCCCAATCGAACGGCAGCGAAACCGCTGTGGTCGCGGCGAGCGCCGCGACCCGCAAGAGCGGCGGCAAGCGTTGATACACCGGCAGAAGCCAGCTTTTGAGGGGCATCGGGTCGACGCCGCGGCGCGCGATGAGTCGCAGGCCGGCACGCTCGAGAGCTTCCGCGTACCACTCGGTCGTCCGCGCGCGGAACGCGATCGTGTCGCAGCGTGTGGTGGCGTCAGTGGGCGCCGCCTCGAGCAGCACCAGCTCGCCTGAAGGAGACAGATGCGCGGCGAGGCGCGCGATTGCAGTCTCCGCGGCCTGCGGGTCCGTGATGTGTTGCAGCACCGTCACGCAGAGGATGAGATCGAAGGTGCGGCCGAGGGTGAGTCCAGCGGCGTCCCCGACGGCGAAGCGGCAGGCGATACCGGCTTCCTGCGCCCGCGCCTCAGCGCGCTCGAGCATCCGGGGGCTCAGGTCGACGGCCGTGACGTCATGCCCCTGGCGAGCGAGCTCCAGGCTCCAGCGGCCGATGCCGCAACCCACATCGAGCGCTGCGCTTCCCGGAGGCGCACTCTTGCGGAGCCAGGGAGAGAGCGCCCGGCGCTGGCATATGTCGATGTAGCGATTGTAAAAGGCGGGCATGCCGTAGGAACAGACCGCCGCGAGGCCGGGCCCGCGCGCAGCAAAGCGGCGTGCGCGCTCGTCCCAGTAGCTCGCAGAGGTGGTTGCCATCACGGAGCTCATGTCGTTACGCGCTCGCGGCAAGCTCCTTCGGGTCGAAATCGACCTCTTGGCCGACATCACTCAGGACGCGGCGAGCCGCGTTCAGCCAAAGGACGGAGCGCACTCGCGAGGGCAAGTGCGCGACTCGGCTCGCGTGCGATCGGCTAGCGACGTTGAACTGCTCCTCGATCTCGAGGATGACATCACGCGTCTGCGGATCGGCGGGCAGAATCTTGGTTGCCTGCCGCCAGACGAGGTTGGTATCCGGGATGCTGAAGGTCTCGTACACCGTATGCGGCTCGAGGCTCGCATCGCGCGCGATCGCCGCTCCCGAGAACGGAATGACGTAAGGGTAGATGCCGACCTCGCAGCCGGCGGCGAGCCAACGCAGGGAAGAGCGCACGTTCTGCATCAGGTCCGCCAGGGTGCTGCGCGGCGAGGTGAGAATGAGATCGAGAAAGGGCGTAATGCCGAGCTGCAGGGCGGTACGCAAAGCCGGCGCGATATGCCGATGGATCTGGCTCTTGTTGAACTCGGTGAGCACCGAGCGCGAGAAATTCTCGACGCCGAAGCCGAGCACGCGAAAGCCGGCGCGACGCATGGCGCCGAGCCGCTCGGCGCTCATGGCATCGATGCGGTTTGTGCTGATGAACTGCAGCTCGCGCGGCAGCTGCCCGCTCTCCTTCGCGGCCACGATCGCATCGCAGAGCGGCAGGACCCGCTCATCCCGCGTGAGCACGAAGATGTCGTCCTGAAAGATCACCGTGCGGACTTCCGGATGAGTCGAGACGATACGCTGCAGCATCGTGAGACACTCCGCGGCGTCCAGGCGCGCGACCCGCGGCACGCTGCCCTGGGCCTCGCGCAGGAAGTTGGTGGACGAGCAGAACGAGCACGCCATCGGGCAGTAGTTGAGGGTCATCATGCGCACCGCCCGGATCTCGGCGAGGCGCGCCTCGCGGTCCGCCTTGTAGGGCAGGCGGCCGATCGCGTAGGCGTTCTCGAGCCGCTCCCAGTACTTGCGGTAGGGCATGCGATCGTAGGGTGTGGAGTGGATTGCCTCCGAGAGCTCGGTAATCGTCATCGCGGACTGGCGGAAGCGGACGACCGTGCCATCGTTGGCGCGCACTGCCGTGCCGGGGATGCCATCGAGCCGCGAGCCGGCCTTGAGGCGTGCGGCGATTTCCAGCAACGGCTTCTCGCCTTCGCCGAGGACGATGAGATCGAAAGGGGGGCCGAGCTCGAAAAGACGCTCAGGCTTGAATGTCGCCTCCATGCCTCCCGCGACCAGACAGGCGTCCGGCGCCACGCGCCGAGCGAGATGCGCCAGCGAAAGGTCGTAGCGCAGTGTCATCCCCGTCGTGGAGAAGCCGATGAGGTCCCAACGCTCCGAGCGCAGGGTCGCCTCGAGGGTCGCGGCGACCCCGAAGTCGCAGCAATTCGGATCGAAGACGTGAGCGTCGATGCCGTGCGCGCGCAAGCTGCCCGCGATCCGCCATACACCCAGCGGCGGGGCAAGAAAGGTGTACTCCCCGCAGAGCGGATCGTAGGGACCTATCAGCAGTAACTTTACCTTGCGCTCATGCTTCCAGGGTTCCATGCCTAAACCTCATATCTCGTTACGCCGTGGCGCGATAAGGAGACGTCTCGGAAACTACCTATCGACATTGCTCATAAGGCGTGCATGAGTCGCAGTACGGGTAGGGGGGTCCGTGATAAGTAAAATTTGTGAGCGGCTTCGGACGGGTGCGTGCTGCAGTTGTGACTTGCGCCGCAAACGGCGGCGGCGCGATTCGTTGGGAGTTGTGAAAGGCCGGCGCCGGTGAAATGTGATCTGTCGCGGGGGCGTGCTGTCCGGCTTGGCGTTTAATGGAGCCGCGTTCCACGCTCTCTCGCGAGGAGAACTCAATGGCGGCCGCTGCGGACAAGAAGCGCATTCTCTTCGTCGACGACGATCGGCAACTGCTCGCCGGATTGCGGCGCGGGCTCGCGGCGCGCGAAGCCGAGTGGGACATGACCTTCGTGGAAAGCGGCGAGAGCGCACTCGAGGAGCTCGCGCGCTCTTCCTACGACGTTATAGTGAGCGATGTGCGCATGCCGGGTCTCGACGGCACCGCGGTGCTTGCCACCGCGAGCGAGCGCTGGCCCAACGCCATTCGGGTTGCGCTCTCCGGCGCCGCCACCCTGTCGGACACCGTGGGGCTGTTGCCGGTGGCGCACCAGTACCTCAGCAAGCCCTGTCCGGCGCCGCAGCTCCAGAGCGTGATCGAGCGCTGTCTCAAGTTGCACGAAGTGTTGGGAGAGCCGTCGTTGCGCGCGATGATCGGCCGCGTGCGGCGGTTGCCGGCCCACCCGCGGATCGCCACCAAGCTCAAGGTGACATCCGCCAACGACTCGGTATCGTTTCAGCGGGTCGGGGAGCTGATCACGGCCGATACGGTGCTCGCGGCCAAGGTGGTGCAGATCGTCAATTCGGCGTTCTTCCGCCCGGCCCGCCGCATCACCAATGTCGAGCAGGCGGTGCAGTACATGGGTTTCGCCGGCGTGCGCAACCTGATGCTGTGCGCCGAGGTGTTCGCCCGCTGGCCGGGAAAGCTCGCGAACGCGGCCGTGGACCTGGAATCGCTGCAGCAGCACGCGCAAAGAACGGCCGCGATCGCCGCGGCGCTGACCCAGGGCACCGTCTGGGCCGATGACTCGATTCTCGCGGCGCTGCTGCACGATATCGGCTATTGGGTATTGAGCCAGGAGTGCCCGGAGCAACTGGCGCGCTCGCTCGCTGTCGCAGTGGATGCGGGCATCCCGCTGCACCGGGCGGAGACGCGCGTCATCGGCGCTTCGCATGCCGAGGTCGGCGCTTATCTGCTCGGCCTCTGGGGACTGCCGTACCCGGTGATCGAGGCGGTGGCGCATCATCATGAGCCGGAGAGAGGCCGGACCGGACGCTTCGAGGTGCTCTCGGCACTTGCCGTCGCGCTGGCGCTGTCCGGCACGGACGATGGCGACGCTTTTCGGGTCGCGCCGCCGCGGGCGGAAACGGTTGGGCCTTTCTACCTACAAGGCCTTGGCGCGCCCTTCAGCTGGAGTGAGGCCGAGGCGCGGGCAGTCGCCTGCCTTTCGGCCCCGGATGCCGCGGTCGGGGCGATGTGAAGCCCTTCCGCCTGTAGTATCATCCCCGCCCCCGCGATGGGGCGTTAGCTCAGTCGGTAGAGCATCGGACTTTTAATCCGCTGGTCGTGGGTTCAATTCCCACACGCCCCAATTTAAATCCTATTTATTCAGCGACTTGCGCTGCGTCGAGCGACGCAAGCTTCACTGTCGCGGTCGTTTCGTGCACACTCAGTGCAGTGGGCTTACTCACCGTTGCACACCGTGCACCGAGGCGCGTATGGCTTCCATTCAACGCATCGTCAGCCCGCTGACCAACGCGGTTTCCTACCGTGCGCAGGTGCGAGTAAAAGGACGCCCCGCACAGTCCGAGACCTTCCCGAACCGCAAAGAGGCGCAGCAGTGGGCGCAGTCGATCGAGACTGCAATCCGCGAGGGCCGACACTTCCCGCACGCGGCGGCGCGGCGCACGAGCTTCGATGCGCTCGCGAAGGACTACACCGAGACGGTGCTCGCGGAATTCGACGAGAAGGAGAGATCGACGCGCACGCGCCAGCTCAAATGGTGGGCCGAGCAGTTCGCGGGCCTCGCGCTGGCTGAGATCACGGCCGACCGGATCTCCCAGGCCCGCGATCAACTCGCGGCCGAGACGTTCACGCGCGGCAAGCCGCGCAAGGACAGGAAGACAGGCGAGACGATCCCGCCGAAAGAGTACAAGCGCAGCGGCGGCACGGTGAACCGTTACATTGCTTGCCTCTCGCATGCGCTGTCGTTCGCGGTGAAGGAGCGCCGGCTCCTCGATCGTAACCCGGTGAGCGATATCAGCCGGAAGAAGGAGCCGCGCGGGCGCACGCGGTTCCTGACAGATGAGGAGCGGGCGGCGCTGCTCGATGCATGTGCCAAGTCCGAATGGCGTCCGCTCCACACCCTCGTTCTGCTCGCGATCACGACGGGCGCGAGAAAGGGCGAGCTGATCCGGCTCGAGTGGACGGATATAGACTTGAAGCAGGGCAGGGCACTCGTCCGCGAGACGAAGAACGACGAGCAGCGGACGCTACCGCTCGCCGGTAAGGCTCTGGATGCGCTGCGGGAGCTCAAGCTGCAGAATTCCGCGCGCAGCGAGCACGTGTTCCCGCAGCCGTCAGGACTGCCCGGGCCGTATGAGCATTTCGATGCGCATTGGTACGCTGCACTCGAAGCGGCGGGCATCAGGAATTTTCACTTTCATGACCTGCGCCACACTACGGCGTCGATGCTCGCTGCGCAGGGCGCCTCGCTGCTCGAGATTGCCGATGTCCTCGGACACAAGACGCTCGCCATGGTGAAACGCTATTCTCACCTTGTGGTCGATCACAAAGCCAAAGTCATCGAGAAGATGATCGTGGCGAAGGGGCTCTGAGCTGTCGGCCTGTTCCGCCGGCTGCCCCCAAACGTGTTAAGGCCCTTCCTAGGAAGCACGCGAAGGCAAGGCGACCCCACCTGCCGGTCGGGCCATACTGGAATCCCAGATAATTGCCATTATTCGTCATCTTGTCGCCCCGCTCTGCCCACACGTACCCTCCAGAGTTTTTCTATCGGCACCTCGACACTTCCAATGACTGAGCTTTGGCAGCCTTCTGTACAGGAGTAACGGGGATGATCATGCGGAAATGGTGTACGTGGGTCCTTACGGCATTAACGGCCTGGTTGTTATGGGCAAGCACAGCCGAAAGTGCGTGGGCTGCGGAAGCTGCCGCGAATCAATCGTGGACCGGCGAAGTTGTCGGGCGGGTGGGAATGATCGAAACGAGTCAATTATCACAGGCATTGAGCGCACTCTTCGGCCGGTCAGAAGTGAAAACCGACGCCGACGCACGCGCTCCTGGAGTTGGTCCTCTGTTGCTCAATCAGTTTTCGGAAGTAGATTCCCCGCGGGAAGAACGCAGGCTCCCGAGTGGACGACTGATTCTTGATGGCTGGGACCGGCAGTCGGGATCACATGCCATTGTGGTCACCGAGGCTTCTGATGTCACGCGCATTGCGGCAGTCGCCTTGCTTACCCATCTGTGCCCGAAAAACGGAGTCGTTGAGACCCTTAGGTCGACTAACGCCCGAGCGTTCAAAGAGCATTTGCCATGTGAGCTAAACTATTCCTTGGTGATCCTCTACGCCCGCGGCGCCACGCCAGATTCGAATCTGAATGCAGACCTTACGAAATGGGCGCTGGCATCAATTAAGGCTAGGCAGCGGGAGTTGGCTAATATTTCGCTGCTTCCGCGGTTGGATCGCAAGTTGCTGTTGAAGAGGTTTGTGAGGGTGCTCGGCGATCGGGCGACCGACCTTCGCGTGGCCGACGCGGCTTTTCCTGTAGACGTTCAGGCAACCGCAGGCGAGTGACTGCATTAAGTCTTTGATTGTTCCCGCGTCTCAAAGTGGCGGCCACTGACTAGTACGGCGGCAACGCAGGTCTCGGGCGATTTCCTTACCGAAAATGGTATAAAAATATACTACCTCTGGACTTTAGGGTGCGCGGGCCTGGCATCTCGATTTCCGCTTTTAGGCCGGGGAGGTTCCGTTATCATGCACCCTTACTACCGGGGCCTCTCCTCAACGATCACACCGAATTGCGCCGCATACTTGCGCAGCCCCTGTAACACTGCTTGCTGCTTCTCCATACTCACCGGCGATCCCATCTGTTCCGCTGTGTAAGTCTGAAAGTACAGCTGCGATCCCCTCGGTATCTGCGCCAGCTTCACCCGGATCTGCTCTTCATCCAACTGGGAATACTGCAGCACACTGAAGGTCAACTGGTCCTCGGGACCCCAGAACGGATTGAGAATCCACGGCCCTTCAGTGCCCTCCCATTGATTGATCCATTGCGATATAGCTATCCCCTGCTGCCGCGAAGTTATCGCGCGCAGCCGCCTAAGCTTTTCGGGACCGCAAATCCAATTCGTGCCGCTCACAATAGCGTACACGAGCGTGGTCTCCAGATTGTCCAGCGCGCGCACGCGCGCACTCGTGTCCTTGTCTGTGAGGCGCAATTCACCCACGCCAGTGGGCCATTCCTGATGAAAGCGCGCGAGACGTGCCCACAATGCAGACTCCGCCTTTGGCGTTCCCCACCGCCCCAATGCTCGCGCGGCGCTGCCCGCGACCTCGACGTCCGCGTCATCAAGGTTGCTAATCGCCAGTTGCTCCACCGGTGGTAGCGACGCCCCCAGATCCTCCAGCAGGGTAGGGTAGCAGCCAGTCACCTTTCTCGCGACTAGCTGCGCTTGCACCTCGCGCGCTCCGACTTTCGGGTCCACCCGCAGGAAGTAACGCAACATAGGTACTGCATACGGGAGGCACATCCCTCTGGTAAGGCGGTCGGTGTCCTCTTTGAACTTGGCTTCCAGCGGCCCCAGAGCCGACTTGTCCGCAAACAACCCAACAAAGGTGTAATCCCAGGGCCGTGCGTCATTCGTACTAATGCGCTGGACGGCCCGCTGTACAAACGGACGCAGCTGCGCAGACGGCAGCAATTTGACCAGGGACAGCGACGGTTGCGCCTCCGGATCGCTCAAATCGCGCAGAATGAGCGAGCGTCCTTCAGCCGGATTGAGCTCGAAGATCCGCTTCAGCGCCTTGTTGCGACTCATCACAACCGAGCACTGAGCCTGGGTAAGCGCGTAGCAAGCAAAGCTGCCCGCATTACCGAAATGTGGCGGAGCTTGGGATGCGATTTCCCGAAGGATGGGGAGCGCCTCCGTCCCGTCAAGCGGCGGCCAACCGTTTCGGATCAGATCCGCTCTTGTCTTCTCCGGGAGGCTTCCCCACTCGGCGATGAGCTGCCGGCGCATTTGGGCTGCGGTCTCCTTGTCGAGCAAATCTGATCTCTCGGTGGCCAGCGTCACAAGCGTAAGCGCATGCGCCCGCCCCGTTTTGTGCGGCAGCGCCGCCACCGTAGCCGTGAGCGCGGCCTTCCGCACCTCTGGCTCATGCGCTTCGATCTTCCTCAGGCGTTCGGCAAATTGCCGCAGAGCCTCGGGGTCGTCCATTGGCGGTTCCTTCGGGACTTCCCGCGCTGTTTGCAAGAGCTGCAGTTTCGTCAACACCATAAGGAAATCTTGCGTGATCGGATGATCGGGGCTGTTGATTTCATGCCGCATCGCCGCGATAGCTTCAGCTCGGTACGACGAGCCAAAGAGCCCGAACATCAGGTCCCATCCTCCGGGTTGCTCGTCCAAGCTCCAGAACAGCCGTGCCAGCGCTTCCGTCGATTCTTTGGTGTTCAGGAATCGCAGCTGCCGCGCGGCCTGCTCGGCTGCGCACTCATGGGGAAATCCGTAATCACAGGGCTCGGCAGTCGCGTGCTGGTAGGCCGCTACGATCGCCTGCGATTGCTTGGCGCGGCTGTCCGCTTTTGTCTTGATCACGTCGAACTCGATCGTGTTTGAGCGCAGCACCACCATCGTCCCTCCACCCCGGAGGGAATTGAGGGAGGTCGGCTCACCTGACACCCGAGGACTCACCACGTATAGCCGATAGTCTCCCGGCCCAGGTTGTCTCCATTCATTCAACTCCACCGTCACGATGAATGGCTTTTCCGAAAGTTGCTGCTCGCCGCCCAGGCCGCCTCCAAGTGAAAAAGTTGTAGAAAAATAGTCGGCTAGCGGATCGCGTGCCTTCGGTTCGAGGCAGTAGGTCTCGAGGTCCAACCGGCCGCTTCGGTCATAGTTTCTGACCACGGCGCTATACCGCTTATGCGCCGTGGACGTGAACGACAGCACCAGCGGAACGATCTCGCCTTCGCGAAACGATGTCCGACCGTCCGGAATGCTGAGCGTGAGTTTGGCGTCCGTAACGGTCGATGTGAGCGAGCATGCGTCAGGGGGGCGCGCCGTAGCGAGCGAACAACCCAAGAGCAAAACTGTGATGAAAGTCACTAGGCGCATTGTTATGGTTTCTTCCCATTTCGCCAGTGTAGAACGAGATGCCGCGGCATCGTTTGCAGTTTAGCGAACCCGCGCGAACGCCGCAATTTGACCCGGCCCCGGCCGTTCGTCGATGGCTCTATCATGCCATTTTGCATAGCCGCTATCGGGAGGGGCTGCTCCAGCGACCAGATGACCGTTGGCCCGGGTGCACGCTTCATGTCGGTGTGCCGCAATGGGCGAACTGGCGATAGGGCGCGGCTGAACAAAAACAACGACTTCGGTAGGGCATTTTTTTGCTGCAACCGCGAACTGGCGTGGCCATGTGCCGCAATCGCGTACTCGCCGTACGCAAAAATAGCAGCGGTGTCGTGATCTCGGGAGGTTGGTTTTAGCGGGCCGCTGCGTTGATCCAAGGCTCGTTGCTCAGACCTGTATAATCGCGGTCGTTAAAAACAATAGGATTGCACAAGATGTCCAGCCTATTCAGGACGACAGATGTTCATGGAAAGCGACTCCGCTACATCTGCGAGGGCGACGGCCCGGTTACTGTAGTCATCGACCAAGGTCAGGGTCTTTCGATCGAGCAAAGTTTTGAGCGATCCGAACCGATCGGCTGGACAAAGGTCTTCAAGGAAGTCCAGAAGTTCACGCGGATTCTCATGCATGACAGAGCGGGTCTCGGGTCGAGTGATCCTGCCCCCGGTCCGCGAACAAGCATCGAGATGGTGGACGATTTGCGCGCTGTTTTGGCGGCGGCAGAGGTTCGACCTCCGTACGTGCTCGTTGGTCACTCCATCGGAGGCTTCAACGTTCGACTCTTCGCAGGAAAATATCCGAACGAAGTGGCTGGCCTGGTCCTAGTGGATTCCTGCCATCCCGACCAACTGGGCAAGTTCGCGAGCACCTTGCCGCCGGAGGCACCCGGCGAGGCTATGCCGCTAAGGCTGCTGCGCCATGGACCGGGCGCCGCGCTTTCGACCGAGGGCATCGACTTTCGGGCCTGTGCGGAGCAGGCGCGCGGGGTCATGAGGATCGGCCGCAAGCCGCTGGTTGTTGTCAGTCAAAGCCCGCATGCCTTAGGCCCGCCGGGCATTCCGCTCCCCATATGGGAAAAGATGCGAATCGTATGGGGTGATCTGCAAGGCAACCTTCTCGGGCTGTCTGCAATGAGCACTCAGGTGATCGCCACGCACGCCGGCCATCTGATTCAGTTCGAAGAACCAGGATTGGTGGCCAATGCGATTCTCGGCGTTGTGAGAGACGCGCAAATCGGCTCAGATCGCATGCACTGATCGAGCCGCGGCAGAGTCTGCTCCTGGCCGCTTCAGCCATGACTGGATGTCCGTCCAGGGTTATCGACCGCCGACGGCTTCCCTTCCCAGTCCGCGGTTGCGGCGCATAGTTCCGGGTTGTGGCACGCAGTTCGCTCATTGCGGCACACCGACACTTCACGACGGTGCGCGCGACCTTTTAGCAGGCACGAGGAGTGTTGGGGCAGGATAGCCGATCGGCGGCTGTTTGATGCAATCAGCTGCGCGCCTTTCAGCGGCGAGGGCCCGACTGAGCGGTCCGTCAGATTATTGGCGCATCAGCATGCAACGCACTGCATGTGTGTAGCGCGCGCGTGTCTCAATTCACCGGACGCGCAAGTTTTTACGCTGCTTCGCTCCTTCACGTTGTCAAACGTCGTCTGCGCGTGTCCACCGGTCAATGTATTTGCGCGACGTCATTTCCTGGTTTCAAATGTGCCCGATGACCGCTGGCAGGCACCTGTCGACTTGGATCAGCAATGAGACGAAGCAGCGTTTCGCGGCCGCAGCTGCACGCCAGAGTCTCTCGGAGTCGGCTCTGCTCAAACGTCTCGTCGAGCAGATGCTGGCGAGCGCTCCGAGCGACGACCTTACTGGCCCTGTGGTGCGACCCGATCTACGGGATGCGCGTCTTACGGTTCGGTTGGTGCCCGAGGACCGGGCGCTGCTGCGTGAGCGGGCTGCCGCCCGGACCATGCAGGCCGCGACCTACGTATCGGTTCTGGTTCGCTCGCATCTGCGCGGCGTCGCGCCGCTGCCGGATCGGGAGCTCTCGAGCCTGCAAGCCCCAGTGAGGGAGCTTGCGGCCATCGGCCGAAACCTAAACGCGATGGCCCGGCTACTGCAGCAGGACGCCCGCCAGGCAGCGCCCGGGCTGCAGGAGGTGCAAGCGATGCTGCGGGTCTGCGAGGCGCTGCGCGACCACTTCCGTGCGCTCATCAAGGCGAATCTCATTAGCTGGGATATCGGACATGCCGATCAGAGCCATTAGAGTTGGTCGGGAAGAGCTGCCATTGCTCGATGTTGCGAGCCTTGCCCGCCATGGGCCTACGGGCCGAGTCGATTGTCGCAGGCGCAGATCGAGCAAATCGCGCGTACCGTGGCTCGTGCGCCCGAAGTAATCGTCAAAGTCTCGCGTGGCGCGACGACTGTAGCGGGTGCCGTTGCCCACTTTCGCTACATCGACCGCAACGGCAAACTAGAAATCGAGACTGACGAAGGCGAGCGTCTCAAGGGGAAGGGCATCGAGAAGGAGATCACTGCCGACTGGGACCTCGACTCGACGAGGGCGCGCGGCAGAGGGCCGTATCGCGGCAAGCCGGGTCCTCTGCCAGGGAAACTGGTTCACAAGGTGATCCTCTCGATGCCGAAAGGGACCTCGCCCGAGAAGCTGCTGCTCGCGAGCCGGGACTTCGCCCGGGAGGAGTTCGCCCTCAAGCATCGGTACGCCCTGGTCCTGCATTTATGTGGAGCTGTCGTTTATGTGGAGCACGGAGGTAAGGGCCGCCCGAAAGGGCTCTTGTAGGGCCGTTTCTGCACATAAATGACGCTTCCCGTACGGTATCTCCGGTAAACCAGCTACTGGAGATTCCGATGT
>DATAXF010000049.1:0-3540 GCA_036273095.1 Steroidobacteraceae bacterium | reverse complement strand
GACGAGCTGTTGCCTCCCGGCAGCAACGCCGCGCTGGCGGAGGTCAACGACGTCAACGTCAAGAAGTTCACCCAGGAGGTGCGGCTTGCCTCCCCGACGGGCCAGACGATCGAGTGGCAGGCGGGCGCTTTCTATACGCGTGAAGCCTCGACCATCATCCAGTCGCTCCCCTCGTTCATCATCCCGAGCCAGGCGCCCACGGGGCTGCCCTCGCTCGAGAACGTGAATCTCGATGCGCTGTATCGCGAGTGGTCCGGGTTCGGGCAGATCACCTATCACTTCAATCCGGCATTCGACCTGTCGCTCGGCGGCCGCTGGTCGGAGAACAAGCAGTCCGAGAACCAGGCGATCAGCGGCATCGCGGCCGTGGTGGGTCCACCCACGACGAACGGCGGCGCGTCGACCGGCACCGACTTCCTCTATTCGATCGCGCCGCGCTGGCATGTGACTCCCAACACCATGGCCTACATACGCGTCGCCAGCGGCTACCGGCCCGGTGGTCCGAACGCGCTGCCGCCGGTCACTCCGGGGGGCGTCGATCGCACTTATCAGTCCGACTCCACCGTCAACTATGAGCTGGGCGTCAAGTCCACACTGCTCGACAACCGCCTGTCGGTCGACGTCGACACGTTCCTGATCCATTGGAAGAAGATCCAGCTGTTCGAGTACGTCGACAGCTTCGGCATCAATGCCAATGGCGGTACGGCGACCAGCAAGGGCCTCGAGTGGACCTTCGGGCTCACCCCCTTCCAGGGCCTCAATCTCACGCTTACGGGCGCCTATGTCGATGCCTACCTCACGGCGGATGCGCCTGCGGCAGGCGGCATCAACGGGGACCCACTGCCGTATGCACCGAAATTGACCAACTCGCTCGATGCCGAATACAGCTGGAGGGTGTCCGGCGACTACAGGGCTTTCGCCGGGGCGACCTGGAGCTACATCGGATCGCGCGACAACGACTTCACCTCGAGTGCGACTGTCGTCGGCGCCGCCGTCGTCTTCGTGCCCAATGCGCGCTATGACATGGGCGGTTACAACACGCTGGATCTGCGTGCGGGCCTGGACAACGGGCGCTGGTCGTTCGAGCTGTACTGCAAGAATATCGCCGATTCCCGTGGGCTCGCGACCTACACGAGCCAGGGGACGCCCAATTTCGGCGGGGCGATCACCTTGCAGCAGCCGCGCACGATAGGCGCAACGATCGATCTGCATTTCTGAGGACACCTCGATGGCGAGCAGCGGGAGATTGAAGCTGGCCGTGGCCGAGGAGCACTGGCCAATGAAGGAGCCCTTCGCGATCGCGGGGTATACGTTTACTGATTTCGATGTGATCGCGGTGGAGCTGACGCGGGACGGCGCTGTCGGCCATGGGGAGGCCGCCGGTGTCTACTACCGCGGTGAGACCCCCGCGGCCATGATCGCCCAGATCGAGCAAGTCCGGTCAGCGCTGGAGGCGGGCACGTCCCGCCAGGAGCTGCGCGAGCTGCTGCCGCCGGGCGGTGCACGCTGCGCCCTCGACTCTGCCCTGTGGGATCTCGAGGCAAAATCGAGTGGCGTGCCAGCCTATCGGGCCGCGGGCCTGAGCGCACTCGCACCACTGAAAACCACGCTGACGGTGAGCGTCGGCACGCCGCAGAAGATGGCGGAGGTGGCCCGATCGTTTGCCTTGGCGCCCCGCCTCAAAGTGAAAATGACCGGAGAGGATGATGCGACGCGCCTGCGGGCGGTGCGCGCGGCCCGGCCCGAGGCGTGGATTGGAGTCGACGCCAATCAGGCGCTGACGCGCCGCTCGCTCGAAGCGCTGCTGCCGCTACTCACCGAGCTCGATATAAGCCTCATCGAGCAGCCGACCAAAATCGGCCACGAGGAGGAGCTGCGAGGCCTGCGCTCGCCCATTCCTCTGGCAGCCGATGAGAGCGTGCAGTCGCTTGCGGATATCGAGCGTATGACCGGTCTCTTCGATGTGATCAGCATCAAGCTCGACAAGTGCGGTGGCCTCACCGAGGCGCTGGAGATGGCGCACGAGATCCGCCGCCGGGGCATGAAGGTGATGGTCGGCTGCATGCAGGGCACTTCACTGGCCATCGCGCCGGCCTGCGTCGTCGGCCAGCTGTGTGAGATAGTGGACCTCGATGCGCCTGTGTTTCTGGATGGCGACCGTCCGGGCGCGGCAGTGTACGAGGCCGGAACCGTCCGCTGTTCCGATGACTGGGGATTCCCGGCCAAAGAAAATCGCAAGGGGGAAAAGAAATGACTGTTCGAATGGGTCGGTTGCGGAAACTTTTCACGGCATTGCCGGGTATCGTGGCGCTGCTCGTCGCAGTCGGCACCCTGGCGGGCGCCGGTATCACCGCCGCGGCAACACCCGGCCAGTCTCCGCTTGGTCCGGCGCCGAGCGTGAGTCCAGCGCCCGCGGTCTCGTCGGCGACCTCGGCGGCCGCTGCGGAGGCCGGGTCCCACGCGCTGACCCGCGACGACGTAGCCGCATTTTTCGACGGCATGATGCCGTACGCCATCGATCGCGGAAACATCGCGGGCGCCACAGTTGCCGTGGTAGCGGACGGCAAGCTGCTCTTCGCGAAGGGCTACGGCTTCTCCGACGTGAAAACGCGCGCCCCGGTTCTGCCGGATCGAACGCTCTTCAGGGTAGGCTCGATCTCGAAACTGTTCACCTGGACTGCGGTGATGCAGCTGGTGCAGGCCGGCAAGATAGACCTCGATCGCAACGTAAACGACTACATCGACTTCCACATCCCCGACAAGTTCGGACAGCCGATCACCATGCGCGATGTGATGACGCATACGGCCGGCTTCGAGGACACGATCTCCCAGTCGTTCCTGCAGAAGCCCGAGCAGCTCATCTCCTTGCGCGAGTATCTTGTCAATCACATCCCGGTGCGCATCTTCCCACCGGGAAAGGTCGTCGCCTATTCCAACTACGGCGCGACTCTCGCCGGCTACATCGTGCAGCGGCTTTCCGGCGAGCCGTTCGATCAGTACGTGGCGAATCACATCTACCAGCCACTCGGCATGCAACACTCGACATTCGTGCAGCCTCTGCCGCCGGCGCTGGCACCCGACATGTCGCAGGGGTATGCCCAGTCGTCGGATGGCAAGTCGAAGCCTTTCGAGATCGTCGAAATCGCCCCCGCGGGATCGGTCTCCGCCACCGCTGCCGATATGGCTCGCTTCATGCTCGCGCAACTCGGTGATGGGAGCGATGGCGGCACGCCGATACTGGATGCCAGGACGCTGGCGCTGATGCACTCGCCGCAGTCCCGCATGGCGCCTGGAATGAACGGCTTCGACCTGGGCTTTTACCAGGAGAATCGCAACGGCCTGCGCATCATCGGGCACGCAGGAGATACCAACTGGTTTCATTCCGACCTGCACCTGCTGCTCGATCGCAACGTCGGCATCTTCATGTCCTTCAACAGTGCGGGCAGCGAAGGGGCCTCCGACAGTGCGCGCACGGCCGTGTTCAGGGCGTTTCTCGATCGCTACTTCCCGTTTTCTCCGCCACACGAGTCGACAGTTGCC
>DATAXF010000048.1:0-18690 GCA_036273095.1 Steroidobacteraceae bacterium | reverse complement strand
GGAGGTCTACGAGATGATTTCCCGCGCCGATACCATCGGTGTTTTCCAGATCGAGTCGCGCGCGCAGATGGCGATGCTGCCGCGCCTGCAGCCGCGCTGTTACTACGACCTCGTCATCGAGATCGCCATCGTCCGCCCCGGGCCCATCCAGGGCGACATGGTGCATCCGTACCTGAAACGCCGACAATCAGGTGAGCAGGTCAGCTATCCCAAAGAGGAGGTCGAGGCGGTGTTGAAGCGCACCCTTGGCGTGCCGATCTTCCAGGAGCAGGTCATGCAGCTCGCCATTGCGGCGGCGGGTTTCACGCCCGGGGAGGCGGATGCGCTGCGCCGCGCCATGGGTGCGTGGAAGCGGACCGGAGGGATCGAGCACTTCCGGGACAGGCTTATCGGTGGTATGAAAGCGCGCGGTTATGAAGAGGAGTTTGCGCAACGAGTATACAAACAGATGTTAGGATTTGGTGAGTACGGATTTCCTGAAGCGCATTCGGCAAGCTTTGCGCTATTGGCCTACGATTCCGCATGGCTCAAACATCACGAGCCCGCGGCGTTCACGGCGGCGCTGCTCAACAGCCAGCCAATGGGCTTCTACGCGCCGGCGCAGCTCGTTCGAGATGCACGGGCGCACGGAGTGGAGGCGCGGCCGGTTGATGTCTGCGTGAGTGGCTGGGATTGCACGCTGGAGCGGAGTGAAGATGATCAGCCAGCGCTACGGTTGGGCTTGAGGCTGGTCAAATCGCTTTCCCGGAGCGGGGCAGACCGTCTCATCGGGGCTCGCCTGCAGCAACCGTTCACGAGCGTGCAGGATCTGGGTGCTCGCGCGGCGCTCGATCGCGGCGACCTCGAAGCCTTGGCTGCCGCCGGCGCATTTGCCTCGTTGAGCGGCAACCGTCACCTGGCTTTCTGGGAGGTCGCCGGGACGGAGCGGCCGCTGCCGCTGGAGACGGCTTTGGTTGATGCGCCACACGAAGAGGCTCATGAGCCTACTCCGTTGCTGAGGAATCCCACGGAAGGGGAGCGCGTCGTTGCCGACTATGCCTCCATAGGCCTCACTTTGGGCCGCCATCCGTTGGCGCTGTTGCGCGAGTCGCTGCACTCCAAACAGTTGCTCAGTGCTCGCGAGCTGGACGGCCTGCCACATGGTAAACCGGTACGCACGGCAGGCATCGTTCTGATGCGCCAGCGACCAGGCAGCGCGAGCGGTGTGACCTTCCTGACTCTGGAGGACGAGACAGGTCAGATGAACATCATCGTATGGGAGCGGATAGGCGAAGAGTATCGCCTTCCCCTGGTGGAGTCGCGATTGCTCGAAGTCCACGGCGAGCTGCAGCGTCAGGATGGAGTCATGCACGTCGTGGCTCGCCGGCTGATCGACCGCTCGCCGCTACTTGGAGAGCTGATCACCCGGTCACGGGATTTTCACTGACGACAGCGACTCCACGCTCCGGGCAGCGCCATTTGCCGAATTACCGGCTGGATGATAAAATGACCACAATTTGTGGTCATACGGTGCGCCGATGGACATCCCCGCCGCTCAATTCAAAGCCGAATGCCTGAAGCTGATGGACCAGGTTGAGAAGACCCGCGAGCCAATCGTGATTACGAAGCACGGGCGCCCGGTGGCGCAGCTCGCTCCCATAGCCGCCGAACCCGAGTCACTTTTCGGCTATATGAAGGACACGCTGAAGATTACGGGCGACGTATCCGCGCCCATTGATGTTGAGTGGAGCGCAAAGTCGGGTGACGAAGATCAACTGTACAAAGCGGGAGCAGCGAAGCCGAGGCGAAAGAAATGAGCGCACTGCTGCTGGATACCCATATCTGGCTGTGGTACGCGGAAGGAGACGACGACCAGCTTTCCTCGCGCAGCGTGCAGCGGCTGGACGAGGCGCGCGCCGCCGATGGCCTGCTGGTCTCCTCGATTTCCGTATGGGAGATCGGGATGCAAGCATTGAAGGGGCGAATCCAACTGTCGATGCCGTTGCGCGATTGGGTGGCGAAAGCGCTCAGTGCACCGGGCATCAGCCTGCTCGCTTTGGATGCTGACACGGCCGCCGAGAGCACACTGCTGCCCGGATCGCCGCGCGGCGACCCGGCGGACCGCTTCCTCATCGCGGCGGCCCGAACGAAGAGGCTCGTCCTCGCTACGCGCGACCGGGACATCATCGTCTATGGCCAATCCGGCCACGTTCGGGTTCTCGGGCTTTAGGGCTCTGTCCCCGCGACCGCCTTGCGTTTATATAAGCGGCTGCTTATGATTATCGCATGGTCGAATCGCAGGTATTCCAGGCGCTGGCGGACCCCACGCGCCGCGCGGTGTTCGAGAGCCTCTGCCGGCGGGAGATGAGCGTGGCGGAGATCACGGCGGGGTTTCCGGTCTCACAGCCTGCGATATCTCAGCACCTGGCGGCCCTGCGGCGTGCGGGACTGGTGCGCGAGCGGCGAGAAGGGCGTAGGGCCTACTATCGCTCGGACCCCGTCGGCCTCGAGCCCCTCGAGGCCTGGATGGAGAGGTACCGGCAGTTCTGGCCGGAGCGCTTACTGAAGCTGAAGCGAGTCTTGAAGGAGATCGATTGATGAAGGCGAAGCCGGACTCCCCGGACTCCCCGGACTCCCTGGTCTTCGAGTGTGACCTCGATGAGCCGCCGGAGAAGGTTTGGCGCGCACTGACGGAGCCGGAGCTGCTCCAGGAGTGGCTGCAGGAGGTTGGGCCCGCGCGGACTGAATACGAGATTCTGAATGCGGAGCCCCATCGGACGCTGCGCTACCGTTGGCGCGACCGGGAGACCGGGCGAGACGACTCGGTCGAGCGCGAGGTCCATTCCGTAGTGACTGTCGAGCTCGCTCCGGGCGAGACGGGTGGAACGCATCTTCGGCTCACACACGGGGAGTTCAGCATCGTTTCGGCCGTGCCATCCATGACCGCACGCATCCGGCCGATCACGAGCGCACGGCGGCGCAGAACCTCGATGGTATCTTTCGCCACACGATCTTCGTTGCGGCGGGCAGCGTGATGAGCGCCAATCTCGTACCCATGGTGGTCGAGCAGTCGGCACGCGGCGAGCGCGCTTTCGATATCTTCTCCCGCCTGCTGCGGGACCGGATCGTGTTCGTGAACGGACAGATCGATGATTCGACGGTTGCCCTGGTGAACGCGCAACTGTTGTTTCTCGAGTCGGAGAATCCCGAGAAGCCGATCGCGATGTACATCAACTCGCCGGGCGGCATGGTCACGAGTGGGCTTGCAATTTATGACACCATGCAGTGGATCAGGTGTCCCGTCGCCACCGTATGCGTGGGAACGGCGTATTCGATGGGCTCGTTCCTGCTGATGGCCGGCGCTCCGGGGCAGCGCATTGCACTACCCAACGCCAGCATCCTGGTGCATCAGCCTTCGGGTGGATTTCAGGGGGTCGCATCGGATATCGAGCGGCACGCGCAGGACATCCTGAAAACCAAACGCCGGCTCAACGAGATCTACGCCAGACATTGCGGGCGTACGTACGAAGAGGTCGAGCGTACGCTCGACAGGGATCACTTCATGACGGCGGCAGAGGCCAAGGAATGGGGCTTGGTCGATCACGTCTATTCGTCGCGTACTGCGCTGGACCGGCGGGCTCTCACCGCCTGATGTGAAAATTGGACTGATCTCGGATACCCATGGGCTGCTTCGACCCGAAGCGGTGCGGGCGCTCTCGGGAGTGGCACAGATCATCCATGCCGGCGATGTCGGTGGACCTGAAGTGATCGCGGGCTTGCGCGCGATTGCTCCGGTTCATGCGGTGCGCGGCAACAACGATCAGGACGGCTGGGCGAGGAAGTCGTTGCCGCTGCGACTCTCGCTGGACATGGCGGGCGCCCGCATCCTCGTTCTGCACGATCTGAATGAGCTGGGCTCCGATGCGGAGACCAACGGATATCAGGTGATTCTGACAGGCCACTCCCATAAGCCGGCAGTGACGGAGCGGAACGGCACACTCTTTGTGAACCCGGGGAGCGCAGGTCCTCGCCGATTCAAGCTGCCCGTTACCATCGGCTACCTGACCATTTCGGAGGGCTCTGCAAGCGCTGAGATCTGCAATCTCGAGCCGCGCGGCGCGCCCGAGAAGTAGAGGTTCAACGGGAGCGCGGTGCCGTCAGCGGTTCTTGTCGTCCGCGCGGCTGGCTAATGCCGCTTGCACCCGCTCGACGAGCCTGGTGTTTCGCTCATACACCGCGAGCGCCTCTGCCGCGACGCCGGCGTGCACCGTGCTGCCTTGCTCGATGATGTGGACCAGCCAGTCGAATGCGGCCTCGGTTCTGTGCAGTGCGGCGGCGCGGATCAGGACGGAGCGGAATTCGGTGTTGCGCAACTCCGAGTCCCACGCCGCTCGCAGCTGATTCAAAGCACGCGGATGGCGCGACTCGCCGAGTGAGAGGGCGGCAAAGTCGCGAATGCCGTCGTTGGAATCGGCCATATGACCGGCAACCAGCGAGACGCATTCCTCCGGGGCTATGGCCAGCAGCCCGGTGAAGCATTCACCCAGGACTTCCGGCTCGGGATCGCCCACGCGAACCTTGAAGCGAAGCAGGGCCTCCGCCTCGCCGGAATGGCCGCAGGAGATCGCACGTGCCGCGCCGGCCCGTGCACGCCACTCAGGGTCGTCGAGCAGCTCCGTGAGCTCCTGAATCGCGCGCGGGTAGCCGCTGGCAACGAGGCCCATTGCGCAACTGCATCGGACGTCGATCGCGGCATCGACGGATGCACCCCATACCGGTTCGAGTTGGCGATAACGGATGCCCTGAAGAAAGAAATCCTGGTTTTGGCAGTCGAGGGCTACCAATGCGCGCGCGATCGCCTGCTTGGCGATGCACTTGGGATCGCGCTTGACAGGATCCACGGCGAAGTAGGGATAGGCCTTCAGCAGGTCGGGTACGCGCTCGTGCAACGCGCGCTCCTCGGCCAGGCTGGCGGCCTTGGCGACCACGCGGAAGTGACGGTCCTCAAGGTGCTTCTGCACAGCCGCATTCTGCAGCGCACGATCGGCGGTTGGCTCCAGCGCGTTCAGAATGTCGAGGGTTTGCTCTACAGCTTCCTGCCGGGCTGGTTTGCTCACCATCGGTTCGGGTCCGCCCCGGACGGATCAGCTCTTTTTCTTCCGCCGCGGCTTGTCCGGGTCGTCCCCGTCCTCACCGCCGACGTCGTAATCCTCGAAGTCGCTGGTGAGCTCAGCCGTGCGCTTCTCCTCGAGCCGGCGCTCGAGGCGACGCCATGCCGGGTCGCCGACGCGCTGGCCGCGACGCTTGGCAAGGTCCAGGTCCTTGATGACCTGGTCGAGATCGACGTCGCCTTCCTCAACGACAGGCTCGTCGTCCTCTTCGTTTTCGAATTCGTCCGATTCGGATTTCTCGCTCATGCGGGACACCGGGAGTCCTGCAGGGGACGGCGCAAAACTTAAATCAGATTCCGTGACATCTGCAATCGGGAATTGCTCATTGGGCCAAAGTCGCCTGCGGCGCTTTGGCCGGCCAGCCCTGCAGCTCGCTCGACCTCGCCGGCAACGGGCGGCCGCTGCCGGCTTATGGGCTTGCTGTTCGCGTTCAATGGATTAAATCATTCAATTGGAAGATCGGCAGCAACATGGCAAATACGATGCCCATGACGAAAAGGCCCATGAATACGATGAGCAAGGGCCCCAGGAGGCCCACCATGGCCGCCAGGATGCCATCGAGCTCCCGCTCCTGGCTCACGGCAGCCTGCTCCAGCATGGAATCGAGCTCGCCGCTCGACTCGCCGCTCGAGATCAGGTGGACCGTCATCGGCGGAAAGAGCCTGCTCGTGGAGAGCGACCGGCCGATGGGACCGCCCTCACGCACCCGCGCGGCCGCGTCCGCGACGGCATCGCGCATCGGGAGGCTCGTAACGACCTCGCCCGCGATGCGCATGGCTTCGAGGACCGGCACGGACGCCGATGAGAGGATGCTGAATGTGCGCGTGAAGCGCGCCGTGTTGAAGCCGCGCGCGAGCTTGCCCACGAGCGGCAGGCGAAGCTGCAGGCGATGGTAGCGGCGCCGGTTGTCAGGGTTGCGCAGCCAGCGCTGGAAGAGCACCACGGCGATGACGCCGAGGATGATCAGGTAGATGCCGTACGACTTGAGAAACGCGCTGGTGCCAATGAGGATACGCGTGATGAGCGGTAGCTGGGCCTTGCTCGCCTGGAAGACCGAAACGACCTTCGGCACCACGAAGACCAGGAGCGCCGAGACGATGACGAAGCACATCACCGTCAGCACGATCGGGTAGAGCATCGCCGCCAGGATCTTCTGGCGCATCTCCTCGCGGCTTTCGGTATAGACGGCGAGGCGCTCGAGCACATTGTCCAGATGCCCGGCCTGCTCGCCGGCCGAAATCGTGGCGCGATAGATTTCCGGAAAGACCCGCGGGAACTCCGTGAGCCCGTCGGCCAGAGTGTGTCCTTCCATCACCTTCGACCGTACGCCGAGGATGATGCTCTGTACGCGCGGCTTCTCGGTCTGCTGCGATACCGCGAGCAGCGATTCCTCGAGCGGCAACCCGGCCCGCACCAGAGTGGCGAGCTGGCGGGTGAAGAGCGAGAGATCGGCCGGGGCGACCCGGCGAACGAAGCTGAACGACTGCTGGCGGTTCGCTTCCCTCTGCGCGACCTCGTTGACCGTGACCGGCAGTAGCTGCCGCTCGCGCAGGAGCTGGCGGATGTGTCGCGGCGTGTCGCCTTCGAGAACGCCCTTGCGCTCCTTGCCGGCGTTGTCGAGCGCTATGTATTCGAAGGCCCCCATGGCGCGGCGCTCTTCTTCAATCCTCGCGGGTGACCCGCAGCACTTCCTCGATGGTGGTCTCGCCGCGCAGGATTCTGGCGACGCCGTCGTCGCGGATGGACGGGGTCGTGAGGCGGGCGTGGCGGTCGAGCTCCTGCTCGCTCACCCCGTCATGGATCATCGTGCGCATGGTGTCGTCCACCACGATCAGCTCGTAGACGCCCGAGCGGCCGCGATAGCCACCTGACGCGTCGCGTCCGGGACGATAGAGCACCGGCGAAGGGTCGTCGGGCTCCAGATTGAGCAGCCGCCGTTCGTACTCGCCGGCCTCGAACGGCTGCTTGCTCTCCGGGTTGAGCACCCTGACGAGGCGCTGCGCGAGGACGCCGATGAGGCTCGAGGAGAGCAGGAACGGCTCGATGCCCATGTCCCGCAGGCGCGTGACGGCGCCGGCCGCCGTGTTGGTGTGCAGGGTCGAGAGCACGAGGTGCCCGGTGAGGCTCGCCTGCACGGCGATCTGCGCCGTCTCCAGGTCGCGGATCTCGCCGATCATGACGACGTCGGGGTCCTGGCGCAGGATGGCTCTCAGGCCGCGCGCAAAGGTCATCTCCACCTTGGTATTGACCTGCGTCTGGCCGATGCCGTCGATGTAGTACTCGATCGGATCCTCGACCGTCATGATGTTCTGCGAGTTGTCGTTCAGGCGCTCGAGAGCGGCATAGAGCGTGGTCGTCTTGCCCGAGCCGGTCGGGCCGGTAACGAGGAGGATCCCGTGGGGCTTGTGGATCAGGTCGTCGATCAGCGACTCCGTCTGCGGGTCCATCCCCAGGGCGGTCAGGTCCAGGCGTCCCGCCTGCTTGTCGAGGATACGCAGCACCACCCGCTCGCCGTGGCCGGACGGGATCGTGGAGACGCGCACGTCGACCGCGCGGCCGGCGATCTTCAGACCGATGCGCCCGTCCTGCGGCAGACGCTTCTCGGCGATGTCGAGCTTCGACATGACCTTGATACGGGAGACGACGAGCGGCGCCACGGCGCGCTTCGACTGCAGCACCTCGCGGAGCACACCGTCCACACGGAAACGGACGACCAGGCGATTCTCGAACGGCTCCACATGGATGTCGGAGGCGTTCTCCTTCACCGCCTGGGTGAGCACGGCGTTGATCAGCCGGATGATCGGCGCATCGTCGTTGCTGTCGAGGAGGTCCGCCTGCTCCGGCAGCTCCAGAGCAAGGTGCGCCAGGTCGGTGGTGTCGTCCAAGCCGTCGACTGAGGCCTGCATGGCGTCGGAGCCTGCCTCATAAACCTGCCGCAGCAGCAAGTCGAATTCCGCCTCCGGCACGCGCTCGAGCCTGAGGGGCCGGCCGACGAAGCGCCTGACCTCGGCCAGGGCGATCGGCGAGGCGTGCTCCCGATAGACACACTCGGCCTCGCTCTCCGAGACCTGTTTGATGAGCACACCGTGGCGCTTCGCAAACGCGAAGGCAAGCTTGCGCTGCGGGACGGCGGCAGCCTGCAGCTGCTCGTCCATGACTTCGGCGGCGTTCAAGGTTGAGCTCCGTTCGGGGTCGTCCCGCTGCCGCCGGACGGCGGCGGGGGGCTCGGCGCGGCCTGCGGCGCCGGTGCCGGCGCGGTCTTCGCAGGGTCTGTCTGCCCGCTTTGCGGCGCTGTCGTCTTGGCGTCGGCCTTCTTCGGCTGCGACTTCGGGGCGAGCGGGTTCGGCGCCGATTGCGTGCTCGGCGGCGGCCGCGGCGGCAGCGGCGGCAGCAGCGGCGCCGGCTCACCCCGCAGCAACTGCGGGAATTGCTCGGGGATCACCGAGTTCTGCTGGTGCAGCATGTACCTGTAGTCGCGGCTGGTCGCATCGGCGGCCTCGGTCTGGTCGCGCAGGATCGTCGGCTTGATGAAGATCATCAGGTCGTTGCGCGTCGCGGAGTCGTTGCGCGCCTTGAAGAGGTTGCCGAGGAGCGGGATGTTGGCGAGGAGCGGCACACCGTTGTTGTCCCGGTTCTGCTGGTTCTGAATCAAGCCGCCGAGCACCACGATGCCGCCGTTCTCGATCAGCACGTTGGTATCTATGCTGCGCTTGGCCGTCTCGGGCTCCTCGAGTGTCGTGCTCGTCTGGCCCACCAGGCTCGAGCTCTCCACGGAAATCTTCAGCATCACCGCGTTGCCCTCCGCCGAGATCGTCGGGGTCACCTTGAGGATGATGCCGACTTCCTCCTGCTGGACGGTCTGGAAGGGCGTGACGGCGCCGGTGGTCGTGGTAGTGGGCGTCGAGTATTGGCCGGTGACGAACGGCACCTCGTCCACGTCCTTGAGCGTCGCCGCCTGGTTGTTCAGGGTGACGGCGGACGGGGTGGACATGATGTTGGTGGTGCTGTCGTCCTGCAGGGCGCGCAGCATGGCCGCGAAGGACTCGCCTCCCGCGGTGAGCGTACCGACCCCGATGGTCGTACCCGCGAGCAGTGAATCACTGAGCCCGGCGGTGCCGCCCGCGCCGGCGGCGACGAGATCGACGAGGCTGGTGCCTCCGACCGGCTGGACGTAGCCGCCGAGCGGCACCTTGTCGTTCTTGGAGAACGCCGCCCAGTTGACGCCGAGGTCGTCGGTCTTGGAGATGTCGAGCTCGGCGATGATCGCCTGCACCAGCACTTCGGGCCGGCGCCGGTCGAGCGCGCTGACGATATCGAGGATCGTGCGCATCACCTTGGGCGGCGCGGTGATGATGAGCGCGTTGTTCTGCGAATCGGCCCAGACGAGCGCGTTCTTGTCCGCCTCCGCCTGCGGATTCTTGCCGCCGGCGGCCTCGGCGCCGCCACTGGCGGACATCTGCGCCAGCTCCGACATCTGCTCCTTGAGCTTCGGTGCGAGCTTCGATGCATCGACGTAGTGCAGATACACCACCTGGGTGTTGCCGCCGGACTTGAGCGGGGTATCCAGTTCCGCAATCAGCGCGCGAACCTGCAGCCGCTCGTTGGGGTCGCCGCCGATCAGTACGCTGTTGGTGCGGTCATCGGCCACCACCTTGGGCGCCTGGCCCTCCTGCATGCTTCCCTGTCCCTGGTAAACCGACTGGATGGTGTGCACCACGTCCGAGGCCGAGGCGTTCTGCAGCGGCATCACATCGACATCCTGGTTGCCGATCTGATCGATGCGCTGGATGATCGCCATCAGCCGATGCACGTTGTTGGCGTGGTCCGAGATGATGAGGATGTTGGAGGGCGGGTAGGCGGCAAGGTGCCCTTGCTGCGGGATCATCGGCCTGAGGATCGGCACCAGCTCCGCGGCGCTGACGTTCCTGACCGCGACGACCTGGGTGACGATCTCATCCGAGGTCGCGCTCACCTGCGAGGGCAGGTCGTCCCCGGGCAGCTCCCGCATGCTCGCGTCCGGCACGATCTTTATGATGTTGTTGCCGTCCGGCGAGGCCATGAAGCCATAGACCGAGAGTATCGCCAGGAAGGCCTGATAGAAGGCGGGCGGGGACATCGGCGCCGATGAGTACATCGTCACCTGCGCGCGCACGCGCGGATCGAGGATGAAGCTCTTTCCGGTCGCGGCGGCGACCGCCTGCACGATCTGCGTGATGTCCGCGTCTTTGAAATTCGGCGTTATGCTGACGGCCTGCTGCACTGCCGACTGCGCCTGACAGGCGAGTGCCGGCACCAGCAGAGCCAAGCAGTACGCCAATGTGCGAAAGCCTTTCACCAACCTCGACCCCCGTTACTGGGAATGGAACCTACGGACCTACTGCACACCCGGCGGCCGCCCGAACGGACGCTGCGGCGGCGGCGGCACGGGCGGGCCGGGAGGCCCATTTTGCGACCCGGACAGCGATTCCGCCTCCTGTTCGACAGCCGTCAGGTCGAGAGTGAGATCCTGTTGCTGTCCATTGCGCAGAACCGTGATGCGCGCCTCACTGGAAGTACCGAGCGTGCTCAGGATCTGCTCCCCCCGCGACGGATCATCGAGCGGCGTGCCATCGATGGCGGTAACCAGGTCGCCGGGCCGGAGACCCAGGCGGAGAAACGCCTCCGCGTCGCGGCCGGGATATACCCGGAAGCCCTGCTGCTTGCCGCCCGCGAACACCGGCTCCGGGCGCATGATGTCGCCGATGATGCCAGGATTGCGGCTTACGAGTTCACGCATTCGATTGATGACGGGAGCTTCCGGCGCCGCCGACAAGCTCGGCGGCGGGGCATTGCCCGCGAACTGGTGCGGCAGCGTCAGCGCTTCGAGACTTCCGTTGCGATCGAGCAGCACATGGTCGGAGAGCACGGCGTGCAGCCGCGCTCCGCCCGGAATGTTGTCTCCAACCGCATACACTTTGGTCGCCGTAGCGCTCGGCCCAAGTATTGCGAGCCCGTCATCCGGGTTATTGGCGGCGATCACACCCGTGAGGACCAGCGGCATGTCCGTCTGCGGAGCGTTCGCGCCGTTGCTGGCGGCGACGGGCGCCGTGCCGAAAAGATGCGTGCTGGTGATGGCGGCGATGTCGACGGTCGGCCGCTGCACCCGCGAGGCGGCGGTGATCGTGCCGGGCGAAGGCGCGCGGTCCGCACCTGCCAGATCGGTGAGTATCATCGCGGCCTGCACGCCCAGGGCGAGGGCGAGCAGCCACGTCGCCACCCGCGGACCGCGGGTGAAGAACATGGCCCGCCATTTCTCGGATCCCGGGACGGATTGGAGCCAGGAGGCGGCGCTCATTGAGGTGGGAAAGTCATGGATTCGCTGGCAAACACGCTATAGACCGCGGCCGGCGCATTCCGTGCGGCTGAGCCGCCCAATCATAAGGCGCTCTCCGTTGCGCTCTCAAGCGATTGTTTCTGCAAGGGTAACGGCGTCCCATTATTGCAGGCTTGTGTTGCAGATTCGCGACCCCTATAAATGACCACATCATGCCCGACCCGCACCCGACCCGACCCGATACCGGCATTCTCGTCGAGGAGGCGCGGCCCGAGGTCAAGCAGCCGCCGCTTTACCAGGTGGTGCTGCTCAATGACGACTATACCCCGATGGAATTCGTGGTCGACGTGCTGGAGAAGTTCTTCGGCCTGGATCGCCCCACCGCGACGCGGATCATGCTCGAGGTCCATACCAAGGGTAAGGGCGTGTGCGGGGTCTTTACGTTCGAGATCGCTGAAACTAAGGTGGCGCAAGTGACCACCTACGCGCGGGACCATCAGCATCCGCTGATGTGTACTCTGGAAGAGGCTTGACCTTACAAGATAGGCTCAAAAGTGTTGTCAAACGAGCTTGAATACTGTCTCAACGATGCCTTCCACCAGGCCCGGGAAGCGCGTCACGAATACCTCACCGTCGAGCACCTGCTGCTCGCGATCCTCGACACGCCCAGGGTTCGCGAGATCCTGCGGGCCTGCGGCGCCGATCTGACCAAGCTCAAGCAGGAGCTGAAGGATCACATCGAGCAATCCACGCCGCGCGTCGAGGACGGCGAGGAGCGGGAGGTGCAGCCGACTCTGGGCTTCCAGCGCGTGTTGCAGCGCGCGGTGTTCCACGTGCAGTCGAGCGGCAAGAAGGAAGTCGGCGTGGCGAACGTGCTGGTCGCGATCTTCAGCGAGAAGCAGAGCCACGCGGTGTTCCTCCTCAACCGCCAGCACGTGACGCGGCTCGATGTCGTCAACTACATCTCCCACGGGCTCTCCAAGATCGCCGAGGAGAAGACCGACAAGGAAGAGGCGCAGGCGGATACCGAACGCGATCCGGAAGGCGGCAGTGCGCTCGAGAAGTTCACCACCAACCTCAACCGCCTCGCGCAGGAGGGGCGCATCGATCCGCTGATCGGCCGCAAGCTCGAGGTCGAGCGCACCATCGAGATCCTCTGCCGCCGCCGCAAGAACAATCCGCTGTACGTGGGCGAGGCGGGCGTCGGCAAGACCGCGATCGCCGAAGGCCTCGCGCGCCTCATCATCGAGGGCAAAGTCCCCGAGGTGCTGGCGGACTGCGCGATCTACGCGCTCGACATGGGCGCGCTCATCGCCGGCACCAAGTATCGCGGCGACTTCGAGAAGCGATTGAAGGGCGTCATCACGGAGCTGAAGAAGCAGCCCGGCGCCATCCTCTTCATAGATGAGATCCACACCGTGATCGGTGCCGGCGCCGCTTCGGGCGGCGTGATGGATGCCTCCAACCTCATCAAGCCGGTGCTCACCAACGGCGAGATACGCTGCATCGGCTCGACGACGTACCAGGAGTACCGGGGGATCTTCGAGAAGGACCATGCGCTCGCGCGCCGCTTCCAGAAGATCGACGTCACCGAGCCCTCCGTCGCCGAGACGGTGGAGATCCTGATGGGTCTGAAGGCGCGCTTCGAGGAGCACCACGGCATCACCTACGCGGCCGACGCATTGAAGGCGGCCGCGGAGCTCGCCGCGCGACACATCAACGAGCGGCACCTGCCCGACAAGGCGATCGACGTGGTCGATGAGGCCGGAGCGCGGCAGCGCCTGAAGCCGATCGGCGAGCGGGAGCCGGTCATCGAGGTCCGCCACGTCGAGGACGTGGTGGCGCGCATGGCCCGGATTCCGCCGAAGAGCGTCTCGACCTCCGATCGGGAGGTGCTGAAGAATCTGGAGCGCAATCTCAAGCTCGTAATATTCGGCCAGGACCGCGCCATCGACGCGCTGGCGGCCGCGATCAAGATGGCGCGCTCGGGCCTCGGCGACCAGCGCAAGCCGGTCGGCAGCTTTCTATTCGCCGGCCCCACCGGTGTCGGCAAGACCGAGGTCACCCGCCAGCTCGCCATCGCCATGGGCGTCGAGTTCCTGCGCTTCGACATGTCGGAATACATGGAGCGCCACACCGTCTCGCGCCTCATCGGCGCGCCGCCGGGCTATGTCGGGTTCGACCAGGGAGGACTGCTCACGGAGGCGATCGCCAAGCACCCGCACTGCGTGCTGCTGCTCGATGAGATCGAGAAGGCGCACCCGGATGTCTTCAACCTGCTGCTGCAGGTGATGGACCATGGCACACTGACCGACAACAACGGGCGCAAGGCGGACTTCCGCCACGTCATCATCATCATGACCACCAATGCCGGCGCGCAGGAGATGGCGCGCCCCTCGATCGGCTTCACTCACGCCGATCATGCCAGCGACGGGATGGAGGCGATCCGCCGCTCCTTCACGCCGGAGTTCCGCAACCGGCTGGACGCGGTGATCCAGTTTGCGAGCCTCGACCCGGTCACGATCGAGCGGGTGGTCGACAAGCTGGTCCTGGAGGTCGAAATGCAGCTCGAGCAGAAGGGCGTCAGCATCTCCCTCGACGATGCGGCGCGCCGCTGGATCGCGGAGCGGGGCTACGATCCCAAGATGGGTGCGCGGCCGATGGCGCGCACCATCCAGGAGCACATCAAGCGGCCCCTGGCGGAAGAGCTGCTATTCGGCAGGCTGGTGGGCGGCGGCCACGTGCGGGTGTCGGTGGCGGCGGACGGCTCGAACCTCGAGCTCGAATGCACTCCGAACAAGACTCCGGAGTTGACCGCCTAGGAGATCAGCGGCCGCGGTAGATGATTCTGCCCTTGGTGAGGTCGTAGGGCGTCATTTCCACGGTGACCTGGTCGCCGGTGAGGATGCGGATGTAGTTTTTCCGCATCTTGCCGGAGATATGCGCGGTAACCACGTGGCCGTTCTTCAGCTTCACGCGGAAGGTGGTGTTGGGGAGGGTCTCGACCACCTCACCCTCCATCTGGATCGCGTCTTCTTTGGACATAAGGCCTTAACGTCTTGGGGCCGCGCATTGGAGCACAAAGGCCGCGGGCGCGCAATTTGCAGCGCGGGGGCTATGTGAGAGGACCGGGCTCCAGAGACGCCCACTCCTGCAGCAGCGCCTGGAACTGAGCGCGTGGGATGCTGCGGGCGCCCAGGCTGCCGAGGTGCCGGGAGGCGAGCTGGCAGTCGATCACGGCGATGCTGTTGCGACGGCACACCGCCACCAGATGCGCCAGCGCCACTTTGGAGGCATCGCGTGCGCGGCTGAACATGGATTCCCCGAAGAAGACACCCCCGAGCCTCACTCCGTAAAGACCGCCGACGAGCTCGCCGCCGCGCCGCGCCTCGATGCTGTGCGCGTAACCCCGACGATGGAGCTCGAGATACGCCGCGCGCATCTCCGGGGTGATCCAGGTGTCGAGACTGTGTGGCCGCGGGGCCGCGCAGCCGTCGATGATCCCTGCGAAATCCTCGTCGGTCACGACCCTGAAGCCGCCATTGCGCAGGGTCTTGGCAAGACTGCGGCTGAGCCGGAACTCCTCGGGGAAGAGCACGGTGCGCGGGTCCGGAGACCACCAGAGGACCGGCTGGCCGGGGGAGTACCAGGGGAAGATGCCGCGGCGATAGGCCGCCAGGAGTCTCGCCGGCGAGAGGTCGCCGCCTGCGGCAAGGAGGCCGGCAGGATCGTCCAGCGCCTGCTCCGCCGGTGGGAACCACTCCGGCGCATCGTTGGGCGAAAGCCAGGTGATCGTCTTCACGGAGTTTTGCGGTAGGGCACGTGCTCCCGAACCTCGGCGGCATAGTCGTCTATCGCACCGCCCTCGCGCGCGAGGTAATCACCGATCGCCTCGCGGAAGTTGGCATCCGCGATGTAATGCGCGGACCAGGTGAGCGTCGGCTCGAAGCCCCGGCTGACCTTGTGCTCGCCCTGCGTACCGGGCTCGAACCGTCTCACGCCGCGCTCGATGCAGAATTCGATGCCCTGGTGATAGCAGGTCTCGAAGTGCAGGCTGTGGTAGTCGGCCGCGGCGCCCCAATAGCGTCCGTAGAGCGCCTCCGGCGACCAGAAGAAAATGGCTGCCGCGACCGGGCCTGCTGACCCCTTCATGGCGACCTTGACCATGAGTGCCTCACCGAGCGTGCGCGATATCTCGCTGAAGAACGCTCGGGTGAGATAAGGCTCGTTGCCGTGCCGCAGGAAGGTCTCCCGGTGCAGGTCGTAGACGCGGTCGAGCAAGTGCTCGTCGAGGTCACCGCCGAAGCGCGTCTCGAAGCGGATCCCGGCCTCGGCGACGCGCCGGCGCTCGCGCCGCGCCTTCTTGCGCTTCTCCGCGGTGAAGGTCTCGAGGTAAGCCTCGAAGCCGGAATAGCCGCGGTTGCTCCAGTGAAACTGGCAGTCGCGGCGCAGCAGCCAGCGCGCGTCCTCGCAGGCGGCGCGCGCGGGCTCATCGAGAAAGAGCGCATGTACGGAGGAGAGCCGGCGGCTGGCGGCATGATCCTGGAGCGCCTCGAGGAGGCGCTTCGCGATGGCGGGGCGGTCGAGCCCGTCGCGCACCAGCAGGCGCGGCCCGGTGGCGGGCGTGAAAGGTACCGCGACGAGCAGCTTCGGATAGTAGCGGCGCCCATGGCGCGAGTAGGCCTGCGCCCAGGCGAAGTCGAACACGAATTCGCCGTAGGAATGTGTCTTGATGTAGGCCGGCGCCGCCGCGGCAAGTCCGCGTTCATCACTCAGGGTGATCACGCAGGGCTCCCAACCGGTTCCCGCTCCCACACAGCCGCTGTGCTCGAGTGCCGCCAGGAATTCGTGACGCAGGAACGGGCAGGCGGCGCCGTCGAGCGCGTTCCACTCGCGCCGGTCGATGTCATCCATGCTGTGGTGGACTCTAGACTGCACGTTCTCCTTCAAGCGGCCACCTGCGGCGGCCGGGCACGTCCCTGTATCGGAATCGCTGTGTCGTGTCGCGTCATGGCTCGGGGTCGACTGCCGGTAGATGGGGAGCTAGTGCGCGCCGCTCTCCAGCGCTTCCAGGTAGCGATCGGCATCGAGCGCCGCCATGCACCCCGCGCCGGCGGAGGTGATCGCCTGGCGGTACACGTGGTCCGCCACGTCACCGGCGGCAAAAACGCCCGGCACGCTCGTCGCCGTGGCGTCGCCGTCGGCGCCGCTAAGCACCCGGATGTAGCCGTTACGCATCTCGAGCTGACCGGTGAAGATGCCCGTGTTCGGCTCGTGTCCGATCGCGATGAAGGCACCGGTGATCGACAACCGCCGCATCTCGCCGTCCTTCACGGACTTCAGGCGCAAGCCGTTCACGCCCTGATCATCTCCCAACACCTCGTCGACGGAGTGGTTCCAGATGATCGAGACCTTGCCGGCCTCGGCCTCGCGAAAGAGACGATCCTGCAGGATCTTCTCCGATCGCAGGCGATCCCGCCGGTGCACCAGCGTCACGTGCTCCGCGATATGCGAGAGGTAGAGGGCCTCTTCGACGGCCGTGTTGCCGCCGCCGATCACCGCGACGCGCTGCTTGCGGAAGAAGAATCCATCGCAGGTGGCGCAGGCCGAGACCCCGCGGCCGCGGAATTTCTCCTCCGACGGCAGCCCGAGATACTTCGCGGTCGCCCCGGTGGCGATGATCAGGGCATCGCAGGTGTAGGTGCGCGAATCCCCCGTCAGGCGCAAGGGGCGCTGGGAGAGATCGGCCGAGTGCACGTGGTCGCTCACGATCTCGGTCTTGAACCGCTCCGCGTGCCGCCGCATGCGCTCCATCAGCGCCGGCCCCTGCAGCCCCGCGATATCGCCGGGCCAATTGTCGACGTCGGTGGTGGTCATGAGCTGGCCGCCGGCCGCGACACCGGTCATGAGCAGCGGCGCGCGATTGGCCCGCGCGGCGTAGACCGCCGCGCTGTAGCCCGCGGGACCGGAGCCCAGGATGATGAGTCGGCTGTGCCGGGGAGGGGTCATTGTGGCCATCGAGTCCTGCTGTCAATGGGGTCGGCCCGGCATAGTAGCAAGCGCCAGCCGGGGGGCCTGCTGCCATGGATGGCCAGTGGCACGGCTCACGGCTTAATATCATAGCCTGTCCACACTGGGTCACCGGAGCCGTAGGAATTGGCCGAATCGCAGGCGCAGGCGCGCCCTCACATCCGCTTCACCGCCGGCGTTGCGCGCGGTCTGCGCGAGAGTGCCGTCATCGCGATAGCCGTGGCGGCCATCGTGTTGCTCATCGCGCTCGCCACGTACAGCCCGTGCGACTCCGGGTTTTCCATCGCGGGCGCCTGCGCCGGCGCGAGCAATGCCAGCGTGCACAATCGGATCGGGCCGGTCGGGGCGTGGCTCGCCGACGTGCTCTTCTTCTTGCTCGGCCGTCCGGCCTTCCTGCTGCCGCTCATGCTGGGCGCGAGCGCCTGGGTGCTGCACCGGCGCGTGCCGGCCGAGCCCGCCTCGCGAATCAACTCGGTGGTGCGCGCGAGCGGATTCCTGCTGCTGCTCGCCGCAAGCTGCGGGCTCACGACCCTGCACTGGCATCCGGGGGTGCTGCGCTATACGGCCGGAGGTGTCATCGGCAGCGAGATCGGCTATGGGCTCAAGGATGGCCTCGGATTTCTCGGTGCAACCCTCTCTCTGTTGGCCGCCTGGATGGCAGGGCTGTCGCTCTCATTCGAGGTCTCCTGGTTCACGGTCATGGATCGGCTGGGGAGCTTGACTTGGGCCGCGATAGGTTGGGTGCGGGAGCGGCGCGCGAGCGCCAAGGACGTCGCGGCGGGGAAGGAGCGCCGCGCGGCGCGGCGCGATTCCGTGGTGAGCGAGCAGAAACGGGTCGCGGCGCGTCCGCCGCCCAGGATCGAGCCGTCGACCGCGAGCGTCGAGAAGAGCGAGCGTGTCGAGAAGGAGCGCCAGGTGCCGCTCTTCGATCCGCCCAAGGCGGGGGAGCTGCCGCCGCTGTCGCTGCTCGATGATCCGCCGGCCCGCGAGCCGCTCTATTCCGCCGAGACGCTCGAGGCGTTGTCGCGTCTCGTGGAAATGAAGCTCAAGGACTTCGCCATCGACGCGGAGGTCGTCGCGGTGCAGCCCGGGCCGGTGGTGACGCGCTTCGAGCTGCGGCCCGCGCCCGGGGTGAAGGCGAGCCAGATCACCAGTCTCTCCAAGGACCTGGCGCGCGCTCTCTCGGTGCTCAGCGTG
>DATAXF010000047.1:0-18410 GCA_036273095.1 Steroidobacteraceae bacterium | reverse complement strand
TGCTCTACTTCGCGATGCTGATCGGCTTCTTCCTCTTCGCCACCGCGGTCGCCCTCGACCTGCGCAAAGCGGACTAGGGGCACCCGATGACCAAACGCTCGACACTCGGCTGGGGCGCGGTTGCGGCGCTGGCGCTCAGCTTCATCGGCCTGACGATCGTCTTCAACTACTCGCTCGCGGGCTGGCAGCTCGATCTCACCCAGAACCGCATCTACACCATCTCGCCCGGCACCGACCGCATCCTCAAGGGCATCCGCGAGCCGATCGATCTCTACTTTTTCTACTCGGCCGCGGCGGCGCAATCCATCCCGCAGATCAGCCCCTACGGCCAGCGCGTGCACGACTTCCTCCAGGAGCTGACGCAGCGCTCGGACGGCATGCTGCGGCTGCACGTCATCGACCCGAAGCCGTACTCGGTCGAGGAGGATCGCGCCGCGGAGCTCGGCGTCACCGGCACGGACATCGACGAGGCCGGCACCAAGTTCTTCTTCGGCCTCGCCGGTACCAACTCCACCAACGGCCAGCAGGCGATCCCGTTCTTCGACCCGAGCAAGCAGCAGTTTCTCGAGTATGACGTCGTGAAGCTCATCTATACGCTCGCGCACCCCTCGAAGCCGGTGGTCGCGTGGCTCTCGACGCTGCCCATGACGGGCGGCTTCGACCCGCAGAGCGGGCAGCCGACCCAGCCGTGGGTGATCTACTCGCAGGTACAGCAGCTCTTCGACGTGCGCCCGCTGCAGCCGGCCGCGACCTCCATCGGGCCGGACGTGCGCGTGCTCGTGCTCGTCGACCCGAAGAACCTCTCGCCCGCGACTCAGTTCGCGATCGATCAGTACGCGCTGCGGGGCGGACACATCCTCGCCTTCGTCGACCCGTCGGCGGAGACGGATCCGTCGGCGGCCACCCCCATGGCGGCGATGGGAGCGGACCGCGCCTCGCATATGGAGCAGCTGCTGTCAGCCTGGGGCGTCGATTTCAATCCGGGCGAAGTCGTCGCCGACCGCGGCCACGCGCTCACTGTCGCCATGCGCGAGGGCCAGCCGCCGGTCACGCACCTGGGCATCCTGGGTCTCGGCAAGGGATCCCTCTCGCAGAGCGATGTCATCACTTCCGGCCTCACCACGGTCAACGTCGAGACCGCCGGCTCGCTGACCCCGGCCAAGGGAGCGACGATCGATTTCGAGCCGTTGATTCGGTCGAGCACGGACGCGGAGCTGATGCCGGCGCAGCGGTTTGCGATGTTGACCGACCCCGCCACGCTGTTGGACGGCTTCAAGCCCACCGGGCAGCGCTACACCATGGGCGCGCGAATAACCGGCATGGTGAAGACTGCGTTCCCCGCCGGCCCGCCGAGCGGCGTGACACTGCCTGCGGGCCAGCGTGACCTCAAAGCGTCAGTGAAACCACTCAACCTGGTCGTCTTCGCCGACACCGATCTTCTGTCCGACTACCTCTGGGTGCACCAGGAGGAGCTCTTCGGCCAGAGCATCGCCCAGGCGTGGGCGAGCAACGGCGATCTGGTGCTGAACACCCTCGACAACCTCACCGGCAGCTCGGACCTCATCAGCGTCCGCGGGCGCGCCGGCTTCACCCGGCCGTTCCTGCGTGTCGAGGCGTTGCGCCGCACCGCCGACGCGCGCTTCCACGCCCAGGAAGAGCAGCTGCAACAGGAGCTGCAGCAGACCGAGCAGCAGCTGACGCTCCTGCAGTCCAAGCGCAACGACAAATCCGCGCTCATCCTGACTGCCGCCCAGCAGCAGCAGATCGAGCAGTTCGAAGCGGAGCGGCTCGAGATCCGCAAGCGCCTGCGCGCCGTGCAGGCCGGCCTGGTGAGCAACATCGACGAGCTGGGCACGGAGCTCAAGGTCATCAACATCATCGTGATGCCGGCCGTGTTCGCCTTTGGGGCGCTCCTCCTCGCCGGGTTGAGCCGCCGCCGTCCCGCCAGGAACAAGAAGGACGACCCCCGATGACCCCGCGCCGCCTCGTGCTGCTCTTCGCCATCGGCATCGTCGTCATTGCCTCAGCCGTCTGGATGTCGAGCCGCAGCCAGAGTGGCACGGACTCGATCGCCGGCACCAAAGTCCTGCCCGGCCTGGAAAGCTCGCTCAACGACATCACGCAGGTGCGCATCACCAAGGCCGACAAGACACAGGCAACCCTGGACCGCAAGGCCACCGACTGGATCGTCGGTCAGCGCGGCTACCCCGCCGATTCCGGCAAGCTGCGCAAGCTCCTGCTCGACCTGGGATCGCTGCAGGCCGTGGAGCGCAAGACGAGCGTCGCGCGCAACTATCCGGTGCTCGGCGTGGAGAGCGTGGCTCAACCCAAGGCCACGGGCGCGCGCATCGACATCGTGACCTCCGGCAGGACCTGGTCCCTCATCGTCGGCAACTCGATGGATGCGAATGACTGCTATGTCCGGGTGGCGGATTCCGCGCAGAGCCTGCTGGCGAGCCCGTTGATCATGGTCGATGCGGACCCTAAGCTCTGGCTCGACCCCACCGTTCTCGACATCGCCCCGAGCCGCGTCAGTGAGATCGACGAGCAACCGGCCGCGGGTCCCGGATTCAGCGCCTCACGCGACAACAGGACGCAGGCGGACTTTACCGTTCATGGCATTCCGCGCGGCCGCGAGCTGTCCGGTGCCGACGCCGCCGACTCGATGGGCAGCGCTCTCTCCGCCCTCACCCTGACCGATGTCAGCAAGGCCGCCGCCCAACCAAATGGCGCCGGACTCTCCCACGCCGTCTTCAAGACCTTCGACGGACTGGAGATCGACGTCAGCGGCTACAAGCAGGCCAACAGCGGCTACATCGAGGTGGTGGCGCGCGCGGCCGACAAATCCGCCGCCGCCGAAGCGCAGCGGATCGACTCCCGCGTGCAGGGCTGGGACTACCAGGTCCCCGACTATCGCTACGCCGAGATCTTTCCGGCGCTGGACGGCCTGCTGAAGCCCCTTGCCGCGAAGAAGGCGCGTACCGCAAAGCACAAGTAGCGGGCTATCTGGCTTGCGCGAGCGCGAGCAATGTCACCGTTGCGAGCAGCGCGGTGGGCAGCCAGGCGAGTGTCACGGGATCGAGGTTGAATACGATCGTGCCGCTCTCGATCAGCCGCTGCAACAGAAAGAACCCGATGCCGATCACCAGCGCGAGCGTAGTGCGCGCACCGGCGCCCGCCGATCGCATCGATCCCAACACGAACGGTATGGCGAGCAGCACCGAGAATGCTATCGCCACGGTACGCGCGATCTTCGACCAGAACGCGAACAGATACTGGCGCGCATCCAATGAATTGGCGTGGTAGTAGCCGATGACCTGCCAGAGCGCCTGCAGCGTCAGCTGCTCCGGATCCTGCACCGCCAGCCCGAGAAACCCCGCCGTGACGTTCGACTGCAGCACCCTCTTGCCCGGCGGGCTGGTCGTCACCCGATCATCGGTGAAACGCGACTCGGCGTAGCCGCCGAGAAGCCACGTACGGTGCCCCACGGCGATCGCGCTCGCCGCATGGCCAATGGACACCAGCGTGTGCTGCGGCGATAACTGAAACACCTGCATTCCGACGAACTGCCGCGAACCCGACTGTCGCGCGACGTTCAGGATGAGATCGCCGTCACGCACCCACGCTCCGGTGCCACCCCCGAACCCGACGCTGTTGAACTGACTGAACGCCTTCTGTTGGTTCGCCGCCTCCTGCAGCTGCGGCGCCATGAACTCGCCGACCGCGGCTTCGAACGCAATGAGCAGAGCCGCGGCGATGAGCGCACTGCCCGCCAGCCTCGCCACCGAGAAGCCGGTCGCGCGGATCACCGTGATCTCACTGCCACGCGCGAGCTGACCGAAGCCGATGACCGAGCCGAGGAGCGCCGTGATCGGCAGCAGCTGATAGACCTGCTGCGGCAGATTGAGCAATGTGTACCAGAGGGCGTCCATCACGGTGTAGTGCCCGACGCCGATGTCACCCTGTTGGCTGATGAAGACGAAGAGGCCGCCGAGGATGAGCAGCACGATGAGCACCAGCGCCACCGCACCGAGCACTGTGCGCACGATGTAACGGTCGAGGATGCTCATGTTTGCCCTACGGGACGGTAGCGCAGCCGTTGCCAGGCCTGCGGCGCGAAGATCACCGCCAGGGCGAGCAAGACGAGCGCGGCATGGGCCCACCACAGGCCCATAGCGGCTGGGATTGCGCCACGCGCGATCCAGGCCTGGCCGGCCGAGATCAGATTCCAGTAGATGAGGAAAACCCCGAGTGCGGGCAATACCCGCGCGTAACGCCCCTGGCGGGGCCTCAGGCGCGAGAGCGGAATGGCCAGCACGGTGAGCACAATGCACATCAACGGCATCGAGATCCGCCACTGCAGCTTCGCCTGGCTCTTGGGATCGGAAGAGGCGAGCAGCGCCGCGGTGGGCTTGGCGTCGAGATCAGCCACGACCCCTGGAGCCGGCGGCAAACGCACGGGGATGGTGAGCTGGGCGAAAGAAGGCATGGAGCGAAATTGCGCGCTGCCGGGAATGCCCTCGAACCGCTGTCCATCGAAGAGCTCGATCGTTTGGGCGCCGGCGTCCGGTGTGACGGCTTGGACTGCACGCTGGGCCAGCGCCACTTCCACTACGGACCCCTGATTGCGCTCCACGAAGACATTCCGCAGCGTCCCGTCCCGGTCGACCCGCTCGGCGTAGACGACGGCGGCGCCGCCGGCAAATGAGCGGAACGTTCCGGCCTGTAGAGGAGCGAATTGCCCCGCCCGCACCGCTGCATCGCGGATGTGCAACGCCTGCTCGGTCGCTCCCGGCGCGACGACCAGCGTGAGCGCGGCAAGACAGGCCGCCAGAACGACGCCGAGCCCGATCACGCCGCCGTAGAGGGCGGCGGGCCTGGCACCGCAGGCGAAGGCGGCGGCGAGCTCGCTGTCGTGATAGAGCCGGCCGAAAGCGAGGACTATGCCGATCAAAAGCCCAAAAGGAACGAGAATGCTCAGGTATTGCAGCATCCCGAGGTAGATGAGCTCGAACACCACGGCCTGGGGAAACTGGCTCGCCGCGGCGCGCTCGAGCACCGCCGCCACCTGATTGGCGAGCAGAATGACGAGCAGCACGCCCATCACCACGATCCAGGCCGTGATGACTTCGCGCAGAATGTAGCGTCCGAGGATCTTCCCCAACCGATGGCCTGCCGTGACTTTTCCCGCCGGACCGCCGGTGGGTTAGACTAAAATATTACGGTAAAGCAGGCTGTTGCGCGCCCCTATGGTGCGCAACGGCAAACCGAAAAATAATCCGGCGCCTGGCGCCGGCACTCCGGCACTGCCGGCACGGGGATATTGCGATGCGATTCGAGACCTGGAGCAAGGGGATAGCCACGCTCAGCGTGGACTGCCTGGTCGTGGGCATCTTCGAGGCAGGGGAGCTGAGTGAGCAGGCGCGCGCCGTCGATTCGGCGAGCGGAGGGCGCCTCGGGAAGCTGCTGGACCGCGGCGACTTCCCGGGCAAGCTGGCGGATACGCTGCTGATGACCGACCTGCCGGGCCTCGACGCCACGCGCGTGCTCCTCACCGGCCTGGGGGCGAAGAAGAGCCTCAGCCGCAGGAAATGGCGCAAGGCGTGGACGGCCGCCATCGCGGAGCTGTCCAAGACCGGCATCAAGAGTGTCGCACTCGCTCTGGAGAGACCTGCTCCGAAGGAGCTCGATGACTACTATTTCGGCCGTGCCGTCGCCGAGATAGCCGCCACGGGCCTCTACCGCATCAATGACCTCAAGACCGGCAAGAAGCCCAAACCCGCCCGGCTCGAGCAAGTACTGGCGGGCCCCGTCTCCAAGAGCGCCGCGGCGGCGGTGGATCGCGGACTCACGCATGGCGCTGCCATCGCGGAGGCCGGCAGGATTCAGCGCGACCTGGCGAACCTGCCGGGAAACGTTTGCACACCGGTCTTTCTGGCGGAGGAGACACGCGCGCTGGCGAAGCGCCACCGCTCACTGCGCGTGCGCGTGCTCGATGAGCCGGCAATCCGCCGCGAGAGGATGGGCTGCCTGCTCGCGGTCTCGCAGGGCAGCGCCCAGCCGCCCCGTTTCATCGTGATCGAGCACGGCGGCGGCAGCAAGGCGCGCGCCGCCGAGCCTCCAGTCGTCCTCGTCGGCAAAGGCGTGACGTTCGACACCGGCGGCATCTCACTCAAGGACCCGCCGGCCATGGACGAGATGAAATTCGACATGAGCGGCGCGGCGGCAGTGATCGCGGCGCTGACGCTCGCCGCGGCGCTGGATCTGCCGCTGCGGGTCGTGGGGCTCGTCGCGGCCGTGGAGAACATGCCGGACGGCAACGCGATCAAGCCCGGCGACATCGCCACCAGCGCCTCGGGGCAGACCGTGGAGATTCTCAACACCGATGCCGAGGGCAGGTTGATTCTCTGCGACGCGTTGCACTACGCTCGACGCTTCAAGCCCGCGGCCGTCGTGGACATTGCGACGCTGACCGGGGCTTGCGTCGTGGCGCTCGGACATCACCACTCCGGCGCCATGGGCAATGACGAAGCGCTGGTCACGGAGCTGGTCGAGGCGGGAGTGCGCGCCGACGACCGTGCGTGGCCTCTGCCGGTGACGGAGGAGTACGCGGAACAGCTCAAGAGCAATTTCGCGGACTTCGCCAATATCGGCGGCCGGGACGGCGGCGCCATCACCGCCGCGGCGTTCCTCGCTAAATTCACAGAAGGGCTGAAATGGGCGCACCTAGACGTCGCGGGCACCGCCTACCAGAGCGGTGCGCAGAAGGGCAGTACCGGGCGTCCGACCCCTCTCCTCGCGGATTTCCTCATCCGCCGCGCCGGGGTCTGATGCGCCATGGCATGAGTCATGGGCGACAACGACGACATGTCAGCATCTGCGGCCTCGAGCGGCGCCGGATCCTCTACGCCCGCCTCATCCGCCGCGGCGGCTCTTCGCGTTGACTTCTATGTCCTGGAGGAAGCCGCGCCGGCCGCGCGCCTGAAGGTCGCCTGCCGCCTGGCGGAGAAAGCCTATCTCGCCTCCCAGCGCGCGCTCATCTGGCATACCGACCGCGCCGAGCTCGCCGCGCTCGATGATCTGCTCTGGACCTTCGCCGACGGCAGCTTCGTACCGCACGAGTGGCTGACATCCAACGCGTCCGCGGAGGCTCCCGTGCTGCTCAGTGCCGGCACCCCGCCGGCCGAAGCATTCGATTTCGTCATCAATCTGGCCGCCGATCCGCCGCCATTCCTGCAGCTCTCGCGGCGGATCGCCGAAATCATCGACGGTGACGAGGGGCGGCGGCGGGCCGGACGGGCGCGCTTCAAGGCCTACCGCGAGCTGGGCATAGTCCCCACCACTCATACGCTGCGCCCCGAATAAACAGCGCCGCCCGCTATAATGCCCTGACAATTCACTCAGGGCCCGCACTCCATGGACAAAGCGTATGCGCCGCACGAGATCGAGCGGCGGATCTACGAGCAATGGGAATCCCGCGGCTGGTTCGCGCCGAGCGGCCACGGGGCGCCTTTCTGCATCATGATCCCGCCGCCCAACGTGACGGGCACGCTGCATATGGGCCACGCGTTCCAGCACACGCTGATGGATGCGCTCACCCGCTATCACCGCATGCGCGGTGACGACGCGTTGTGGCAACCCGGGACCGATCACGCCGGCATCGCGACCCAGATGGTCGTCGAGCGCCAGCTCGAAGCGCAAGGCCGCAAGCGCAGCGAGCTTTCGCGCGAGGCTTTCGTCGAGCGCGTTTGGGAATGGAAAGCGCAATCGGGCGGCACGATCGCCTCGCAGATGCGCCGGTTGGGGGACTCGGTCGACTGGTCGCGCGATCGCTTCACCATGGACCCGGACCTGTCGCAGGCGGTGGTGGAAGTGTTCGTGCGCCTGCACGACGACGGCCTCATCTATCGCGGCAAGCGGCTGGTCAACTGGGACCCGGTGCTGCTCACGGCGCTCTCCGACCTCGAAGTGCAGAGCGAGGAGGAGGAAGGCCGGCTGTGGCATCTGCGGTACCCTCTCGAGGACGGATCAGGTCACATTGTCGTGGCCACGACGCGGCCCGAGACGATGCTTGGCGACACCGCAGTTGCCGTGAACCCGGATGACGAGCGCTACCAACATCTCATCGGCAAGAAACTGCTGCTGCCGCTGGTCGAGCGCCCGATTCCGATCATCGCCGACGCATACGTGGATGCCTCCTTCGGCTCGGGGTGCGTCAAGATCACACCGGCACACGATTTCAACGACTATGAGGTTGGATTGCGGCACGGGCTCGAGCAGATCAACATCTTCACGCCCCGCGCCGCGCTCAACGACAACGTCCCGGCACGCTTCCGCGGCCTCGACCGTTTCGAGGCGCGAAAGCGCGTAGTGGCCGAGCTCGAGGCGGCGGGCCTGGTGGAGAAGGTCGAGAAACACAAGCTCACGGTCCCCCGCGGCGATCGCAGCGGCGCGGTGCTCGAGCCGCTTCTGACCGACCAGTGGTACGTCAGGATCGCTCCGCTCGCAGCACCCGCCATCGCGGCGGTCGAGAGCGGACGGACGCGATTCGTGCCCGAGAATTGGGCCAAGACCTACTTCGAATGGATGCGCAACATCAAGGATTGGTGCGTCAGCCGTCAGCTCTGGTGGGGACATCGCATCCCCGCGTGGTATGACGGCAAGGGCAACATCTACGTGGCCCGCAACGAGGCGGAAGTCCGCAACAAACACCATCTCGCTCCCGACGTCGAGCTGAATCAGGATACGGACGTCCTCGACACCTGGTTCTCTTCAGCGCTGTGGCCATTCTCCACGCTCGGATGGCCGCAGCAGACGCCTGAGCTGGCCCGGTTCTATCCGAGTACCGTGCTGGTGACCGGATTCGACATCATCTTCTTCTGGGTTGCGCGGATGATGATGATGGGCCTGCAGTTCATGCGTGACGTGCCGTTCAAGGACGTCTATATCACCGGGCTCATCCGTGACGAGCACGGCGACAAGATGTCGAAGTCCAAGGGCAATGTCATCGACCCGCTCGACATCGTCGACGGCATCGACCTCGAGTCGCTGGTGGCCAAGCGCACCAGCGGTCTCATGCAGCCGCAGATGAAGTCGAAGATCGAGAAGGCGACCCGCAAGGAGTATCCCGAAGGCATGGCGCCGCATGGTACGGACGCACTGCGCTTCACCTTCACCGCCCTCGCCTCCCCCAGCCGCGACATTCGGTTCGATCTCGCGCGTGTGGCGGGCTACCGCAACTTCTGCAACAAGCTGTGGAACGCCGCCCGCTTTGTCACCATGAGCATCGGGACCGATACGTCCGCTGGAGCCGTCGAGCTCTCCGTCGCTGATCGTTGGATCCGCTCGCGCTTCGGAAGCATGGTGGCCACGGTCGGGAAATCTCTCGCCGAATACCGTTTCGACTACGCCGCCGCGGCTCTCTACCAGTTCACCTGGTACGAGTTCTGCGACTGGTACCTCGAGCTCACCAAGCCCGTGCTGCAGTCCGAGTCCTCGTCCCCCGCGGCACGCGCCGGCACCCGCCGGACTCTCCTCGAGATCCTCGAGGCGTTGCAGCGCGCCCTGCACCCCATCATGCCCTTCATCACTGAGGAGATCTGGCAACGCATAGCCCCCCTCGCCGGCCGCTCCGGCCCCACTGTGATGCTGGCACCCTATCCCCGTCCCGACGACTTCCCGCGCGACGAGGCAAGCGAGCACGACGTCAGCTGGCTGCAGTCCTTCATCCTCGCCGTCCGCCAGATCCGCGGCGAGATGAACATCGCTCCCTCGCGCCGCATGCCGCTGCTTTTCCGTAACGCCTCCGCGCGGGACCTCGAGCTCATCCAGCGCCATCACACCTGGCTCGAGCGCCTGGCGGGAATCGAGCCGCCGCGCGCGCTCGTCGCCACCGAGCCCGTGCCGCCCTCGGCCACCGCTCTGGTGGGCGAGCTCACCCTGCTGGTACCCATGGCCGGCCTGATCGACGCCGCCGCCGAGGCCGAGCGCCTGACCAAACTCGTGGCTCGCGCCCGGTCCGACCTCGAAAAAACCCACACCAAGCTCGCCAACGACAACTTCGTCCGCAACGCGCCCGAAGCGGTCGTGGCCGCTGAGCGCCAGCGCCTCGCCGAGCTCGAGCAAACCGTCGGCCGCCTCGCGAGCCAACTCGAGCGCGTGCAGGGCCTGCCGGGGCCCGGGCCCGTATGAATGCGGCTGCAGCGCAGGACCGCGATGCGGCGGCCCTGCGGCGTACGCTCGAAGCCCTGGAGAGCATCGTCCTCGGCAAGCCGCGGCAGGTACGGCTGTGTCTGACCTGTCTGCTGGCGCGCGGCCACCTGCTCATCGAGGACGTCCCGGGTGTTGGGAAAACAACTCTCGCCCACGCACTGGCTCAGGTGCTCGGACTGGGGTGGCAACGCGTGCAGTTCACCAGCGACCTGCTGCCGGCCGACATCATCGGCGTGTCGATCTTCGACCGTGCCAGCCAGCAGTTCAAGTTCCGCCAGGGGCCCGTCTTCACGCAGCTGCTGCTTGCCGACGAGGTGAATCGGGCGAGCCCGCGCACGCAGAGCGCCCTGCTCGAGGCCATGGAAGAGCGTCAGGTCAGCGTCGACCTGACCACCTATCGGCTTGCCGAGCCGTTCTTCGTGGTGGCGACCCAAAATCCCCATGAACAGCTCGGCACCTTCCCGTTGCCGGAATCGCAGCTCGACAGGTTCCTCATGCGGGTGACGTTGGGTTATCCGGACGCCGTCCACGAGCGGGAGCTGCTGAAAACCGGGGACCGGCGCGATCTGATTCCCGGCCTCGAGCCGGTGCTCGGGCCCGAGGCGGTCATTCGCGCGCAGGAGGTGGTGCGGGCAACTCACGTATCGGAGCCTCTGCTCGATTACGCTCAAGCACTCATCGCCCGAAGCCGCGAGCGGTCGGACCTGAAGCTCGGACTGTCGCCGCGGGCGGGACAGGGACTGATCCGCTGTGCGCAGGCGTGGGCGCTTCTTGCCGGACGCTCCGCGGTGCTTCCTGAGGACATGCAGGCGGTGTTGCCGTCCGTGGTCACGCACCGGCTCGAGCGCCGCGACGCCGGCCGGTCTGACTCGCCAGGCACGCCGGCAAGGACGGATGTCGCGGAAGAGTTGATCAGGGCCGTACCCGTTCCTTATTGAGGCGCTGGAGCCGGGCATCGTGGCGGTAGTTGCGAAGCTGCGAGAACGCCTGCGAAACAGCGCCGCCGAGTGGGCGCGGCGCCGCCAGGGGGCCGACATACTGCCGCTGACGCTCGCGCGGCGGCGTTTATACATTCTGCCGACACGCGCCGGCATGGCCTTCGGGGCTCTCGTGCTCACGATGCTGATCGCGGCGCTGAACTATGCCAACAGCCTGGCGCTGCTGTTGGCCTTCCTGCTCGCGGGTTTCGCGCTCGTGGCCATGCACGAGTGTCACCGCAACCTCCTGGGCCTGTCGCTGCTGGAGGCGGCCGCGCCCCCACTCTTCGCAGGCTCCACCGGCACCCTGCGCCTGACGCTGCGGAATGCATCGCGCCTCGCGCGCTATCGCGTCGAGATCGCCCTGCCGGACGAACGCGAGGCGCCGCTGGATCTGACTTCAGGCGGCCGCGGAGAGGTCGAGCTGTCGCTCCGCGCGCACAAGCGAGGCCTGCAGCGGATCGACCGGCTGCGGATCAGCAGCTCGCATCCCTTTGGTCTCTTCCGGGTCTGGACCTGGGTGCATGCGTCCATCGTGGTGATCGTCTATCCGCGGCCCGCGGGCTCACTGCCACTACCGTCTGATAGCGGCATCAGCGCGGGCAGCCGGCCTCGAGGAGCCGGCGGCGCGGACGAGTGGTTCGGTTTGCGTCCGTTCCGCGACGGCGACTCGCCAAGACAGGTGGCGTGGAAGGCCTACGCGCGCGAGGCACCGCTGCTCGTCAAGGAGTACAGCACAGCCGGCTCGCCGTTGCGCTTGCTGTCGCTCGAGGCTGCCAGACAACCCGACATCGAGTCGCGTCTGGCGCAACTCGCGCGCTGGATCGTGGACGCCGAAGCGGGCGGCGACCTGTACGGGCTCGAGCTGCCGGGCGCGCTCATCCCCGCGCATCGCGGCCCCGATCATCGCCACCGCTGCCTGATGGCGCTGGCTCTCTACGGCTCGGCGGATTCCGCCGTCTCCGCCGCGGGAACGCCATGAGCGCCCCACACCCCGTTCCGCACACATCCCGGCTGCCCTTGCTGTGGGTTTGCTCGGTCAGTGCCACGGCCCTCGTGTTGCATGCGTTCGAGGTCCCCGCGTGGATCACCCTCACCGGCCTCGGGCTCATCGCCTGGCGGCTTGCCGGGCTTCTCGGCGCCATGCCCCTGCCGGGCGGCATCGTGCGCGTCACATTGGGACTCGCGCTCGTGGCGGCGGTGTTTGCACAGTTTCACACCCTGAACGGCCTCGTTCCCGGCACGGCGATGCTCATGCTGATGGTGGCGATCAAGCTGCTCGAGACGCGCAGCCAGCGCGATCAGTACGTCGTGATCGGCGGCGCGCTGTTTCTTCTTCTGGCGGCATGTCTCTATACCCAGGCGCTCGTGTGGGTGCCGCTCTACGGCCTGCAGGCGCTGTTGTGCTGCGCCGCGCTCGCCGTCGTAGCCTATGCACCCGGCAGCGACGCACGGCGGTCGCCGCTGCCGCCCGGCCCGGGGACGCGAACGGTCATCGCGCTTGCGGGCCGCTCGCTGCTTTTCGCCATCCCGCTCGCCATCCCGCTGTTTCTCTTCTTTCCGCGCCTGCCCGGCCACTTCTGGGCGCTGACGTCAGGCGCTGAGGCCGTGAGCGGGCTCGGCGATACGCTGACACCAGGCAGCATCACGAGTCTGACCACCTCCTATGCCGTTGCCTTCAGGGTACGCTTCGACGGCAGCCCGCCCCCGCCCGTCGAGCGTTACTGGCGCGGTCCGGTGCTGCACGAGTTCGACGGCACGACATGGAAGGCAGGCCGATACACCACCCCCAATGCACAACGGCTCGACTGTCTCTCGGCCCCATACCGCTATCACCTCTACCTCCAGCCGACCTTCAGACACTGGTGGCTCGCCCTCGATACCGTCATGGGCTCACCCGGCCCAGGCGTTCGCTACACCTATGACTACCAGCTCATCGCCGACCAACCGGTATCCCAGTCGCTGAGCTATGACGCCACCTCCTGCACGCACGTCCACTCGTTGGTGCCGCTCTCCTTCGCTGCGCGGCTCGACGACACGCAGCTGCCCCAGGGGCAGAATCCCCGTACCCTCGCCCTGGCCCTGCAACTGCGCCGCCGCGCCGGCTCCGACATCGCATTCGTGCAAGCCGCGCTCGCGTTCCTGCGCGGCGGAGGATTCACCTACTCGCTCACCCCGCCCCCCCTCGGCCCCGACCCGGTCGACGACTTCCTGTTCGACACGCGCACCGGCTTCTGCGGCCACTACGCCTCGGCATTCGTCGACATGATGAGAGCCGGAGGCGTTCCGGCGCGCGTGGTCACCGGCTACCTGGGCGGTGAGTTGAATCCCTACGACGGCATGCTGACCGTCCGCCAGTCGGACGCCCACGCCTGGGCCGAAGTCTGGCTGGCAGACTACGGCTGGACCCGCGTCGACCCCACCGCGGTAGTGGCGCCCGAAAGGCTCTACCGCGGCATCCTGGACCTGCTGCCAGGCGGAGTCTCCGACCCCGAGCGACTGCTGCATACCCTGCCCTGGCTCAACACCGCCCTCCAGCGCTGGGACGCCCTGAACGGCTGGTGGAACGTGCGCGTAGTAGGCTTCAACTACCGCTCCCAACTGAACCTGCTGAGCGCCCTGGGCTTCCACTCCCCCGAGCTCCGCGACGCCGGCTGGGTATTCGCCGCAACACTGCTCGCCTGGTTGGCGTGGGTCTCGTGGCAGATCGGCAGACAACAACGCGCCCCACCGCCCGATCGACTGGGACAGGCTTATTCCCGCCTGTGCCGCAAACTGGCCCGGACAGGCCTACCGCGCGCGCCCCATCACGGCCCCCTGGCCTACGCGCAGTTCATCGTCAGATACCGCCCCGACCTCTCCCCCCACGTGGCCCCCCTACTCGCGCAGTACGCGAGCCTGCGCTTCGGCCCACCCTCTGACTCCACGCCCACTCAGGATGTCAGGTCCTTCGAGCGCGCCGTGTCCCGACTCTCGATCCGTCGTCCTCCGGCAAAGCGGCGCCTCGGTTGAGAGGTGCCGGGGCTCGCTTCACACAGCGTGCTCTCGCGTCTCCCGAAACGTAATATCCGGCCACCTTTCCAACGTGAGCTGCAGGTTGACCCGAGTAGGCGCGAGGTAAACCAACGCCCCGGCATGATCCACAGCCAGGTTGTCATGCGCCCGCACCCGAAACTCCTCCAGCTTCTTCCCATCCCTGGCCTCCACCCACCTGGCCGTATGCACATTCACCGGCTCGAATACACACTGCACCCCATACTCATCCTGTAACCTGAACGCGACCACCTCGAACTGCAACTGCCCCACGGCTCCGAGGATGAGCTCATTGTTCCGCACCGGCCTGAAGAGCTGCGTCGCCCCCTCCTCGCAAAGCTGCGACAACCCCTTCTGCAGCGCCTTCATCTTCAACGGATCCTTGAGCACCGCCCGCCGAAACATCTCCGGCGCGAAGTTTGGGACCCCCGTGAAGGCCAGCTTCTCCCCCTCGGTGAACGTATCCCCGATGTTGATCGTCCCATGGTTGTGCAGCCCGATGATGTCGCCCGCGTAGGCCTCCTCCGCGTGCTCCCGCTCCGCCGCCATGAACGTGAGCGCATCCGCCACCCGCACCTCCTTGCCGAGCCGCGAGTGATAGAGCCGCATTCCCCGCGTGTACCTGCCCGAGCAGAGCCGCAGGAACGCGATGCGATCACGGTGCCCCGGATCCATGTTGGCCTGGATCTTGAACACGAACCCCGACAGCGCCTCCTCGAGCGGCTCCACCGGCCTTTCCCGCGCTTCGCGGGCCTGCGGCCCCGGCGCGTGCGTGGTGAACGTCGCGAGCAGCTCCTCCACCCCGAAGTTGCTGATCGCCGAGCCGAAGAACACCGGTGTCTGCCGGCCGGCCAGGTAGGCTTCGGGATGGAACACCGCCGTCGCGCCCCTGACGAGCTCGATTTCCTCGACTACCTCGTCCATGCGCTCTCCGAGAAACTCGTGCGCCGCATCGCTGCGCAATCCCTGGATCACCTGATTCTCGCCGACCCGGCCCCGCTCGCCTGCCAGATACACGTAGATGCGATCCTCCAGCAGATGATAGATTCCGCGCAGCTCCCGCCCCATCCCGATCGGCCAGGTGACGGGCGCCGTGGCAATTCCCAACACCTTCTCGATCTCATCGAGCAGCTCGATCGGCGCCCTCCCTTCGCGGTCCAGCTTGTTGATGAAAGTCATGATGGGCGTGTCACGCAGGCGGCAGACTTCCATCAGCTTGATGGTGCGCTCCTCCACACCCTTGGCGCAGTCGATGACCATCAGAGCCGAGTCGACGGCGGTCAGAGTGCGGTAGGTGTCCTCCGAGAAGTCCTCGTGCCCGGGTGTGTCCAGCAGGTTCACGATGCAGTCCCGGTAGGGAAACTGCATGACCGACGAAGTCACCGAGATGCCGCGCTGTTGCTCGAGGCGCATCCAGTCGGAAGTGGCGTGGCGCACCGCCTTGCGCCCCTTCACAGCGCCCGCCATCTGGATGGCGCCGCCGAAGAGCAGGAGCTTCTCGGTGAGTGTGGTCTTACCGGCGTCGGGGTGCGAGATGATCGCAAACGTCCGCCGCCGACGAATCTCGGCAGTCAGTTCGGTCATGAATCGAATCGTCTAGAGCGTGTTACGGTGGGCGCGGCGTCCGCGCAAAGTGAGTCTGAGCACTGCGGCATCCTCCCTGCCCCCGACCGCCTGGTAGTAGCCGCGGCGCATGCCCACCTGCTCGAACCCCATCGCCTGATAGAGACGGATCGCCGCCGTGTTGGACGGCCGTACCTCGAGAAAGGCCTCGCTCATCCCGGCGACGGCACCGCGTTCGAGAAGATGGACCAGCATGCGCCGGCCGAGCCCGCGGCAACGATAGGAGTCCGCGACACAAAGATTCAGCACGTGCGCCTCACCGGCGCCGACGCTCATGACTCCGTATCCGAGGACTCGACTCCCCAGCGCGAGGACGCGGCATACGTATCCGACGCGCAGGCAGTCTCGGAAAATGCCCTCGCTCCAGGGAAACTGGTACGCGGCACGCTCGACGGCGAAGACCTCGGCGACGTCCGCTTCCGTCATCGGACGGATGCCGACCTCCGGGGTGACATCGAGCAGCTCAGGAGCTATGGCCATCTTCGGTTACGTCAGCCGTCAGTTGCCGGAACACGCTGCGCGCGAACTTCAGGTCCTCCCACGCCTTGCGCTTATCGGCAGGAGTGCGCAGGAGGTATGCCGGATGATACGTCACCACGAGGGGGGTGTTCAGCTCGCCGAAATGGTGCACCCGGCCGCGCAGACGGCTCAGCGACTCCTCCGTCCCCAGCAGGTTCTGGGCCGCGATCCGGCCCACGGCGAGCAGCAGGCGCGGACGCACCAGCTCGATCTGGCGCCGCAGGTACGGCAGGCAGGCGGCGACTTCCTCGGGGCGCGGGTCGCGGTTGTTCGGCGGCCGGCTCTTGAGCACGTTCGCGATGTAGACGTTCTGCGCGCGGCTGAGGCCGATTGCGCGCAGCATTGCATCCAGGAGCTGCCCGGCCCGGCCGACGAACGGCTCTCCGCGCCGGTCCTCCTCGGCGCCCGGCGCCTCGCCTATCACCATCCAGTCGGCTTGCGGATTGCCTACGCCGACGACTCCCTGGGTACGGCCGGCATGGAGGCTGCATCGGGTGCAGCGCAGCACCTCCGTCCGAAGCGATTCCCATTGCTCGGCCCATCCTGCGCCGGGCCCCTGCGGGGTCGGTGTTGCGGGCGGCGCGGGATCGCTGCGGGCGATGTCGCGGCGCGGCACCCAGACGTCGATGCCGATAGCCCGCAGGTACTCTGCGCGAATCGCGGGGTCCATCACGCGGAGGCGCGGCGCAGGCGGCGCAGGCGGCGCACCGCCCAGGTGATGGGGGCCGAAAGGGCGTACGTGCCGAAGATCGCGAGCAGCAGCGTCGGAGGATCATCGATGGCGTTCAGCACGACCGCGATCAGGACCACCACCAGCACCACCAGTAGCAGGGATACGAACCGAATGCGCCGGTCGAGCTTGAACTGCTTGAAGCTCGGGTAGCCGAACCGGCTGACCATCAGCGCTCCCGCGATCGCCGTGACCGCGAAGGCCGCAATGAGGCCAGTCAGGCCGGGCTCGTGCCAGTGGGTCGACGCCCAAACGAACCCGGCCACGATCGCGGCGGCCGACGGACTCGGTAGCCCCTCGAAGTAGCGCTTATCGGCCGTCGAGGCGCGCGCATTGAAGCGCGCAAGGCGCAGCGCCGCGGCAGCGGCGTAGAAGAAGCACGCCAGCCAGCCGAAACGCCCCCATTCATGGCCGAACTCCGCAATCCGCACCACGCCCCACTGATACGCGACGATGGCAGGGGCGAGGCCAAAGGAGACCATGTCCGCCAGGCTGTCGTATTCCTTGCCGAAGGCGCTCTCCGTGCGGGTCAACCGCGCGATGCGCCCGTCCAGCGTGTCGAAGATCATCGCAATGAACACCGCCATGCCCGCGGCCGCGAAATGCTGGTCGATCGCCGCGACGATGGCGTAGAAGCCCGAAAAGAGGCATCCGGTGGTCAGCAGGTTGGGCACGAGATAGATCCCCTTGCGCCGCGGCTTGACCTCGTCGTCTGTATCGGGCTCCACGCTCAGGGCACTCTCCGGGATCGGGTTTGGGAACGTCACCAGGCCGAATTTTATCAGGTGGGCTCCTGTTAAGATGCGTGACTCTTCAACCGCAGCAAAAAGACCCGGGCACCGATGAGGCTCTCGCAGTATCCGATCAACACCGCCAAGGAAACCCCGGCCGAAGCCGAAGTGCTGAGCCATCAGCTGATGCTGCGCGCGGGGCTCATCCGGCGCGAGGCGGCGGGTCTCTATAGCTGGCTGCCGATGGGCCTCAAGACCCTGCGCAAGGCCGAGACCATCATCCGCGAGGAAATGGACCGGGCCGGCGCCCTGGAGGTCATCATGCCAGTGTTCCAGCCCGGGGAGCTCTGGCGGGAGTCCGGCCGCTGGACGGCGTATGGCCCGGAGCTGCTGCGCTTCAAGGACCGGCACGAGCGCGATTTCGTGGCCGGGCCCACCCACGAGGAGGTCATCACCGACATCGTCCGCCGCGACATCAAGAGCTATCGCCAGCTGCCGGTGAATTTCTACCAGGTGCAGACGAAGTTCCGCGACGAGATCCGGCCGCGCTTCGGCGTCATGCGGGCGCGCGAGTTCATCATGAAG
>DATAXF010000046.1:0-20401 GCA_036273095.1 Steroidobacteraceae bacterium | reverse complement strand
CCCGAGCCGCGTCCACGTATGGTCGGAGGCATAGCCGACGATGGGCTGTACGATGAGACCGGAGAGCGGCGCCGCCACCCACAGGATCGGGATTTCCCGGAGGTTCGCGCCGAGCGTCTGGAAGATCCGGCTGACGTCGGCGTTCTGCAGCGCGAACGCGAACTGAATGCCGAGGAAGCCGACGCACATGTTCCAGACCTGCCGGAACGACAACTCCGGTTTCGCGGTCACGGAGCCTGCCGCCGCGCCGCAAGAGGTGCGATCCGCAGTGCGCCGATCCGGGCGCGATCCAGCGGGCCGGTGGCGCCGCCATTGGCGATCGGCGCCGGCGCAGACCCGGTGTAGTGCGCGGATCGCGCCAGGTCGCTCATGTTGAAGCCCTGCAGCAGGGCGAACCTGCAGAGTGCGCCGGCGTGCGCCTCGAATCGAATCGTCGTCGAGGCCTGCCAGCCCTCGCTCTGGGGCATCACGATGGGTAACACCCGGTGCGGGCTGCCGGCGCAGCGAACCTCGAGCCGCTCGACCGCTGCCGTGATGCCGGTGTTGATCGGGCCATGGGGGTTGGAGTAATCGAGCCAGCCGAGATACTCACCGCGGCGCGATGCGGTCCACCGTCTCGGCCATGGGCCAATCACGCGGGCCGCCGTGTCGCCGCCGGAGGCGGCCGGCCCTGACGGCGCGGGCGGGGGCGCCGCCGGATACAGCGGCGCGTTCATGGGCGGCGGCGTCGCGCGGGCGGCGGCGGCCACGAGCCACACCTCGGTCGTATCCCCGCTGCGTTGGATCCGTCCCGCAACCAACAGCGGACCGGCAACGGCGGCCGGACGATCGAGCACTATCTCGCTTCCGTCGATGCGGAGGCTGATCCTGCGTGCGTTCCCGAACAGCATGGGCACCAGGGCCGTCGGCAGCTCCGGCGCGACGCGGCCGTCGTCCTCCAGCCCGAATACGCCGCGCACCACCATATCCAGGTAGCCCGCGACGGACCAGAGCTGCCGCGGTGAATCCACGACCGGACCGCCGAGAATGCCGGGCACGTGCGTCGACTGCGAGAGCAGCGAGTAATTTTCCATGTTGGATGCATTGAGCGCCGCCCCCCGCATCAGGGAGCGCAGCTCGAGCGCGATCAGGGAGGGATCGCCGATCCGCCGTGCCGCCCGCAGCGTGTACTCGCTGACGAACGGCCAGATCGCCCGGTTGTGGTAGACGGGCTGGTCGCGCTTTTCCGGCCAGATCACCGGACTTCCCGCCGGCCAGGCGGGATAGTGCTCGAGCGACTCCGCCGCTCGCTGTGAGTCCGCCACGCCGCTCGTGACCGCCAGATCCAGTCCGAGAAGGTCGTATGCATCGAAGGCCTCGGGATCGACGGCTCCGCCGATGTAACTCATGTAGAGCCCGCGGTCGGGCCTCCAGAAGCGGGAGTTGATCGCCTGCTTCAGGGACTCGGCCTGCTGCGCGTAGCGCGTCGCAACATCGGATCGGCCGCGCTCCCGCGCCATCGCCGTTGCAAGCCGCAAAGCCTGATAATGCAGCACATTGGTCGAGAGCGCGAAGGATTGCGCGATGAACACGACATTGTGCGCGGTCCAGGCGGGGTACGATTGCTCGCGCCAGTCGAGAAACGACGTCTCGCCGCGGTACAGCCCGATCCGTGGATCGAAGACGTAGCGCCGGTCCTGGACGAGGGTGTCGCTAAGGGCCTGATATACGGTATCGGCAAAAGCGTGATCCTGGAGCAGATGACGCGCGCCGAGAAACCAGACGACGCGGTCGGTGCTGATCGGCCAGCTGCCGCCCGAGCCCGTGTCCTGCATCACATAGAGCCCGGATGATGCCGCACCCGCGCGCGGCGGCGAGATCTTGAAGAGAAGGGAGGTGCGTGCGCGCGCCGGGTCGAGACGCCACAAGCCGAGGTCGATGGAGTAGGACACGTCGCGGGTCCATACGAACGGCCACTTCCTGCCCGCGATGAAACACCGGCAGGGAATTGGTCGGCCATGGTCGAACGCTGCGTCGGTGATGGCGTGGACGGAGTCCCTGTCCAGATCCTCCTGGGCCATGGCGAAGAGCGCATCGAAGAGCGGACTGGCTGTCTGTACGCGCCAGCGCTGCGCAGCAATCACTCGCTCTCCCGCCGGCGAATGGAGCACATATTTGCCGTCGAGACGAACCGTCACCCGGGCATCCTGTCCCCGCCACGAGAGGCTATCGTGCCACGTCGACGAGTCCCTATGCAGAGATGCGCCCTGTGTCTCGTAGCCGTGCGCGCCGAGGGACGCCGCGCCAAACAGGGCGCAAAGGGCGATCGGCCACAGCATCGTTCCGTGGCGCCAGGCCCGGCGAACCTCGAGCTCTCTCACTCTACTCACAATAACATATGCATGGATGCGGACCGAAAGCGAGGCCGGTGAGCGCCGGTCTCCCTCTGCGTCATTGCTCGAGAATCGAGCCGTAATGCCCTGCGACGCTCACCGTGAGATTGCCATTGCCGACCTGATAGGTATGGCCCGTGAGCAGATCCGTTACCCGAGAGCCGTTGGTCATGCTCAGCTGATAAGCAGGGAGGGTCACGGTCCGTCGGTCAGGGCTATCGTTGAGCACTACCACGATCCGGTGGCGCGCATCCAACCGGCCAAATGCGTAGACGCGGTGGATATCGTCAGTGACCAGTGTCATGTAGGAGCCTGTGCGCAGCGCCGGATAGCGATTCCGGATCGAGACGAGCCTGTGCGTGAGCGCGACCGCAGCATTACGGGTATTTGCCTGTGACCAGTCGAACGACCGCCGGTCGTCCGGATCGGCCCCGCCGAGCATGCCGTACTCGTCTCCATAGTAGATGCCGGGCGTGCCGATGTAGGTGAACTGCAGGATCAGTGCCAGATAAGTCTTACGGATTTCGCCGTCGCAACGCGTCGCGAAGCGTTCCGTGTCATGGGTGCCGAGCTCGTTCGTCATCGTTTCCTGGACGTCGATCGGCAGGTCGGCACGGCTGGCGTGAAGCTGACGGTCGAGCATGCTCGCGGTGATCGACAGGCGCTTGCCTTTCTCATCCTCCCCGCAAATCCATTCCGAGACCGGCCGGGTGAAGCCGTTGTAGTTCATGGCCCCGTCCCATTGCCTGCCATCGTCGAGCCACGGCGAAGCATCTCCCCAGTATTCGCCCAGAAGTTCGGCGTTGGGATTGACCGAGATCACCGCGGCCCGCAGCTCTCGCATGATCTCGTGATTGGTGCGATCGCTCCCGTCTTTGCCGCCGGCGTCGAGAGATTGCGCCACATCGAGCCGCCAGCCGTCTATGTGGTACGGCGCCCGCAGATATGTCTGTATGACAGAAGATCTCACCGCGTAGATCCGATCGCGCACCGCCGAGCCGCTTACGCCGTAATCCAGCTTCGGCATGCTCGGGACGCTCATCGCGAACGTGGAATACGAGTTTGGCCACACCTGGAACGTGTAGTAGCTGTAATAGGGGCTCGCCCGCGACTGGTACGCTCCGGGGCGCGAACAGGAGATCGCGCGGTAGGCGTGTTTGCCGAACCAGCAGTTACTGTCGCCGCTGTGATTGAAGACACCGTCGAGGATGATGTGGCCTGGCGGCCCGTTGGAGCTGCCGTGGACGTCGGCGATCAGCTGCCGCAGAGTGGATGCGGTGCCGAAGGCCGGGTCCACACGGTAATAATTCTGGGTGTCGTACTTGTGATTGGTGGGGGACATGAAGATGGGATTCAGATAGATGATGTCCGCGCCCAGCGTGCCTTTGATGTAGCTGAGCTTCCGGTCGATGCCCGCCAGGTCGCCGCCAAAGAACACTTCGCTGTTACACCCCTTGACCTTTGCGAAGACGCTCGCGCCCCACGCGTGCCGCTCTGTCGCGCAGCCACCGTACGAGTATTGGGAGTCCGTCACGTCGTTGGACGAATCCCCGTCGTAAAAGCGGTCCGGGAAGATCTGGTACATCACTCCACTCTTCATCCAATCCGGGGTCTTGAACCCGGGGATGATGAAGAAGTCACCCGACGAGGGTTCGCTCGAAGTAACACCGGCCGCATTGAGCCATACGGCGGCCGAGCCGTCGTTGATCCGGAATCGGTAGTTCTTCTCTGAGCTGCCTGCGGGAACCGTGCCCTGCCAGTAGTCGAAGGTGCCGGTCGGATCATTCGACGCCCAATGCATCGGGATCCAGTGGGACGAGCCGTCCGCGGTGTCGTAATACTTGATATTGGCGGCGGTGATGTCTCCCTTGCAGGTTCGCAAGGTGAGGGTCACCGGGCTCCTGGCGGTGGGCTCCGGATCGCTGTCGTACATCGTCCCCTGGTCGGAGAACAGGTAGCTCCGTTCCACGTTGTTGTCGTGCGCGCACGCCTGGGCGCGCCCAGCAGTACACAGCAGCGCTCCGGCCACGAGGACGCGCATGAGTAAGAGCATCCGTCGCACCCTGCCCTCACTTCATCTGCACGCGGGCGGCGACGCCCGCCGGCAGCTTCACGTAGGTTACGCCGCCATAGCGATCGCCGCCGATGGTCCAGCATGCACCGGTACACCGGCGCAGCGCAGCAAGACCGGCGACACGAGTGAGCGGCGCATCATCGCGGGTGACCTGCGTCGCCACTACGCGATGGACCGCGAAGACGTAGTTGGTGAGAGCCGGCCGATAGTTGCCGTTCGGTGCGCTGGTGGTCAGGCTGACCACACTTGAAGCGGCCTGTGCGCTCAAGCGCTGCAGGAAGTAAGTCCCGTGCTCGTAGGCGTAGGTTTTGCCGTCATCGTCGTAGTAGTCGAACTGCGTACGCCTGGAGTCCGGAAAGACTTGGATCCGGACGGACGTGACGGGATGCTCGCCGATGTAGTCTTCCACCGGTTGGGTCGGGATGATCGCCCCTTGGCGGATGAAGAGCGGAATGTCGCTCCAGGTTTCGCTATCGATCGGGAGAGTGATCGTGCGGCCGCCGAGATAGACTCTGCCGCTCGACCAGTCCGTCCAGACACCCGCGGGTATGTATACCGCCTTCTCCGTCTCACCCTGCTCCACGACCGGCGAGACGAGGAGGTACTGCCCGAATGACCACGCGCTGAAGTCGCTTCGGACGTTGGGATCTGTCGGCCAGGCGAAGGTGAGGGGCCGTACGAGTCCCACGCCCGCGATGTGATCGTGCCAGGCGTAGGAGTATATGTAGGGCAGCAGCTCGTAGCGCAGCCTGATGGCATGAGTGGCGGCACGCTCGGCGATCGGTCCATAACGCCAGGGCTGGCGCTTCTCCTGATAGACCCCGTGCACACGGAAGACGGGCGTGAACGCGCCGAACTCGATCCAGCGGGCGTAGTTCTCATCCGAGGGGTGGCCGTGAAAGCCACCTCCGTCCATGCTCCACCACATCTCTCCAACGTCGATGGCGCCAAGCATGCGTGAGCGCTGCCGCGCCATGCTGGCAAAGCCCGTCTCAATGTCTCCCGACCAGAGTCCGTAGGCATAGCGCTGGGCACCGAGCCAGAAGTTGCGGTTCAGGGAGAAGACGCGCGTATCGGAGCGCGCGCGCTGGCCTTCGTAGAGCGAGCGCTCCATGTTCAGGAACTGAGTGTTCCCGTCGGTCTCATCCGCCTCATCGTTCCACCAGCCGACCATCCCGCTCTTGAAGCTTTTCTCCAGCGTGGGGTTGAAGAACCAGGCGCGCGTCGCCGGGTTGTCGAAGTCCAGGTCATTCACGGGCTTGTGCGAGAAGTAGTCCAGGCTCGGCTTCTCGCCCGGGATCCACAGGTGATGCGTCGTGGCGTAGCGGCCCTCCTCCGTGTCGATGTGGATGCGCGGCTTCATGATGCCGATGAGGTGCACGCCTAAAGGCTCGAGCTCCTGCCCCAGCTTGCCGCTTGGACCATCGGGAAACTTCTCGCGGTTCCAGCGAAACTCCCCGTATTCATCCTGCCCCCAAGCCTTCCAGTCGAAATCGAGCTCGAAGGCATCGAGCGGGATGTGCTTGGCGCGATAGGTCCGTATTTCGCCCAGCAGCTCCTTCTCATCTATTCCCCACTGGCTGTTGATGAAGCCCAGGGACCATTTGGGAAAAAGTGGAGCATGGCCGCTCAACTCCGCCACGGCGGCGAAGATGGTCTTGGGATCCCCGGCAATGAGGTAGAGGTCAGCATCGGGTCGCGACAGCCTGGAGACCCGAAGTCTCCCCGGCGCCAGATTGAAGGTGGGTGTGTTGCTGTCGACGAGCAACGCGAACCCGGCCGTACTCCACACGAGTGGTGCGCCGGCATTGCCTTGCGCGCCGGCCTTGGCCACCTGTCTGCCGCGGCGCAGTAGTCGTGCAGGGCTCTTGTCGAATGCATCCGTGCCGCCGATTCCATAGAGCGGCGCTCCCTTGGCAAAGCGTAGCGTGAGCGTGCCGCGTGACAGGCTCGCGAAGCCCGGTACCCGCAACAGCGGCTGCCGCGCGCCGGCGGTGAAAATCGTGAGGGTGCCGGAACCCTCTTTGAGCGCAACGCGAAGCTGCCCTTCGCGAAGCATGAGTTCGTGGCCCTGCCGATTCGCGACGACGGATGTCTCGGAGGGACGAGTGGCGTGCGGGGTCATCACCAGTGTCGGCGGAGTTGCTCCCGACCTGGGAACGAAGTGCATGCGCAGGATATTGCCGCCGATCAGGCGCAATGAAAGCGTGCCGCCGGATAGACGGAGGTCGGCTCCCCCCTCTCGTAGCTGCACGGCCGGCTGCGTGCCTGCCGTTGCCCGCGGCATCGCGGCCTGTGCCGGATCCCGCCAGCCGACTGCCAGCAACAACACGCCCAGGACGCCGAGCGGGATCCGATCTCGTATCATTGCAGAATGGCGGTGGAATAGGCCGGCATGGTCAGATTGCGGCCACGGAGGCGGATGCCCGGGCGAGTGCGTCGGATAATCACGCGGAACCCCGCATCCGGCAGGCTGATAATCCGGGGAGTGCCGGAGAGATTGTGGATCACCAGCAGCCGCTGCGCTTCATCGGCGCGGATGTAGGCGCTGATTGCGCCGCCATCGGCCGGATAAGGTGCGATATCGCCGTCACGCAGGGCCGGCAAGTCGCTGCGCCAATGGATCAGGCGGCTATAGAAGTACAGCAGCGATTGCGGGTCGGTGCGCTGCGCCGCGACCGAGAGACTGGGCGAGGCGTTGTCGGGCCCGGACTCCCACCAGGTCTCGCCAGCCCGACGCGGGTTACGGTCCCACCGCATCGGCTCGCGAATGTCCGGGTCCGGCTTCACGCCGTGCATCCCGATTTCCTCGCCGTAGTAGACAAAGGGGTCTCCCGGCATGGTCAGCAGCATCGCCGCAGCCATCCGCATGTGGCTCATATTGCCGTGAAGCTGGTCGAGCACGCGGTCGCGATCATGATTGCCGATGAACGGTGAGTCCACGATGGGTCCACGTGCGTTCTGCTGGAAACTCTGCCAGGCCTTGCGCACGTAGCTGCCGAGATTCGGGCTGGTCTCGCTGGCAGCGCTCGCGACCAGCACCTGCGCCAGCGGAAAATCAAACACGGAATTCAGCCCGGCATAATAGGGCGCCGCCTGTGCTTCGGTGTGGGCGGGAACTTCCCCGAGCAGGAACACGCTGGGTTTGTTTGCGCGCAACGCGTCGTGATACTGCCGCCACCATGCGATGTTCTTCGCAACCGCGCGCGGGTTATCGACATCCGACTCGAAGTCGATGTAGATTTGGGTCGTGGCATCGAGTCTGAAGCCGTCGACCCCCTGAGCCAGCCAGAACCGTCCAACGTTGATCATCTCCCGACGCACGGCCGGGCTGTCGTAGTTGAGGTCCGGCATATCGCCGCTGAAATCACCGAGATAGTACTGTCCGTCCCGCCGGTGCCAGGCGGGGCTGCCCAGCGAGCTGAGGGCGGCGAGGTCGGCTCCCTTGCCAGCCCACGTGTACCAGCCGTGGTAGGGGCTCCTGGGATCGACTGCCCGCTGGAACCATGAATTCTCATCGCTGGTGTGGTTGAGCACCATGTCGATCAGCACCTTGATGCCGCGGGCATGGGCTTCCCGCAGCAGTCGATGAAAATCCGCCATGGTGCCGAACTGGGGATTGATCGCGAAGTAGTTAGTGACGTCGTAGCCGTGGTAGGAAGCGGAAGGATAGATCGGCGTCAGCCAGAGACCGCTCACCCCCAGCCACTTCAGATAGTCGAGCCTGGCCGTAATGCCGTTGAGATCACCGATGCCATCGCCATTGGAGTCGGCAAACGAGCGGACGAAGATCTCGTAATAGACCCCGGAGCTGGCGTGCTGCGGGGGAGTCGCGGCACCGGCCGGTACGACTGTGAAGAGAGTGAATGCCGCACCGGCGAGTGCCGCAGTGAGCCTGCGATGGATCATTGATCAAAGAATGCGGTGGGGCGCCGCGCATTTGCAACCGGCCGCATACGTATTCAGGGATTGCGAGCGCCCAGGCATGTAGAGCGGCGATTTGGTATTGCTCGCGAATGTCCGGGACCGACGACATTGACGTCATCAGGTCGCAACCAACGCATTCGCTAGCGAACGCGACGTTTGGCCGCGACGCGAGAAATTACGTCGAATTTCTCCATGAATTGCCGAGAAATCCCAGGCTTTGATGCACAAATCGAGTTCCGCTCGATAGCGCTTCAGATGTCTCTAGCGCAGATCTACGAAGGTACCCTGCGGTGATGAGACGTGGCTGCGTGAAGTACCGGATTTTGCAGACACCGTCTGCAAAATTCAGACCTGCGGAGCCGCGCAGTGCTCGGCTATGAAGCGCTCGTGACTGCTCATCTGCTCGACCGCGCCGCGCACGACCCCGCGGATGCCGCCGAGGAATTCCTCGAGCTTCTCCTGCGGCAGGTTGTCGGCCAGCGGATGATGGCGCCGCGGCAGAATTCCCTGACCCACCATCACCTGCAGCCAGGAATGCTCGGTGAAGAGCTCCTCCCCTTCGCGGAAGATCTGGCCTGTGGCATCGAAGATTTCCAGCTTGTGCCGCAGTGCTTCCGGGAGCGGCAGCGCGGCGCAGCGGCGCCAGAAGGGTGTATCGCGCCGCTCGATGGTGCGGTAGTGCAGCACCAGGAAATCGCGCACCTGCTCGTATTCCCGGCGGGTGTTGCGGTTGTATTCGTCGATGAGTGCCTGATCGAAGCCGCGATCCGGAAACAACGATAGCAGCCGGCTGATTCCCGACTGAATCAAATGGATCGCCGTCGATTCCAGCGGCTCGAGAAAGCCGGCGGCCAGCCCGATGGCGACGCAATTGCGTGACCAGATCCGGCGCCGCACGCCAGACGTGAATCTGAGCGGCCGCGGAGCCCCGAGCGGCTCTCCGTCGAGAGAGCCGAGGAGGATCGCGGCAGCCTCATCGTCGCTCATGAACTCGCTGCAGTACACGTGCCCGTTGCCGGTGCGGTGCTGCAGAGGTATGCGCCATTGCCAGCCGGCCGGTCGCGCGTTGGCCTGGGTATAGGGGCGCATGGGTGACGTGGAGGCGCTTCCGACCGCCAGTGCGCGATCGCAGGCCAACCAGTCCCGCCAGTCCTCGAAACCGCTCTTCAGCGCACCCTCGATCAGCAGTGCGCGGAATCCCGAGCAGTCGATGAAGAGATCGCCCTCGATACGCGCGCCGCTCTCGAGCACGATGCCCGCGATGAAGCCGTCCTCACCGCGCAGCTGCACGTCAACGATTTTGCCTTCCGTCCTCCTGACACCGCGCCGCTCCGCGTAGGTGCGCAGCATGCGCCCGTACAGGCCGGCGTCGAACTGGAACGCGTACCTGATGCCGGCCATGGGACCGTTGCCGACCTTCTCGATCCGCGCCATTCGGCAGGAGTTCGCCGCGGTCGCGTTGAGCGAGTAGGCGGCGAGGTCCTGGGCGTCGGGCCGTGCTCTGCGCCGCAGCCAGTATTGCTGGAATGGCAGTGGTCCGAGCGGCAGGCCGACATCTCCGAACGCGTGCAGATAACTGTGTCCCGGCCGCACCCAATCGTTGTACTGAATCGCCAGCTTGAAGGTCCCGCTGCTGGCGCGGAGCATCGCATCCTCATCGATGCCGAGAAAGTGGTTGACGTTGCGGATCTGGGGAATGGTGGACTCACCAACTCCCACCGTGCCGATGGCATCGGACTCGACAACCTCGATATCCAGGCTTGCGCCCATCGCGCGGCTGAGGACGGCCGCGGCCATCCACCCGGCGGTGCCTCCGCCTGCAATCACCACGCGTCTTATGCGCAGGTCACTCATCCCGGAACCGGTTCAGAGCTTGCCCCAGCCGTGCAATAGATCCAACAAGGCGTCCGCCTTACTCTCCGCATCCCCAAGCGGCATATTGGAGAGGCACACGACGGTCAGACGCTGCGCAGGGAAGCGCGCCATATAGGTCGAGGTGTCTATGTCGGCTCCAGAATAATCGAGCATCGGATGGCCATAACGCGTGCGCCACACCAAGCCGAAGGCGTCGTTGTCCTTGTCATACTGAAATCTCTGCCGCCGGTTCATCAACCTGGTGAAGGCTGGACCGGCAAGAGTGCCGGTGTACCAGTTTCTGTCCCACAGCAAGAGATCATCCGTTGTCGTAAACACCCCGCTGCCTCCAAAGTGTGGCGAGACGCGGACCAGGCGGACCCATCCAGCGCCGGGCTTTATGAAGACGCCTACGGAAGCGAGCTCTCGGGCGACCTTCGGATCGGATCTTGGCGCATATCCGGTCGCGCGATGGGGGATGACCTCCGTCGTGTCGTCATCGATTTCCGTGTGCGCCATTCCAAGCGGACCAAAGATCCGGTCGCGCATGAATGCAGAGAAGGACTGATGGCTGACGACCTCCACGATTTTCGTGAGAAGCATGTAATTGATGTTGCGATAGGCCCATCTCGCTCCCGGTGTGAATTCGAGATGAGCCGGGCGAAGCGCGGCCCTGATGGCCTCATCTCGCGTGAAGTAGTAGAAGGTCGCCCATGGGTCACCACTGCGCCGCGGCACGTCCATGTATTCATGAAGCCCGCTGGTCATATACAGCAGGTGCTCTATACGCAGCCCATCTCCATATTTGGCGACCTCGGGAATGTATTTCGCCACGGGGTCGGTCAGCGCGACCCTGTGCTCGAGAATCAGTAGTGCAATGGCCGCCCCGGTAAACTGCTTCGACAAGGACGCCAGGTGAAATGATGTTTCGGGCGTTATTGGAATGCCGTCATCCAGATCCGCCAGGCCATATCCCTTGCGCACGGCAAATTCCCCATCTTCGATGACGGCTACCGCGTACCCCGGGGATTTCGGCGGACGGGCGAAGAGGCGATCGATTTCGGCCCGCTGAACCGCACTCAGCCAGGAACCTTCAAGCCGTTGGGAAGCCGGGAAGGCCTTCTGCGCAGCCCAGTCCGACCGGCAGAAAGAGAAGATCGTCGCCAGAAACGCAATCGATACCAAGGTCTTCATCTACCAGCCGCTCGTGCAGCGCGCCGTGGTGGGCCACAGATGGGCAGTCTACGCGCAATCTGGGCGCCGCCCGGCGTCAGCCGGCGGCGCAGAGGACGGGAATTACTGAAAACTGTACGAGAACCCGATCGTATACAGGCGGTCGTACTGCTCCCAGGTGAGCACCTGGCGGGGGTCAGGCAGCTGATAGGTCTGGACGCCCTGATTGGTCAGATTCGAGCCGGTCGCGATCAGGGTGAGGCCCCGCAGCATGCCGCTGTTGAATGCGTAGCTGACCTGCGCGTCCAGGTAGGCCGTGCCCTTGAACTGCTGCTCGATGCGGCTTGCGCTGAGCCCGAATACCTCGCCGAGGAAGCTCGAGCGGATGTCGTCGTTCAGTTCCGCCTGGAAGCCGCCCCTCTGGTAATACAGCGTGTAGTTTTCGACCCACTTCGACAGGCCGGGGACGGTCACCTGAACGGCGTTGCTCGCGTAATAAACGGAGCTGAGCGTGCGATCGACGCTCGCCAGGATGCCGAAGCCGTTCAACCATCGTGTGAAGTCCCCGAGCGGCACGTTGGTTGCGAACTGCTCACCCTCGATGTGCCCGGTGCCGTCGTTCTGCGGGATCGTCATGATGCCGTCGACGGTCCCGAGCTGCGCCTGCTGCGCGGGGCTCAGATACCCGGACACGTACGGCGTGAAATTGTAGAGGGTCGCAGCGCCCGGATTGATGAAGTCCGTGAGCCTGATGTAATACGCCGACAGCTGAACGTAACCCTCGCCGCCCGACGTGCAGAGCGCCGACGACTTGTCCTGGCTGCCGGAGCAGGCGTATCCATTCGAGCCGCCCGAGAAGTAGTGCTCGATGCTCGCATTATAGTTGGTCGCCATGGTCGGCAACAGCTGGGGGTTGCCGCCCTGACCGCTGAAGTATCCCTTGTTGGGGTCGGTGAGCAGCAGACCGCCATTATTGGTGCTGATACCGATGCTCGAGCTCATGTAGTCCATGCGGGGCCGAGCCATTGTCCTTGCGGCGCTGAGCCGCACGTCATTGTCTTTCGGCAGCGAGAGCACGAGGTTCATGCTCGGCAGGTACCGCGTGAAGGTGGTGCCACCGGCGAGCGGCAGCAGAGTGACAGGCGTCGAGCCGCCGGCGGCCTCGCCCGGCGCGACGCGTGCGCCAGTGGAGAACTGACCCGTATGAGCGACCTGCAGGCCGATATTGCCACGCAGGCCGACATCGGGGCCGAGATCGGTCTGAAGATTGAGCTGCAGGTATCCGGTCGTGTCGTTCTCGTTCACGACCCAGTCCGGCGGCGACGAGAGGGACGATACCGCCGTCGGGTATTTCACCAGGGCGCCGCTCTCGATCAGCGCGAACGGGTTGTACAGCACCTCGGGTCCCATGCCCATGAAGCCGAGTGCATCGGTGGTCCCTTCGATCGCGCTCGCCGGAATCGGCGCGGTCTGCGTGGCTCCCTGGTTGAGCAACAGCGACGGGCCGCCGCCCGGCACCAGGAAGTTCTGATTGATGATGTAGTCTTTGCGCCGCCGCTCGCGGTTCACGCCGAACTCGAGGCTGGAGAACGGTCCGCTGTCGAAGAATTTCGTCACGCCCAGCTTCATGTGGCCGATGTAGTCCTCGGTGTGCGGCGCGTTGATGAAGCCCGCCTGCACCAGGTTCGAGCCCGCGCCCCAGCCCTGTGGGTCCGTCAGCATGATGTTGCTGCCGTCGAGACCTTGCGATGGGTGCAGGTACAGCTCGCCGTTCGCGCCCTCGTTGAAAGCCACGTTGGTCCCGGTAACGGTGGATTCGTTCGCCGGACCGTCGTAACCGTAGCCCGAGTATGCCTCGAGGAACGTGTCGTCGGACTCGGCGCGGCTGTAGCCGCCGTCGAGATCCGTGGTCCAGTCTTTCGCAAGCTTGAGCTCGTTGTGCCAGAGCGCGTTGTAGACTCTGTCCTGATATTGGGTGTAGTCGTTGCGGATCACCGGATACACGTCGTCGAACGTGCCGGTCGGATCGAAGCCGTTCAGCGCGGTGCCCGGGAGCTCGACCTCGTTGCTACCGTACGCGAGCGGGAGCTCGGCGCCCTTGTCCTGCTGAGTCTCCTTGGCCTCCTCGTAGGTGAAATCGAGCGTGCTTGTGAAGACGTTCGATGGCTTGAACTCGAATGTGGCGAGATAGCCATCGCGATTCAGAAGGTCCGAAATGTTGTAGTTCTTGGATCCGCCGATGATCAGATTGCCGTTCGCGTCGGTCGCGTAACCCCAGGGCGCCTGATGCAGGATGTGGGTCGGATTCGACTCGAGATCGACGCCGAAGGCGACACCGAAGGTATGTTCGAAGAACTGATCGGCGAAGATGCCGTCGATGTCATGGCCGCGATTGCTGACGCCCGGACCAGGCATCACCTGACCGGGCTCCAGGAGCTGGTAATTGGCGTTGAGGTGGGCGACCGGACCTTTCTGCGACAGCGGCCGCATTGTCTGCATGTCGATGGTGCCTGCGATGCCCTGATCGACCAGGTCCGAGCTCGGCGTCATATGGACGTCGATGGTGTTGAACCAGCTCGCGGGGTATTGATTGAGCTCAACGTCGCGGTTGTTCGAAGTGCTCGGCTGAATCATGCCGTTGACCTCGGTGACGTCGAAATCAGCGCTGAGGCCATGAATATTGATCTGTTGCGGACGACCGTTGAACATCTGCACGGCGAGACCGGGGAGACGCCCGAGCGCGTCGGCGATACTGGTACCGGGCAGCTGGCCGATCTCCTGCGCGGAGACCACCTCGTCGATCGAGTCCGAGTTCTTCTGGATGACGATCGAGTTCTGCAGGCTGCTGACGAACCCGTTGACTATGACGGGCTGCAGCAGGTCCTCGTTGGCGACCTGGTTCTTGCTCTTCTTCTTGTCCTGGTCGGTGGTGTCGGATGCCGCCTGGCTGCCGTTGTCATCGGCGGCAGTCGCGGCCTGTGCGGCGTGCGCCACGGGCATCGCACCGGCGACCCAGGCGCCGAAGATCGCCGAGGCGACCGTCATCTCGAGGATGTTGCGCTTGCGTCTGGTCACTGGAGAATTCCCCCCGGAGATTTGTGTTTTGAAAACCGCTGCTGAATCATTCGAGGGGAGTGACGTGAATGCAAGGAATCGCATACGTATTCAGGGGCGCATACGTATGCGGTGTTAAACGCCCCGGCGTCTCTCTGTGTCAGAGTAATTGCAGCGGCGGGGCCGGAACCTTTGACAGAATGAGCGCATTTCCCTGGTGGCGCGGCGCGGTGATCTACCAGATCTATCCGCGCAGCTTCTTCGATACCAATGGCGATGGCATCGGCGACCTCAACGGGATCGCCGAACGGCTGGATTATGTCGCGGGCCTCGGCGTCGATGCGATCTGGGTGTCGCCGTTCTTCAAGTCACCGATGACTGACTTCGGCTATGACATCGCCGACTTTCGCGCAGTCGATCCGCTGTTTGGCGATCTCGCGGACTTCGACCGGCTGGTCACGGAGGCGCATGGGCGCGGGCTCAAGGTCATGATCGACCAGGTGATGAGCCACACCTCGTCGCAGCATCCCTGGTTCGTCGAGAGCCGCTCGAGCCGCGCCAATCCCAGGGCCGACTGGTATGTTTGGGCCGATCCTGCCGGCGACGGCAGCCCACCCAACAACTGGCAGTCCATCTTCGGGGGCCCCGCCTGGCGCTGGGAGCCGCGCCGGCGGCAGTACTACCTGCACAACTTCCTGGACTCGCAGCCGGACCTGAATTTCCACAACCCGCGGGTCCCGGCCGCGATGTTGGAGAATCTCGAGTTTTGGCTCGACCGGGGCGTCGACGGTCTGCGTCTCGATGCGATCAACTTCTGCTATCACGACCGGCTGCTGCGCAGCAATCCGCCGAAGCCGCCGGAGCTGCGCAATGGGCGCGGTTTCACCGCTGAGAATCCGTACGCCTACCAATATCACTGGTACAACAACACTCAGCCAGAGAATCTGGGGTTCCTCACGGAGCTGCGCCGCCTGCTCGACCGCTATCCCGGCGCCGTCGGCCTCGGCGAGATCTCCGCGGAGGACTCGCTCGCGACCATGGCCGAGTACGTCGGCGAGACGCGGCTGCACATGGCTTACAACTTCGAGCTGCTGACGGATGAATACCGGGCGGCGCACATCCGCGGCACTGTCGAGAGCCTGGAGCGTCAGATGCCGCACGGCTGGCCGTGCTGGGCGATTTCCAACCACGATGTGACCCGGGTGATGACTCGTTGGGGCGGTGCCGCGGCTTCACGCGGCATGTCGAGCATGCTGAGCGCCATGGTCTGTTCACTGCGCGGCTCGGTCTGCGTCTACCAGGGCGAGGAGCTTGGCCTGCCGGAGGCGGGGCTGCCGTTCGAGGCGCTGCGCGATCCGTATGGCATCGCCTTCTGGCCCAACTTCAAGGGCCGGGACGGCTGCCGCACACCCATGCCCTGGCGCGATACGGCGCATGCAGGCTTCACAACGGGTACGCCCTGGCTTCCGGTGCCGCCGGAGCATTTGCCGCTCGCAGTGTCCCGGCAGGAAGCCGACCCGGAATCGCCGCTGAACGCGTTCCGCGGCTTTCTGCGCTGGCGCAGTCGCCATCCGGCCCTCTGTCGAGGCGAGATCCGCTTCCTCGAGCTGCCGGAGCCCATCCTGGCTTTCAGCCGCACGCTCGATTCCCGATCCATTCTGGCGGCCTTCAACCTCTCGGATCGACGCCAGACGGTTGCCCTGCCGGCGCTCGGGTCCATCACCCCCCTCGATGACCACGGCCTGAGCTCCGGCAGGGTGTCCGGACGCGAGCTCGAGGTGCCGCCGCACGGCGTCTTCTTCGGTCTGTTGCACATGGGCAACGGGCCGGGCTTGGGTTAGACAGGGGCCATGGCTTAAACTAGGAGCCGCCACACGTATACACAGATCGAGGGGGTGGCACCGGTCATGCGTGACCAGCGACGCAGGCCCAATTCATTGGACATCGCGCATTTGGCCGGTGTCTCGCAGTCGACCGTGTCGCGCGCCCTGCGCGCCGACCCGATGGTCAGCGCCTGCACCCGTGAGCGGGTGCTCGAGGTGGCGCGCCAGCTCAACTACCACGTCGACAAGAACGCCTCCAACCTGCGCATGCGCCATTCCGGCACGCTGGCGCTGCTCTTCTTCGAGGATCCGACCGCCGACGATTCGGCGATCAACCCGTTCTTTCACTCGATGCTGGGCTCGATCATTCGCGCCTGCTCGCTGCACGGCTATGACCTCCTGGTCTCGTTCCAGGACCTGCTGCGTGACTGGCACGCCGATTACGAGGACAGCCACAAAGCCGACGGCATCATCCTGCTGGGCTACGGCGACTACGTCGTTCACCGCAGTCGGCTCCAGCCGCTGATCGAGCGGGGCGCGCACCTTGTGCGCTGGGGCCCGGTGCTTGCCGATCAGCCTGGCGTTTCCATCGGCTGTGACAACGTCTTTGGCGGGAGGCTCGCGGCGGCCCATCTGCTGGCGCTGGGGCGGCGGCGAATCGCATTCCTGGGTGACGTCGCACCCTCCTCGCCCGAGATGATGGAGCGATACCGGGGATACCGCGCCGCGTTGCTGGACGCAGGGGCCGAGCCCGATCCGCGGCTGCAGGTGAATGCCATCTCGACGGAAGCCTCCGGCTACGAGGCCATGCTGGCGCTGCTCGAGCGCGGGGTTCCGTTCGATGCCGTGTTCGGCGCCAGTGACTTGATCGCCATTGGAGCCCTCACCGCGCTGGCCTCAGCCGGTCGCCGAGTACCGGACGACGTCGCGGTAGTAGGCTTTGACGGCATCCCCATGGCCGCCTTCACTCGACCCGCGCTGACGACCGTGGCGCAGGACACCAAGCGGGCAGGCGACCTGCTGGTACAGACGTTGATTCATCTGATCGGGGCCATGCCCGCGGAATGCGTGACTTTGCCGCCACGCCTGGTGGTGCGGGGCTCCTGCGGCACCGCGCCGGCTGAGGGATGCGCCTAAACGGCAGCGGTTCAACTGTTGCTTTGACGCAACATGCGGCCCCGCTCGGGGCGAGAGATAATGGCCCGGTCACGCCCACGGCGCGGGAAGTCCACAGATGTCCCACACCTATCTTTTCCAGCCGGCTCTCTGGACCGGCAGCGGGACGTTCTGGTGCGCGGATGGTCAACCGCTGCCGGCGGAATGCCGCACGGAAGTGGCGCATCGTCCCGAATGCTGGCTGCTCTCCGGCACCTTGAAGGTGTTCGGTTCGCCGCCGGTGGAGTTCGTGAATGCCTACTGGATCCAGCTGCCGGGCCGGGAAGGCGCTGCGATCAAGTGGAGCTCGGAGAATGCGACCCTCGGCAAGCTCAAGGGTACTTTCTCGGTCATCGGCAGCTCGATCCTGTCGGTGTATCGCTCGGAGTCGGCCGGTTATCACGGCGCAGACCATCTTCGCCGCCTCGACGACGACAACTACGAGTCCACGGGGATGCTGCTGCTGGAGGACCGTCGCCTCTCATCCTGGCAGGTCCTGCTCCGACGCCAATTCAAAGATACAGATAGTGATCGACGAGCAACGCCGCAAAGAGCCACATCAGGTACCTCACCGAGTACCTGAACACGCGCATCGGCAATTCCTGCCGTCCGGTCAGCTTCAGCGCCAGTGCGAAGTACAGGAAGCGCGCGTTGAGCACCAGCGCGGAGGCCAGATAGATGATGCCGCTCATCCGGGTCAGGAACGGCATCACCGTCACCACGGACAGCAGCACTGTATAGAGGAGGACCTGCAGCCGCGTGTGCTCCACCCCGTGAGTGACCGGCAGCATCGGGATGCCGGCCCGCGCGTACTCGTCCTTGCGCGCGATCGCCAGTGCCCAGAAGTGCGGCGGAGTCCAGACGAAGATGATGAGGAAGAGGAGCAGTGCGTTGGGATCAACATGGTTGGTGACCGCGACCCAGCCGAGAACCGGCGGCGCCGCCCCTGCCGCCCCGCCGATCACGATGTTCTGCGACGTGGCGTGCTTCAGCCAGACGGTATAGATCACCGCGTAGCCGATCAGCGATGCGAAGGTCAGCCCCGCCGTCAGCAGATTGACCAGAAACGCGAGAATGGTCATCGCGAGGATGCCAAGCGCCGCGGCGAAGATCAGCGCCCGGCGCTCCGTGAGCTGACGGGTTGGCAACGGGCGCGACTGGGTGCGCCCCATCTGCTCGTCATAGCGGCGGTCGAGGACGTGATTGATGGCCGCGGCACTCGCCGAGGCCAGTGCGATACCGAGGGTACCCCAGAGGAGCGCGCGCAGCGGCGGCCAGCCGGGGCTTGCGAGCAGCGTGCCGACGACCGCGGTGAAGGTGATCAGCGCCACCACCCGCGGCTTGGTCAGCTCGTAATAGCGCCGCCAGATTGCCGGGGTGACCGCTGCGTATTCCGAACTTGTTGCCACTACGAGCTCTCGTCCGTCAAGCCGTGCGCACCGCGCGCAAGGTCAGCAGTTTCGCTGTCAGCGCGAGGATTGCCATGAGGAGCAGCGCCGCGCCGGCCGTGTGCGCGGTGGTCAGCCAAAGGGGAAATGTCTGCAGCACCATGGAGATGCCGATCACGAGCTGCAGGCCGAGCGCCGCCAGCACGAGGTAGGCGCGCGGGCGCGCCGCGGTGAGCGAGGGCTGGCCGATGACATAGCATGATGCGGCGAGGAACATGAGCGTCACCGTCAGCGCGCCAAGCCTATGCACCAAGTGAATGGCGACACGCGCCGGGTTCGCTAGAACGCCGCCCTCATAATTGATCCAGAGTCCGTGCCACAGCACGAAAGCATGGCGGAAGTCGGTGTGCGGCCACCAAGCCCCCTGGCACGTCGGAAAGTCGGGGCACGCAACGGCGGCATAGTTTGCGCTGGTCCAGCCACCGAGGAAGAATTGTACCGCGAGCACGATGACGCCGAGAACCGCGAGCCAGTAAGCGATTCGCGCCGCCGTCGCCGCGTTGGCCCAACGCGTGGCTCCATGCTCCGGAGCGATCTGCAGGTGCACGGTTCCGCGCGGGCGCTGTTGCAATCGCAGCCATAGCCACCAGAGCAGACCGAGCGTGGTCATGCCGAAGATGAGATGCAGCGTCACGATGAGGGGTTTCAACAGCCATGTCACGGTCAGCATGCCTAGGATGGCCTGTACGATCACCGTGGCGAAGAGCAGCAGCCCGAACCCCGCCCCCACGACCTTGGGCTTGCGTGCGGCGATCGTGAGCGCGGCGATTACGGTGATGACGCAGGCGAGTGTGCCCGCGGCGTAGCGATGAGTCATCTCGTGCCACGCCTTGCCGGATTGCAGAGGCCTGCCCGGGAATTGGGCCTGGCTCGTGGGGCTGTCTTCCGCACCCAGCGGACTGACGTGCCCGTAGCATCCCGGCCAGTCGGGGCATCCCAGGCCGGCGTCCGTGAGCCGCACGTACGCGCCCAGCACGACCACACCGAAGCACAGCAGCACTCCGAAGAGCGCGAGGCCGCGCAGCCAGCGGTCGATGGGCATCTGGGACAAGCAATCTCCTGAATCGATCGGCGGGTCCGGGGCCGTTTCAGCCGATCTGCGACAGCTCGAGCAGCCTCTTCAGATCCACCAGCAGGCCACGTGGGTCGTGCCGGACATCGTAGCGCATCATCAGATTACCGAGGGGGTCGACGACGAACAGCGTGTGCGCCTTGTCCCCCGCCGGGAACAAGCTGAGGAGCGAAGCTTCCGCGGCGCCGGCCGCATCGAAGACCGTCATTCCGGCGTGCTCACGCGCCAGATAATCCTTGGCGCAGCAATCCGCGGTGGCCAGGAAGACCCGAGCGACGCGCGTCTGCTCCGTCCCGAGCGCGAGCCGAGTCTGCCGCATGACGTAGAGCGTCTCACGGCAGGCCGTATCGCACCTTCCGTCGCCGATGTAGACCAGCGTCCACTCGCCACGGAAAAGACTCGGGTCGGCAGCCACCCGCGGCAACGGCCGCGGCGGCTGGATGAGCTCG
>DATAXF010000045.1:0-18890 GCA_036273095.1 Steroidobacteraceae bacterium | reverse complement strand
GTTCATCCTGAACGTCGCGATCTGGCTCTGGTTCACGGTGCTGTTCGCCAACTTCGCCGAGGCGCTGGCGGAAGGCCGCAGCAAGGCGCAGGCGGCCAGTCTGAAGGGCCTCAAGCAGGCCGTGCAGGCCAAGCGCCTCGCTGATCCGGCGGACCGCGGACGTATATCGCGCGTCCGCGCCGACCAGCTGCGCAAGGGCGATGTGGTCCTCGTCGATGCCGGCGACTACATCCCGGGGGATGGCGAGGTCATCGAGGGCGCTGCTTCGGTCGATGAGAGCGCGATCACGGGGGAGTCCGCCCCGGTCATCCGGGAGTCGGGCGGCGATTTCTCTTCCGTCACGGGCGGCACGCGCGTGCTCTCCGACTGGATAGTGGTGCGCATTACCGCCAACCCGGGCGAGACGTTCATCGACCGGATGATCGCCATGGTCGAGAGCGCCAAGCGGCAGAAGACCCCGAACGAGATCGCGCTGACGATCCTCCTCGTGGCGCTGACACTGGTGTTTCTGTTTGCCACGGCGACGCTGCTGCCGTATTCGCTTTACAGCGTCATGGTGACCAAGCTCGGCACGCCGGTGACGATCACCGCGCTCATCGCGCTGCTCGTGTGCCTGATTCCGACCACCATCGGCGGATTGCTCTCCGCGATCGGCGTTGCCGGCATGAGCCGCATGATGCAGGCGAACGTGATCGCGATGTCGGGCCGGGCTGTCGAGGCGGCGGGCGATGTCGACGTGTTGCTGCTCGACAAGACCGGCACCATTACGCTTGGCAACCGCCAGGCTGCCGCGTTCATCCCTGCCGCGGGCGTCACCGAAGAAGAGCTGGCCGACGCCGCGCAGCTGGCCTCACTCGCCGACGAGACGCCCGAGGGGCGCAGCATCGTCGTGCTCGCCAAGCAGCGCTTCAAGCTGCGGGAGCGCGATCTGACGGCGCTGCACGGCACGTTCGTGCCGTTCTCCGCGCACACGCGGATGAGCGGTGTCGACCTCGGCGACCGTCAGATTCGCAAGGGTGCGGCGGATGCCATTCAAAAACAGGTGGAATCCCTCGGCCAGGTCTTTCCGAAGGCCGTGCTGACCACTGTGCAGGACATTGCACGCCGCGGCAGTACGCCGCTTCTGGTGAGCGACGGTCCGCGCGTACTCGGCGTGATCGAGCTCAAGGACATCGTCAAAGGCGGAATCAAGGAGCGCTTCGGCGAGCTGCGCCGCATGGGCATCAAGACCATCATGATCACCGGCGACAATCCGCTCACCGCCGCCGCCATCGCCGCCGAGGCTGGCGTCGACGATTTCCTGGCGGAGGCAACACCGGAGGCCAAACTCAAGCTGATCCGCAGTCACCAGGGGGAGGGAAGGCTGGTGGCCATGACCGGCGATGGTACCAACGACGCGCCGGCCCTCGCTCAGGCGGACGTGGCGGTGGCCATGAATACCGGCACTCAGGCGGCCAAGGAGGCCGGCAACATGGTCGATCTCGACTCCAACCCGACCAAGCTCATCGAGGTAGTGGAGACGGGCAAGCAGATGCTGATGACGCGCGGCTCGCTCACTACCTTCAGCATCGCCAACGATGTCGCGAAATATTTCGCGATCATTCCCGCGGCCTTCGCCACTACTTATCCGCAGCTCAACGCCCTGAACGTGATGGGGCTCACGAGCCCCTTTTCGGCCATCCTGTCGGCCGTGATCTTCAATGCGCTCATCATCATCGCGCTGATCCCGCTCGCCCTCAAAGGCGTCCGCTACCGGCCGCTGGGCGCCGCCGTGCTGCTGCGCCGCAATCTGCTCATCTACGGGCTCGGCGGCATCCTGCTGCCGTTCGTCGGCATCAAGCTCATCGACATTCTGCTCAAGGTCGTGCACCTGGCCTGAGGAACTATGAACTCCATACTGCGCCCCGCCGTTGTGCTGCTCGTTGTGCTGACTGCCATCACCGGCATCGCATATCCCCTGGTCGTCACCGGAGTGGCGAAGGTGCTGTTTCCCGCACAGGCGGCCGGGAGCCTCATCGTCGAGGACGGCAAGCCGGTGGGCTCACGGCTCATCGGCCAGCCGTTCAGCGATCCGAGGTACTTCTGGAGCCGTCCCTCCGCCACCAGCCCGCAGCCCGACAATGGCCTCGCGTCCGGCGGCTCGAATCTGGGCCCCCTCAACCCGGCGCTCACGGATGCGGTCAAGGCGCGCATTGCGGCCTTGCAGGCGGCCGACCCGAGCAACCGCGCCCCCATTCCGGTGGATCTCGTGACGGCGTCGGGGAGCGGGCTCGACCCGGATATCAGCCTCGCGGCGGCCTACTATCAGGCGGACCGCATCGCCCGCCTCAGGCACTTGAGCCCGGACCGGGTCCGCGCGCTGATCGCGGACCACGCCATGGGACGCTGGCTCGGAGTGCTCGGCGAGCCCAGAGTCAACGTACTTGAGCTGAACCTGGCGCTCGACGCCGTGAAATAATGACGGGATGAGCTCGACGGCCGAAACTCGGCCCGATCCGGACCAGTTGCTCGCCCGCGTCAAGGTCGAGGAGGCCCGCGCCGCACGCGGCCGGCTCCGGATCTTCTTCGGATCCTCCGCCGGCATCGGCAAGACCTACTCCATGTTGGAGGCGGCTCGCGCTGCGAAGGCGTCGGGTAACGACGTCGTGGTCGGTTACCTCGAGCCACACGGCCGCGTGGAGACGGAGCGGCTGGCCGAGAGTCTCGAGCGTCTGCCGCCGCAGCCGGTCGCCTACCGCGGCATCGTGCGGCAGGAATTCAACCTCGACGCCGCGCTCGCCAGGCACCCTGCCATTCTCCTGGTGGACGAGCTCGCTCACTCCAATCTCACGGGCGGCGAGCCGGCACCGCGGCACCCGAAGCGTTGGCAGGATATCGAGGAGTTGCTCGCCGCCGGCATCAACGTCTGGACGACGGTCAACGTCCAACATCTCGAGAGCCTGAACGATCTCATATACCAGACGACGGGGGTGAGGCAGCGCGAGACCCTGCCGGACAAGGTATTCGACGAGGCCGACGACATCGAGCTGATCGACCTGCCGCCCGACGATCTGATCGCGCGGCTCCATGCCGGCAAGGTCTACGTCGCGGACGAGGTGGCGACGGCGGTCGAGCGCTTCTTCCGCAAGCGGAATCTCATGGCGCTGCGGGAGATCGCGCTGCGCCGGGTCGCGGATCGGGTGGAAGCAGCCTCGCGCGCGCTGCATCCGGAGCGAGCACCCGGGCGCATCGCCGGCGACCGCATTCTCGTCGCCGTGGGACCCGACGCGCAGGCGGAGCAGCTGGTACGCGCCGGCAAGCGGATGGCGGATGCGCTCGATGCTGAGTGGACAGTTGTTTACGTTGAGACGCTGAGGCTGCTGCGCCTCTCCGATGCCGACCGCAACCGCCGCATCGCCGTGTTACGTCTTGCCGAGTCTCTGGGCGCGGAAACAGTGACCTTGGACGGACCGTCCGCGGCCACAGCGCTTCTGGAATACGCGCAGACGCGCCGCGCCACGCGCGTCATGGTCGGTGCGCCCAAGCGACGCGGCTGGCGCGCGTGGCTTCGTCCCTCGGCGGCGACCCAGCTTCTCCATCAGGCCCGCGGCTTCGACGTCGTGGTCATAGCGCCGGCCGACAGTACCGTGCGGCAACGGACGAATACGGCGAGCGCCGACCCGGCAACCGGCTATCAAGGGGGAACCCACTGGGACCGATACGGCTGGGCCGCGGGTGTGACCGCGGCCTGCACTCTGTTGGCGCTGGCGATGTATGCGCATTTCGAGCTCTCCAACCTCGCCATGATCTATCTGCTCGGCGTCACAGTGGCGGGACTGCGGCTCGGGCGGGGGCCCTCGGCGCTCACGGCCATACTCAATGTCGCGTCGTTCGACTTTTTCTGCGTGCCGCCGCGATTCACGTTTGCAGTATCGGACGCTCAGTACCTGGTTACTTTCGCGGCCATGCTGATCATCGCGCTGGTGATCGCGACGCTCACGGCCAACGTGCGCCAGCAGACGCGGGTCGCCGGCGCACGCGAGCGTCGCACCGCGACGCTGTACGCAATGAGCCGCGAGCTGGCAGTTACACGTGGCATCGAGAGCATGGCGAGCGTGGCCATCCGTCATGTGACGGCGGTCTTCGAGTGCAAGGCCGTCGTCCTCCTTCCCGACCCAAGCGGCAAGCTGCAGTACCCGCGCGGCGAGGCGCCGGAAAACGCGTTCCGTCACGCGGATCTGGCCGTCGCGCAGTGGGTTGCCGACCATGGCCGTCGCGCCGGTCTGGGCTCCGATACGCTGCCGGCGGCTCCTGCACTCTATGTGCCGCTCGGCGATGAGCGCCGGGCCGTGGGCGTGCTCGCGGTCCTGCCCAACAATGCGCGGCGCGTGCTGCTGCCCGAGCAGAGTCATCTGCTCGATACTTTCGCGGGCCAGATCGGGCTTGCGCTCGAGCGTGCGCGTCTCGCCGAGATCGCTGAAGCCTCGAGTCTCGCGGTGGAGCGGGAGAGCCTGCGCAACACGCTGCTGGCATCGATTTCGCACGATCTGCGCACGCCGCTGGCGGTGATGGCGGGTGCCGCGAGCACGCTAGCCGAGCGCGGCGCGGGGCTTGCGGAGGAGAGCAAGGCCGAGCTCGCCCGCTCCATCGAGGTCAAGGCGCGTGAGATGTCGGATCTGGTTTCCAACGTGCTCGACCTGATGCGCTTCCAGTCCGGGCAGGTGGTGCTGCGGCGGGACTGGCAGCCCCTGGAGGACCTCATCGGCGCGGCGCTCGAGCGGCTCAAAGAGCGGCTGCAGGACCACCCGGTGGAGCTGCGGCTCCCCGGCGACCTGCCGCCGGTCTACGTCGATGCCGGGCTGGTCGTGCAGCTTTTCCAGAATCTCTTCGACAACATCGCCAAGTACACGCCCTCCGGTACCCGCGCGCGGGTGTCAGCGGCGCCCGACGGGGATTCCGTGCGTGTCGTCGTCGAAGACGAGGGTCCCGGATTGCCGGCGGGCGACCCGGCGAAGCTCTTCGACAAGTTCCAGCGCGGCAGTGAGGAAGGCGCCGTGATCGGAGCCGGCCTGGGTCTCACGATCTGCCGCGCGATCGTGCGTGCGCACGGCGGCGAGATCGAGGCCGGTCGCGACAGCCAGGGAGTGATGAAGGGAGCGCGGTTTGAATTTACGCTGCCCGCGAAGGAGCCCGCCGCGTGACCGAGGCGATGCATCAGGTCCTCGTGATCGAGGACGAGCCCGCCATCCGTAACGTGCTCAAGGTGCTGTTCGAGGCGGAGGGTTATCGGGTCATCGAAGCCGACACTGCGCTGCGCGCCGAGATCGAGACCCGCAGCCACAAGCCTGACCTGTTGCTCATCGACCTGGGGCTCCCCGACGGCGACGGTCTGGCGGTGATCCGCAGAGTGCGGGCCTGGTCTCCCGTTCCGATCGTGGTGCTCTCGGCGCGCGCCATGGAGGAGCAGAAGATCGCCGCGCTGGATGCCGGCGCCGACGACTACGTCACCAAGCCTTTCAGTGCCCCGGAGCTGCTCGCCCGCGTCCGCGCCGCGCTGCGCCGCAACGCGCGCGGCGCGGAGACGACCTCGGGCCTCAAGCTCGGCGAAGTGCGGCTCGATCTCGCCAGGCGCGAGGCTCACGGCCCGGCGGGAGAGCTCCACCTGACACCGCTCGAGTACCGCGTGATCGAGAGCCTCGCCCGACATTTCGGCTCGATCGTGATGCAGGGCCAGCTCATTCGCGAGGTCTGGGGACCCGAGCGGGTCGATGACTCGAGGAGCCTGAGGGTCTGCATCAAGAACCTGCGCGCCAAGCTCGAGCCCGATCCCCACAAGCCGCGCTACCTGGTCACGGAAGCAGGCCTCGGCTACCGGTTGCGGGCGGACGAGGAAGGCTGATCTGCGGGCGTATCCCACAGACATTGACTTTGTGGGATACGAGCCCGGAACGGTCCTCAGCGTTTCTCGGACTTCAGAATGGCGAGCGCCTGTCTGAGGATGGACGCATCCATCTGGTCCTTCGGGCGCTGGCCTTGCTTTGTCAGTAAAAGCCCCTCCAGGTTGAGCACGCGTAGCGGTACACCATCCAGGTCGATGGTCTCGATGTACCGTTGCATCTCGTCCCACGAATGCCCGGCGACCGATGGCATGATGTCGACGGTAAATTCGTCATTGACCCTAAGCGCATAGCGCTTATCGTCGGCAAAGACATCAGGTTCGCCTTCGAGGGCGCGAGTCGCCTGATCCGGCAGCTGACTCAACGCGAAAATCCAGCGGCGAGAGTTGTCCGCGGCAGGGTTGACCAGCAGGTCGATATCTTCCGATTGCCGGCTGAACCCATGCGACGCGATCGCGTAGCCGCCTACCAGCGCGTACTCCGCCTGGGCCTCGTTCAACAGCCTGGCCAGCCGCTTGAGATCTTCCCAGGTGGCCGGACGGGTGTACTCAGGCACGCTCGCTCTGCTTCTGCACGATCGCTTGGACGGTCCAGCGTTCTCGATCGCGGACCATCTGATCATGGTTCTCGTAGAAGAACAGGCCCTTGGGTGTTCGCGTCCCATGCCGGGCGTTGGAGTCCATTGCCGCCCGTGTGGCTGCATTGGGGAGCGTCCCGGGCGGGCGCGTAACCCGCTTGCCGACCAAGCGCCCGATTGGCTGCTGGTCACCCGGGACATAGGGCTTCGATGAGTCGCTCATGCGCACAGAGTATAGGCCCACCGGATCAATGGATGCGACCGGGTCCCATCCGCTGGAGCCCCTGTTTCCCGAGGGTGGCGAGCAAATCGCGGGAGGTCGGCTGTGGCCGCGCCCCGATGCCGCGTCAGGTCAGGGAGACGATCAGCTTCGCCGAGTGGCTGCGCCAGTTGATCGGAATGATGAAGGAGCGCTGGCCGGGTTTCTGCTGGATCGCCGGCTTCTCGCCGGCGAGCACGCTCGGAACGGAAATGACGAAGTCGCGGCCGAAGTCCCGGCGCGCGTTGCCGGAGATCGTGTTGGCCACTTCGCCGACCAGGTCGCGCATGGTCTCGTGGCTGAAATCGTTCTCCTGCATCTTCATGAGGAGCACGGTGAGCATCGCCCGCGGCGCGGTGAAGTACACGACCCCCTCGCGCTTGCCGGAAATCGTGATCATCCCGGTGTAATCGTGCACCGCGGGCGCTCCCTCCATGAGGTACGGCGAGCCGATGGTGGCCGGCTGTTGGGCCGCCACCTCGAAGTAGTTCGTCGTTCCCTCGACGAAGGTTTTCAGCTCCTCTTCCCGCAACATCTAACCGTTCTCCGCCTCGCGTTCAGGACATCAGCTCCGCGATCGCCTCATTCAGCTGCCGGTCGGTGAACGGCTTGTTGAGGAAGCCGTTGGCGCCGCGCTCCATGGCTTCGACCGCGGTTGCCTTGTCGGCCAGCGCCGAGATCACCAGGATACGCACCGCCGGCTTCAATTGCACCAGCCTGGAGATGCACTCGATGCCGTCCATCTGCGGCATGGTGAGGTCCATCGTGACCACGTCCGGATCGGTCTTGTGGAACATCTCCAGCGCCTCGACCCCGTTGCCGGCCGTACCGACCACCTCCAGGTCCTCGAACTGCTGCGAGCGCTCGATCCGCCGCCGCATGATGTTCGAGTCATCCACGATCAGGAGCTTCAACGACCGCCGTCCGCCTGCCCCGTTCCGTTCCGCCATGCTCATCCGCGCTCTCCCTTATCCTTTTCAGGGCCTCTTCAGGCCACCGCGGAACTCGCCGCCTCGGCTGGCAGCACGATCTTGAAGCGCGTGAAACGGCCCGGGTTGGTGCTCACCCCGATCTTGCCGCCTAGACCGTAAACTGTGCGGGCAACGATATCCATGCCCACGCCTCTTCCGGCGTCCATGGTCACCTCGTCCTGCGTCGAGAATCCCGGGCGGAAAATGAGCGACATGGCCGCGCGGGTATCCATCGTGGTCGCTTCCTCGGCGGTGATCATGTTCCTGCGCACTGCCGTGTCCTTCAATGTCTGCGGCGAGATCCCGGCGCCGTCATCCTCGAACACCAGCTCGTATCCGTCGCCCGAGCGGTGGAAGTCGACGCGCACCGTGCCGACGTCCGACTTCGCCAGGGCGCGGCGTGCCTCGCTCGCTTCGATGCCGTGGACTGCTGCATTGCGCAGCATCTGGATGATGCAGTCCTTTACCGTCACGAGGAAGGGTGCCGGCACGTCCGTAAGCCCCGAGAGTGTCAGCCTGAAGGCCTTGCGATGATCCTTCGCGAGCTTCTCGGCGAGCGCCTGCAGTGTCGGTGATATATCTTCGCCGCCGCGGCTGCCCGGCACAGACTTCGGCCGCGCATTCACGCTTTGAGCCGCGGCCGCAGCGGGGTCTTTCAGCGCCGTGAGCCGTGTGGCCATCTCCCGCACGCCGCGCAGGTGCGCCAGCAGCTCATCGAGCTTGAGCACCATCGGCAGGAAGTCGTTACCGGAGAGCTCCGCCTTCTTCTTCAGGTCGCTCACCGTGTCCTCGAGGTGGTGCACGCGGTTGGCGATGCTCATCAGATTCAGGGCCGAGGCCTCGCCCTTGATCGAATGCAGCTCGCGGAACAGGCCTCCGAGCTTCTTGCGGAACTCCGCGTCGGTGCGCGCCGGCTCCTTGAGGATCGCGTTGATGAGCTGCAGCCCCGTCTCGGTCGTGTCGAGGAAGGAGCCGAGCTGCAACGGATCGACGTGCAGCATGCCGACCATCATGTCGACCTGCGCATTCGCGTTCTCCTGCGCCTCCTGCAGCTCCCTGGCGAGCAGCACGTTGGAAGTGATGTCGCTCACGGCGCACAGTACGTGCTTGACGCCGCCCTTGGGGCCGACCACGCGATGGAAGTCGAACTGCAGATAGCGGGTCTCCTTGCCGCCGCGGCCGTTATCCATGCTGATTTCGAGCTGTCCCAGCGGGTTGATGCTCTTCATCAGGTTCTCGTGAGCGCGATCGCCCCAGAGCAGCTTGATGTACTTCACCGCCGTCGCCAGGGTGGCGGCCGGAACGCGCTCCGCGAGCAGCTTCTCGAACGACAGCCCGGCGAAGTCGTTGCGGGCGAAGATGTGCGTCAGTGCCTCCGACCAGACAGAGCCGATCTTGTAGTCCGCATCGAGCAGGAAGAAACCTTCGCGCACGGTCTTGAGGATGTCGCGGGTCTGTTCCTGCGCTTCTCGCGCCGCCCGCGCGTGCCTGGCGCGGGTGAGCTGCAGGTAGGCTGCGGCGGCGGCGAGCACCAGTGCCGCGAGCACACCGCCCGAGAGCAACGTCCGCAGCCGTGCGGCGGCACCCGAGGTTTGCTCCTGGAGCGAGCTGCTCACCGCGGTGAGCAGTCGATGCAATTGCAGAACGTTCTGTCTCGCGAGCAGCTGCGCCTGACGCACGTTGTTGTAATACATCCGGCCGCTTTCGGACAGTGAGCTGCCGGAGTCAGTATCGACATAGGGCTCGCCTGAGAAGGCGATGACGGGATCGAGCACCGGGCTGTAGGCCCGCCACATCTGCAGTGCGGCCTGCAGCTGTGGCGATTGCGCGCCGGCGCCCTTCGTCAGCTTCCGGATGTCGTCATCGAAGTGCTGCACCGTGCCCGCGAGCTCGGCATGCGCCTGCCCCGTGTACTCGCGCGTCTCCAGCCGCTCACGCAAGGCGGTGAGCTGCTGGGCGATGACGCCCGGGTAAGTCTGAAGCTCGCTCGCGGTCTGCAGCGAGGTGATGCTCGAGCGGATCTGCGTCGCCAGCCTGAAGCCGGCGAGCAGAGCGAGGCCCATCACCACGGCCAGGACCGTACCGACGCCGGCCGTGATCAGCCGGCGGTTGCGATCTGCGCCTGCGACTTTCATGTTGGTTCCCTGACTAGTTCGGCAGCTCGAAGCGGATGCGCGTGCGCACGGGTACCTCGATCGGCCGCCCGTCGTAGCTCACGGGGCGGTAACGCCAGCGCCGGATGGCGTCGGTCGCCGCGCCGTCGAAGACACCCCTCGGGTCGGACTCGATCACCTTCACGTCCTCCGTATAGCCTTTCTTGTTAACGGTGTACTGCACCGTCACGCTGCCGCTGATTCGATCCGTCAGCGCACGATCAGGATATTCCGGCGCGACATAGCGCGTGCGCTGCAGCTGCTGGGCAAGTGCCTGGAGGTCCGGACCCGCAGCGGCTTGGGGCCGGCTCTGCGACTCTGAGCCCAGGCGCTGAACGGCCGCCACAGCAGTCGTGCTTGCGCCCCAGCTGGTCGCCGCCGCGAGATCGGCGTCGGCCTGTGCCGTCTGGCTGGAGCGCATCTCGGAGCGGGCGCGCGCAATCAGATTTGCAGCCAGTGTGCTTCTCGCCTGCGTCGCTGCGGCTTGGGCGGGGCCGGTCGGGTTTCCGTCTTCGAGCTGCCGCAGATAATCCGCCGCGCTGTCACCGGCCGGGGAAGTCAATGCACCGCTGCTCAGGCGCTGGCGCACGAGGGATACCAGGCCCTCTGTCTTCGCGTGCGCGGCCTTGGCCTGTGCACTCGTAAGCTGCCGCTGGAAGGCAGCGACGTCGGCAGCCGACGCTCCGTTGGCACGTGCGTCAGCAAGCCAGCGTTCCGCATCGCTGGTGTCGCCCGAGAGCGTGTTCTGCCTGGCCTTACCGAAGAAGGCATCTACGAGGGCGCTGGCGGCCCGCTGCGTCGCAGGGGCGGAGGGTGCCGCGGCCCGCAGCTGGCTGAGATAGGCCTCTGCGCTGTCGCCCGCCGGGCTGGTCAGCTCATCGCTGCGGATGCGATCGAGAACGAGGGACGCGAGGCTCTGCACCTTGTCAGCCTGCTGCAGATGCGAGAGCTGCGCGCGCCAGGTCGCAAGCTGCGCGGCCGGAATTGCGCCGGACTGCTGCACCTGGCGGAGCAGGGCCGCGGCCCGGTCCGCATTGCCGTCCGCGAAGGCCTTGGAGATTTCCGCGCTCGAGAGTTGCAGCTGGAAGGGTCCGAGGTGCGAATCCGAGGGCTCTGCGAGCCTCAGGGTGGCCAGCGCGAGCGCAGCGTCGCTGTTGTGTGCGCCGGACATTGCGTCATTGAACCGTGAGATCAGGACGTCGCCCACCCGGCGCAGGCCGTCTTTGGCCTCACCGTTGCCTGGGTCTGTGGCCAGAGCAGAACGGTAATAAACGAGCGCGTTGTCACCGGTCGGAGCGGTGTAGCGCCGGTCACGCATGGCGAGCCGCGCCTTTTCCAGCAGGTCATCGACCTGGCCCGCGACGATGGACGTGTCGACCGCAGGCTGCGGAAGGGCCGCTGCCGTTTGAGATGCTGTCTCAGCGGGAGAGGCTGTGGTAGCGGACGCATGCGCTGCGACGGGGCCGGACGTTGTTTTGCCGTGAGTGAAGTACCACCACGCGCCTCCCGCAGCGAGCGCAACGACGGCAAGACCCAACCCCGCCCACAGCGGCCACTTGGCGCCGCCTTCCGCCGGCTCCTCGGACTCTTTCGCCGCGGAATCGGACATAGTGGGCCGGAACGAATCCAGCGTAACCCCGCCACCGGCTCGCTCCGTGCCTGCGCCACGGGCGGCGGCGCTGCGGTTCGCGGCATCAGTAATGGCGGCGTCCAGCACCGTCGTCGTCTTCGCACCCTCGATCGGAATCGTCAGCAGCGCGAAGACACTCGTGCCTTTGACCGCCGAGGCGATCTTCTTCTCTGAGTCCGCATCGGAAAACACCACGACCACCGCGTTGGGCGCTTGCTGTGTCGCGCGCTGCACTAGTGCACGGACATCGTCCGTTGCGCGTGCATCGATCACGAGCATCTGCCCGCGCTTGGTGCTCGCGAGTTGCGCGATCGCGGAGTCAACGGAGTCGACGGGATTGACGGACGCCTGTCCGGCTAGCGCCTCTCCGAGCTCGAGCAGGAAGTCGTCTCGGTCGGTGAGTGCCGTCAGATCGACTGTCGGTCGCTGCGCGCGGGAGGGTGCTTCCGCAGAACTTGCGGCTGGCGCACTCGATGCTGGATTGGCCACTGCTCGTGTCTCCACGCTCGAAAAGGAGCTCTTCCGCGGTCTGCCTCAGGTCCCGGCCATCGAGCGCCACCCGCTTGATAACGCACGCAAAACGCGATTTTATGGAGCATATTGCGCGGCCGATGCACCGGAGTGCCGCAGTTCACACTACCGAGAGCCCTGTCCGATAGGCGCGACAGCGGGTCGCGGAAACTCTGAAGCAGTCCTCGCTTTCAGGGCTCGTACGCAGTAGCGCGGGCCGCCGACAGAACATAAGATGTCCCCATGCGCGCGGACACCTTGCCATCTTCTCGCCGCGTCCGGCACAACTGGGCATGCATTTTGCTGTAGGTTCCGCATGCGCAGAAACCGAAGGCGAGCTGGGGACAGGTTGAACGATCCGCTGTCATGATCGTCTTAAATGTAGCGGGACCGGGAAATCGAGCGCCACCACGCCGTGCACAGCGCTGAATCAGACTCGCTGGCATCTTTGGCCTCCCGGTTCATCCTTCACAGGCACTGAATTGAACGGGAGGGGAGACGATGCGATCGCTTTCTACTGACCCGGAATCGACGAGCCACTCCGCCTTCATCGAGTCGCTGAGCTCCTTCAGCCGACTGCACCGCGCCCAGCGCTGGGAAGGCACCTTCGGCGAGTTTCTCGCCGACATCCTGCCTGCCAACGCCGCCGCGCTGGCGCGCACCAGCCACGAGTACATCTGGGACATGCTCCGCTGGCACGGACGCACCGCTCAACCGGACGCCGGTGAGAGCATACGGGCGCGGGAACTCTTCAAGCGCGAGCTGTTCGGCATCGACGAGCCGCTGTCGCGTGTCGTGGACTACTTCAAGGCCGCCGCCGCCGGCTCCGATGTTGGCAGACGCCTGCTTCTGCTGCTAGGCCCCCCCTCAGGCGGCAAGTCGACGATGGCCATTCTGCTGAAGCGCGGCCTCGAGGAATACAGCCGCACCGACGAAGGCGCTCTCTATGCCATCAAGGGCTCACCGCTGCGCGAGAGCCCGCTGAACCTCATTCCGGCCAGTCTGCGGCCCGAATTTCGCGAGCGCTATGGCGTCGCCATTCAGGGGGAGCTGTCACCCTGGGCGCGCGACTACGTCGAGCGCGAGTTCGAAGGCGACTCCGTGCGCGTGCCCCTGGAGCGGATCTTCCTGTCGGAAGCCTCGCGCTCCGGCATAGGCACCTACGCTCCCCACGACCCCACCACCGCCGATATCGCTGATCTGGTGGGCTCGGTCGATCTCGCCAAGGTGGCTCAGATTGGCGATGAGGGTGATCCGCGCGCCTGGTCGTGGTCCGGCGCGGTGTACGCGGCGAGCCGCGGTGTTCTCGAGATGATCGAGATCCTGAAGGTGAAGCGGGAGTTCCTCTATCTCCTGCTCACCCTCACGCAGGAAAAGAACGTCAAAGTCTCGCGCTTCCCGCTCATCCATGTCGACGAGACCATTCTCGCGCACACCAATCTCGCGGAATTCCACAAGTTCCTGCAGGAGAAGGAGAACGAGGCGCTGCTCGATCGCATGGTGATCATCAAGGTCCCCTACGCGCTCTCCTACCGCGACGAGTCCCGCATTTATCAGAAGCTCGTGTCCGGCGCGCCGGCCTTCCGCAATGTCCACCTCGATCCGCACGTGCTCAACCTGGCGGCTGTCTTCGCCATCCTGACGCGATTGACGAAGCCGGAGCGCGAGGGCCTCGACATCGCCAAGAAGCTCCGTATCTATGCGGGCGAGTCCGTCGAAGGCGTGCCCGAAAGCGAGGGCTCGCGTCTGCACGCTGAGTCGCCGGACGAGGGCATGACCGGTGTCAGCCCGCGTTTCATCATCAACGCGATTTCCAACGCCATTACCCGCGGCACGAGCCACAGTCTGACCAGCATGGAGCTGCTGCTTGCGATCAAGGACGGCATCGAAAGCGACGCCCGCATGGAGGCGAAGCACAAGAAGGCGTGGATCGATCACCTGGTGACCGCTCGCAAGGAGTTTTATAACCGCTGGGTCAAGGAGGATGTCCACCGCGCGATGTTCGCCTCCTTCGAGGAGGAGGCGCAGCAGCTTCTCGAGAAGTATCTCGACGAGGTGGAAGCGTCGCTCGATCACCGTCAGGTCACCGATCCCATTACCGGCGAGACGCGGCCCGCCGACGAGCGGTTCCTGCGCTCCGTGGAAGAGAAGATCAAGGTCTCCGACTCCGGCAAGCTCTCCTTCCGGCAGGAGGTCGTACGCAAGGCGATGGTCGCCTTCAAGACTGGCGAGAAGTTCAAGCTCGCGAGTCATGCGCGCATGCGCGAGGCGATCGAGCAATACCTCTTCGAGGAGCGGCGCGATGTCCTCAGGCTCGTTACTTCGAACGCGCGTCCGGACGATGACGCGCGACAGAAGATCTCGGCAGTGCAGCAACGCCTGATCACCGAGTATGGCTACGACGAGCACAGCGCCAAGGAGGCATTGAGCTACGTCACCACCCTGCTGGCGCAGGAGTAGCGCACGGCCGTAAAAAGGAGTACCAGTAGCATCATGGCTGCGAATAGCGAAAACGGCGGCGGGCAGTCCGGCGGTGATGCTGCCAAGTGGTATGAGCTGTTCTCCCGCGGCGCGCGCGACTGGCTGCGTCACGACGAGAAGGTGCGCGAGTCCGTGCGGCAGCACCTGCCGCAGATCGTGGCAGGCGGGGAGCTGATCAACGGCGGCTCGCGCACGGTGCGCGTTCCGATCCGCATGCTGGAGCACTACCACTTTCGCCTGCGCCGCCCGGAGGAGCAGCAGGGTGCCGGCCAGGGCAAGGCGAAGCCCGGTGACGTGTTGGCCGATCCGTCCCGGCAGCGCGGGCCGGGCGAGAAGGGACCGGGAGGTCAGGACGAGGGCGAAGTGCAACTGCTTCTCGAGTTCAAGGTCGACGACATCGTCGACTGGTTGTGGGAGGAGATGCAGCTTCCCAACCTCAAGGCGCGCGTGGGCCCGGCGGAAGACTCGGACTGGGTGCGGGAAGGATGGGACCGGCGCGGCGCGCGCTCCAGGCTCGATCGCCGACGCTCCTTCAAGGAGTTGGTGAAGCGGCGCGGCGCCCCCGGCGCAACCCCGACCTTCACGGACGATGACCTGCGCTACCGCCAGCTTGCCCGCCGTCGCCAGCCGGCCATCCATGCCGTGGTGTTCTTCCTTCTCGATGTCTCGGGCAGCATGTCGGATCGGGACAGGAAGCTGGCGAAGACCTTCTTTTTCTGGGTGGTGCAGGGCTTGAGGCGCGAGTACCGCTCGCTCGAGACAGTGTTCGTCGCTCACACGACCGAGGCCTGGGAGTTCACCGAAACCGAGTTCTTCCAGGTGAGCGGCACCGGTGGCACGGTCGCCTCGACCGGCCTCGGCAAGGTGCGCGAGATCATCGACGAGCGCTACAACCCCGGTCGCTGCAACATCTATCTCTTCTATGCCTCCGACGGCGACAACTCGGTGAGTGATGCCGCGGATGCGCGCGAGGCGCTGTCGGCAATCGCCGAGGACGCGTGCTTCACCGGTTATGCGGAGGTCTCCTCCGGACTCTCCCGGCAGCTCGCCACCGAGACGGGACGTCTGTTCGCCGATCTGTCAGCGGCGGGCTGCGCCGCGGGCAGCTACGCGCTCAACGATTTCGACGACGTCTGGGGTGCCGTGCGACACTTCTTTTCCTCGGAGAGCCTTGCCGGGGAGGCCGCGTCGCCTTGAGGCGCCCGCTCTCATGACCGGCGACACCTGGCAGAGCTACACCCGTCGCATCGAAGAGCTCGCGGCCCAATCTGGGCTCAAGTTCCACCCCGTCGACTTCGAGGCGGTTCCCGATACGTTCATGATGGAGATCGCGGTCTACGGTCTGCCGGTGCGCATGCCGCACTGGTCGTTCGGGGTCCGCTACATCTATCAGCTCATCCAGCGTCACATGGGCCACTCGCGGCTCTTCGAGGTGGTCTTTCCCGGCAATCCGGGGCACGCCTACCTCGCGGCCAGCAACGGGCTGGCGGAAAACATTCTCGTGACGGCGCACGTGCTGGGGCATGCGGATTTCTCACACAACAATCTCCTCTTTCTGCGCTGTCAGGAGCAGGTGAGCGAGCACATCGTCGAGCATGCGGCCAACCATGCCCGTCAGATCCAGCAGGCGATAGAGACTCACGGTGTGCAGCGCGTGGAAGCCGTGCTCGATGCCGCGCTCGCCCTGGAGCAGCACATCGATGTCGATCAGTCGCTGCGGCGTCAGCGTTACCCGGAGTACCTCGAAGACAGGAGGTCGCCCGAGGAAGACGAGTTCCGCAAGCGCTTTGCGCAACTCGAGCCGGCGGCGGCGAGCACCGGCGTGGAGCCGAAGAAACGCGCGCCCATTCCGCCGCATCCGGAACGCGATCTGCTCTGGTTCGTAGCGCAATACGCGCCGGAAATGGAAAGTTGGGAGCGGGACATCTTCCTGGCGGTGCGCGAGGAGTCGTTCTATTTCTATCCGGTGTTCGCCACGCAGATCATGAACGAGGGTTGGGCCTCGTACTGGCATGCGCGGCTCATGCGGGAGGCCGACTTCGTCCCGCAACAGGCTTACCTCGACGCCATCAAATGCCACTCCGACGTCGTCCGGCCGGTCGCGGCGGATGAGCAGGTGTCGCTCAGCATCAATCCGTACCACCTGGGCTTTGCCATGTGGGAGAAGATCGTCGAGAAAGAAGGGCTCGAGACGGCGCGCAGCATCATGATCCAGGACGACGACTTCGCGTTCGTGCGCAACCACCTCACACGGGAGCTGGCAGAGGAGCTGAATCTCTTTCGCTACAGCGCGCGCAGCGATGGGCAGGTCAAGGTGCTGGAACAGGACCTGACGGCCCTGCACGAGGCCATTCTAAGCCCCAAATACAACTTCGGCGCGCCGACCGTCTCGGCAAAGCACGTCCGCAACGACGGCACGCTCGAGCTGGTTCATGATCACACGCTCGACGGCCGCGGCCTCGACCTGGAACGCAGCCGCAAGGTTCTCGATTATCTGCAGCGGGTGTGGCGCCGCCCGGTTCAGCTCACGACCACCAATCAGGCAGGTCTGGCGCTGGAGCTTACGGCACCCTAAGTTTTCTTCTCTCCCCAGTACTCCTCCTCGTGGGAGGTCACGATGGAGACGGGGTCGCTGGCCGGGAAGCTTGCGTCCAACGCCTCGTCCAGCTGCCTCTGGATCTTGTCCTTCTGCGATTCATTTGCCGGTGCCGCCGGTCGAGGCTGCGGCGCCTGGGGGGATCTTGGCGACTCGCTCATGGCTCACCTTCGCGGGCAATCGTCCTCCTCTAGTATAGGGCCGCCATGGCCGCCTTTTGCAAATCGGCGGCTGCGGGGAGTAGGCTCTCGATTCTCCGCGCCGCTTCCCGCGGCGACTCTTTGCCGGGGGAGCGAGTCATGGGCCATACGACCTCGGGCATCCGAAATATCGCGCTGGTCGGAGCGGCCGGCGCGGGTAAGACACTTTTGGCGGAGAGCCTGCTGCAGCAGGCCGGTGCCACCCGGGCCAAGGGGAGCCTTGCCCGCGGCAGTACGGTCTCGGATTTCGATCCGCAGGAGAGGGAGCTGCAGCACTCCCTCGAGCCGGCCGTGCTGACCTTCGATTGCGACTCGACCCGGATCCATCTGCTGGACACCCCGGGGTATCCGGACTTCTTCGGGCGCACCCTCTCCGTGTTGGAAGCCGTGGAGGCTGTCGCGATAGTCGTGAGCGCGGTCGCCGGCCCGGACGCGGTCACCCGCCGTCTGATGGATTTCGCCCGCGAGCGGGGGCTCTGCCGGCTGGTGATCCTCAACAAGATCGATAGCCGCGACGCGAAGACCGCCGACGTGCTGGCGCACATCCGCGAGACGTTCGGGTCGGAATGTCTGCCGCTCAACCTGCCCTCGGACGGCGCTCGAGCCGTGGTCGATTGCTTCTTTCAGCCACACGGCGCGCCGGCTGATTTCTCCTCCGTGGAGATCGCGCATACGCAGCTGGTCGACCAGGTGGTCGAGCTCGACGAGCAACTGATGGCCGTGTACCTGGAGCAGGGTGAGGAGATCGCGCCGCAGCAGCTCCACGACCCTTTCGAGCAGGCCCTGCGCGAGGGCCATCTCGTCCCGGTGTGCTTCGCTTCGGCCGAAACGGGCGCCGGCATCTCCGACCTGTTGCGGGTCTTCACGCAGCTCATGCCGAATCCCGGCGAGGGCAACCCGCCGCCCTTTCTCAAAGGGTCGGGCGAGCGCGCTCAGCGGGTCACGGTTTCACCGGACCCCAGCAAACACGTCGTCGCGCACGTCTTTAAAATCACTATCGACCCGTACGTTGGCAAGCTGGGTGTCTTACGCGTGCATCAAGGCACGATCCGCCCCGGGGCCCAGCTCTTCGTCGGTGACGCGCGTAAGCCGTTCAAGGTCGCACATCTATATCAGCTTCTCGGCAAGGACACCGTCGAGATCCCCGAAGCGATCCCGGGAGACATCTGCGCGATAGCCAAAGTGGATGAGCTGCACCTCGATGCCGTGTTGCACGACTCGCACGACGAGGATCAGTATCACCTGAAGCCCATCGCCTTCCCGCCGCCCATGTTGGGGCTGGCCATAGAGCCCGAGCGCCGCGGCGACGAGCAGCGCCTGGCCGATACGCTTCACAAGCTCACCGCCGAAGACCCCTGCATCCGGATAGAGCATCACGCCGCGGTCAACGAGACCGTCCTCTATGGCACCGGGGAATTGCATCTGCGGACGCTGTTGGAGCGGATGGGCCATCGCTATGGCGTGCACGTCAAGACGCACCCGCCCAGCATCCCATATAAGGAGACCGTGACCCGTCCCGCTGAAGGTCACTGCCGGCACAAGAAGCAAACCGGCGGCGCCGGTCAGTTCGGCGAAGTCTTCCTGCGCATCGAGGCGCTGCAGCGCGGCGCCGGCTTCGAGTTCGTTGACGACGTGGT
>DATAXF010000044.1:0-55180 GCA_036273095.1 Steroidobacteraceae bacterium | reverse complement strand
GCCTTGGCCCAAGATTCCCGCATACACCTTTTCGATCGCAGTCCCTCCCGGCGCGGGGGCGGGATGTCAGGACAGTCGCATCATGGGATCTTCATGCCCGCGCGGGCTCATCGCGCGCTTCCAGAGAGGGGCTTGCCGCGGCGTACTGTTCGCGCTCGCGATGGGCGCAAGCGCTATCGCTGCCGCGACGTCGACGACCGGTGCCGTGACCCAACAGTCACTGGACGACGCCTGGTGGACGGGCCCGTTGCTGGCGGCTTCACCGGGTACGTTGCCGAGGGGCCATTGGCTGTTCGAGCCCTATTTCTTCGACGTGATGACCTACGGTCATTTCGATCGGAATCGAACATCGCGAAGCACCGGCGCCGCGCACGAGCTCGGGAATCAGTCTTACATCGAGTACGGGCTGGTCGACGGGTTCACGCTGGGTCTCATACCGCGCCTCGGATTTCACGAGTCGGCCGCGGGGCAGGGCTCCTCGGGCTTCGCCGTCGGCGACATCACTTTGCAGGGCGCGTATGGCCTGACGCAATTTCGGCCGGGGAGCTGGATACCTACGACCTCGCTCGTCATCGGGGAGACGTTTCCAACAGGAAAGTACGACCGGCTGAGCGGGCCGACGGATGGCGCCCTGGGCAGCGGCGCCTATTCGACGACGTTGTCTCTCTATTCCCAGACGTACTTCTGGATGCCCAACGGGCGCATTCTGCGCACACGCCTGGATTTGTCTTATCAAGTATCACAATGGGCGTCCGTGCACGATGTAAGTGTCTACGGCACTCCCGCCGGATTCGAGGGACGAGCTCATCCGGGGCCGAGTCTCTTTGGCGATCTGGCATTCGAGTACAGCGCCACGCAAAACTGGGTGCTCGCGACGGATGTCTGGTGGGAACACGACGGTAATACCCGGGTGCAGGGGAGCTACGCGCCGTCAGGCGTCGCTTCAATCATGTCGGCGTTCTCCGCGCTGGACTCCGGCTCCGGCGACCTGCTGTACCTGGCTCCGGCGGTCGAATACAACTGGAACGCCAGGATGGGCGTGATCGCCGGCGCGAGAATCGCCGCCGCGGGCCGCAATACCACGGCGACGGCAACTCCCGTGGCCGCGATCAACATGGTCTTCTGAGCGGCCGCCCGCGAGTCGGCGCCTGCGCGGCGCTCAGATCTGAGCGGCCATCGCCGCCAGCTTCGCGATGGTATTCATGTTGCGCGCGGTGCCAGCCGAGGCGCAGGGGATCACCAGCTTCGAGTGGGCCATCCCGTCGCCGTACATGACGTAGATCTCGCGGACGCCGAGAGCCAGCCGCTCGGACTGCTTGCCTCGGGCCTCCGCGAGCGCGTTCGGCGGCGGAGCCTCGTCCAGAAAAATGGCGACGGTGCGGTTAGGCGGCGCGGTACGGAAGGGATTCGCGGCGAGCACCGCCGCGAGCTGCGCGGCAGAGCGGACCAGAACGCCAACCGGCTTGCCCGCATAGTCGGCGAGGCGTTGCTCGAGAGCTGCCTTGACCTTGCGTTCCTTCAGCGTGCTGCCGAATACCACGTTGCCGGATGCGATATAAGTGCGCGCCTCCTCGAATCCCGCCGCTTCGCACAGCTTAAGCAGCTTGGCCATCGGGAGCTTGCCGGTGCCCCCGACGTTGACTGCGCGGAGCAATGCGACGTATGCGGTCATGCCCGCGACGGGTGCGGCGTGTTCAACGCGATCTGCCCGGTTTCGAGCCATGATTTGAGATTCGACAGGATCTTGGGCCAGCCGCCGGTGATGGCCTCGATGATTTCATTCATCTTTCTCACCTTCCAGAAGTCGCTTGAGATCGTGCAGCGCCTTGAGGCGCGGCTTTTCGAATTTGCGGATCCAGCGCTCGTAGATTTCCTGCAAGGGCACGGGATTGAGGAAGTGCAGCTTCTCCCGGCCTCGGCGCGCGGTCGCGATCAGATTCGCGGCCTCGAGGACCCCAAGGTGCTGCGTGACCGCCTGGCGGGTCATGTCCAGGTGCCCGCACAGGTCGCCGAGCGTCTGACCGTCATGGGTGTGCAGGAGGTCGAGGAGCTTGCGGCGGCTGGGATCGGCCAGCGCCTTGAACAGCGAGTCCGGGTCATTCATTCCTGATTCCAGTGCCTGCGGAATGATATGCAAGTGAACGATTGCATGTCAAGGCGCCAGCCCTCCGCAGCAATTGGTACAATGTTGCGCGTTGGGCCTGTAGCACAGCGGTTAGTGCAGGGGACTCATCGGAAAGGTGCCTGTGCGCGGAAACGCGCACAGTGGACGGGATGAATTCAGGGAAACCTTCGAGCTGCGGATCGCGATCCCGCTCATGGCAATCCTGAGCCGAGCCGGCGGTACACCGCCGGAAGGTGCAGAGACTACCTGAGGGCTCGAGTGCCCTTAATGACAGGCAGGAGCATCCCGCACCCACACGGACGGAGTGAGTCGCTGAGATCCGGCGACACATCCCGTTCACGGGTGAAGAGATAGTCCACTCCCGGCGGAAACGCCGGGGCAGAGTGAATCCCTTGGTCGTAGGTTCGAATCCTACCGGGCCCAAACTCGCTCACGGGGGTACGTTCTTCGGGTATCCTGCCGGCCAGGGAGGCGCCGGAAGACCTTCCGCACGTTTCAACTCACGGGGAAGGCCGCTCGGTGACCGAGCCGTCACACGCAGTGTTTTTGAGCTACGCCTCGCAGGACGCGCAGGCGGCCCAAAGGATTTGCGAGGCGCTGCGGGCGGCCGGGATTGAAGTCTGGTTCGACCAGAGCGAGCTGCGGGGCGGGGACGCGTGGGACCATTCCATCCGCCGGCAAATCAAAAACTGCGCACTCTTCATCCCGATCATCTCGAAGAACACACACGATCGCGACGAGGGGTATTTCCGTCTCGAGTGGAAGCTTGCAGTTGACCGGTCGCACCTGATGTCGGCCAATAGAGCATTCCTGCTGCCAGTGGTGATCGACGATTCCCGCGATGACGACGAGCAGGTTCCCGATAGCTTCCGGGCTGTCCAGTGGTCACGATTGCCGGGAGGGGAGACGCCGCCTACCTTTGTTGAGCGCGCGCGGCGGCTCCTGGCGCTGGCTGACCCTCATCCCTTGGCGCCTCGTCCCGAAGAAACGCGCCCCCTGACAGCGGCAACACAGCCATCGACGGTGACGGCCTCGGTCTCCTGGTCGAAGCGCGGCTTACCCCTCATGGTGGCTGTCGTGATCTTGGGGGCCGTGGCCTATCTCGGCGTGGATAGGCCGTGGATCTCGAAGCCTACAGTCTCGCCACCGGCGGTCGCAGCCAACGCGGCGCCCGGCGCATTCGATCCACCGCCGCACTCGATCGCGGTGCTGCCATTCGTGAATCTGAGCGGCGACAAGGACCAGCAGTACTTCTCGGAGGGGCTCACGGAGGAGATCCTCAATTCACTGACCGAGATCGAGGGGCTCCAGGTCTCCGGCCGAACGTCGGCCTTTTCCTTCCAAGGCAAGGACACCGACCTCGGCACGATCGCCCGCAAGCTCGACGTCGGGGCCATTCTCGAAGGGAGCGTGCGCCGCTCGGGCCGCACGGTGCGCATCACCGTTCAGCTCATCAACGCGGTCACCGGATTTGAGATGTGGTCGAAGAGCTATGACCGGGATTTAAGGGATGTGCTGAGGCTTCAGACCGACATCGCCACCGCGGTCGCCGCAGCTCTCAAGGTCACACTCCTCGGCGATGTCTCCACGAAGATCGAGCTCGGCGGCACGAGTAATCCTGCCGCCCTGGATGCCTATTTGCGCGCGTCTAAGGTGATGCTATCACTTGGCGATCCCGCCAAAAATCTTCCCGCCGCAATCGCCGAGTACACCGCGGCTATCCGCCTCGACCCGAACTATGCGCTTGCATTTGCCCGTCGCTCGGTCGCCGTCTCGGGCTACGCTGGAGAGTTTGCGACTGGACCTGCGATTCGCGAAGGCTATGGGAAAGCCGAAGCTGACGCCAAGCGGGCGATTGCGCTCGCCCCGCAGCTGGCTGAAGCGCACCTGGCGCTCGCGGAGGTCTTCCAGGGGGGACCACTAGTAGACTTTGAGCACGCTAACGAAGAATACGAGCGGGCGGTGGCGCTCGCGCCAGGTGATGCGCAAGTCGTTCGCCTTAGCGGTGTCTTCGCCGCCTACATGGGCCACTTCGATGCGGCCATTGCCGCAACGCGCCGTGCGGTCATACTGGACCCGCTGGCTGACCTGAGTCGCGCGGACCTCGGTGTTGTACTCTATCTGGCCCGGCAGTATGGCGAGGCGGCAGCTGCTTACGCAGAAGTCCTCAGTCTCAATCCCGATTACAGCGCGGGCTATGCGCAGCGCGGATTCGCGCTCCTCGGACTCGGAGACCTAGCGGGTGCGCGCGCCGCATGCGAAAGCAAGACTGGCTATTGGCTCGAAGAGCAGTGCCTGGCGGTGGTGTACGACAAGCTCGGCCGACATGCCGATGCGCAGTCCGTGCTCGCGAAAATGAAGGCCGAGCTGGGCGATGCTGCTGCCTATCAGTACGCCACGATCTACGCCCAGTGGGGCGATCGCGCGCAGGCACTCGAATGGCTCGACACGGCGATGCGCCTGGGCGACCCGGGGTTGATCCAACTCAAGACCGATCCATTCATGGATCCGCTGCGCCAGGAGCCGCGCTTTCAGGCGGTCCTGCGTGAGTTGAATTTTCCGAAAGACTGACACGGCAGCGACAGTACCGCGCCCACAGCTGAAGAGCCGCGGCGTAACGGCTCAATCCGAACTCGGCCACGGCTTCAGGTTCTCGGTTACCGGCCCCCATCGGACCCTTAATATTACATAATATATATTATGCGAAGTACAGTATACCTGCTGCTAGGGGCTTGCCGGCCTCCTTAATCAAGGCATCATTGCCGCTCTCCTTGCTCCCAGAGGTCTCAGCTGATGTGCCGGAACATCAAGACGCTTTTCAATTTTGCGCCGCCCGCGACCGACGAAGAGATTCGCTCGGCATCCCTGCAGTTCGTCAGGAAGCTCAGCGGATTCAACAGCCCGTCCAAGGCCAACAGCGCGGCCTTCGATCGTGCCGTCAAGGAAGTCGCCGCCACCGCGCGAGTCCTCATCGATGCCCTGATAACCACGGCCGAGCCGCGCGACCGCGAGGTGGAAGCTGCCCGGGCGCGGGCCAGGGCCGCGGTACGTTTCGGCCGAGACTAGGATCCCTGGGCTGCCACCGTCCGCACCAGCGCCGAGTCATCGCAGGCCAGAGAGTTGATTCGCGGGCTGACCGCGTGGCTCGTGAGTAGAGTTTCGGGCGCCGTACGCAGCAGCGCTCGCGCCTCGACCGGCGTACCGTGAAGCCAGGCCTGGCAGCTCTCGGGGTCGAGAATCGCCGGCATCTCTTGCTTCGCGGTCTGGATCGACTCCAGCAGCGCGTTCGCGGGGACCGTGAGGATCGCGCAGCCCTCGATCACGTCTTCGTCCTTGCCCTCGTAGCGATCCCATAGCGCCGCGACGGCGAACACCGGCCGATCGGCGGCCTGCACGAAATAAGGCTGCCGGTACCCGGCCGGTGTAAGCCGCCAGGTATAGAAGCCCGCGAACGGCAGGATGCAGCGCTGGCCATTCAGCCATGGCCCGCGAAAGAGCGGGCTTTGTTCGAGGGTGGCGCCTGAGACCCGCAGCCATTGCCCTGCGGACACATCCTCCTTCGCCCAGGCCGGCGTCAGCCCCCAGCGCATCATCACGGCCTCGGACTCGCCCCCGTGAAGGCGCACGGCAGGCACATAGCGCGCCGGCGCGACATTGAAGCTCGCCGAGAAACGCCACCATTTGCGCTCCACGGTGAGCTCGCGCTCGGCGAGCATCTGATCCGGTACGACATATCGCTCGCACATTTCGGGAGCGTATCGAGGCACGCGCCGCTCGCCTGTGACGTAATCCACCGGATCGGCTCTTCGCGGCAAGGACTTCGGGTCTGCTGCTGTCAGGCCGCGCGCCCTCCTCGCCGGGTCGTGTCAAGGGCGGGCATCACGTTGTATGCCGATGGGTCCGCCCATCCGCCTGAAAGCGCCGCCGGTCGGATACCCCCGCAATACTGTCGTAAGTCACACGAAGCAGCGCTCCCGTTCCAGTACAGTCCGCCGCACAGACGGTTGCGGAAACCCAACGCGTGCGACATCAGACCACCAGTTCCGGCCTTAGAGCCCCACCGCGGAGACGGCGCAGTGCATCGCCTGCGCGGCAACGCGGCGTCACGCTGATCGAGCTCCTCATCGTTCTCATGATCATCGTGGTTCTGATCAGCATCGGGATGCCGTCGTACCGCTACGTGACGACAAACAATCGGATGGCCTCGGAAAGCGACGCCCTGCTCGGGGACTTGCAGTTTGCACGGGCTGAGGCCATCCGCGAAGGTCAGCAGGTCACCGTATGCGTATCGAGCAATGGCTCCAGCTGCGATGCGGCCACGCTGCCACCCGCCTGGCAGGAAGGCTGGATCATCTTCTCCAACCCGAACAACGTGACGACCGTGGATGGGAACGATCCGCTGGTACGGGTGGACAAGGGATTCTCCGGCAACGGCGACACCTTCCAATCGAGCAACAGCATTTACGCCATCAACTTCAGCGGCAACGGATTCGCCAATCTCGGCGTCGCATCCATGCAAATCAACCTGCACAACTCAACCGCGGCCTCGCAGTACTCCCGCTGCCTGCAAATCAACCAGGCCGGGATGATGAACGTGGTCACCAGCGCCACGGCGGGCTGCACATGAGACCCGTGGCGACAGCGAGTCGCGCGCTCGGCTTCAGCCTGATCGAAGTGATGATCGCCCTGATCATCATCAGCGTCGGCATGCTCGGAATCGCGAAGCTCGAAGCGGTCGTGCTCTCGAATACCGGCAGCTCGCGGATGCGCGCCCTGGTCGCCCTGCAGGCGGCCAGTCTCGCCGACGCCATGCATGCCGACCGCGATTTCTGGGACGGCGCCTCCCTCGATTGGACCGGCACGGTAAGCGCGTCGGTCACAGTCACTGCGGGTACGGCCGCGCTCACCGCCACCAATTCGGCCCATCTGTCGGCGGCTCTCAGCACCCCGCCCACCTGCACCGCGACGTGCAATCCCGTGAATCTCGCGGGCTACGACCTCACCCAGTGGGCTTCGGGCTCCGGGAACATCGGCGGACTGGCGCAGCTGCTCAAGAATTCCACCTCGAGCGTCAGTTGCACCGCACAAACCGTCCTCAATCCCACCAGCTGCACGATCACGATCGACTGGACCGAGACCACGGTGGCGGCGAATCAGCAGGAAGCCGCGGCCGGCGCACCAGCCAACTTTGCAACAGAGGCCTACACATTGGTGGTGCAGCCATGAGCACGCAGTTCTCGCGCCAACGCGGCTTCTCCCTCATCGAGCTGAGCGTCGCGATCCTGATCGCGCTCTTCCTCATCGGCGGTGTCCTCACGGTCGAGCAGGGCGTGAAGATGTCCTATCAGGCCAACGACTCGCTGTCGCTGCTCGAGGACAACGAGCGCTTCGCGATGTCCACGATTGCCGCGATCGTCCAGAGAGCCGGGTACTACCCCTCTCCCAACACCACCACCATCGGGACCGCCCTCCCCTCCGACAGCACCACGACGCCACAAGGGGCGAGTGCCCCGTTCCTGGCCGGCTGGTACATATACGATAGCGGCGCCTACGGCACAGATGTTCTCTTTGTCAGGTACATGACGAGCAGCGGCCAGAACATCAGCCTCTGCGATGGCACCGTAGGGGGCACGCAGTCATACACGAACAACTTCTACCTCGCCGCCGACACGGCCAATCCCAGCACCAACGACCTCTACTGCGACGTGCAGGTCGGCACCGGCGGGTGGAATGCGCCGGTGGAGCTGGTGAGCGGAATTCAGGGCATGTCGATCATGTATGGCGTCCATACGACGACCTATGTCAATCCCCCGGATAACAACGTCGACACTTACATGAACGCCGCGGCCGTTACCAGCGGCGGCTACTGGGGAGCCGTCACCTCCATACAGGTACAGCTGCAGTTCCTCAATCCGCTATACAAAACGACTCCGGGCCAGCCGCAGTACGTGTACTTCACGCGAATAATCGCAATCATGGGCCGCACGGGGCTCGTCTTCACATGAGAAACAGAGCTCCCCTTCCGATCCGCAAGGCGCGCGGCATGGTGCTGATCACGACCATTCTGCTGCTCGTAGTCGTCACCCTGCTGGCGCTGGCGATGCTTCGCGGGGTCGGCCTCGAGACCCGCATCGCGGGCAACGTGATGGACAAGCAGCGGGCGCTGCAGGCGGCCAACAGCAGCGAGGACTACGCCGAGCAATGGCTGGTCAACAATGTGACCCCCGGCTCAGGGACCGTCTGCTCGGCATCGACGTTCAGCGCGACCGCATCGCCGGCCATCTGTTCCAACACTCTCGGGCTCTCCACCGATGCCCTGTCCGCGGCGACCGTGCCGTGGACCATCGGCGGCGCCGCAGTCGGCTACGGCTATAACCCCCCCTCGGGCGCCGGCAATCTCTTCACCACCTCGGGCGGCCCCAACAGCTACGCCGCGGCGCCCACGGTCTACATCGCCTGGCTCGGCAGCGACCAGACCAACCCCAATGCGACCGATTATCAGATCGACGCCTGGTCATACGGCGGCGGTACCAGCACGGTAGCCGTCGTCGAGAGCACCTATCAGATCATCTACACGGCCTCCGGCGGCGGCGGCCCGTGACGATTCGGAGAACCATCATGCGTGGCAACAGAATCTGGATCCTCGCGCTCGCGATCGCGGGTCTCGCGCTGCACTGCAGTCCGGGGTTCGCGCAGGCGATCGTTTCCGAGGACTTCACCGGTACCACGACCACCAACCCCTGGTACTACTTCAACGGTGCCTGCCTGACCGCGAGCAAGAGCGCTGGCACCGGCACATCCGGCGTCACCCCCGGGGTGGTACCGGGCTGCACCACTCTCCAGAACTACTACGACAGCAGCACTTATTCGACGTCTGACAGCGCCCTCGTGGGCGGCTACCACGGGACGGCCACGGGCTCGACCGCGTGGAATTCGGCCACGGCACTCGATCCTTCGGGAAACGGCGCGCTGCGCTTCACGAACGGCTGCATCAGCGGCTCCAGCTGCCAGAACGGCGGCCACAATGAGAACGGCCTCATCGTTTCCGGCAACACCTATTCCACCGACCAGGGCCTGGACATCACCTTCAAGACCGTGACCTATAGAGGTGATTCGGGCGGCAACAGCGCCGGCTGTCCGTCGGGCTCGTCGGCTAACAGCGGCCAGTGCACCAGCACGACGACCACCAATGCCACCACGACCAACTCCTGTCCGAGTGGCTATACGGTGTCGGGCGGCAATTGCGTCGCAACGACTCCCCCGACGATAACTTACAGCTGCACCAGCGGCTGGACACTATCGGGCACGACCTGCACCAAACCCGGCCACACCACGACGAACGCCTCGGCCAGCTACAGCTGCCCGAGCGGCTATACCAAGTCAGGCTCGGGATCGACTACCAAGTGCACCGAGACGACCTCGCTGAGCCAGACGTACAGCTGCCCAAGCGGCTACACGCTGTCCGGCACGTCCTGCACCGAGACCTCCGTCGTGGATGCCACGGATCCCCATCAGACCGACGGCGCCGACGGCATGAGCTTCTTCCTGATGGACGGCAGCCAGCCCGTCAGCTTCAACAGCGGCGCGGTGGGCAATTACGGCTCCTGGGGCGGCAGCCTCGGCTACACCTGCTCGAATTCCAATACGCCCTACAACGGCCTGGTCGGCGGCTACATCGGGCTGGGCATCGACGAATACGGCAACTTCCTCAACGGCACCCAGAACACCCTCGGTGTCACGAACCCACAGGCCATGGGCGACAACACCGCCTCCGGCGGCGGCCAGTGGGCCAACCGCATCGGCCTGCGGGGCGCCGGCAACGTGTCGTGGTACTGGCTGAATGCCAACTACCCGAACTACTATCCGTCCAGCCTGACGGCGTCGCAGCAGAACACGGCGGTGCAGTCGACCTGCGAGACCGGCACGCTGTGGAATTACTCCGTTCCGGCATCGCCCTCGAATACCGGCGCAACCTCGGCCGCCGTCAGCGGGGTAACGGGCCCGACGCTCTACGACTATACGGCGATCTCCGGCGGCTATGTGGTGCTGCCCGCAAGTGTGCAGATCGCCAACGAGTACTCGACGGGCGGCTACTCCCGGCAGCCCTATTCGACCACATCGGGCACTTACGGCACGGGAGCCAACCCGATCACCTACGACCTCAAGATCACGTCCAACGGCCTCCTCAGTCTGTCGTATAGCTACAACGGCGGCGCCTGGACCAGCGTCATCAAGGACCAGAGCATCGCCAATTCGAACATAACGATGCCGGCCACGGTCCGCTTCGGCTTCGCCGGCTCGACCGGCGGCAGCTCGAACATTCACGAAGTGCTGTGCTTCAAGGCCGCGGCAGCCAGCCAGGCGGCGAGCTCGACCACCGTGAACCAGCAGCAGTCGTCCAAGGTCGAAAACGGCTCGCAGGCCTATTTCGGTTACTACGATCCGCAGAACTGGACCGGCTCGCTCACGGCCAACTCCCTGATCAACACGGCAGGCGTGCTGACGATCGCCACCTCGGCCAATTGGGACGGATCGTGCGAGCTCACCGGGATAGCGAACGGCGCAACGTGCGCAACCACCGGGCAGGCGGGTCCGGTTGCGGCCCAGCCCTGGACCAACGGCGCGGGCGGACGGACCATTCTGACCTGGAGCGGCACGGCCGGGATTCCTTTCGAGTGGGCGAACCTCACCAGCACCGAGCAGAGCGCTCTCGACGCCGGCGACTCGACACAGACGGCCGACCGGCTGCAGTTCCTGCGCGGCGACCCCGCCGAGCAGATCCAGAACGGCGGCGTTTATCGCAACCTCGACTCCGTGCTCGCGGACATCGTCGATTCGAGCTCCTCCTGGGTGGGACCGCCATCGAAGTCGGTCTATACCGCCTATGAGACCCCGGCCACCTGGCTGGACAAGCTGTATCCCAGCACCACCATGGCGGAGAATTCCGGGCAGACGTACTCGAGTTACGTCACCGCGGAGGCCACGCGCCAGAACGTCGTGTATGTGGGTGCGGATGACGGCTTCGTCCATGGCTTCAGCGCCGGCGCCTTCGACAGCACGGGGACCGTCTACAACAGCGCGACGAACACCGGACAGGAAATGCTCGCGTACATGCCGCAGGGAGTGCTGGGGACGATACACAGCGCGTCGAACTCCTACCTCGACTACGCCAACCCCCAGTACGGCCACGACTTCTTCGTCGATGCGACACCGGCGACCGGTGACCTCTATTACTCGGGAACCTGGCACACCTGGGTCGTCGGCGGCCTCGGCGCCGGCGGCTCGGAAATCTATGCGCTCGATGTCACGACGCCCGCCAATTTCACGGAGACGAACGCCTCCAGCCTGGTCATTGGCGACTGGCAGGGCGGCACTTCCGCCACCACCAACCCCGGCAGCTTCACCTGCCAGAACGCGGCCAACTGCGCGCTCAGCCTCGGCAACACCTACGGCACGCCGACGATCCGGCGGATGCACAACGGAGACTGGGCGCTCATCTTCGGTAACGGCCTGAACAGCTCGACCGGCGATGCCGGGATATTCATCCTGACCATCAATCCGAGCTCGGGCAGCAAGCGGGTGTACTACCTGAGCACCGGCAAGGCGAACACCAGCGACGGCATCGCTTATGCCCACCCCGTCGACATGGACCAGGATCACGTCGTCGATTACATCTACGCGGGCGACGTGCTCGGTAACGTCTGGCGCTTCGACGTGACGAGCAGCGATCCGAACGCCTGGGCGGTCACCCCCGGCCCGCTCTTCACGACTCCCTCACAGCCGATCACCAGCGATGTGTTTCCGATATTCGTCCAGGGAACGGCGGGCGTGCAGCTGATGCTCTTCTTCGGCACCGGAGAGAAATTCCCGCTCACCCAGTCGACCGCCACCACCTACGCCACGGGCCAGCAGTCCTTCTATGGCATCTGGGACTGGAACATGAGCGGCTGGGACGCGAACAACAGCACGCAGTTCGCCAGCATGCCGGCCGGCACGATCACCACCATGGGGACTTCGAACCTGCAGCAGCAGACCGTCAGCCTCGACGCCGGGCTACCCTCCATCGACACGCCTTACATGGTCTGCTGGGCCGGAACCACCACCTGCAGCGCCGCGACCCTCAGCGCCCACACGAGCGCCGTTTCCAGCAACAGCCAGTATGGCTGGTACATCAACCTGCCGGGCTCGAACTCCGGCTACGGCTCCAACACCAACGAGCAGGTCATCTACAACCCGATCGAGGTGACCACGGCAATCCAGTTCAACACGATCCTGCCGGCGATCGACTCGCCGCTCGCGTGCACGCCGGATCAGGACCAGGGCTGGAGCTACGCGCTCAACGTGCAGAACGGCAACCCGGTATTGGGGTTCTTCGTGAACAACGGCAATACTCACACCATCGCCCTGCAGACCAACGCTGCCGGCAGCTCGACTGAAGTCACGACGACCAACGCCGACGGCAGCCCGGCGAATACCTACCTGATCTTCCAGAGCACGAGCGGCGGCGCCGCCCCCCCGCTGCCGGTCCACCCCGGCAACAATGTCAGCGGTGCTCGCGAGACCTGGATCCAACTACGTTAGGATAGAGTGCGACCATGACACCCCAGCATCGCATCTCCACCCGCCTGGCGGCACGCGCCCGCACGGCCGGCTTCACGCTGATCGAGCTGATGATCGTCGTGGTGATCGTGACCGTCCTGGTCATGGTCGCCGTGCCGACCTACCTCAATCAGATCAGAGAGTCGCGGCGGACGGAGGCACGCGACTATCTGGTCGAGCTGGCCTCGCGCGAGGAGCGCTACTACGCCACCCAGAATGCCTACACCAGCACCGCCTCAAATCTGGGCTATGGCGGTTTCGGATCGGGCAACCCGGTGGGCAGCGGCTATTACTACATCACCGTGACCGTTCCGGACCCGAGCGTCACCGCTCCGTCGTTCTCGCTCACGGCCACTCCGGTGGCGGGCAAGGGCCAGGACAAGGACAGCTACTGTGCCTCTTTCACGGTCGAGTCGAATGGCAAGCGCACGGCCCTCAACAGTGCCACCGCCGATGACTCCTCGGTCTGCTGGCCGTCGCAGTGATCAGTCGAGCTTGAATTCGATCGTGTCCCAGCGCGTCGTCTCTTCGTGGCGCGCCTGGCGGCGGATGGCATCGACGAGCGCCCGCTCGTCCCAGTCGACGATCTCGTCGGCGAGGTCGGCCAGCGCCTTAGGCACCGGCTTCTGCGAGCCGAAGGGCTTCAGCAGCACCACCGCTTTCTGACTCGCCTGGGCGTAGAGGAGCTGGAAGGTCACCAGGTCCTGATTGTCCTCGAAGAGGCTCGAGAGCGCGACCACGGCCTCGACCGGGGCGATCTGGCGGCGCAGCTCTTCCTTGCCGGCCTCCTTGTCCCCGGCGGGACGCTTCTCCGGCGCGCTGTAGTTGCGGTAGAAGAAGTTCCGCGAGCTCTCCAGGTACTCGAATACCCTCAGGTAATCATCACCGGGTTCCCAGGCGTGCGTGATGAAGAGCCGGATGGGATTGGCCTGGGACATGAGCGCCAGTTTCGCACAAGAGCCGCCTGGCGCGAAACCTGCTGCCCCCGCCACGGCCAAGCGGCGCCGCCGCCCGGGCGCCGTCCGACGGCCCCGGCCGATATGCAATACAATCCACTCATCTGGCTTGCCGCCGCGCAGGACCCTCACGTTGCGTCTGGTTGCCTATAACATCCGCTACGCCACGGGCACCGGCCCGGCCTTTCATCTGCCGCTGCCGGGCGCCGGATACCTGCGCAGCAATCGCAAGGTCCTGGCGGGCATCACGGAATTCCTGCGCGCCGAGCACCCTGATGTGGTCGGCCTGATCGAGGTCGACACCGGCTCGATCCGCACCGGCATGGTGAACCAGGCAGAGGCGATCGCAGGGGAGCTCGGACATTACTCGACCTACCAGTGCAAGTACGGCGCCAGCTCGATCAATCACCTGATGCCCATCGTGCGTAAGCAGGGCAATGCGTTCCTTTCCGCGCCGCACGTGCACAGCGAGCGCTTCCACTACTTCGACACCGGCATCAAGCGGCTCATCATCGAGCTCGAGCTCGAGAACGTCTGCGTCTTCCTCGTTCACCTCTCCCTCAAGTTTCGTCACCGCCAATACCAGCTGCGCTCGCTCCACGACCTCATCGTCCAGTCGAAAAAGCCTGTCATCGTGGCGGGCGACTTCAACACGTTCTGGGGCACGCATGAGATTTATCTCTTCATGCGCGCGGCCGGGCTGCGGAGCGCGAACTCCGCCGGCCTGCCCTCGTTTCCGGCGCGTGTGCCGCGCGTCGAGCTCGACTTCATCCTCGTGAGTGAGGGCATCGAAGTGACCGATTTCCGCGTGCCCGACGTGCGGTTCTCGGATCACCGTCCGATCGTGTGCGATTTCCACGTGCGCGCGGACACGTCAGCGGCCGCAGCGTGACATGAAGAATATCGAGGCCTCCTCTTCTGCATGGAAGATGGAGCGCGACAGCGACGGTATCATCTGGCTGACGGCCGACAAGCCGGACACCTCCACCAACGTGCTCTCGAGCGGTGTACTGCGCGAGCTCAACGCGCTGCTCGATCGGATCGCATTGCCGCCGCCTCGCGGCGTCGTGGTGATGTCGGCCAAGAAGAGCGGCTTCATCGCCGGCGCCGACATCAAGGAATTCACCGGCATCACCAGCCCCGAAGGCGGCTATCGTCTGATTCACGCCGGGCAGCAGGTGCTCGACCGACTCGAGGCGCTCGCCTGCCCCACCGTCGCGGCGATTCACGGCTTCGCGCTGGGCGGCGGCCTCGAGCTCGCCCTCGCCTGCCGCTACCGCATCGCGGTGAATGACGAGCGGTTGTCGCTGGGTTTCCCGGAGGTGCAGCTCGGCATCCACCCTGGATTCGGCGGCACGGTGCGTAGCGTGCGACTCATCGGCGTGCGCGCGGCGATGGAGATGATGCTGACAGGGAAATCGGTGCGCGCGGACAAGGCGCTACGCCTCGGCCTGGTGGACAAGCTGGTGGCGGCTGGCGAGCTGCGCTCGGCCGCGCGCGAGCTCATCTTCAACCCTCCGCCGCCGCATCAACCCGCGCTCACCGACCGCATCCTGAGCTGGCCGTTCGTACGCTGGGTTACCCACCGCTCGCTCATCGGACAGGTGGCGCAGAAAGCGCGTCGCGAGCACTACCCGGCCCCGTACGCCATCATCGACCTCTGGGCACGCTATGGAGCCCACGGCACCGTCGCTTTCGAGGCCGAGGCGCGCTCCATCGCGCAACTCTTCACCACGGAGACGGCGCGCAACCTGATCCGGGTTTTCCTGCTGCAGGATCGACTGAAGGCCCTTGGCGGCAAGTCCGGCGCCCCGATCGAGCACGTGCACGTCGTGGGTGCCGGCGTCATGGGCGGTGACATCGCCGCCTGGTCGGCGCTGCGCGGCTTCACGGTGACGTTGCAGGATCGGGAGCTCGGGCTCATCGAGCCGGCGCTGAAAAGGGCGCGCGAGCTGTTCGAGAAGCGCTTGCGGGATCCGGCGAAAGTCGCAGCGGCGAGCGCGCGCCTGAGCGCCGATGTCGCCGGTGATGGCGTCGCCCGGGCCGACGTCGTGATCGAAGCCATCTTCGAGAGCCTCGAAGCCAAGAGCCAGCTCTACGCCGGACTCGAGCCGCGGATGAAGTCCGGCGCGATCCTCGCCTCCAACACCTCGAGCATCGTGCTCGAGGCCCTGGCCGGGCATCTGGCGGAGCCGGGACGACTCGCGGGGCTGCATTTCTTCAATCCCGTGGCGCAGATGCCGCTCGTCGAGATCATTCATTCCGAGGCGACCGATCCGGCCGTGCTGCAGACCGCGATCGCCTTCACCCGCAGGTTGGACAAGCTGCCCGTTCCCTGCCGCAGCGCCCCCGGGTTCATCGTCAACCGGGTGTTGATGCCCTACCTGCACGAGGCCATGTACGCCGCCCAACAGGGGGTGCCGATCGCCGTGATCGATGAGACCGCGGTGGCGTTCGGCATGCCGATGGGGCCCATCGAGCTCACCGACGTCGTGGGCCTCGATGTTGCCGCGCATGTGGGCGAGATCATCGCCTCGGAGCTGGGGCGCCCCGGCCCGGATCTCACGCGCCTGCGCGAGCTGATCGCGCTCGGCAAGCTCGGTCGCAAGAGCGGCGCCGGGTTTTATCTGTGGAGGGACGGCAAGCCGGTGAAGTCCGCCGCCGCCGAGGCGGCGCCGCGTGAGCTCATCGACCGACTGATCCTGGTGCTCGTCAACGAGTGCGTCGCGTGTCTGCGGGAACAGATCGCGGAGGACGCGGATCTGATCGATGCGGCGGTCATTTTCGGCACGGGGTTTGCGCCCTTCCGCGGCGGACCCCTCACCTACGCGCGCAGCCGCGGCGTTGCCGCGGTGGTCGAGCGGCTGGAGGAGCTCGCCAGCCGCTATGGCACCCGATTCCAGCCGGATTCCGGCTGGGCTCTGGTCGCAGGCGCGGTGGGCGGTAAGGCCGACCCACCCCCAAAACCGTGAACGGCTCCCCGGTGCGCCGGGGACCCTGTGCTACCATCGGACATAATTTTTGACGGCACGAGCCGCGCCCGACAGGCGCCTTCGGACCGAATCCAGACAGTTCAGGCCCTATAAAAATGCTCGAAGAACGCGAAGCAAGCGTTCAACTGCTGAAGACCTTCGCGCCGCTCGACGGCCTGAAGCGGGACAACCTCGCCGCGCTCGCCAAGAAAGTCGTCGTGCGCACCATGCCGGCCGGGCGCACGCTCTTCAAGGAAGGCGACACCGACAAGCGCACCGTCTGGATCGTCTCCGGAATGGTGGAGGTGAAGGAAGCAGAGCGCACGATCGCCATGATCCGCGGCGGCACGCCCGAGGCGCGCACCCCACTCTACCCGCAGCTGCCGCGGCAAGTGACCGCGCGCGCGATCGACGAGGTGAACTATCTCTCGATCGACAGCGAGCTGCTCGATGTCGTGATCACCTGGGATCAGACAGGCACGTACGAGGTCGCGGAGCTGCAGTCGCAGCTCGACGGCACCGGCGGCGACGACTGGATGACGACCCTCCTTTCGACCAAGGCGTTCCACCGCATCCCGCCCGCCAACATCCAGGCGATATTCATGCGCCTGCAGCGGGTGCCGTATCGCGCCGGCGATGTCGTCATCAAGCAGGGTGATGAGGGCGACTTCTTCTACGTGATCGTGAGCGGCAAGTGCGTCGTGACACGCGAGACTCCGCTCAACAAGGAAGGCATCAAGCTCGCCGAAGTCGGGGTCGGCGACACTTTTGGCGAGGAGGCGCTGATCGCGGAAGCGAAACGCAACGCCACCGTCGCGATGCTCACCGACGGCGTGCTGATGCGCCTCAACAAGCAGGATTTCCGCGAGCTCATGAACGAGCCGCTGCTGCAGTGGGTGAGCTACGACCGGGCGCGCGAGATCATCGCGCGCGGCGGCCGCTGGCTCGACGTGCGGCTGCCGAGCGAGCACCAGAACCTCTCCATCGAAGGCTCGCTCAACATCCCGCTCTACTTCATTCGGCTGAAGCTCACGACGCTGGATCGCACCGTGCCTTACGTCGTCTATTGCGACACCGGCAGGCGCAGCTCCGCGGCCGCCTACATACTGGTGGAGCGCGGCTTCGATGCCTACGTACTGACGGGCGGCCTGACACACAGCGGCATCGCGCTCCGCCGGTCGGCCTGAGCCCCTACATCGTGTGTGTGGCCTTGTCGCCGGCGAGAGCGCCGGCGAGATAGGTCTCGATCTTCTTCTGCGTCTGCCCGTGGTCCTGCTCGCTGAACTGCACGCCGATGCCGGAGGTGCGCTTGCCCTGCGCGCCCTTCGGGGTCACCCAGATCACGCGCCCCGCGACGGGCAGCTTCTCGTCCTCGCCCATGAGGTTGAGCAGCATGAATACCTCATCCCCCAAGCGGTAGTTGCTGTTGGTCGGGATGAAGAGGCCGCCGTTCTTCACGAACGGCATATAGGCGAGATAGAGCGCGCTCTTGTCTTTTATCGTGAGCGTCAACAGGCCCGGCTTGTTCCCACCTGCTCTCAAAATCTATTCCTCAGACACTGGTTAAGCGGGGCGCGCCGAGAGACTGCGCAGCAGGCTCTCGAGCGCCAGCCCCCGGTTGAGCGGCGCATCGAACGACGTTTTGAGCTCCCGGACAGCGTCCAGGAGCCCGAAAAGCTGACGCAAGTCTAAGCTTTCCCCGTGCCCACGAGAGTGCGTGCCAGCCCGCACTTCCGTAAAGACGGCCTCACCGGTGGTCCCGGCGCGGATCCGTTCCGTGAGCCAATTCTCAACGCATGTGAGGCGTAACGGAAGCTCGGATCGTGCCCAGCGCTCAGCAGTGGCCACGGGATCGCCCGCGCCCGCCACCGCCTCCTCGAGCCCGCGGCGGACCTCGGCGGCGACCTCGGCGACCGCCGCCGGATCGGCTGCAGCCGCGGTCAGAGGGGCCGTCCCGAGGACTGCCAGTACCCGCCCCCAATCGCCCGGCCCACGCGTCGCCTCGAGCCAGGCGACGGCTTCGCCCCGATCCGGGGCGCGCACTCGCACCCGCTGGCAGCGGCTCAGGATGGTGGCCGGCAGGCGTGATGGCTGGCTGGCAACCAGGATGAGCAGCGTACTCCCGGGGGGCTCCTCGAGAGTCTTGAGCAAGGCATTGGCTGCGAAGCGGTTCATGCTGTCCGCGGGAGACAGGACCCCGACCTTGTAGCCGCCCTGGTGAGCGGTGAGGGCGAGCTCCGCTGCGAGCTCCCGTACCTGCTCGATCCGGATCTGGGTCGATTCCTCGAGTGGATGCACAAAGATGAGGTCCGGATGCTGCCCCTGCGCCGCGCGCTGGCAGGGCGCACAGCTCCCGCATGGCGCCTCCGCGGGACTCGAGCAGAGCACCATTCGCGCAGCCCATTGGGCGAGCCACTCGCCGCCGGCGCCCGGCGCCTCATGGATGAGCAGAGCGTGCGGCAATCTCCCGGCCGTGTAGGCACCCCGCAGGCGGGCCATCTCCGGATTGAGCCAGCCAGGCGTCATGGCGCCCGACCCCCGGGTCCGGGAAGGGGCAGCCGCTCGAGCACCGCCACGACCTGCCGCTCGACCGCCGCGAGCGGAACGGCGGCATCGATCACATGAATACGCTTCGGCTCCCGCCGCCCCAGCTCCAGGTACCCGGCGCGCACCCGCTCGAAGAATACCTGGGCCTCGGCCTCGAATCTGTCGGCCGCACCCGCCTGGCGGCTGCGCGCGCGCTCGAGTCCCACGGACACGGGCAGGTCGAGCAGCAGCGTGCAGTCCGGCTGCAGACCGCCCTGAACCTGGTTAGCCAGGGATTCGATCCACTGCGGATCGACGCCTCGCCCGGCCCCCTGGTAGGCCCGGCTCGCATCCGTGAACCGATCGCAGACGACGCAATCGCCGCGCTCGAGCGCCGGCCGGATCAGATTCTCGACGTGAATGCCACGGGCAGCGAACATGAGGAGCGTCTCGGTCGCGGCAGGGAGGCTCTCCTGCCCCCGCTCGAGCACTATCTGCCGCACCCGCTCGGCGAGCGGGGTGCCGCCGGGCTCCCGGGTGAGCACCGCTCCTGTCCCGCGCTTGGCCAGCCACTCGCAGATCGAGCGCGCAACCGTGGACTTGCCGGCGCCCTCGATGCCTTCCAGGGTGATGAAGAGTCCCCGGGCCATCAGTTCTGCCCCGCCTGCCGCCGTGCCGCGGCCTGCTGCTGCTCCCGCAGGCGGGCGAGATAAGCCCGCAGCGCCGCATCGTGCTGCGTCAACGTCTGCGAGAAATGGTGACCGCCCTGCCCCGTCGCGACGAAATAAAGGTCATCGGTCTGGTCAGGGTGCACCACGGCGAGCAGCGACTCCAGGCCCGGGAGTGAGATGGGTGTCGGCGGCAGACCCGAGCGCGTGTAGGAGTTGTATGGGGTGTCGGTCGTGAGATCCTGCGTATGGACCTTGCCGTCGTACCGGTTGCCCAGCCCGTAGATCACCGTCGGATCCGATTGCAGTCGCATGCCCTTGCGCAGCCGGTTGACGAAGACTCCGGCGACGCGCGGGCGCTCATCGGCAACGCCCGTCTCCTTCTCGACCATGGAGGCGAGGATCAGCGCCTGATACGCAGTGTCGAAGGGCAGGTCGGAGCTCCTCTCCTCCCAGACCTTGGCGAGCACGGCCGCCATGCGGTCATAAGCCATCGCGAGAATCGTCACGTCGCGGGTTCCCGGCGTGAAGCGATAGGTGTCGGGGAAAAACCGCCCCTCGGGATTCTCGCCGGCGTGACCGAGCGCGGCCATCACTTCGCTGTCGCTCTTGCCGCGCAGGGTATGCGCGACGTCCGCCTGCGCGTCGAGCTCGCGGCGGAAGTCGCTGAACGTCGCCCCTTCGACCACGGTCATCTGATCGAGCATTACCCGGCCTTGCTCGAACATGCCGATGATGTCCGCGGGGCTCGCGTGGGCGGCCACCTGGTAGGTACCGATCTCGATGCGCGGAATGCGGTGATGGACGCGCAGATAGAGCTCGACTGCGCGCGGGTGAGCCACAGCGCCGAGCTCCGCGAGGCGCGCGAGCACGGCGCGGGTGCTCTCTCCCGGGGAAACCTTCAGCTGCACGGCCGCGGCCGCCGGACCGGGAGCGTGAAAATCCTGGCCGAGCAGCGCGTAGGAGGCGGCCGCGGCCAGAATCACCAGCGCCAACAGTGCGAGCAGCACCGTCCGGCCGCGGTGCCGGGGCGCCTCAACCATCGGCCGGCTCCTCGAGCAAAGGCTGCAGTAGGCCTTGCAGGCGCCGTGTCACCGCACCCGGAGTCAGCATCCTCTCCTGCAGCCGGCTCACGGGCCAGATACCCACCCGGGCATTGGTGAGGAAGATTTCCGCCGCCGCCGCGAGATCGGCGGGCCACAGCTCACACTCCATTGCCGTGATGCCGGCGCGGGCCGCTTCCCGCAACACGACATGCCGCATGACGCCCGCCACACCACACACGTCGATCGCGGGCGTACGCAGACGCGGCGATCGCTGCGGCCCATCAACGAGGAACACGTTAGTCATGGTGCCGGATACCAACTTACCGGATTGGCTGAGCAACAGGGCCTCGCCGGCCGCGGCGGCGTCGGGCTCGCCGCGCGCGAGCACCTGCTCGAGGCGGTTGCAATGCTTGAGGCCAGCCAGCGCGGGGTTCTCACCCAGCCGCATCGCAGCGACGCGCAGGCTCACCCCCTGCTGCTGCATGTCAGGGTCTTCCACGAGCCAAGGATAACGAATCGTCACGCGCGTTGCCTGCTCGCGGCCGCTGGCTCCATAACCGCGCGCGGTGGCAGGACCTCGAGTCACGATCAGCTTGACGATCGCGCGCTCCTGTGCGGCCGCCAGGCGCTCGATCTCCTCACGCAGCGACTCGGCCGCGGGCGGCGCGAAGCCGAGCGCGCGGCACCCCTTTGCCAGGCGCTCGAGGTGCAGGGAAAGAAATCGGGGGCGGCCGCGCAGGCAGGCGATCGTCTCGAAGACGCCGTCACCGAAGTGCAACCCCCGCTCCAGAGGCGAGATCGCGCCCCCGGCGACACCGTCGATCAGGACTGACACCCTTGCGGACCCATCGGTGTCCGGGGCGGTCACGCCGCGGCTCCGGCGCGGGCCGTCGCGCCGAACACGGCGAGCAGCCCGCGGGCCTTGGCGCGACATTCATCCAGCTCCCGTTCCGGATCGGAGTCCGCCACGATCCCGGCGCCGGCGCGGAACTCGATGGCCCGCCCGGTGAGCGTCATGGTGCGGATCAGGATGTTGAAATCCATGCTGCCGTCGCGCCCGAGGAGGCCGAGCGAGCCGGTGTAGGCGCCGCGCGCCTCGCCTTCCAACTCCGCGATGATCTGCATACAGCGAAACTTCGGGCAGCCGGTGATCGTTCCGCCCGGGAATACCGCTCGCAAGGCAGCGACGCCTGTCACGTCCGCGCGCAGCGTCCCCGTCACGCTGGAGACGATGTGGTGCACGTGGGCGTAGGACTCGATCGACATCAACTCCTCGACGCGCACCGTTCCTGGCTCACAGACCCGCCCGAGGTCGTTGCGCTCGAGGTCGATGAGCATGATGTGCTCCGCGCGCTCCTTGGGGTGTGCCACCAGGGCCGCAGTCTCGCGCGCGTCCTCGCCAGGCCGCAGGCTGCGCGGCCTCGTGCCGGCGATCGGACGGGTCTCGACGTATCGGCCCGCGACGCGTACCAGCCGTTCGGGAGAGGAGCTGAGCAGCGCGGCGCCGCGCCATTGCGCGAGCGCCGCGAACGGCGCTGGATTTACTGCGCACAGGCGCTCATAGAGGCTGCCGACATCCGCCTCGTCGCGCAGCTCGACCCGCCAGGGCCGCGACAGGTTGGTCTGATAGATGTCGCCGGCGCGGATGTACTCCTTACCGCGCCTCACCCGCTCGAGATAGGCGGACGGCTCTTCCTCTGTGAGGCGTGTCACCGCGGGCGGCGGCGGCGTCGCAGTGCGAGCGCGCCCGGACAGCGCGAGCTCCAGGGCATCGCGCTCGATCACATCGAGCGCCTCAGCGGCATCCTCCTCCGCGATCGCGTAGACCCTTCCAGACAGTTTGTCGTGAGCGAGTGCGGCAGGCACACGCAACGCGAAGGCCTGCCAGGCGCACGAGGCCGGCGGCCTGGGCAGAGCGAGCCGCGGCTCGATCTCACCGGCCAGCTCGTAGCCGAGGAAGACGGCCCAGCCGCCGCGGAACGGCAGGTCAGTCGGAGAGTCCGCAGTCCTTTCGCTCGACGTCCACCGTTCGAGCGCGCGCAGAAACCTCTCCCCGGGCACGACGACTCCCCGAGGAATCGCGCCTTCCGCGTGGATGTGTCCTTGTGAGTCGAGCCAGATTGCCGCGGTCGGCCGTCCCACGAGCACGCTCGCGCGGCTGAGCGGCCCATCGGCGGCGCTGTCGAACAGCACGGGATAGCGCTCCGGATGCGCGATCGCGAGCTGCCTCAGGACGCCGGGTGGAACATCGAGCTCGCGGTGGATCAAGGCATGCGGCACGAGCGTCCCGCCCGCTTGGGACTCAGTTGTTGAAACGCTTGAAGACCACGGAGCCGTTGGTGCCGCCGAAGCCGAAGGAATTCGACAGCGCGACATCGATCTTCATCTGCCGGGCGGTGTTCGGCACGTAGTCGAGATCGCACGCGGGGTCCGGGGTGCGATAGTTGATGGTGGGCGGCGCGACCTGATCGCGGATCGCGAGTATCGAGAAGATGGCCTCCACCACGCCAGCGGCCCCGAGCAGGTGCCCGGTCATGGATTTCGTCGAGCTCACCGCGAGCCGGCGCGAGTGATCGCCGAAGGCGCGCTTCATGGCAACTGTCTCCGCCTTGTCGCCGGCGGCCGTCGAAGTCGCATGCGCATTGACGTACTGCACGTCGTCCGGATTCAGCGCGGCATCCTTCATCGCATTCGCCATCGCCGCACGAGCGCCTTCGCCGTCTTCAGGCGGCAGCGTGATGTGGTAGGCATCGCCGCTCATGCCGAAGCCGACGAGCTCCGCGTAGATGCGGGCACCGCGCCCGCGCGCGTGCTCGAGCTCTTCGAGAATCAGGGCACCACCGCCATCACTCAACACGAAGCCGTCGCGGTCGAGGTCCCAAGGCCGGCTGGCCTCGGACGGAGACTCGTTGCGGGTCGATAGCGCCTTGGCCTGAGCGAAGCTCGCGAGACCGCAGACGGTCGTCGCCATCTCGCCGCCGCCGGCAATCAACACGTCAGCGTCGCCGTACTGGATCGTACGCATCGCGATGCCGATCGCATGCGTCGAGGTGGTGCACGCGGTCACGACACCCAGGTTGGGTCCCCTGAGACCGTACTTGATCGAGAGGTGCCCGGCGATCATGTTGATGATCGTGGCAGGCACGAAGAACGGGGAGATCTTGCGCGGGTTGCCGGTTTTCACGTACTCGTGGTACTCGGCCTCGATCGTGCCGAGGCCGCCGATGCCGGCGCCGCAGACCGCGCCGCAGCGGCTCGCGTCGGTCTTGGAGAAATCGATCCCGGAGTCCTGCACCGCCTCGATGCCGGCGGCGACGCCGTAGTGCATGAACTCATCCATGCGCCGCAGCTCCTTGGTATTGAAGTAGCGGCTCGGCTCGAAGCCCTGCACCGGCCCGCCGAAACGCACGGGAAAGGCGGATACATCGAACCGCGTGATAGGTCCGATGCCGCTCTTGCCCGCGAGAATGGCCTGCCATGCCGTCTCGACCACGCTGCCCATGGGCGAGATCAACCCCATGCCCGTTACGACCACACGACGCTTGCTCACACGCTACCCGTCTCTAATGAGGTTCCTGGGGAATCTTGCGACGCGCATCGCCGCAGTCACGGCCGGGGCTCGCAGAGCCGAACCCCGTAAATCCCGGGCGCGCAGCGCTTCGAAGACCGCGCGCCGCCGGAGCGCGATATCAGGGCCTGGCTCAGGCCTTGTTGCGGCGCTCGTTGATGTACTCGATCGCCTGATGCACCGTGGTGATCTTCTCGGCATCCTCGTCCGGAATCTCGATCTCGAACTCTTCCTCCAGAGCCATCACGAGCTCGACCGTGTCGAGTGAGTCGGCTCCCAGATCGTCCACAAAGGAGGCGTCGTTGGTCACCTGCTCCTGCTTGACGCCAAGCTGCTCGGCCACGATGGCTTTGACCTGCTGCTCAACTGTGCTCATTAGCGGATGGTCCTTATGTTTTAGAAATTGGATTGCGGAAATACGTTCCCATGCCGCCTGGCCTGGGCCGGCGGCGCGGGCGCGGTATTGTAGGGGAACACCCCGGGGCCTGCCAGTCGCCGTGCTATGGCGCTGAGTGATTGTTTTTCCTGGGGAATCAGCCCTTGGCTGCCGGGCTGAAAGGTGCCGCGGACGAACCCCGCTGTTGCGCCCGTCCAACGAGCCTGCGGCGACGCTGCCAGATCGGCCTCGCCGGGCACGACGCGCCGCGGCGCAACCGTCACGGCATGTACATTCCGCCATTGACATGCAGGGTCTCGCCCGTGATGTAGCTCGCCTGGGGCGAGGCGAGGAAAAGTACTGCGGCGGCGACGTCCGCGGCTGCGCCCAGCCGCCCCGCCGGAATCTGCGTCAGCAGCGCGGAGCGCTGCCCCTCGCTGAGGGAGCGAGTCATGTCGGTGTCGATGAACCCGGGAGCGACCGCGTTGACGGTGATGCCGCGCGAGGCGACCTCGCGTGCGAGCGACTTCGTGAAGCCGAGAATCCCTGCTTTGGCCGCAGCATAGTTGGTCTGTCCGGCGTTGCCGGTCACCGCGACCACGGAAGTCAGATTGACGATCCGGCCGCGCCGCTCCTTCATCATGCGGCGCAGGCACGCCTTGGAGAGGCGGAACACGGAGGTCAGGTTGGTCGCAATCACCCGGTCCCAGTCCTCCGATTTCATGCGCAGCAGGAGCGTGTCGCGCGTGACCGCGGCGTTGTTTACGAGGATGGTGGGCATTTCCCCGGCCGCATCGAGCTCGGCCAGCAGGGCGTCGATGGAGGCCGCCTCGGACACATCCAGGGTGGCGCCCCGGCCGTTGTATCCATGCGACGCCAGGGCCGCCGTGAGCGCGGCCGCACCCTCGGGCGTCGTGGCCGTCCCGATCACCCGGGCACCCGCCCCCGCAAGGGCAAACGCGATTTCCCGCCCTATCCCGCGGGAAGCTCCCGTGACCAGCGCGACGTCATTCTCGAGCATCTGTCTCTACCTCTTTCAAGCCTGTACGGCCGTGAGCGCGGCCTGCAGGGACGCCGCATCCTCGAGCGCCAGGGACTGGAGACCGCGCTCGATACGGCGATTGAGCGCCGTCAGCACCTTGCCCGGGCCGCACTCGATGACGGTGCCGATACCGCTTGCGGCGAGCGCGCGCACGGTATCCGACCAGCGCACCGGGCTCGCCAACTGGCGCACGAGCAGCCGCCGCAGATCCGCGGGGTCATCGTGCTGCGCGGCATCCACTGCGCTGACGAAACGGATGCTCGGCGGCCGCAGATCCACCGTGGCGAGCCGCTCCCCCAGGCGCTGCGCGGCGGGGCCCATCAGGCTGCTGTGCGCGGGGACGCTGACCGGGAGGGCCAGCGCGCGCTTGGCGCCCAGGCGCTTGGCAGCCTCGATGGCGCGCTCGACCGGCTCGCGGGCCCCGGCGATCACCACCTGTCCGGGAGAGTTGAAGTTGACCGCCTCCACGACGCCGCCCTGCGCAGCCTCACGGCAGGCTTCCATCACCTGGGCGTCCTCCAGGCCCAGGATGGCGGCCATCGCGCCGGTGCCCGCGGGGACGGCCTCCTGCATGGCACGGCCGCGGAACTGTACGAGATCGATGGCGGCCACGAAATCGAGCGCGCCGGCGGCGACCAGTGCCGAGAACTCCCCCAGGCTGTGGCCGCAGACCACCTTGGGCTCCGGTCCCCCGCGCTCACGCCAGAGCCGCCAGGTGGCTATCCCCGCCGCGAGCATGGCGGGCTGTGTGCACTCCGTGCTGTTGAGGCGCTCCTCCGGCCCCTGCGCCACCAGTTGCCAGAGGTCGTACCCCAGTGCTCCCGAGGCGGCGGCGAAGGTGTCGCGAACCACCGACTCAGCCCCTGCGAGCGCCGCCAGCATCCCGACCGACTGCGACCCTTGCCCGGGGAATACGAAGCCAAACGTCATACATCCTCGCGCGGTCAAAAAATTCCGGCGATTATAGCCACCCCATCGAGGAACCGGCTTCCCGCCGGGACTGTCGAACGGCGCAAACGCGGGCAACCGCTTCCGCGGTTATGATTCCGGGTCGCGCCCCGAAGCGCAGCCGCCGCCCCGTAGGAAAACCTCAGCTCACCATGAACCACAGACCGTACCCCGCGAGATTCGCTGCCGCCAAGGCGGAGCCCCCCGAGAGCCACCGCCGCGCGCGAGGCTTCACTCTGATCGAGATCATGGTCGTGGTGATCATCATCGGTCTGCTCGCAGCCGTCATCGTGCCGCAGGTCGTCAACAAGGTCGACGAGGCCCGGGTCACCAAGGCCAAGGCGGACATCCAGGCCCTGGAAACCGCCCTGACGGAATACCGCCTCGACAACTCCGTGTACCCGTCCACGGACGACGGTCTCCAGTCGCTCATGCAGCAGCCGAACGATCCGGCGGTCACACACTGGCATGGCCCGTACATTCAGCAGCTCTCCAAAGACCCGTGGGGCCGTGCCTACCAGTATGAGTACCCGGGCACGCACGGACAGCCCTATGACCTGTACACACTGGGCGCCGATGGTCAGCCGGGCGGCAACGACACCATTGGCAACTGGAACCTCAACGATTAAGCGCGGGCTGGCGCGGGCCACCACGGGCACGCATGCGGCGAGCCGCGTATCCCGCTACGCCGGCTTCACGCTGCTCGAGATCCTCGTCGTGGTCATGATCATCGGGATCCTGACGGCGGGGATGCTGCTGTCGCTCAACTTTGCCGGCAAGGACACGGCGCTCGAGACCGAGAGCAAGCGACTGCTCTCGCTGATGAACTACGCCCGGGATCAGGCGGAGCTGCAGACGCGCGATTTCGGCATCTACTTCGGTCAGAGCGGCTATGAGTTCGTCGTCTACGACGTGCGCACCGGTACGTGGCGCACCGTCGATGAGGACGATGCCCTGCGCAAGCGGACGATGCCGAGCGGCCTCGACTTCAAGCTGGTCGTGGATGCGCGGCCGATCGTGCTGGACGAGAATCTGAAGACGCCGCCGCCCCCACCGTCTAATTCCAACTCCGACTCTACGTCCGACTCCACATCTGACTCTACGTCAGGCTCTGCTCCGACGCATCCGAGTCCGGTGCCGCATACGAGCTCGGCCTCCGGCTCTGATTCCGACTCGAATTCCGGCTCGGATGATACCGACTCCGACTCGAATTCGGGCGCAAGCGCCTTCGCCCCCCAGGTGATGATCTTCTCGAGCGGCGATCTGTCGACGTTCACCGTCACGCTGGAGCGCCCGAGCTCCGGCCGCAGCATCACGCTGGATGAGAACAAGGACGGCGACATCATCGCCAAACCGATGGTCCAGGGGAGCAACCAGTGAGAGCCACGAGGGGTTTCACCCTGATCGAGGTCCTGGTGGCGCTCGCCATCGTCGCGATCGGCATGGCGGCGGTGCTGGAGACACTGACCTCCTCCGCCAACACCACGGTGTATCTCCAGGACAAGACCTTCGCCGGCTGGGTGGCATTGAACCGCGTCGAGACCGTCAGGCTCTCGGGCACCGTTCCGCAAGCCGGCACGAGCGACGACAACATCACTTACGCCGGGCAGAGCTGGGCGTGGCAGCAGAAAGTCACCAACACCCAGATACCCGGGATGGTGCAGATCGAGATCAACGTGAAGCCCTCCGACAGCACCGCCGGTGATGACCGCGGCTGGTACGCCAGCGCGACGGGCTTCATGAGCAGCGCCATCGCCCCGCCGACGGATCCGCCGACGCCGCCATGGTCCCAGAATCCCATGAACGGTCTGCCGACCAGTCCCGCCGGCCAGCCGAGCACCACCCCCACCGTCACTACTCCCACGGGATCGCAATGAGAGCCCGACGCCGTGGCTTCACGCTGATCGAGCTTCTGGTGGCCCTCTTCATTGCCGCCGTGATGTTCGCAATAGGCTACGGGGCGATCAATCAGGCGCTGCAGAACCGCGGCACGATCACCCGGCACCAGCAGAATCTGGTACAGCTCGAGAGCGCCATGCAGATCATGGAGCAGGACTTCGTGCAGCTTGCGCCGCGGCCGGTGCGGGACCCGGGCGGCAATGGCGAAGAGGCCTGCCTGCGGGGAAGCACCCCGTCCGATGCTGACACATCCGATACATCCAGTGTTCCTTCGACATCCGACACGACGGACGCGACGGATGCTTCCGATTCGGATACGGCCACGCCGCTCGTCTGGCTGACGCGCGCCGGCTGGAGCAATCCCATAGGCGAGCCGCGCACGGAGCTCGAGCGCGTGGCCTATGTTTTGGACAACGGTACCCTGGTGCGTGAGCACTGGGCGGTGCTCGATGCGACGCTTTCGAGCTTGCCGGTCAAGCGCAATCTGCTGAAGCACGTGCGCAGCGTGTCGTTCCAGTACATGTCGATCAATCGTTCCTGGGTCGACACCTGGCCGCCGGCGAGCACCGGCGGCGAGAATACCGCGGACTCCATCTACCGCATGCGGCCCCTCGCGGTGCGGGTCGTTCTGGATACGCAGCAGTGGGGCAAGATCTCGCGCATCTTCGAGACCGCCAATGACCAATGATCGTTCGCGACCCGGGATTTTGCGCGCCCGCCGCAGCGGCGGCGTACCGTCGCGGCGGCATCAACGGGGCGTGGCGCTCCTCATCGCGATTCTGCTCGTCGCTTTCGGCACCATCATTGCGGCCACGATGGCCTACGACAACGCGATGACCGCACGCCGTGCCGCTGCAACCTTCGAATTCGATCAGGCGGTCCTCGTTGCCGAGGGCGCGGAAGCGCTCGCGGCCTACGGGCTGCAGCAGACGTTCAAGGAGCACCTCACCTACACCGCTCCCGGTCAGCCTTGGAGTCAACCGCTGCCTCCCACGGAGGTGACCCCCGGTGTGACGCTCGAGGCGTCGCTGGAAGATCTACAGGGGCGGTTCAACATCAATAACCTGGTCCAGACGGATGGCAACACGCCCAACACGGCCGCAATCGCGGCGTTCCAGCGGCTGCTGACCATGGTCGGTGACGATCCCAAATATGCCGGCTACCTCGTCGACTGGATCGACAAGAACGCGAATCCGACGGATCCCGATGGCGCCGAGGACAGCGTCTACATGGAGATGGATCCGCCCTACCGCACGCCCAACCTGCCGATCACCAGTACCAGCGAGCTCCTGGCGCTGCCCGGCTTCACCCGCGCGCAGTTCGACAGGCTGGCGCCCTACATCGTCGCCCTGCCCCTCGGTATCCTGATCAACACCTGCTCGGCCTCTCCCTACGTGCTCGATGCGCTCATCGGCCATGAGCAGTTCAGCTCCAATCCCCAGGAGTTCCAGCAGGACCGCACGGCTGCCGGAGGTTGTTTTCCGACCCAGGCAGAGGTGCTCCAGGCCGCCGGCGACGTGCAGACCGGATCGGTGGCGGGCGCAGCGACAGGCCAGGGAGGCAACGTGCAGCAGAGTATCTCAGGTCTCCTGGGCCAGACATCGGCCTGGTTCCGCCTGACGAGCTACGTGACCCTCGGGACGGCCGAGTTCTCCATCTATACCCTGATCTACTGGGACCAGAACGGGCTGGCTCGCCCGGAGTTGCGCAGCTTCACGCCCGATTGAGCCGGCCGCTGCTAGTATGACGCCCCATGGCTGACTGGCTCCTCCTCAGGCTCCCGCGCACCCCACAAGAGCAGGCTACCTGGCTCGTGGTCGATGGGCGCGGCACCGCTTCCGGCCCGCCCCACGGCGGACCGCTCTCGCTCGCCGCGCCGCGTGCGGCCGGCCGGCACGTCGTCGTGCTGGTGCCCGGCGCGGACGTCCTGTTGGCGCAGCCGGAGCTGCCCACGGCCAAAGCGGGCGCCAAGCTGCAGCAGCTGGTGCCGTTCGCGCTCGAGGAGCAGCTCGCCGAAGACATCGAGGATCTGCATTTCGCCATCGGGCGCCGCCAGGGGGATTCGGCGCGAGTGCCGGTGGCCGTCGCGGGTCGCAAGCTCATGGACGAGTGGATCACCCTGCTCAAATCCAGCGGTCTCGAGCCCGAAGCGTTGTATGCCGACAGCGAGCTGCTGCCGCAGAACCCCGGGCAGTCCGTAGCCCTGATCGAGGAGGACGCGGTGGTCGTGCGTCCCCCCTCGGGAAACGTGGTGACGCTGCCTGCCGACGCCCTCGACGAAGCACTCGAGATCGCCCTCTCCGGTATCGAGCCCGGCACGCCGGGCGGGCGGGGCCTCATCCTCTACACCGGCGCGGCGGAGTGGCAGCGCCATTCTTCCACCGTGGAAGCGGCACGCGAGCGGTTCGAAGGCATTCAAATCCAGCTGCTGACGGGCGGACCCCTCACTCTCTTTGCACAGCAGTTGCCCACGGCCACACCCACCAACCTCCTGCAGGGCCCGTACACCCCGGCCGCGACCCACCCGGTGGGGTGGAACGCCTGGCGGGTGGCGGCGATGCTACTCGCAGGCTTCATCGGACTGCACGTTGCCGGCAAGGCTGCGGAGCTGAGCGTGCTCAAGCACGCCGACCACAAGCTGGATGCCTCCATAGAGCAGGTCTTCCAGATGGCGCTGCCGGGCGAGCCCGTCACGTACGAGGCGCGGCGCGTAATGGAGCAACGATTGGCGGCCGCGCGCGCGAGTCAGGTGTCCGGAGGTTTTCTGTCGGCGCTGCAGGCGCTGGTGCAGGCGCATCGCGCCGCGCCCGAAGCGGTGCTCGAGGCGATGACCTTCCGCGACGGGGCGCTCGAGCTCAAGGCAACGGCACCGAGCGTCGAGACCCTGGACAGGCTGAGCCGCCAGTTGCGCCAGCAGGGCTGGCAGGCACGGCTGACCGCAGGCACTCCGAAGGGCTCCTCGTACGAGGGCAGCATCCAGATGTCCCCGGGAAGCTGACATGGCGCGCGCGTTCGATCTTTCATCGAAGTTCCAATCCCTCTCGCCTCGGGACCGCCAGGTGCTCCTCGTGGGGGCGGCAATCGCCGCGATCCTGTTCGTGCTCGCGGTCATCGTGCCGCTCGACAGCAGTGTCTCGCACCTGCATGACCAGGTGACCCGCAAGCAGGCTGACCTCGTCTGGATGCGCAATGCGGCGCCGGAGATCGCAGCGGCGGGACCCGTGCGAGGCAACGCGGGCGAGTCGCTGATCGTGATCGTCGATCAATCGGCGCGCGAATCCGGGCTCGGCAGCTCCCTCGCGGGCAGCCAGCCGAGCGGCGTCGGCAACCTGAGCGTGCAGTTGGAAAAGGCGCCGTTCGACTCCCTGGTCGGATGGCTGGCGCGCTTGAGTCAGCAGAACGGCGTGCAGATCGAGAGCGCCAACATCGACAGCGCCGGCTCACCCGGCCTGGTCGACGCGTCCCTCGTCCTGAAAAGTCCGTAGTTTGAAGCGCTGGATCCGGGCATCCTGCCCGGGCCAGCCTCCGCCACCTGCGGCGGCGGGGCACATCCCCGTGCCTGAAACCGTAATTTTCAGGATTGACATGAGGTTTTGGGTTTGAAGCGTACCGTGACCGTCATCGTGTTGGTGATCGTGGCTTTTGCCGCGATCGTGCTGGCGCGCCTGCCGGCGAGCTGGCTGCTGCCCAACGGCGGCACGAATTTCAGCTGCGCCAGCGTCGAAGGCTCCATCTGGAGCGGCTATTGCAGCGGGCTCACGGTGCGGGGCGCCGCGCTCGGGGATCTCACCTGGCAGCTGCGGCCGACACGGCTGCTCGTGGGCAAGCTGGCGGCGCACATCGACCTCGAGCATCCGCCCGCGACCTCCGCCCGGGCCGATGTCGAAATCGGTCTCGGCGGCACCGTCGTCGCGCGCAACCTGACAGCGTCCCTGCCCCTCGACCCGGCGGTCATTCCGGCTGTTCCGCCGACCCTCAGCGGCACGATGCACGCGGACCTTGCCCTTGCGAGAGTCACGAAGCAAGGGGTCGTCAGTGCGCTCCAGGGCAGCATCGAGGCGAACAACCTCATCGATCACAGCGGTTACGTCACCCCGATCGGCAGTTTCACTGTGACCTTTCCCGGTGGAGGCTCGCAGCCGACAGGGAGCGTGCAGGACACGGGCGGCCCGTTGGCCGTTGCCGGAACGCTCGTTCTCACGCCGCAGCCCGGGTACGACCTGTCAGCGTACGTAACACCGCGCGCGAACGCGACTCAACCCCTGGTCAACGCCATCCAGTTTCTCGGCTCGCCGGATGCCCAGGGACGGCGCCAGTTCGCCATGTCCGGGACCTACTAAAAAGCGCTGGATCCGGGCATCCTGCCCGGCCCAACGCGGCGGCAAGCAAAAGCGCGGTTTTTACTCGCCGCCTCCGCCATCTGCGGCGGCGGGGCACATCCCTGTGCCCGTGCGTGGCGCTCACTACTGACTTTCGCGAAAGACGCCGAGCAGCGGGAAATAGAGCGCCGCGCGCACCGGCTCCGGGCCCAGGCCGCGGGCCAGGGCCGTGTAGGTCTGCAGCTGTCCGCGATAGCGCTCGAGCTCCTGATCGATGAATTCGTCCAGCCGGCCGCCCTCGTGGCGGCTGCTCTTGAAGTCGATGACCCAACGCGTGCCGCGCTTGTCGACGAACGACCGGTCCACCACGACGCTCGTCAGCTGACCACCAACGATGCCCGTGAGGGCGAGCTCGCTGGCGGCTTCCGGATGCTCACCCGAGAGAATCCAGCGCCCCTTCTCGTCGCCGACGGTCCGTGTCAGCGCCTCGACCACCCTGGCCGCGGCCCGGTCGAGATCGTGTTCCGGCACACCGTAGCGGCGTAGCTGCTCGCGATAGAGGGCCGCCTGCGATTCGACACCCGCGCCCGACGGCAGCTCGGGAGCGGCTCCGAGGGCCTGCAGGGCCGCATGCACCACGGTTCCGATGTGGCGTGCCGTCTCACCCACCCAACTGAATTCAGGCGGCTCGAGCGATCGCTGCGCCAACGGCAGGCGCGCCAGCGGCGGTGCGGCCGGCAGCCGCCGCGGCATCCACCCGGGAGCGAGTCTTCGCAGCGGCGGCCGAGCGGCGTCGCGGACCCCGCCAGCTTCGCCGCCGGTGGCGGCAGAGAGCGATCCACGGAAGTCCTCCTCGAGCGCCGGCCACAAGCGCGCCAGCAGAGTCCGCGAGCGCGGCGCGATGATCCCGCCGGCGCGCGGTTTGGGGGCGGCGTACAAATGCAGTGACCGCTTCGCGCGCGTCGCGGCAACGTACAGAAGTCTCACCTGCTCGTGGGCGGCACGCCCCGCCATGAGGCGCTTGAGATACGCGCCGACCTCCCCCGGCTCCTCGTCACCGATCACCGGCGCCGGCGCCATGATGAGATCGCTGCCCTCCTCCTGCCGGCGCGGCAGGTCGAGCCAGCGCAACAGCGGCTCGCGCCCGCGGTTGAGGTCGCGATCGAGCCCCGGCACCAACACATGATCGAACTCGAGGCCCTTGGCGCCGTGGATGGTGAGAACCTGCACCGGCTGCAGCGTGCGCGCCCGCGGCTGCGCATAGAGGTCCGCCAGCACCGCAGCCAGTGTGGTGATGCCGCGCCATTCGCCGGATGCGGTGCGCTCGCTCAATGCATCGAAGAAGGCGCGCGCGTGGCGCAGTTCCGCGGCCGGGTAGGCATCCGCGGCGCCGAGCGCGATCCAGACTCCCTCCAGCCAGTCGGCGAGCGGCGCGCGATCGCGCCGCGCGATTCCCTCCTGCAGTACCTGCCGCACCCGCTCGAGCCGCGAGCGTTCCTCCGCCGGACAGTCGTCCAGGCGCTCCGGCTCGCTCAGCGCCTGAAGGAGGAGGCGCGGGTCACCACGGAAAGAGAGTCTGGTGAGCGCCGCCAGCGACGCGCCGCACCACGGCGCTCTCAGCACGGCGAGCCATGCCGTGCGGTCTCCGAGGTGACACAGCGCCCGCGTCAGTGCCACCAGATCCCGTACCACCGGCACTTCGCCGAGCGGCACGAGCTCGACACCTATCGCATCGATGTCGCTCGCATGAAGCGAGGCGATGATCGCGTGCGCATGCGAGCGAGCCGCGACCAGGATCGCGATGCTGGCGTGCGCGTCGCCTTTCTTGAGGTCTGCGACTCTCGCCACGATCGCTTCGGTCTCGGCGGCACGATCGGGCAGCAGCCGCAGCTCGATGGCGCCCGGAGCCGCGCTCGGGCTCGGCCCGTCCCCGGCGCGCTTGCCCAGGCTCGGCGTGAATGCCACTGCGCTCTCGCGTAGATCGTCCGCCTGCGGGAAGAGCCTGCCGAACGCCTCGTTGGTCCAGTCGATGAGCTCCGGTGTCGAGCGGAAATTCCGCAGCAGGTGCAGCGGCGTCAGCCGGATCGCTCCGATCCCGAGATCACGCGCGCGCAGGAAGCAGCCGACCTCGGCTTCGCGGAACTGATAGATCGACTGCATCGGGTCGCCGACGACGAAGAGCGTCCTGCCATCGCCGGTCTCCCAGCCGGCAGTCAGCATCTCGAGGAGCTCGAGCTGCGCCACGGAGGTGTCCTGGAACTCATCCACCAGGATGTGCCGCAGGGAAAGTCCCGTGCGCAGGGCGAGGTCGGTCGGCAACCCTCCCTCGGCAAGCGCCGCCCGAGCGGCGCCGGCGACATAGGTGTGGTCCACGCGGCCCTCGAGCGCGAATCGCGCCTGCAGTTGCGTCGCCGCGGCCCGCAACACTCGCGACAGCGCCGCGAGCGCGGCGGCATCCGCCGCTATGAGCTGTGGGCTCGGTAGCGCCAGCACATCGAGCAGGGTGTCGCGCGCCGCGGCCATCGCACCCAGCCGCTCGATGCAGGCCCGCAGCGCCTCCTGGGCGGTGGCCGCCTCGAAACCGGGGCCCAGGGTGCGGTTGATCCTGACCCGCCAGTGGCCGCGGCCCTTGTCGGTGAGCGCGAGCCGCGCCAGGGCCTTCCAGGACTGCAGACACTGCGCCTGGGCCGCGAGCGTGCCGACGCCGGGCAGGCAGGCCGCCTCGGCGCATAAACCGGCACCCAGCGAACGGCAGGCCCTGCTCAGGCGATCGCCCACGATCTGCGCGAGACTCGACTCGATGCGCTGACAGAGGACGTCGGGCTCGTGGCCCAACACGTAGCGCAGCCAGTGAGCGCGCCGGTGCAACATCTCCGCCAGCAGGCCCTCGACATGTCCCCAGCGGTTGTCCAGCCGCTCGAACAGGAGCTCCAGGTCCGCGGAGAGCTCCGGGTCCTCTTCCGCGGCGAGCAGTGTCTCGCGCGCCGCAAGCTGGTAGAGCTCCTGGGGACGGGCACTGAGCACGAGCTCACCGCCAGCGTGGGCCGTGACCGGGAGCTGGCTCGCGAGCCTGAAGTTGAAGGAATCGATGGTCTGGATGCGCAACCGGCCGGGATCTTCTGCCAGGCGCCAGCCTCGCGCCTGCGAGCGTTGCAACACTGCGGCCGCGAGCTCACGCAAACGGGCGGCCTGGGCACCCTCGCCCACCTCTCCGCGCAAAGCGCGCAGCACCCGAGCGCGCATCTCCGCGGCGGCGCGACGCGTGAAGGTGATCGCGAGGATCTCCTCCGGCTCATCGACCACGGCGAGGAGGCGCAACAGTCGCTGCGTCAGGACGGAGGTCTTTCCGGAGCCCGCGGGCGCCTGCAGCAGCACCGAGAGGCCGGGGTCGATCGCTTGCTCGCGCGCCAGCTCGTCGGCAGCGATCGGATCCAGGTGCGGGCTCGGCACTCTAGTCATCATCGTCCATGCCCAACGCGGCATCCTCCGCGCCTTCATCCACGACGATATCGTCACCCACGCGGCACACACTGGCGACATGACAGTAGTCACAGGCGCGCGGCATCGGGTCGACCGAAGCGCGGCCGGCGGCGAAGTCACGCGCCAGCCGCTCCACGACAGTGCGCCACTCACTCACGCGCGTCTGCCATGCATCCTCCGACCGCCCTTCCGGCCCTTTGACGCCTGCCACCCGCGGCAGCAGCTTCTCGGTCGCGGAGATGCCGTCGAATCTGACCTCTCTTGCCGTGACGTTGATGGTCGCCATCGCGACGACTCCTTCCCCGACAGCCGCAAGGTACGCGAGGAGCTGCGGATGGGAGGGTCTCTCGCCGTACCAATCGGCGCTCACTCGCCGGCCGCTCTTGTAGTCGAGGATGGCGACGCCGCCGCTCTCGAGCGCATCGAGGCGATCGATGCGTAGTCTGAGCTCCTGATCCGCCAGGCGAAGCCGCGACTCATACTCGGTGGACTGCACGCGAAAAGGCGCGCGTGCGCGCTCGAGCTCGAGGAGCTTGCGCACCAGCCTCGCGGTACGGCGGCGCTCCCGGGCCAGCGCGGGAACGGCGAGCGGCTCATCGCCGCCCGGATCGAGCTCACTCATTGCACCGTCGATGCATGCGGACAGCAGCTCGTCCAGCGCCTCCGGCGTGAGCGCGGCCAGCGCCCGGGAGTCGCCGAGCCGGTCCCAGAGCTTCTGCAGAACGGAGTGCAGCAGTTGCCCGCGCGCGTCGGGCGCGATGCCCGGCTCCGGCGCGTCGAGCTCGATGCTCCCCAGGCGCAGCTCGGCGTATGCACGGAAGGGACAGTTGTTCTGCAGCTCGAGGCTTCTCGTGCCGGAGGGCAGCCGCTGCCCCTCATTCCACACGACGCCAACATCGTCGCGCCATTCGACCACCCGCGCCGGGCGATGCAGCCGCGCCGGCAGCCACACAGGGCCGCGCTCCTCCGCTGCCGGCTCCGCCGCCGACCGCCACTCCTCGAGCAGCGGACTCGGCAACAGCTCGATGTCGCCGTCGCGGGCCGGGGCACTGAGCACCAGCTCGCCGCTCGCCGTGCGCCACGCGGCAACGAGTGCGCGCGCTTCCTCCAAACGCCCCGCGGCGGTCGCGGCAGGCGAGCCGGCCGCGACCTGCGCTGCAAGGGGCACGAAGGGATCGGGCGCAACGGGCTGGGGAAACGACTCCGCATTCAGGCCGCCCACCCATACCGCGTCGTACTGCACGACCGGATCCATGTAAGATGAAGAGAGGGTTACCGGCGCATCATCGTCCGCGGGACGGTAAGGCGTGTGGGCCGCGAGCTCTGTCAGCCATTGCAGGGCGACATCGCGGGTCATGCTGCGCGCCGCCGCGGAGAGCTGACCCAGTTCCTCCAACAGCTCGTGAAAGCGCACCAGGGTCTGTTGCTCGGCGCTGGCGCGCTGCCCCGGAGCGCCCGGCCACCCCAACACGTCGAGCGCCGCCTTGAATCTCTCCGACCACTCACGCGGCGTGCCCGAGCCGGCCGCGAGCGCATCCATGGCCCGCTCGAGCCGGGTGACGATCACCCTCGCCGGCTCGGAGATCGGGAGCGGCGCGCGCCGCAGCAGCGCCAGCAGCGCCGGCAGGTCGAGCTGCAGCCGAACGCCCTGCCGCAGCCACAGATCGAGCCGCGCGCGCGCCGCCGGGTCAGGCTCGGCCCAGGCAGGCGCCCGCAGCCACTCCGCCAGCCTTTCGATCTCCAGTGATTCGCCCGCGAGCAGGCTCAGACTCGCGAGCGCATGCGCGACCGCGGGCAGGCTCGCGAGCGGCTGTCCGCCCTCGATGATCACCGGCGATGCAGCCTCGATCTCACCGACCCAGTCGACTTGCGCCTGCGCGGCATGCGTCGACAGCCAGCCGCGCGGATCGATGGCTTGGCGGATCAGCGTCGCGAGGCGCTCGCGTCTGCCGCTGGAGCCAGGCAACACGATGAGGATGCGGTCGTCGCCTCGCGCTCTCAGGCGCTGGCAACACCACGCGGCGATGCGCTCGAGCTCCTCCATCGCGTCCGCGGGTCTCGCGACCCGCACATGTCCCGCGGCGGCGGGATCCGGTTGGGACGGCAAGGTCTCGTAGCCGTGTTGCGCGCGTACACCCGCGATTGCCCGCAGGCGCGGTGAGGGGGCGAGAAAGCCCGCAAAAACCAACGGCCGTTGGTCCCCGACGCAGGGCAGCAGCGACAGGACGTCGGGCAGGAGTGCGGCACCGAGTGCCCGGCACCGTTCCGCGACGGCCTGGTGGACGGCCACCAACAGGGCTCCCTCCGTTCCAGGCGGCTCGCGGACCGCGCGCAGATCGACGCCGAGCTCTGCCGCAAGACCGCTCGCGCGGCGCAGAGACTCCGCCAGCGATGCCCGGTTGATCAGATCGAGACCCTCGGTGGCCTCGGCCGTGCACTGACGCCACAGGAGCCACTCCTCCGCGGGAGAGAGCAGGCGCGGCAAGCCGCCGCGGTTGGCGGCGCAGCGCTCGACCTCCCGCGCCAGCCAGCCCTCCAGAGGCAGCGTGTCCGGGCTGGACCAAACTCGCCTGCCCTGCGCGAGCTGCGCGCCCGCATAAGCCAGCCGCAGCGCGTGGGCCCGCTGACGGGAAGGCACGACTACCGTGCCCCCGCGTCCGAGGACTCCTCTAATGTGATTCGGAAGCTTCAGCAATACAAGAAGTTAGCGCAGATTCATGCGCTTTTACTTGAAGCGAGAGGTGGCCTCGACCACGTTGCTGGCATCAGCCTCGCCGGCCGCGCCTGCGCTCGCATAGCCCTGCAGCAGCGCCTCGATGCGCGCAAACACCTCTCGCAGCGTCGCCGGGTCCGGCAGTGTCGTCACGCGGAAATGATTGCGGTAGGGGACGTTGAAGCTCACGCCGGGCGCGACGAGCACGTGCTTCTGCTCGAGGAGATCCAGCGCGAACTTCTGGTCGTCGAAGCCGGGCAGATCGCGAGTGTCGACGCCGACGAACGCATACATGGCGCCCCCGGGCGGCGCCAGCTCGAGAAAGTGGCTGCTGTCGGTCGCGCTCAGGATGGTGCGCCGCGACTCATAGAGCCGGCCGCCGGGGGTGATGAGGTCCTTCACGCTCTGATAGCCGCCGAGAGCGGTCTGCACCGCCCACTGCGCCAGCACGTTGCTGCAGAGCCGCAGCGAGCTCAACAACTCGAGCCCGTTGAGGTAGTCCGCCGCGGTGCGGGTACGCCCGGAGAACACGGCCCAACCCACACGATAGCCGCAGGCCCGGTAGATCTTCGACAGACCTGAGAGCGTGGCGCACAGTGTGTCGTGCACGAGCGTCGCCATCGGGACGAACTCGGCGTCATCGTAGACCATCTGGTCGTAGATCTCGTCGCTGAAGACGACCAGCCCGGAGCGCTCCGCGAGCCGCGCCAGGGCCTCGAGCACCGGCCGCGGGTAGACCGCGCCGGTCGGATTGTTGGGATTGATGATGACGATGGCGCGCGTGCGCGGCGTCACGAGGCGCGCGACCTCCTCGGGATCGGGCACGAAGCCGTTTTCCGGCCGGCAGGGGTAGTGCACGGCGCGCCCGCCGTTGAGCGTGACGGCGGCCGTCCACAGCGGATAGTCCGGACTCGGGACCAGCACCTCATCGCCGCTGTTGAGGAGCGCCCGCAGCACGAGATCGATGAGCTCGCTCACGCCGTTGCCGATGAAGACCTCTTCGGCCGTGACCCCGCTGACGCCCCGCGCCTGCTGCTGCATCACCACCGCCTCGCGGGCGGGGAAGATGCCCTTCTGGTGGCAATAGCCCTCGGCCTCGGCGAGGTTCTCGATCATCGCCAGCCGCATCGTCTCCGGGGTGCGGAACCCGAACGCCTTCGGGTTGCCGATGTTGAGAGAGACGATCTCGTAGCCCTGCCGCTCGAGCTCGTGAGCGCGCCGCGCCAGACGACCGCGGATCTCATAACGGACGTGGCGCAGGCTATCGCTCGGGCGGATGCTGGGGTCTGGCTTCATGGTGCAAGCATACCATCGGCCATCTCCCTGAAGCGGTGACACGCCACCCACCCGCCGCCGGGGGCCATCTCCCACGCGGGCACGCGCGCGGCGCACTCGGGAATTGCATACGGGCAACGCTCCCGGAATGAGCATCCTGCGGCTGCCGTATTCTCCGGTTGCGACTCCTGCGCCCGCGCGAGCCGCGTCAGCGCCAGCTCCAGCCTCCGAGGCTGCACGTCCGGGTCCACTACCGGCACCGCATCCAGCAGCTCGCGCGTGTAGGGATGGAGCGGGCGCGAGAAGATCACTGGCGAGTCGGCAAGCTCCATCATCCGGCCCCGATAGAGGACCAGGACCCGATCGCAGAGCCGCCTGACGACGGCAAGATTGTGGCTCACGAGCAGGATCGACATGCCGTGCTCGCTCTTCAGGCTCGCAAGCAGGTCCAGGATCTGCGCCTGCACGGAAACATCGAGCGCGCTCACCGGCTCGTCACACACGAGGAGCCGCGGCCCGAGGATCATCGCCCGCGCGATACCCACGCGCTGACATTGGCCGCCGGAGAGCTCATGCGGATAGCGGCTCGCCATCTCGGAGCCCAGACCGACACGCGCCAGCATCTCCATCACCTGCCGCTGCCGCGTGGCGGCATCGAGCCGCGGCTCGTGAACCTCGAGCGGCTCGGCGACGATCCGGCCGACCGTCATACGCGGATCGAGACTCGCCAGCGGATCCTGGAAAACGATCTGCAGGTCGCGGCGCAGCCGCTTGAGCTCCGCCGCCGGCAGCTCCGCCAAGCTCCGGCCCATCCAGGTCACGCGCCCCGCGCCCGGCCGGATGAGGTGCAGCGCCGCCCGCACCAGCGTCGATTTGCCGGAGCCTGACTCCCCTACCACGCCCAGCGCCTCCCCGGGACGCAGCTCCAGGCTGACATCGTGCAGGGCCGGGAGCACGCGCCCGCTCCCATGCCACCCGCTGCGCTCAGGGTATTGGACCGTGAGCGAGGAGATTCCGAGTGCGGCCTCCCGGGCCCCAGCCAACTCAGGGACGACGGGGGCTGCGGCTGCCGCCGCCGAATCCAGTGTGAGCACCTGACCGAGGAGCGCCCGGGTGTACTCATGTTGCGGCGCCTCGAGCACCGCGGCAGCGGTACCCGACTCGACGATGCGCCCGGACTGCATGACGGCTACCCGGTCCGCGATTCCGGCCACGGCGCCCAGGTCATGGGTGATCAACACCATGGCCATGCCGCTCTGCCGCTTCAACTCCAGGAGCAGCGCCAGGATCTGCGCCTGGATGGTGACGTCGAGCGCGGTCGTCGGCTCATCGGCGATCAGCAATTCGGGCTCGCACGCCAGCGCGATCGCGATCATCACTCTCTGCCGCAAGCCGCCCGATAGCTCGTGCGGGTACTGGTGCATCCGGCGCACGGCATCCGGCACGTGGACACGCTCGAGCAGCGCCAGCGCCTTCCGTCGCGCCTCGCGCCAACTCACACCTGCGTGAGTGACGATGGGCTCGGCGATCTGCTCCCCGACGCGCAGGTGTGGGGTGAGCGCGGTCATCGGATCCTGGAACACGAGGCCCACCCGGGCGCCGCGGATACGGTCGAGGTCCCTTTGGCCGCGGCCGATGAGGGGCTCGCCGCCGAGAGAAGCGCTGCCCGTCACTCGGGCAGTCGCGGGCAGGAGACCGAGAGTCGCCAGGAAGAGCTGGGTCTTGCCGGCGCCGGACTCACCGACCACGCCGACACACTCGCCGCGGCCCACCGTGAGCGACACTTCCCGGACAGCGGGGACTTCGCCCCGTGGAGTATCGAAGGTAACGCTGAGCCCTGCGACCCGCAGCACCGCGCCGGCGCCCTCCTCCTCAGTGCGCGGCGGGATCGAGCGCATCGCGTAAGCCATCGCCGAGCAGGTTGAAACAAAGCAGCAGCGTGAAGAGGAGGCCCGCGGGCACGAGCAGTATCCACGGAGCCGTCAGCATCTGTCGCGCACCCTCGTTGATGAGGCTGCCGAGGCTCGCGAGCGGCTCCTGCACGCCGAGACCGAGAAAGCTGAGGAAACTCTCATATGTGATCAGCTCCGGCACGGTGAGCGTGGCATAGACCGCCACCGTGCCGGCAAGGTTGGGAACGATGTGGCGCAGCAGGATGGCCGGGGTCCCGAGTCCGGTCGCGCGCGCCGCCTCGATGAATTCACGGCGCTTGAGCGACAGCGTTTGACCGCGCACGACGCGCGCCATGGTGAGCCAGCCGACGGCGCCGATGGCGACGAGCAGCATCGCGACTCTGCCGCGCTCGAACACCGTGGCGAGAATGATGACGACGAAGAGGTACGGCAGCGCATACAACACATCCACCGTGCGCATCATCCAGGAGTCGGCTCGACCGCCGACATAGCCTGCAATCGCTCCCCATGCGACGCCGATCCCGACGCTGACGGCGGTTGCAAGCACACCGATGAGCAGGGACAGACGCAATCCGTAGAGCGTGCGCACGTAGAGGTCCCGTCCCAGCGGATCGGTACCCAGCCAGTGCGAGGCGGTGAGCCCCGGCGGCACGGCGAGGTGCTGCCAGTCGAGCGCGTCGTACGAGTAGGGACTCAACCAGGGTCCGACGACCGCCAGCAGCGTCAACGCGACGATCACCGCCGCCGCCGCGACTGCCATCCGCTTCTTCCGCAACCGGCGTACGCCCGCCGGCGCCGGCGCGCGACCCGGGCCGAGAGCCTGCGCCTCAATCATGCCGCACCCGCGGATCGAGCCAGCCATATGCGAGGTCCGCGGCGAGGTTGAGCAGGAGCGTCAGCGCGCCATAGAGAACGATCATGCCCATGACCAGCGTGTAATCGCGATCGAGTGCCCCCTGCACCAGATAGCGTCCCGTGCCGGGTAGCGAGAATACCGTCTCGACCACCAGCGACCCGGTGAAGACATACGTTGCCGCCGGCCCGAGATAACTCACGACCGGCAACAGAGCCGGCCGCAAGGCGTGCCGCAAGAGCACGCGCCAGGGGCCGATTCCCCTCGCCCGCGCGGTGCGCACGAAGCTTGCGCTCAGCGTCTCGAGGAGACTCCCGCGCATCATGCGTGCAATCGCGGCGCACACCGGTAAAGCGAGAGTGACGGCCGGCAGGACGAGATAAACGGGGTCGCCCCTCTCCCAGCCCGCCACCGGCAGCCAGTGCAACGCCAGCCCGAACAGCAGCGCGAGCAGCGGACCGGTGACGAAGGTCGGCAGAGCGATGGCAAGCGTTGCAAGGCCGGTGACGGCGTAGTCGACCGCGCCTCCGCGTCGCAGCGCGGCCCAGATGCCGAGGGGCACCCCGCAAAGGGTGGCAAGCGCAAGCGCGGCGAAGCCGACCGTCACGCTGACAGGCAGCCCCTGTGCGATGAGGCTGGCGATGCTCTCATCACGCAGCTTGTACGAAAGGCCGAGATCGCCGTGGGCAAGGCCTTCGAGATAATGCAGGTATTGCACGCCGAGTGGCCGGTCGAGGCCGTAGAGATGATCGAGATTGGCGCGTACCTCCGGCGTCAGGGCGCGCTCCTGGTCGAAGGGACCCCCGGGGGCCAGGCGGATGACGAAGAAGGAGAGCGTGACGAGAATCAGCAAGGTCGGGACGGTTCCGGCAATGCGGCGGAGCGCGTACCCAAGCATACTTTTGATGCGAACCCCTGTTGAACTCTGTGTGCAGCGCCAGCGGACGATTCTACCGCGAACGTCTGCTATAGTGCCCTAAATATGGGCTTAACGTGAGTAGATGAGGGTATGAAACGGATCCTGGTCGGTATCAAGCGAGTCGTGGACTACAACGTGCGCATCCGCGTCAAGCCAGATGCGAGCGGCGTGATCACCGAGGGCGTGAAGATGAGCGTCAACCCCTTCGACGAGATCGCGCTCGAGGAGGCGCTGCGGATCAAGGAGCGCGGCGGCGCCGAGGAAGTCGTGGTCGCGAGCATCGGACCTGCCGACTGCCAGCAGCAGCTGCGGACCTGCCTCGCCATGGGCGCGGATCGCGCGCTGCACGTGCAGGCCGACGGCGTCATCGAGCCTTTGGTCGCCGCTAGCGCGCTGCTGAAACTGACCGAGCGCGAGCAGCCCTTCCTGGTCATTCTGGGCAAGCAGGCGATCGACGACGACAACAGCCAGACCGGCCAGATGCTTGCGGCGCTCTGGCAGCGTCCGCAAGCGACCTTCGCCTCGAAAGTGGAGCTCGACGGCGAGAAGGCACGCGTGACACGCGAGGTCGATGCCGGCCTCGAGACACTGGAGGTCGACCTGCCCGCGGTGATCACGACGGATCTGCGCCTGAACGAGCCGCGCTACGTGAAACTGCCGGACATCATGAAGGCAAAAAAGAAGCCCCTCGAATCCCTGACACTTGCCGCGCTCGGCGTGGAGCAGCGGCAACGTTTGAAGCTCGTGCGCTTCGAGCCGCCGGCACAACGGCAGAAAGGCATCAAGGTGAAGGACGCTGCGGAGCTGATCGCGACGCTCAAGAGCAAGGGAGTTCTCTGATCATGAGCAATCGCATACTGATCGTCGCCGAGCACGATGGCGCGCGCCTCAATCCCAGCACGGCCAAGTGCGTGAGCTGCGCCGCAGCCATCCCCGATGGCGAGATCACCGTCGCGGTGTGCGCGGCCGAAGCCAGTGCAGTAGCCTCTCAGGCTGCGGCCCTGAAGGGCGTGACTCGCGTGCTCGCCGTCGAGCACCCTGCGAACGCGCATGCGCTCGCCGCGGTGATCGCGCCACAGATTGCAGCACTGGCCGGCCCTTTCACTCATGTGTTGGGTCCCTCGACGACCTTCGGCAAGGACCTGATGCCGCGGGTCGCGGCCCTCCTCGACAGCGCTCAGATCAGCGACATCATGGCGGTCGAGAGCGCAACGCGTTTCCGCCGCCCGATCTACGCTGCCAACGCCATAGTCACCGTGGAGGTCGAGGCCGGCGCCAAAGTCGTCGGGACGGTACGCGCGGCGTCGTTCCAGCCTGCCGCCACCGACGGGTCGGCGTCAGTCGAGAAAGCCGCCGTCAACGCGGAGATTCCTTCCCATACCCGGTTCGTATCGGTTTCCGCGGCCAAGAGCGATCGTCCCGACCTGCAGACCGCCTCGCGGGTGGTCTCGGGCGGACGCGCGCTCGGCAGCGCCGATGCCTTCAAGACGCTCTACAAGCTGGCTGACATGCTGGGCGCCGCCGTGGGCGCCTCGCGCGCCGCGGTGGATGCGGGCTACGCCCCCAACGAGCTGCAGGTGGGCCAGACCGGCAAGATCATCGCCCCGGAGCTCTACGTCGCCATCGGGATCTCGGGCGCGATCCAGCACCTCACGGGCATCAAGGATGCCCGCACCATCGTCGCCATCAACAAGGATTCGGAAGCCCCGATCTTCGAGGTGGCCGACATCGGCCTCGTCGGCGACCTGTTTCAGATCGTGCCCGAGTTGGAAAAGCTTCTCGGCTAGCGCCGCTCGGCGCTGCTGTGCATTGTTGCCGCGAGTGCGAACATCGCGGTGCTGATGCATACGCCAACCGCGACGATCCAGACGACGGCACTATAGTCGTTCGGCGTCACAAAGAGCGCCGCCAACGCGGCGCCGCCGGCTGAGCCGAAGAACGCACATCCCCCGGTGATCGCGACGGCTCGACCGGTTGGGTCGACGGCGTTGACGAGCGCGTACTGATAGGCGACGCCGTAGCACCACGCAAAGTAGTAGATCGCACCGGCGACCCCGAATGCCGTCACACCGCGCGAGCCCGCCATCAGGGCCGCCGCGATGAGGATGAGAACGGTGGAAAAAACGAGCGGACGCAGATTCCCGAGGCGCCCGCCCTGCAGCCACGCGAGGACCCCTCCGGGAATTCCGGCCGCCACGGCAATGGCCGCCCAATTGGCGACCTGCTGCGAGTCCATCCCCCGTGCCTGTCCCATGAGCTCGAGGTAGGTCCAATAAGCTCCGGCACCAATGAAGAACGCCGTGAAACCTACGAACGCCGCGAGCGTTGCAGGCCTCACGAGTCCTTTGGCCGCGCCGTGAGCCCTCACCGCACGGCCCGCCCTGGGCAGCAGCGGTGCCAGCGCGATGCCCAGACCGGCTGGGATCGCGAGCAGCGCCAGCACGCCGGTGAGGCCCGACAGCCGCAGCAGCAGGGGCCCTGCCCACAGCGCCGCAATCTGGTACGCCGCCTGCGTCGAGATCGCCACGCCGAAGCCCCGGGCCGATTCGCGCCCGTCGGACAGGATCGTCATGCCCAGTGAGAAGGCGGCGCTCGCGAAGAAAGCGGCCAGGCCCTGCAACAGCACGAACGGCCAGTAGCTGTGCGCCAGCATGGCGGCAACACACGCGGCGCACATTCCGCCGAGAGCGATCGCCGTCCCACGCGGCCAGCTCAGCGACCGTACCCAGACGCCGGCCAAGAGTGCACTGACGCCCGAAGCGGCCGTCAGCACCGATGACATCGCGCCGGCCTGCCGCGCCGAGAAGCCGAGCTTGGCGACCGCTCCGTCCGTGAGCAGCGGCAGGATGTTGTACATGCTGCCACCGAGCACGACCAGCGCGAGGCCGATGGCCGCGATCGCCAACGCCCGCTCCGGCGCTCGGACCTCGATCGGGATGGCGTCTTGCAAGGTCGACCTCAGAGATCCTTGACGAGTCGCAGCGCATCATAGATCGCCGCATGGGTGTTGCGGCAGGCCACCGCGTCCCCGACCCGGAAGAGCTGGAACGTGCCCTGCGGATTGCGGCAGATATTCTGCGGCAGGCCCGCGAGCAGTCGCTCCTGATCGACCTCCCCCAGGTTTGCGGACAGCGGCTTGAGCGCGAAATACAGCTCCTCGCTCGGGATGGTGCCGTCATTGATCACGACCTGATCGATGCGCCGCTCGCTGCGCGTGTCGTCGTAGTCGCTGCCGACGGTGGCGAGAAGCCGGTCGCCATCGCGGCTCACGCGCAGCAGCCGGTACGTCACCGTGAAGGTGACATCGAGCTTCTGCAGACTGCGCATGTAGGGCACGAGATTCATGTTCATCACTTCCGGCGCCAGCATCCGCTCGGGCGTCATGATCTCGACCTTCGCGCCCGAGGCCGCGAGGATCTCGGCGGCTTGCAGACCGACGTGATCGCCCGCGTCGTCGAAGAGGAGCACATCGGAAAGCGGCGCCACGCTACCGGAAATGATGTCCCAGCTGGAGACCACGAGGTCGTTGCCCGACTCGAGCACCTCCACGTGCGGCAGGCCTCCCGTGGCCACGACGACGACTTCGGGAGCCTCGGCGATGACGTCTTCCGCATCAGCCGGGGTCTCGAAGCGGAACCTGACACCGCGGGCGGCGCACTGCGCCATCCGCCAGTCGATGATGCCCATCATCTCCCGGCGGCGGCGGCTGCGCGCGGTGAGCCGGATCTGCCCGCCGGCCTCGGCGGCCGCCTCGAACACGAGCACCTCGTGGCCGCGCTCAGCGGCGACCCGGGCCGCCTCGAGACCGGAAGGTCCGGCGCCGATGACGACGACCTTGCGTCGCCGCGGCGCCCGCGGGATCTCGTGAGGCATGAAGAGCTCACGCCCCGAAGCGGCGTTGTGGATGCAGTAGGCCGAACCGCCCTGATAGATCCGATCGAGGCAATAGTTGGCGCCGACACAGGGACGGATGTCTTCCTCACGCCCCTCGCGAATCTTGCGCACGATGTGCGGCTCCGCGATGTGCGCCCGGGTCATTCCCACCATGTCGAGCTTGCCGGCGGCGATCGCGTGCCGAGCGGTCGCCACGTCCTGGATGCGTGCCGCGTGAAAGGTCGGCAGACCGATCTCGGCGCGGATCTCGCCCGCGAAGTCGAGATGCGGCGCGCTCGGCATACCCTGAATGGGAATGACGTCCGTCAGCGCCGCGTCGGTGTCGATATGACCGCGGATCACGTTGATGAAATCGACCATGCCGCTCGCCTTGAGCCGGCGCGCGATCTCGAGGCCTTCCGCCCGCGTCACGCCGCCCGGAAGGAGCTCATCGGCGCTGTAGCGGACACCGACGATCAGTTCCGGTCCGACTCGCTGCCGCACCGCGGTGAGCACTTCGAATGCAAAGCGGAGGCGGTTCTCGAACGTGCCGCCGTAAGGCCCGTCGAGGTCGTTGGTGAGGGGCGACCAGAACTGATCCATCAGGTGTCCGTACGCCTCGAGCTCGATGCCGTCGAGGCCCGCCTCGCGCATGCGCTCGGCCGCATCCGCGTAGTCGGCAACGATGCGGCGGATGTCCCATTCCTCGATCTTCTTCGGGAATGAGCGGTGCGCGGCTTCCTTGCGATGCGAGGAGGATACGATCGGCAGCCAGAATTTGCGGTCCCAGCGGGTGCGCCGGCCGAGGTGCGTGATCTGGATCATCACCGCGGTGCCGTGCTCGTGACAGGCGTCCACCAGATCCTTCATCCAGCCGACGACCTCGTCCTTGTAGAGCAGAATGTTGTCGAAGGCCGGCGGACTGTCGCGCGAGACCACAGCGGACCCCGCCGTCATGGTCAGCGCGATGCCGCCCTTGGCGCGCTCGACGTGGTACGCACGATAGCGCTCCTTCGGCAGGCCATCCTCGGGATAGGCTGGCTCGTGCGCCGTCATCATCAGCCGGTTGCGCAGCGTCAGATGTCGCAACTGGTAAGGCTGCAACAGCGGGTCGGTCATTTCACCACCCGTACCCGAGGGCCGCGCCTGCGGGCGGATGCAAAGCGTATTCGTGGGGTGGCTGCGCCCCGAGCAGGTAACGCACGTAATAATCCCAGCGGCGCCGCGCCGCATAGAGACGCGCCGCGCCCCGGTACATGTGCCGCTGATTGGGCAGCATCACCAGGTCGAAGTCCTTGTTGGCATCGATCAACTGCTGTACCAGCAGCATCGTGAGGTAAGGCGGCACGTTGTCGTCCGTCGTCCCGTGCATGAGCAGCAGATGTCCCGCGAGATTGCCGGCCAACCGCGTGTCGTCCTGACTGTCATAGTTCGAGGTGCCGCCGGCGCCCCGCTCGAGGAGGCCGATGTACTGCTCGCCCCAATCGGCCTCGTAGCCCCGCTGATCGTAGTTGCCGGACTCCGCCACGGCGACCTTGAAGAAGTCAGGGTAATGGAGCATGGCGGCCACTGCAGCATAGGCGCCACCCGAATGGCCGTAGATGCCGACGCGCGTCGCGTCGATCCACGGATGGCGCCGCGCGAGCTGCCGTATCCCGGCCACCTGGTCGGGCAGCGTGTCATCGCTCAGGTTGCCGCCGTAGGCGTCCTGAAAGCGCTTCGACCGCAACGACGTGCCCATGCCATCGATGGCCACCACGATGAAGCCGAGCTCGGCCATGGCCTGCGAATCGCCATGCGCCGCCGCAAAGCCGAACTCGCTCACACTGCCGATCTGCGGCCCGGGGTAGATCCGATCGATGACCGGATACTTCCTGCCGGGGTCGAAATCCGTCGGCCGGTAGAGCAGCCCATAAAGGTCCGTCACCCCGTCGCGCGCCTTCACGGTGATCGGCATCGGCGGCTGCCAGCCGAGCGCATGCAGGCGGGAGACGTCGGCTTTCTCGAGTGTACTGAGCAACCGGCCACTGCTGTCCCTGAGTACGGTCACCGGCGGCGTGTCGGGCGTCGAGTAACTGTCCAGAAAAAAGCGGCCGGACGGGGCGATCGAGACCGCATGATTCGCCCGCTCCGGTGTCAACAGGCGCAGGCGGCGGCCGTCGAAGTCCACCTTGTAGAGGTAGCAGAAGTACGGATTGCTGCCCGGCTCGCGGCCGGCGCCGAGAAAGTAAAGCACGCGGCGCTTGCGATCGACCTCGAGCAGCTCGATGACGTTCCAGCTCCCGGTGGTGATCCTGTTCTCCAGCCGCCCGGTGCGGGCGTCGTAGAGATACAGATGTCCCCAGTCGTCGCGCTGCGAGAACCAGATCACCTCGTGGCTTGCGGGCAGGTAGCGCCAGTTCACCGCATCCTGCGCCCAGCCGCTCGCCGACTCGTAGAAGGTTGCAACCTGCTCCCGGATCACATCGCGCACGGCTCCCGTCGTGGCATCCGCGATCCGCAGCGACGCCACCTTGTGGTCCCGCGACATCGAGACGAACGCCAGGTGACTGCCATCCGGACTCCACTGCACGTCGGTCATCGCGCCGTTCGGCCCGCAGTTGAGATCAAAGCAGTGCGCCGTGCGGCGCTGATCCGCCGGCATCTGCAGCCGGACCACCTTGCGCGCGGCCACATCGATGACCACCCGTTGGATGGTCGGAACGACCTTGTCGCCCGGCATGGCGTACTTCCAGGCTTCCAGCACCGGGTGGCCGACTCCGGTTCTCACGACATACATGTCGGCAACGCCGCGCTGATCCTGCTGGTACGTCGCAATCCGGCGCGAGTCCGGCGACCAGCTGAGCACCGCCCGGTCGGAGTGGCTCCAGCCCGGGTTGTCGGTCGCGTAACCGAAATCCTTCACCCCATCGAAGGTGAGCTGGATCGCCTGTCCGCCCGAGAGACGACGGACCCAGAGGTTGTCGTGACGGATGTATGCGGCCCATTGCCCATCGGGGGAACGTGCCTCGTCCGCATCGTCCCCGGCGACCGCGGGTGCGGAGACCGGCCCGGATGGATCGGCGGTCATGCGGCGCGTCCCCCGCACCGGATCGACGCGAATCAGCTCACTGCCCTGCGCGGTCGTCCTGTGGTACGAAAGCTCCCCGTCGTCCAGCCAGGTCACATCGCTGACGGCGTGCAACACCAGCGGCTCGGTGTCGTAGGGCATGAGCCTTTCGGCCCGCGCATAGTCGGCATCCGTCAGGATCGTGGCCGTGCCGGCCACGGCCGATGCGGTGACCAGGAAGCCGGCTGCCGCCAACAATGCCCGGCGGAGGCATGGACAGCTCATCGCGCCGTTAGAACATGTACGCGAGGCGCACGCCGATCATCCGCGGCTCGTTGACGATGTAGTCGTTTGTCAGATCGTCGAACGCGTTCGGGTTGTACGGCGGCACCAGGATCTCCTCTTTGTTGGCCAGATTGGTGATGTACAGGGTCGCGCGCCACGGATCGTGACTGAGCGCCGCCGAGGCGTTCAGGATGAGATAGCTCGAGGACTGCTGCACCGGCGTATTGCCCTCCGCCTGCGCAAGGCCGAGCTTGACGACACCGTGATAGGTGCCGTTCAGCGACAGGGCGAGTGAGTAGCCCGGCATGAGCAGGCGCTGATAGTCGAGGGCCGCGGTGATGCTGGTCTTGGGGCTGCCCGGCAGCTGATCGCCCGATTTGCCGGAGATCAGGCCCGGAACGATGACGCCTGTGCCATCGTTCGCCGGCAGCGCGAAGTTACTGGTGAGCTTCGCGTCGGCATAGGACACGCCGACATTGTAGGCAAGGCCCGGCAGGAAGAGCGGGCCCATGGTCTGGAGCTCGAAGCCCTTCGACTCCGCGGTATTGCCGTTATACACCGCGAGGTTCCCCGACGGCAGGCTGGCGGAGATCTGCGGCTTGTTCCACTTGACGTCGAACAGGTCGAAGGAATAGCTCAGGCCGTTCGCAAACCGGCCCTTGAGGCCCGCCTCGTAGTTGTTGGTGCTGTCCGGAGCATAGCTCGCGAGCTGCGCACTCTCCTTGAACGGACCGACGAGCGGCACGGAATTGGCGCCGCCGCGGCGGAAGCCCTGCGACCAGAGCACATACACATATTGGTCGTGCGCATACTCGTACGACAGATCCGCCTTGCCGATGTTGGTGGAGGCCGGCGCGTTGTGCGGCGTCGCCGGCACCAGCGTCGGGAAGGTGTAGTCCAGATAGAGCTGGGCGTCGGTGAACTCCTGCTGGAAGTGCCGGACGCCGCCGGAGAGGCTCAAGTGCTCGGCGAGGTGCCAGGTGAGATCGCCGTAGACGGACTTGTCCTGGAAGTGCTGCGTGTCGATCTGCGTGAAGTCGAGATCGCCCGGCCCCGCCGTGACCAGACACTCCGCGCAGCCCTGGTCGATCGAGCGCTCGGGCGTGCCCGGATTGGCAATGTTCCAGGCGCCCTGGCGCGTCTGATCCTCGTAATACGCGCCGACCACGTAGTCCAGCCGATGCCAGAGCGGAGTCTTCGAGACCAGCCGCACCTCCTGACTGAAGGTGTGCTCGGAGTCGTTGAACTGATAGTCGTAGACGAAGCGCGGGTTGACGGGTTGGCCGGCGTAATACGGCAGATATGCGCCGCCGTCGACACCGCCGATGTTGTAGGTGTCGTCTTCGAGAAACTGCCCGGTGGTCGTGCGATAAGAGCTCGTCGAGGACAGCGTCGCGAATCCGACGTCGTAGCTCAAGTCGAGGCTGGTCAGATTCGTGTAACGGGAGAACGGCTGGTCGACCTGGGAGAACTCCTGGTAGGGTCCGCCGGCCGGCATGATCTCGTTGGGATCGATCGGCGACGGGCCGCCCGGAAAGTCGCGGTTTACCTGCGGGCCGCCATCACCGCGCAGGCCGGTGTGCAGCAGAGCGAGCACGGCCTTGAAGCTCTCGACGGGCTGCCAGAGGAGCGACGCGCGGCCGGTGAAGGTCTTCTGAAAGTTCCAGTCGGAGCGGTTGCTGTAGATGCCGGAGCTGTCGACCGGATCGGAGGGATCGGCAAGCTTGGGGATGGCGCTGACGCCGGTGCCGCTGCGCGCCATCAGCCCGTAGACGTCGATCCAGCCGGGCTGAGAGTCGTACTTCGCGGCAACGCGCAAAGCCATCTCGTGCCCCAGCGGCAGGTTGAGGACCCCATCGACGGTGTAGCCGTTGCCGCTCGAGTTCGCGATGCGGTCCCCGCCCGCTTCCACCTGTCCGGAAACCGTGTTGAGCTCCGGGTCGTTGGGGATCAGCCGGATCGCGCCGCCGAGCGATCCGGCACCGTAGAGCGTGCCCTGCGGGCCGCGCAGCACCTCGATGCGCTGCAGGTCGATGAGCCCGATGTAATCGTCCATCGGGGAGTTGTCGACATAGACTCCCACCGGGCTCTGCTCGAAGGAGCGAAATCCCCGCGGCTCGCCGGTGGCGTTGATGCCGCGGATGATCGGCACCGTGGCGCCGGCGAACCGCGCCCCGAAGTCGTACATGCTGAGGCCCGGCACCTGGCTCGTGAGCGAGGAGATGTCGGTCACGTTGGCGTTGTCGAGCTGCTGCGGCGTGATGACCGTCAGGCTGTAGGGAACCGACTCCTCGGTCTGAGTCCGGCGGCTGGCGGTCACCGTGATCTCCTGCAGAGTCGGTGCGCCTGAGTTGCTGTCGTCGGCCGCGACGGCCGCCGCCCCTTGCGGTGCCGGGCCGGCATCATCGGCGCGGACCGGAAGGGCTGCCCCGTAGAGCGCAATGCATACCGCCGCACCCACAGTGGTGAGCACGCGCCGCTGCGTCACGGCCGCCTTGGCGCCGCCGCACCTCGATCCGGTGTTTATCATCTGCGTCGCCCCCGATTTTCTAGGTATGAACTCTGGCAGACGATACCCGGGGGGGCGGCAGCCAACCTTCGCGGCTGCAGCGGATTGCTAGGAGTTCGGATTGTTTGACGCGCTGGATCCGGGCTCCTGCCCGGCCCAGCGCTGCTTTGGGCAAAAAGCGTGGTTTTTGCCCAAAGCTCCGCCACCCAGGGCGGCGGGGCACGTCCCTGATGCCTGGGTTCGCGCGTGCTAGGCTTCAGCAATGAGCCCGACCGCACCCGCACCGGCCCCCGACCTCACGGCGCCGGCCGACCTGCCTGAGCAGGTAGCGGCGGCGCTCAAAGAGGACATAGGGAGCGGCGATGTCACGGCGCAGCTCGTCCCTGAGGACCAGCGGGTGAGGGGCCGCGTGGTCACCCGCGAGGATGCGGTGCTCTGCGGCCGCCCCTGGGTCGAGGAGACCTTTCGCCGTCTGGACGCCGGCATTCGCCTCCACTGGCGAGCGGCGGATGGGGAGCGGGTCGCGGCCGCGGCGGTGATCTTCGAGATCGAAGGCCCCGCGCGGCCGATCCTCACCGGCGAGCGCATCGCGCTCAATTTCCTGCAGCTCCTCTCGGCGACCGCCACCCAGGCAAGCCGCTTCGCCGCCGCGGTCGCCGGCACCGGCTGCAGAGTCATCGATACCCGTAAAACCCTCCCGGGCCTGCGTACCGCACAGAAGTACGCCGTGCGGTGCGGCGGCGGCAGCAACCACCGCATGGGTCTTTACGACATGGTGCTCATCAAAGAGAACCACATTGCCGCCGCGGGCTCGATCACCGCCGCCATCGCTGCCGCCCGGCGGCTGGCGCATGGCATCAAAGTGGAGGTCGAAGTCGAATCGCTGCAGGAGCTGGAGGAGGCGCTGCGCGCCGGACCTGACATCGTGCTGCTCGATGACTTCAGCCTGGAGGATCTGGCGGCCGCGGTGGCCCGCAACCGCTCCCTCGGCAGGCCGGTGGCGCTCGAAGCCTCCGGCAGCGTGAGCCTGGAGACGGTGCGCGCCATTGCCGCGACCGGAGTCGATTTCGTGTCGTCCGGCGGCCTGACCAAGAACGTGCGCGCCGTCGATCTGTCGATGAGACTCGATTTTGGATGATCAGGCCGCCGCGCCGAGCTTGCTCTCCAAATGGCGGGCGAGCTCGGCGATGGTCGGGAAATCGAACAGCTCCGTCAGGTCCACCTGCCCCGGGTACTCGCGGTCGATCTGCTCGTGGATCTCGATGAG